>JAZJYH010000001.1:0-22280 GCA_040390485.1 Pseudomonadota bacterium
ACCCATGTCCCGATACGGGTGTTACCTATGTCTCCACTCTATACAGCGAAGCAAAGAAAGTAAGTAGCCGCCGGGCTACCCCCGGCCAGCAATCTCAAAACACAACTAAACTATGCAGCACTAAGCCGCCACACTGGCCGGCGAAGCGTGCCAAAGGCATCCCCTACTTCAGCCACCCTCTCCGCCTAAAATACCAAAACGGCGTCACCGCCGACGCCAGCATCAGCACCAGCGCAAACGGATACCCCAGATCCCACTGCAACTCCGGCAAGATCCTGAAATTCATGCCGTAGATGCTGGCGATCAGGGTGGGCGGCAGGAAGGCGACCGAGGCCACCGAGAAGATCTTGATGATCTTGTTCTGGTTGATGTTGATGAAGCCGACGGTGGCGTCCATCAGGAAGTTGATCTTGTCGAACAGGAAGGAGGTGTGGCCGTCCAGCGATTCTATGTCGCGCAAGATCTGGCGGGCTTCTTCAAACTGCTCTGCATTCAGCAGGCGGCCGCGCATCAGGAAGCTGACGGCGCGCCGGGTGTCCATCATATTGCGGCGTATGCGACCGTTCAAATCCTCTTCTTGCGCGATCGAGTTCAGCGCGGCGGCAGCGTCCTGGTCCGAGAAATCTTTTTTCAGCACGCTGCGGCTGACGTCTTCTAGGTTCTGGTAGACACCCTCCAGCGCATCGGCGGAATATTCGGCGTCGGTGGCATACAGGTCCAGCAGCACGTCCTTGTAGTCGGCGATAGAGCCGGGGCGGGAGCGGGCGCGCATGCGTACCAGCCTGAATACCGGCAGGTCCAGCGTATGCACCGAGAACAGGATGTCGCGCGCCAGGATGAAGGCGACCGTCACTATCCTGGCCGGCTCATCGTCGTCATCGATCAGGAAATCGGTACGCAGGTGCAGGTCGCCATTGTCCGCTTCATAGTAGCGGGCGGAGGCTTCAATATCCTTGACCTCGTCTTCGCCGGGCAGGGTAACGCCGTAGATGCTGCGCACCCAATCCCTTTCATCTTCATTGGGATCGGTCAGGTCCACCCAGACGGGAGCAGTATTTTCGAGGTCGGCACGGTTCTCGATATTGATTTGGCTCAGGCGCCCGTTTTGCAAGACAAATACGTTAATCATGTACTCTCGTCTACCTGTTTTATTTGCTCTTGGAAATGGCTTTTTCCACCATCTTGGCCCTCAGGTCACCCTCACCCTCGCCCTCGGCTTGCTGCTCGGCCGGCGCCGGCACCTTGGGCGCCTCTATGCCCCGGCTGTCATGCAGCTTGACCGTACGGCTGCCGCTATTCGGTTCGTTGCACTCGACATTGGAATAAGTCACCTTGCCGGCCACTACGCAGCGCCTTACCTCGCTGCCCGGCTGCGGGCCGGCGGACGGCATGGCCTGCCCGGCGACGCCCTTGATTTCCTGCTGGATCTGATCGATCTTGCCGGACTTGCTCCAGCTGGCCCAGATATCCTGCATCGGCCAGTGCCCATAACGCACCGAGTACAGGAAGGACAACGCCAGCAAGGTGACCAGCATCATGAAGACGGCCGTGAACAGCAGGCTGACGGCACCGGCTTGCCGCTTGTGAGGATTAGTTTTATTCAAGGTAACTCCGCGCCATTCATGCGCCTCAAAATGATGTCAGTCCGTCTTTGCAGGTACGCAGAGCCGGTGTTTTTATCGAAGAACCTGGGCTTGGGCAGCATCACGGCCAATTTTGCCGCCTGCGCCGGGCCCAGGGCCGCGGCGCTGACGCCGTAATAGTGCTGTGCCGCCGCTTCCGCGCCGAAAATGCCGACTCCCCATTCGACCACGTTCAAATAGATCTCCAGTATCCTCTCCTTATCCATGCACATTTCCAGCATATAGGTGATGATCAGTTCCTCGCCCTTGCGCAAATAGCTGCGCTCGCCGGACAGGAACAGGTTTTTGGCCAGTTGCTGGGTAATCGTGGAGCCGCCGGAAACGACCTTGCCCTTCTTTTGATTTTTTTGATAGGCCTTCTGCATCGCTTCCCAATCCACACCGTCGTGCTCGGAAAAAGTATCGTCCTCGGAAGCGATGACTGCACGCTTCAGGTGGTTGGAAATGCGATTGTAGGGCACCCATTTATGCTGCAGTTTGGCATTCGGGTTCTTCTCTTGCAAGACCTCCAGCTGGTGCCGCATGAAACTGGTCGACGAGGGATTGTGGTTGATCCACCAGCCTATCTGCGCCAAGAAGAAGGCCTGCACCAGGATGAAAATCAGCAACGGCGTGAATACCAGCCAGAACAAGAGACGGCGCAGGGTTTTCATTGCGGCCCCATCGCGCGGCGCAAGTCGGCCAGCACGGCCTGCGTGTCGGGGCGCACACCGCGCCACAGATGAAACGCCTCGGCAGCCTGCTCCACCAGCATGCCCAGGCCATCCCTGGCAGTCGCGCCATGCTGGAGCGCAAAGCGCAGGAAGGAGGTAGGCTGCGCGCCATACATCATGTCGTAGGCCAGGCAGTCCGCGGCGAATAGCGCGCCTGAGATGGCCGGCACCTCGTCATGGATGCTGGCCGAGGTCGCATTGATGACCACGTCAAACTGGCCGGCCAGCGAGCCGAAATCAGACGCCAGCACGCCAGCCTGCTGGCCGGCCCGCCCCGCCAGCTCTTGCGCCCTGGACGAGGTGCGGTTGGCGATCACCAATTGCGCCGGCAATTCCGCCAGGATAGGCAGCAATACCCCGCGCGCCGCGCCGCCCGCGCCCAGCAGCAATACCCGTTTGCCGGCCAGGGCGAGGCCGGCATTGCGGCGTATGTCGGCCACCAGGCCTATGCCGTCGGTGTTATCGCCCAAGATGCGGCTGCCTTCGAACTTCAGCGTGTTGACGGCGCCGGCGGCCTGCGCGCGCGGCGTCAGCTCGGTCGCCAGCGCAAAGGCTTCCAGCTTGAACGGCACCGTCACATTGGCGCCCTTGCCGCCGCCCTGGCGGAACTGTTGTACGGCATCAAAGAAACCGTCCGGCGGCGCCAGCAAATGCCGGTAGTCCATATTCTGGGCGGTCTGACTGGCAAAGCTGCCGTGGATGAAAGGCGATTTACTATGGGCAATAGGGTTGCCTATCACCACATAGCGGTCGGGTCTGGAGGCAGATCGCGGATCTTGCAGATTTTCCGGCGTGCTCAATTGTCGCCCCCCCTTACCTCGGTCTCCAGTAATTGTTCTCGGGTAAATTTGAACTTGGTAGAGAATATCCAGACATGGTCCTTGTCGTCCGCCACCAAGTCGCGCGGAAATACGCCGAAAGGGGCGGAGCGTTCGATGATGCGCAAGGTGGCGGCATCCAGCGCGGCATTGCCCGAGGATTTCGCGATGCTGGGCCCGCCCTCCCTCTTATAGATTTGCCCGTCGCGCGATATCGGTATGTATACGATCAGTTCACCGTACAGCTTCTTGCCGTTATGCACAGGAAAATTCAGCGTGCCTATATTCTCTATCCTTTTTTGCATTTCCTTGTAATAGATGGCATAGCCCACGCCTTGCGTGCTCGGCCCCAGATAGGTCTTGCGCGGCCGCTTGTTCTGGTCTTCTATGGTCTCGGAAATTTCGGCGACGCGCCTGGCCAGGGCCTTGCTGCTCTCCACCAGGTCGCGGGCGGCAGGTTCCGGCTTGTTTTCCTCGGTTTTTTGCTTGTCGCTCAGTTGCGGCGATTTCAGCACCGACTTGTGGACGGCCTGGTCCAGCAGTTTTTGCTGGCGCTCTTCCAGCTCTTCTATGCGCTTCTTGGTGACCAGCAGCGTGTCCCCGTTCTGGATATTTTTCATGTCCGGCAAGGGCGACTTGGAGCGTCCCGCGTCATTGGCGCCGCCGCCGTCCAGGTTGGCCTGCGCCAATGCCTGTGCCTTCAGCGGCTTGCTGTCGTGCTTGGCGTTGACCAGGATGATCTCCAGGCCGGGGTCGTCCGGCTGCAATTTTTCCGGCGCCGGCAGGCTAAAGTGCAAGAGCAGGGCCACGCCATGAAATACCAGCGAAATCACGATGGCGCTCGTCAGGATCAGGTTTTTAAATATGGCGTCCACAAATAGGCAATAGGGTGATGTTTTCTACAGCGACAATTATTCTGCTATGGGGGCGTCCGTTGATACGTCCGTGGTTGCACCCATTGATGCGTCCGTGGTTGCGTCGATGTCGCCGCCGCTCTCTTCCGCGACATCCGCAGAAGCGTCCTCGGCCACTTGCCCGACGGCGTCGGCAGGTTCGGCGTCGTCCAGGATAGTCTCATCCTCTTCAACGTCGCCCAATTCCTCGTCAGCCACCGTACTCAGCATCTCCAGCAGCCGCGCCTCCACACTCAGGTCCAGTTCGTCCCAGCGCAGCAGATCCAGCTTGACCTGGGCGCCGCGCGCCATCTGCGGCATGCCGGGCAGGCGTATGATCAATGGAATGTCCACCAAACGCAAGACTTCGTCTTTTAATACCACAGCGTCGACCTGGCGCGCATTTTCCTGCGCCAGCCAGCGCAGGCACCAGTAGCGTTCCATATTGCTCTGGAAATCGCCGTAGGCCGAGTAGGCGGCGTCAAAACCGGAAACGATCGCAAACAGGTCGGCATCCTTGGGCTTGAAGGTAGCGACCAGGGGCGCGGTCACTCCATGCTCGACGCAGGCGATGATCTGCCACTGGTTGACCAGGTCGGTATACCGGCGCAAAGGCGAAGTGCTCCACGCATACTGGTCCACGCCCAGGCCCTGGTGCGGAGCGGCGTGCGTCACCATCCTGACCTGCATCTTGGCGGCCCAGCCGCCGCTGCCGCCGCCCTGGCTGCGATAGATGCCGGGGATGCCGTGCTCGTGCATCAGCTTGCCCCAGCTGCTATTGGCAAAGATCATCAGTTCGGCGACGATCTTGTCCAGCGGCGCACCGCGCTTGCGGCGCACGATGGAGACCACATCGTCTTCCACATAGAAATTGAAATCGACGCGATTGGTTTGCTCGGGTTTCAGGCCGAAGCCCTCGCGCTTCGCCATGCGGCCCTTTTCCAGGACCTGCGCCCATTGCCACAGCACCGCGATATCGGCCTTGTGCGGATACTCGCCGGCGTCGTTCGCCAGGTTGTCTTCAGTCACCAGCGCGTCCAGGTCGTTATGCCGCAGATTGGACGCCATCGGTATCGCCTCGACCTTGGTCTCGGTGGACAATACCGACCAGTCCTGCGTCTCCAGGGTCACATACAGCGACAGGGCCGGCCGGGTCTGGCCGGCGCCCAAGGTATAGGCTTCCACCAGGTCGTCCGGCAGCATGGTGATCTTGTCGCCCGGCATATACACGGTAGACATGCGGGCCCGGGCGATATGGTCCAGCGCGTCGTCGCGCTTGATGCCCAGGGCTGGCGCAGCGATATGGATGCCCACCCGTATCTGGCCGTCCGCCAGGCGGACTATCGAAAACGCATCGTCGATCTCGGTGGTGGTGACGTCGTCGATGGAAAACGCCTGCACGTCGGCAATCGGCAAATTGTCCGGCAAGGCCGGGATAGGCGCGGCAGGAAACGCCGTGCCTTTGGGGAAGCTGTCGAACAGGAATTTGGACAAGTGGTAATCCTTGGCCGAGGCCAGTCCGCCATTGCCCAGCATTAGCCGCGGCGGCGTGGTCTGCAAGGCATCGCAAGCCTCGGCCAGCGCCTTGTACTCGATGCTGTTCTTGTCCGGCTTGAACAGCAATTGCAGGACCAGCGGCTTCAGCGCCGCCGGCAGGCGCTGCTGCTTCAATTCTTCCACGTAGGCAGCCTGCACGATGGCTTGCTGCTTTTTCTTTTCTATGCCGGCCAGCGCGGCTTTCAATGACGCTTCCGGTGCAGCCTTGTAACGGCCGCGGCCTTTTTTATAGAAATAGATAGGCGAAGTATGCAGCGCCAGGATCAGGCCGGCCGCTTCCTCCGGTTTCGGCGCATGGCCGAAATATTCGGCTCCCAGCTCGGCAAAGCCAAATTCCTCCTGGCCGGCAACTTCCCACAAGAATTCCAGGTCGATGTCGGCGGCGGCCAGTTTGGCCTGCGCCATCAGGCTGACCGGGTCGGGCGAGGTAAACTGCAGCAGTACGTCCTTGGCCTTGACCTTGCTGCGCTTGCCGCTGGCCAGCTCTACCTGGTAGGCTTCGCCCGCTTGCGACAATACCGATCCCGCCTTGAAATCGCCTGATTCTTCAAAAAATAAATTCATTCAACACTTCTTTTCTATACAAACATGACCGGCTATCTTCTATTGGCCGGGTGAAGCCGGGCGTGACCGGATGCGCTAATACACAAGTACGCAAACCGAGGCAACTCCAGGCAAACCCAAACGCTCCCACCAATAACAACAGCTCCGTATCGTCTCAATTTTTTGGAGTAGCTCCAAAAACCCTCATTTCCTATCGCGGCGCGGCAGCCGGCAGGGCCGCCAGTTGCTGCGCCAGTTCCGCTATCTGCGGCAAAAATACTTCCGTGACCAGCAGGCAGCCCCCTTTGCGCCTGAATACCGAACGCCGCGCAAACCATGCCTGCTGGTCTTGCAGGGGCAGGGCCAAGGCCTGCATCCTGCGTATCAGCGGATGGTTGCCGCGCAGCCTGGCATAGGCCAAAGTCCCGCGCTGCACCAGCGGATCATTGAACAAGGTCGTGCCCAGCGACTTTTCTCCCAGGCTGTGAAACAAGGGCCATTCGGAGGCGGTCGCCGTCAGCGGCAGCACCGTATGCGCATACACCATGGGCCGGCCATCGCAGCGCAGCAGCACCTGTCTTTCGTGCACCCGCTGGCGCCTGGCCAAACCGATGACAGCATACTCATCGGCCAGGCACAGCGACTGACGCTGGCTCAGGCGCTGTACCCTGAACTGCTCGCTGCGCACCACCAGCTTGGCAGTCAGCGAGGCCCTGTCGGTCAGCCAGCCGGCCATGGGAGCCGGTGCCTGCACTGCATTCACATCCCAAAACCAGCGGGCCAAACTTGTCCGGTGCTGCAATACTTTACCTGTCATCACAAAAAGCCATCACCTGGTCCAGGTATAGCGCAAAATCTGAAATTCCATGGTCGCTGCCATCTATCACATGCTGCCGCACCGCCGGATAATGCGCGCTCATTTCGCGCCAATCCAGGACTTCATCGCCGGTGGCCGCCAGCAGGAAATAGCGCTCCGGCCGCGTGATCGCATCTACCGCGTAGGCCCGCAGTTCGGCCACGTATTCCTGCTTGAATTCAAACACTTCATCGCTATGGTAGGCGGTAGTCACACCCACATATTGCTGCAGCTCGCGCGGCGGCTTGACGGCCGGGTTCAGCAGCGCCGCCTTGCAGCCATGCTGTTCTGCCAGCCAGGTCGCATAATAGCCGCCCAGCGACGAACCTATCAGGGTCACTTGCTCGCCGCCATGCTGGCGGATCAGCTGCTGCGCCTGCTGTATCGCCAATAAAGGCGAGGCCGGTAACTGCGGACACAGGTATTCGCCGCTGCGGCCGCTGTCCCGCATATGCTGCTCTATCAGGCGGGCCTTGAAGGAGTGCGGCGAAGACCTGAAGCCGTGCAGGTACAAAATCATTTCAGTGCCGCCAGTGCATCCAGCAATTTTTGGTGCACGCCGCCAAAACCGCCATTACTCATCACCAGCACCTGGTCGCCCGGCTGCGCCACCTTGACGATAGCCTGCACCAGGCTGGCCAGGTCGCTGTAGGCGCTGGCCTTGCTGCCCAGCGGGGCCAGCGCTTCGCCCAGGTCCCAGCCCAGCGCATCCTTGCCGGCGCTGGCGCCGTAGCCGAACACCAGGTCCGCCTGCGCCAGGCTGCCCGGCAGCGCCTGCTTCATCGTGCCCAGCTTCATCGTATTGGAACGCGGCTCCAGCACGGCCAGTATGCGCGCACGACCGACCTTGTGGCGCAAACCCTCGACCGTGGTCGCCACCGCAGTAGGGTGGTGGGCAAAATCGTCGAGCACCGTGATGCCATTGACCACGCCGCGCACCTCCATGCGGCGCTTGACGTTGACAAACTGCGCCAGCGCTTCGATGGCCAGTGCCGGCGCGACGCCCACGTGCCGGGCCGCGGCAATCGCCGCCAGCGCATTCAGGCGGTTATGCGCACCGTTCAGCTGCCAGCGCACCGTGCCCTGCAGGGCGCTGTCGAAATACACGTCGAAATCCTCGCCCTCCTGCAGCTTCAGGCTCCAGCCCTGCCCCACATCGCCGCCGAAGAATTCTTTTTCGCTCCAACAACCGCGCTTCAGCACGTTTTGCAGCGAAGGCTCTTGCGCATTGACGATGAGCCGCCCTACTCCAGGCACCGTCCTGACCAAATGGTGGAATTGGGTCTCTATCGCGGCCACGTCGGCAAAAATATCGGCGTGATCGAATTCCAGGTTATTCAGTACCGTGGTCTTGGAGTGGTAATGCACGAACTTGCTGCGCTTGTCGAAGAAGGCGGTATCGTATTCATCCGCCTCGATCACAAAGAAATCGGATTCCTGCCCGGCGCCGCTCAGGCGCGCGGAAATGCCGAAATTCAGCGGCACGCCGCCGATCAGGAAGCCGGGGGCATAGCCCGCCGCCTCCAGTATCCAGGCCAGCATGGCCGATGTGGTGGTCTTGCCATGCGTGCCGGCGACCGCCAGCACCCAACGATCTCTTAATATATGGTCGCCCATCCACTGCGGGCCGGAAATATAGGGCAGGCCGCGGTTCAATATCTCTTCCATCAGCGGATTGCCGCGCGAAATCACGTTGCCGATCACAAACAGGTCCGGCTGCAGCTGAATTTGCTCGGGACCATAGCCCTCGGTCAACTGTATGCCCTGCGCCTGCAATTGTGTGCTCATCGGCGGGTAAACATTGGAGTCGCAGCCGGTTACCTTATGCCCGGCTTCCTTTGCCAGTACCGCCAGACCGCCCATGAAAGTGCCGCAAATACCTAGTATGTGAATATGCATATTTAATTGATAAGGAAATCTTTAACGAATCTACTGCCTGGCGCCTGCATTGGAATGAGCTTCACAACGATGCGCCAAATTCCAGAATCCCGCAATTCTACCTGACCGGGATAAGCAGAGGCAGACTTTAGAAGTCTGGGCTATCATCCTACCCATAACCTTAAATTGCCGAAGTGATGCTTAATTATCCTAGTGACGCCGAATCGTTGCGTAGCGAGATCGCCATGCTGGCCGCCCGCATGATAGCCGAGGATGGCGCCGACTATAGTTCCGCCAAACGCAAGGCCGCCAAGCAAATCCTGGGCAACAAGAAGCCTAAAGGCGACGTATTGCCCGACAATAACCAGATAGAGCAGGAAGTCAGGGAATACAATGCGCTATTTTTCAGCGACACCCAGCCTCAGCGCCTGCTGCTATTAAGGCAAATTGCGCTGGGCCTGATGCTGGAACTGGAAAAATTCAACCCTTACTTGACCGGCGCCGTGCTGAACGGCACCGCCGGCCAGCATTCTGACATCCATCTGCAGCTGTTTGCCGATAATACCAAGGATATCGCCATCTTCCTGCTGAACAAGGATGTGCGGTTTGAGGTATCGGAAACGGTCAGCAATCGCAATGAAGCCATAGAAATCCTCAGTTTCCTGCACCAGCAGGAAGGGGTGCACCTGGCACTGCATAACCTGGATGATCTGCGGGCAGGCGGCCGTGGCGAACGCGCCAATATCGCCGCAGTACGCAGCTTAATAGAAGAAAGCACAATAGTATGAAAAAGAGTTTTATCACCATCGCCGTCGTGGTCGCGGTTATTTTTGCCGGCACCGGCGTGTATTTCGGCAACCAGCACACCAGCCCGGCCAAACCGCAATCGCCGGCGATCCAGCAATTGATGGCAATGACGCTGGCCGACAGCAAAGGCCAGCAACAAAAAATATCGCAATGGCAAGGAAAATTCCTGGTGGTGAACTTCTGGGCAACCTGGTGCGCGCCCTGCGTACAGGAAATGCCGGAGTTGTCAGCGCTACAAGACGAGCTGGCGGCAAAAAATATCCAGCTGCTCGGCCTGGGGATAGACAGCCCGAGCAATATTGCTGAATTTGCCAATAAATACAAGATTACCTATCCGCTGTTTGCGGCCGGCATGGAAGGCACCGAACTGTCGCGCCTGCTCGGTAACCAGGCCGGCGGCCTGCCGTTTACCGTGCTGATCGCACCGGATGGAAGCTTGGCAAAAAGCTATTTAGGCCGACTGAAAATTGATGAACTACGTGCCGATATAACAAAACTGACTATGTAATTAATCTAGTTTTCCTTGCCAATCGGGGGTAATTGGCGGCAAAATGCGCCTATCGTCGTCAAACGAATTGGTATTATGGCAAGTAACATCCTGCTGCTTAACGGACCTAACCTGAACCTGCTCGGCACCAGAGAGCCTGCGGTGTATGGTCACATCACGTTGGCAGATGTGGAGTATGCAGCACGGCAACAGGTAGAAGCTGCCCATGCCCGGCTGCAAACTTTCCAGAGTAATCATGAAGGCTTGCTGATAGACCGTATCCATGCCGCACGTGACGAAAAGGTGGATGCCATCGTGATCAATCCGGGTGGCTTGACCCATACCAGCGTCGCATTGAGAGATGCACTTGCCGGTGTGGCCATCCCGTTTATAGAGGTGCATATTTCCAATGTGCACCAGAGAGAGGCCTTCCGCCACCACTCTTACCTGTCTGCGATCGCCACGGGAGTTATTTGCGGCCTGGGCACCGACGGCTACCGACTGGCAATTGACTTTGCATTAAAAAGTCTTTAAATTCGTCCATCTTCACGCAATTAGCTGATATTGGCTTATAATCGCGCCCTACGATTCCAATTGCCGCGATTTGCCAATTGTCGATTGTGTATCCAATAATTTAAAAACCATTATTCCCAGGGGAATTCCACATGGATTTAAGAAAACTAAAAACCTTGATCGACCTCGTTGCCGAGTCTGATATTGCGGAACTCGAAGTCACCGAAGGCGAAGGCAAGGTTCGCATTGTCAAGACCTCTGCAATACCCCAAAACCAGGTCGTGATGATGCAACCGCAAGCCATGCAGCAGGCTATGCCTGCCGCTGCTGCCGCCCCTGTAGCTGTCGCAGCGCCGGTCGCTGCCGTTCCGGAAGGCCATATCGTCAAGTCGCCTATGGTCGGTACTTTCTATCGCTCTTCCGCTCCCGGCGCTCCGGCTTTCGTTGAGATTGGCGCCAGCGTCAAATCCGGCGACACGCTGTGCATCATCGAAGCGATGAAGCTGTTGAACGAAATCGAAAGCGACGCTACCGGCGTGGTAAAGCAAATCCTGGTAGAAAATGGCCAACCGGTCGAATATGGTCAAGCTTTGTTTGTGATTGGCTAAACGCCGGCAGCCGCGATCCGCGGTCTGCTTTTAGGTATGGCGTTGTTCAGCAGCATTATCACTGCACCGCAATCAAGCGCTGCAATCACTACAGATTAATACTATGTTTGAAAAAATTCTTATCGCCAACCGTGGTGAAATTGCGCTCCGCATCCAGCGCGCATGCCGCGAGATGGGCATTAAAACCGTGGTCGTTCACTCTGAAGCTGATCGCGAAGCCAAGTACGTCAAGCTGGCAGACGAATCCGTCTGCATAGGTCCCGCCCCTTCCGCATTGAGTTACCTGAACATGCCGGCCATCATCAGCGCAGCGGAAGTGACCGATGCGCAGGCGATCCACCCGGGCTACGGTTTCCTGTCCGAAAATGCCGATTTTGCAGAGCGCGTGGAGCAATCCGGCTTTGTATTTATCGGCCCTCGCGCAGAATCCATACGCATGATGGGCGACAAGGTGTCGGCCAAGCATGCGATGATCAAGGCTGGCGTGCCTTGCGTACCGGGTTCCGAAGGTGCGTTGCCGGATGATCCTAAAGCCATCGTGCAGATTGCGCGCAAGGTTGGCTATCCGGTCATCATCAAGGCGGCTGGCGGCGGCGGCGGACGCGGCATGCGCGTCGTGCATACCGAAGCTGCGCTGCTGAATGCCGTAACGATGACCAAGGCGGAAGCCGGGGCCGCGTTCGGCAATCCGGAAGTGTATATGGAGAAATTCCTGGAAAATCCGCGTCACGTGGAAATCCAGATCCTGGCCGACGAACATAAAAACGCCATCTGGCTCGGCGAACGCGATTGCTCCATGCAGCGCCGCCACCAGAAGGTGATAGAAGAAGCTCCGGCTCCCGGCATCCCGCGCAAGATCATAGAAAAAATCGGCAACCGCTGTGCGGAAGCCTGCCGCAAGCTCGGCTACCGCGGCGCAGGCACCTTTGAATTCCTGTATGAAAACGAAGAGTTCTATTTCATAGAAATGAACACCCGCGTGCAGGTTGAGCATCCGGTCACGGAAATGATTACCGGCGTCGACATCGTGCAGGAACAGATCCGCATCGCGTTCGGCGAAAAACTGCGCTACCGCCAGGCAGACATAGAATTGAAAGGCCACTCGATAGAGTGCCGCATCAATGCCGAAGACCCGTTCAAGTTCACGCCTTCGCCAGGCCGTATCGTCTCCTGGCATGCGCCGGGTGGTCCGGGCATACGCGTGGATTCGCATGCTTATGCGGGCTATTTCGTACCGCCCAATTATGACTCCATGATAGGCAAGGTGATTTCTTACGGCGCCACCCGCGAGCAAGCGATCAAGCGCATGCAGATCGCGCTGTCCGAAATGGTGGTGGAAGGCATACAGACCAATATCCCCTTGCATCGTGAACTGATGATAGATGCCCGCTTTATCGAAGGCGGCACCAATATCCATTATCTGGAACAAAAGCTGGCGGACAAGCCGGACCTGCCGAAAGACGGCAAAGCTGGCAAGAAGTAACCATAAAGAAGGTAGAAGATGGGCTGGATAGAAATTGTCATTGAAGTTGCACGCGAGCACGCAGAACCGCTGTCCGATGCATTGATGGAAGCGGGCGCCTTGTCGGTATCGGTGGAAGATGCCGACGAGGGCACGGAAGCGGAAAATCCCCTGTTCGGCGAACCCGGCATGGAGCCGGAGGAAGCCGCGTGGGACCGCAGCCGCGTGGTCGCCCTGGCCGATGTCGATAGCGATCACGCTGCTATCGTGGCTGAGGCTGCCGCCGCAATTTCATTGAGCAAGGTCCCGGCCTATACGACCCGTGCGGTAGAAGAGCAGGATTGGGTCCGCCTGACCCAATCCCAGTTTGAACCCATCCATATAGGCAAGAATATCTGGGTCGTGCCGAGCTGGCACGATGCGCCCGATCCGGACGCGCTGATCCTGGAACTCGATCCCGGCCTGGCCTTCGGCACCGGCAGCCACCCTACCACGCGCCTGTGCATGGAATGGCTGGAAGCCCATGCGCCACAAGGCTTGTCGGTACTCGATTACGGTTGCGGCTCGGGCATCCTGGCCATGGTGGCCCAAAAGCTCGGCGCACAGGCCGTGGTCGGCGTCGACATCGATCCGCAGGCGATAGAGTCGGCGCGCTATAACGCGGAGCGCAATCACTGCGACATCCACTATGCGCTGCCGGAAGACTTTGCGGAGAGCCACCCTGCCAGCCACAAATTTGACGTGGTGGTAGCCAACATCCTGTCCAGCCCGCTGAAGCTGATGGCGCCCATGCTGTCCGGCCGGGTTGCCACCGGCGGCTCACTGATCTTGTCTGGCGTCTTGTCCAGGCAAGCGGAAGAAGTGGCGGCAGCTTACGCCCCGTATATCCAGTTGTCGGTGTGGGCCGAGCACGAAGGCTGGGTTGCGCTATCCGGCAAACTGGCCGCCTGATAATCGGAGCCTAGACGACAGCGATGGCCCTTGCCACCCAATGTCCCCACTGTCATACGACCTTCCGGGTCGCCAATGACCAGTTAAAGCTGCATGCGGGCATAGTCCGTTGCGGCTCTTGCCAGCAAATTTTCAACGGCATAGAACACCTGGTGGCGCCCGATGCTCCGCCGGCTGCCATCCCGGCTCAGCCCGCTGCTGGCGAGCACACCAAACACATTGAGCACATCGAGGAATCGGTGCCGGCCGTGCTTGAGCCGGCGGCCAGCGCCGCTGTTGCCGAAGACCTGGCCCAGGCACCCGCCACCCCGCCTGACTATGCCCTGGATTTCGACCTGGGCATCAACGACGCTATCCCCGCCGCCGCCCACGAGCCAGTGCACCACGCTGGCGACGACAGGCGCGAGCCTGGATTCCATGCACCCGAGCTCCGCGAGCCTAGCGGTAACACGACCACAGCAGACACCGAGCAACAGCAGCGCCTGGCGCTGCTGGCGCAAGCCGACGCCGACTGGTCCGTTTCCGACGAAAGTAGTGCCGTCGATAGCAAAAAGCAAGCGCAAGAAGCGCTGCTGGCGATGGACACCAAGGTATTCCTGCCTGCGGCCGAGGCCAAGCTGGCACACGAATCGCTGCTAGAGTCGGCACCAGCACCGGCCTCCGCAGCGGAGCCGGATTCCGTGCCCGGCTTTGAGCCGGAATTTGCGCCGGAATTCCTGTCCGAGTTCGAAGCCGTATTTGAGTCCGAGCTGCATGCCGATGCTGCGCAGGACAATGGAACCGTATCACTAACCGAGCCCGAGCCGGAAGCTGAGATCGAAGCTGAGGCCGAAGCCGAGATGGAAGCTGGGATTGAGCCCGAGGACGAGCCGGCGCCGGCGGCGGATGAAGAGCCGCTGCTTGCCACGGCGCTGGCCGACAACGACCACGTCGATGAAGTCCTGGAAGCCGAAGCGCTGGATACCGAGCAGCTGCTCGAGGCAGTATCCATCCATCCGGAACTGATAGAAGAGCAGATTTCCAGCATCTCCGAATCGGAAGCCCCGGATTTTGTGGTGCAGGCGGAGCGCAAGCTGGCGCGCAGCAAGACGCTACGCATCACGATGGCGATATTGTCCGTAGTATTGTTCCTGACTTTACTGGCGCAGGCGGCCTACACCATGCGCAACCAGCTGGCCGCGTGGTTCCCGCAAGCCAAACCGGCGCTGGCGGACGCGTGCAAGCTGCTGAATTGCCAGATCAGCCTGCTGACCCAGATAGACTCGGTCTCCATCGAATCGAATGAATTGCAGGCCCTGGCGCCGAACAAGAATGTGTTTTCGCTGACCCTGCTGCTGCGCAACAAGGGCAGCACGGTGCAGGCCTGGCCCATGCTGGAGCTGACCCTGGATAATGACAAGGACCAGCCGGTACTGCGCAGGGTGTTCACCCCCGCCGAATACCTGGCCAACAAGGCCGACCTGGTCAAGGGCTTCCCCGGCGCATCGGAACAGCCGGTGAAGCTATACTTCGAGCTGGAAACCCTCAAGGCTGCCGGCTACCATGTGTGGCTGTTCTACCCCTAAGCTCTGCCTTTTCAGCTGGTACTATCCAGTAAGGCAATCGCCAATTCCGCCCCCACCCTGGCATTATTTTTCACCAGCGCGATATTGGTCGCCAGGCTGCGGCCGCCGGTCAGCTGCTTGATGCGGTCCAGCAGGAAAGGAGTGACCGCCTTGCCGGCCACACCCCGCTGCGCCGCTTCCTGCAAGGCCTGCTGCGTGATCGCATCTATTTCTTCCTTGGGCATCGCCTCCGCCGCCGGCACCGGATTGGCGATAAGGATCCCGCCTTTCAAGCCCAATTGCCATTTGGTGCGGATGAAGCCTGCCTGCTGCCGCGCGCTGTCCAGCTGGAAGTCGGCGTTAAAGCCGCTGCCGCGCGTGAAGAAGGCCGGGAACTCCCGTTGCCCCACGCTGACCACCGGCACCCCATGCGTCTCCAGGTATTCCAGGGTCAGACCCAGGTCCAGGATAGACTTGGCGCCGGCGCATACCACCGCCACCGAGGTTTGCGCCAGCTCCTGCAAATCAGCCGAGATATCGAAACTGGTTTCCGCGCCGCGATGCACGCCGCCTATGCCGCCGGTGACAAATACCTGTATCCCGGCCAGTTCGGCGCAGATCATGGTCGCCGCCACCGTGGTCGCGCCAATTTGCGCGGTCGCCAGCACATACGGCAGGTCGCGCCGGCTGACTTTCATCACATCCGGCGTGGTGCCCAGCTGCTCCAGCTCTTGCGCCGACAGGCCGACGCGGATCTTGCCGCCTATGATGGCAATGGTGGCCGGCACGGCGCCGGCGTCGCGGATGATTTGCTCGACTTCGCGCGCGGTCTGCACATTCTGCGGATACGGCATGCCGTGTGCAATGATGGTGGACTCCAGCGCCACCACGGGCTTGCCGGCGGCACGCGCCTGCGCTACTTCTTCCGAATACACCAGGTAGTCTTGCATTTTCAACTCCTTTACTGACAAATTAAATGGGGCTCCGTTTCAGGCCGGCAGCAAGTCCAGGCTGGCCGGCGTCAGCTCGGTGCACACGGTGGCCTTGCTTTGCACCGTCAACGCCGCCAGCGCCAAGCCGCGCCGGCAAGCCAGCGCCAGGTCCTCGGGCGCCTTGTTCAGCGACCAGCATACCGCGGCGGCAAAGGCATCTCCGGCGCCGGTAACATCGCACACCTCGACCTGCGGCGCGGCCAATCCGTGGCTGGCCGCGCCCGAGGTATACAACACGCCACCGCCGCCAAAGGTGACCACCACATCCTCGGCGCCCTGTTGCTGCACTGCACGGCAGGCTTGGGCAATTTGCTGCTCATTATTCAGCGCGCTGCCTATGCGGCTTTCCAATTCACCCTGGTTCAGGATCAGCAGGCGCAAGCCGCGCAAGTCGGCCGGCAGGCGCGCCATCTTGGGCTGCGATACCGCCACCAGCACCAGTGGCACGGCGTCGCGCAGCGCATCCTGCAGCAGGCAGCGGATACTGTCTTCCGGCAAATTCAGGTCGGCGACCGTCATCGCCGCCGCCGCCCGTTGCGGCTGGCGCGACGCCAGGAATTCCGGCGTCAGCTGGTCGCATAACTGCATATGCGACAGGGCCAGCAGCATTTCACCGCTATCGTCCAGCACTGCGGTATAGCTGCCGCTGGAGGTGGATGCCAGCTGCAGGCTGCCGCGCATGTCTATTCCCACCGCGTCCGCCTGCGCCAGCATGGCCTGGGCGGCGGCGTCGTCGCCCAGAGCACTCAGCAGGCTGACCGGACCGCCCAGGCGCGCCAGGTTCTCGGCAATATTGCGGGCCACGCCGCCCAGGCTCTCATGCTGCGAGACAGGATTGGAGGTGCCCATCTGCAGGGCCGCCAGGGTGCGTATCTTGCGGTCCATATTGGCCCCGCCTATGCAGACGATGGGACGCGTCGCCGGCAGCACGTAGGCGCGCCCCAGTATCCGGCGTTCACGGGTCAGGCCGGCGATGTGGCCGGCTACCGCCGAACGCGACAATTGCAACTGCGTCGCCAACTCTTGCTGCGAGATAAAAGGATTCGCCTGTATCAGCTGGTAGAGCTGCTCTTTCCTGGAAATATCGGTCACGGCTGCATCCTCCTGTAAACGCCAATCTAAACAATAGTTCACAAGACTAAACAATTGTTTTTAGCATGTCAAATCGCGCCGCAGTTTTTCACTATAATGATGCAAATAGCGCAATTGTTTTGGCGAATGCGTCTAAAAAGTATTACCCTGGGAATTAATTCTTGACTTGCTTTGCCGCGCCATAGTTAAATAGAGAATCGGCTACGCAAACGATTGCGCGGCCTATTTTTTTGCCTTTTAGCCAAATTGCGGAATGCCGTTCAACAGCAGCAATTGCTTGGGCCGCCCTGGATTTGCCTGTATTTTTTACCCGTTTTTGCCAGCCCGCTGGCTTTGCCCTTTTGCGAGAGATTTAAATGAAGCCACGCATCGCTGTTGTTGGTAGCGTCAACATGGATCTGGTGTTCCGTACGCCGCGCATGCCGGCAGTTGGCGAGACCTTGAGCGGTCATGAATTTCGCCAGATACCGGGTGGCAAAGGCGCCAACCAGGCCGTCGCGGCCGCACGCCAGGGCGCCGCTGTGGCCTTTATCGGCCGCATCGGCGACGACGGTTTTGGTCAGTACTCACTTCGCTGCCTGGCCAATGACGGTATTGATGTCAGCAACCTGTCCGCGGTTGTAGACGTAGCCACCGGGGTGGCGGGCATCATCGTCACCGATGCCGGCGATAACAGCATCGTGCTGGCAGCCGGCGCCAATGCCAGCTTGTCGGCAGCGGATGTAGAAGCGGCGCAATCCGCGATTTCTTCCGCACAATTACTGGTGTGCCAACTGGAAACACCGCTGGCCACCGTGACCCGCGCGATCCAGCTTGCCAGGCAGCACGGCGTCAAGGTCATCCTGAACCCGGCCCCTGTGCAGGCCCTCAGCGACGATCTGCTGGCGCAGGTGGATTACCTGGTCGTCAATGAAACCGAAGCCTCGCAGCTGAGCGGCATCCAGGTCAGCGACCAGGACAGCGCGCAACGCGCATCGGCGAAGCTGCTGCAGCGCGGCGCGGCCGTGGTGCTATTGACCATGGGCGAGCACGGCGTCTGCGTCACCGACGCGAGCAATGGCGGCAGCCCTAGTCAATTTATCCCGGCGATCAAGGTCGAGGTGGTCGACACCACCGCCGCCGGCGACACCTTCGTCGGCGCCTTTGCGGTCGGCATCGCCAAGGGCCTGGACCTGATCGCCGCCAGCACCGAGGCGCAATACACGGCGGCGCTGGCCGTGACCAAGCTGGGCGCGCAGACTTCTATCCCGCTGCGTAGCGAGGTCGAGCAATTCATGTGCAGCCGCGCGGCACACTGAACCGGCCTGCGCTTCAACATCAAAACCAGGCCTGGAGCCAGGGAGCATCAGCATGAGAGACGATACGAACATCAGGGTTAGCGGCAGCAGATTGCAGGCCGTGGCCGCCCTGGGCCAGCAAATCTGGCTGGATAACCTGAGCCGCGGATTATTGCAGTCGGGAGAACTGGCGCGCTGGATAGAGGAAGACGGCATCGCCGGCGTCACGTCCAACCCGGCAATCTTTTATAATGCCATCCGCAACGACGCCGCCTACCAGGCAGAATTACCGAGATTGCAAGCGGCACATCCTGAGCTCGAAAGCCGTTTCGAACACCTGGTCTTGCCCGACGTACAAGCGGCCTGCGACTTGCTCGCCGCCGTCTATCAGGGTAGTCAGGGCAAGGCCGGCTTTGTCAGCTTTGAAGTGTCTCCCAGGCTGGCGCACGACGCCGCCGGCACTGTCGCCGCTGCGCGCCGTCTGTGGCAAGAGATAGCCAGGCCGAATGCCATGATCAAGATCCCGGCGACCGCGGCCGGCATACTGGCGCTGGAGGAAGTGATCTACGCCGGTATCAATGTCAACGTGACGCTGATCTTTGGCGCCGGCCAGTTGGCGAAAGTGCAAGCCGCATACCTGCATGGCTTGCAGCGCCGTGCGGACGCCGGCTTGCCGCTTGCGCACATCGCCAGCGTGGCCAGTGTCTTCATCAGCCGCATCGACGTGGTGGTGGACAAGCAATTGGCAGAACTGGCCGATGCCAGTTTGCAGGACTTGGCTGGAAAAGCCGCGATAGCCGCTGCCAAGCTTGCCTATAGCAACTGGCAGCAAGGGGTGCAGGACGGTTTTGCGGCATTGGCGCAAGCCGGAGCCCAGCCGCAACGGCTGTTATGGGCCAGTACCGGCACCAAGAACCCGGCCTTGCGCGACGTGCTGTATGTGGAGCAGCTGATAGGCAAGGACACCGTCAACACGGTGCCGGATGCCACTCTGGCCGCTTTCTGCGACCACGGCGAGGCACACGAGACTTTGACCGCAGACGTCCACGAAGCGCAACAAGTGCTCGGCCAGCTGCACGATAAGGGCATCTTGCTGGAGCAGATAGGCGAGGATTTACTGCAGGCAGGCTTGCAGCAGTTCGAGGACGCCTATGCGAATTTGCTGGCTTTGCTTAAATAGTTACAAACCGGATACAAACCGCACAGAAACAGGGAGTTGCCTAGGCGTTTTTCTGGCAGACTTCGTGCTAGCTTGCTGATGGTTCGCTGCACGCGCGAAGAGTGGCAATAGCTGCGACAATGGCTGCCGTAGTGGCGGCAATCGTGGCAGCAATAGCGGTGACAACAACGGCTGCGGCCGGCGTTTAGAAATTATCCAGGGTAGCCGCTACCCTGGGCGGTAAGCTCTCAATAACCTCTATCGGGATTAGGATTACACATGAAATTGAACCGCGTGAAACTCAATAGCCTCTGTTTCGCCGTCGCCGGCGTGGTTGTCAGCCTGTCCAGCGCGGTCAACGCTCATGCGGCCGATCCCAAGCTGGCCGTGGTCTACGATGCGGGCGGCAAGTTTGACAAGTCCTTCAACCAATCGGCATCCGAAGGCGCAGATCGCTTCAAGAAAGAAACCAAGATCAATTACCTGGAAGTCCAGGTCGGCAGTGATACCCAAACCGAACAGGTGCTGCGCAATCTGGCCCGCAAAAACATGGACCTGATCGCCGCCATCGGCTTCGCCCAGGGCCAGGCGGTACAGACGGTTGCCAAGGAATTCCCGAAGGTGAAGTTCGTCGTCATCGACAGCGTCGCGGCCGGCCCCAATGTGAACTCGGTGCTGTTCAAGGAACAAGAGGGCTCCTACCTGGTGGGTGTGGCCGCAGCGCTGGCCAGCAAGACCAAGAAAGTCGGCTTTGTCGGCGGCATGGACATCCCGCTGATACGCTCCTTTGCTTGCGGCTATGCGCAGGGCGCCAAGTCGGTGGACGCCAAGATCGACGTCACGCAAAATATGGTAGGCACCACGCCGACCGCCTGGAACGATCCGGCCAAGGGCAGCGAGCTGGCGCGCGCGCAGTTTGAGCGCGGGGTCGACGTGGTATTCGCCGCCGCCGGCGGCAGCGGCATGGGCACGCTGCAGGCGGCCAAGGAAAAAGGCAAGCTGGCCATCGGCGTTGACTCCAACCAGAACTACCTGCATCCGGGCACGATGCTGACCTCGATGATGAAGCGGGTAGACAATGCAGTGTATGACAGCTTCATGCAGATCAAGAACGGCACCTGGACCGCCGGCACCACCAACAAGGGCCTGAAAGAAGGCGGCGTGGATTGGGCGCTGGACAAGGATAACCGCAGCCTGATCAGCGCCGACATCGAAAAACGGGTCAACGCGGCCAAACAGGACATCATCAGCGGCAAGGTCAAGGTAGTCGACTACCGCGAAAACAATAAGTGCCCAATCTGAACCAGGCCAGCCGGCAAGGGTGCAACCCTTGCCGTTTCCGCGACCTTCCCTGAACCTACTTAGTGATCAGCATGCAGCCAGCAGTAGAATTTCGACAAATTTCCAAACGCTTCGGAGCAGTGCAAGCGAATGCCGATGTGAGCTTTTCCATCGCGCAGGGATCGATACATGGCGTGATCGGCGAGAACGGTGCAGGCAAGTCGACCCTGATGAGCATATTGTACGGCTATTACAAGGCCGACAGCGGGCAGATCTTGCTGAACGGCGAAGAGCGCCATATCCGCAATAGCCAGGAAGCGATACGCCTGGGCATAGGCATGGTGCACCAGCACTTCATGCTGGTGGAAAACATGACGGTGCTGGACAACGTCATGCTGGGCGCCGAAGGCGGCGTGCGCCTGAAAGCGCACCGCACCGAGATCGAAGCCAAGCTGCGGGAAATCTGCCAGCGCTATTCGCTCGATATCGACCCGCTGGCAAAAATACAAGACCTGTCGGTAGGCGCGCAGCAAAGGGTGGAAATCCTGAAGCAGGTCTACCGCAGCGCCAATATCCTGATCCTGGACGAGCCTACCGCGGTGCTGACGGTGCAGGAAACCGAGTCGCTGTTCGAGGTCTTGCGCCTGTTCAAGCAGCAAGGCAAGACCATCGTCCTGATCACGCACAAGCTGCAAGAGATTTTGGCGATTACCGACAATGTCACGGTGATGCGCGCCGGCCGCGTGGTCGGCGCGGTGCAAACCGCCAATACCAACAAGGAAGAGCTGGCCAATATGATGGTCGGCCGCCCCATAGAAACCCAGCTGCCGCGCGCCGCCTACAATCCGGGCGCCACGGTCTTGCAGGTGGAAGGCCTAAATCTAAAAAACGGCCAGAATGTCACCCTGCTGGACAATATCAATTTTAATATCCGCGCCGGTGAAATCGTCGCCATCGCCGGCGTCTCCGGCAACGGCCAGAGCGAATTGCTGGAAATCCTGAGCGGCATGCGCTTGCCCAGCCAGGGCAAGATCAGCTTCCTGGACAAGCTCTTGCCGTTTGGCCGCCGCCGCGATGCCGACGGCTTGCCGGCGGAGTTCCGCCGCCTCGGCATTTCGCATATCCCGGAAGACCGCTTGCGCGACGGCGTGGTCAAGGATTTTTCGGTGATGATGAATTTGATGCTGGGCTACCAGCGCAAGGCCA
>JAZJYH010000002.1:0-167925 GCA_040390485.1 Pseudomonadota bacterium
GCGGTTGAAGAGATGAACACAAAGGGGACCTCAGAAATTTTTGGATTCATCTTTACGCGGCGAAAAAAACTGAATCCGTCTTCTGTCGGCATGTGTATGTCGGACAGGATCAGATCCGGCGCGCTAAGGCAAGCCCGCACGTAAGCTTCGGCCGCGCTGGAGGTAAGCCATACTTCGTAACCCATGGGTTCGAGCAGGTCGCGAAACAGCTCGCGATTGACCGGAGAATCATCGACCACCAGTATTTTTCCGCGCTGGGGATGGCCGTTGTCAAGACCATAGAAGTACTGTATCGCTTGCGGCTGTGGCGGTGTACCGTGGCGGTCGGCATGCAGGAAACGCTCCACCTCCGCGACAAAGTTTTCCGGTTCTATCGGCTTATACAGGTAACCGTCAAATCCCGCTTGCAATCCCTTTTCGCGGTCGCCGACCATGGCCAGGGCGGTGACCGCCAGTATCGGGATACCGGCAACGCCGGGATCGGCCTTCAGGTTGCGCGCCACTTCATAACCGTCTACCTTGGGCAAGTGCACGTCGCAAATAACCAGGTCGGGCAAGGTTCGCTTGACTAATTCCAGGCCTTCGTCGCCGTCGGTTGCGGTAAGTACCTGGTGGCCGAAGGCGTCAAGCAAATAACACATCAACTCAAGGTTGGCCGGCGTATCTTCGATGACGACTATATTGGCCATGATATTAGTGTACCTGCGCCATTTCCAAAGTGAATGAGCTGCCTTTGCCGAATTCGCTTTCAAAGGAAATGTATCCTTGCAACAATTCGGCCAGCTTTTGACTGAGGTGCAGGCCCAGGCCGGTTCCTTCAAATTTGCGCGTGGACGACGAGTCGATCTGGGTAAACGCCTGGAATAATTTGGCCTGATCTTCAGGCTTGATGCCGCATCCGGAATCGCTGACCCGGATGAGCGTGATGACCGCGTTCTCATCCTTTTTTTGTTCAAGAACAATCGCGATTTCGCCCTTCTCGGTAAACTTGATGGCGTTGTTGGTCAGATTGATCAAGATCTGGCTCAGGGATCGGTAGTCAGTGTGGACCGGCATTTCCGACTCCGGCAACTCCACGCGTATCTGTAAGCCTTTTTTCTCGACCAGGGGGCGCAGGGTATTAATCACTTCTTCTATGACAGCGGAGCACAGCTGCGATTCAAATTGCAGTTCCAGTTTGCCGGATTCGATTTTAGCCAGGTCAAGCAGGTCATTGATCAGTGAAAGCAGATGGCGCGCGCTGGACTGAACGGTGGATAGCTGCTTGGCCTGAATGTCATTCAGCGGCCCCGGCAATCTCATCAGCAAGGTACCGGTAAATCCGATAATGGCATTCAAGGGGGTGCGCAATTCATGCGACATATTGGCAAGGAAGCGATTCTTGGCTTCCGCCGCATTTTGCAGCTCTATATTTTTATCCGATAAGGCGCGCTCGATTTGCTTGCGGTCGCTGATATCGCGTATCGCACTCGACACCAGGGTACCCTCTTCGGTTTCCAAGGGGCTGAGGCTGATTTCCACCGGGAATTCGGTGCCGTCCCGGCGCATGCCAAACAGTTCCAGGCCCGCCCCCATCGAGCGCGGACGCGGAGTCGTGAAGAAGCCGTCACGGTGTCCTGGATGCTTGTCGCGAAATCGTTCGGGAACCAGCACGTCTACTTTCTTGCCGAGCAATTCTTCGCGCGGATAAGCAAACAATTTTTCAGTCTGCGAATTGACCAGGACGATATCGCCCTTGCTGTTGACAATCACGATGGCATCCGGCGCCGACTCCAATAGTCCGCGAAATTTCTTTTCAGCCCTCTTGCGTTCGCTGATATCGCGTATCGCACTCATCACCAGGGTGCCTTCGTCCGTATTCAAAGGACTCAGGCTGATCTCTACCGGAAATTCGCTACCGTCCTTGCGCAAACCATACAGCTCCAGACCCGCACCCATCGATCGCGTACGCGGTTGCGAAAAATAATGCGAGCGATGACCGACATGGGAGCCGCGAAAACGTTCTGGCAACAGCACTTCGATGGGCTTGCCGCGCAGCTCGCCGCGCTCGTAGCCGAATAATTTTTCTGCCTGGCTGTTGACCAGTACGATGCGCCCCATGGGATTAGCCATCACGATGCCGTCGGGGGCGGATTCCAGCAGGTCGCGATACCTGGCTTCGACCAGCTTGGCGTCGCGCAGCACCTTGATATCGGTGACGTCTTTTTGGCTGGTCAAGATGAACTCCGGCTCACCTTGGGCATTGCATATGGTTTTGGAGGAAATGTCGACGTGGATCAAAGATCCATCCTTGCGGCGCCGGATGGACTCATAGGTGGACGAGCCATTATTACCTGCATCTTGAAGCAGTACGGTTTCGGCTTCAATACGGTCTGCGGGTATCACCAGTTGGTCCAGGCTGTGGCCTACCGCTTCGTCGCTCGCATACCCGAATATCGATTGCGCGCCCGCATTCCAATACACGACACGACCGTCAAGATTAGTGATGACGATGGCATCGGGAGTTTGACTCACGAGCAGTTGGTCGAAGTTCACACTCATCGAGTAGATACCATAGATCGAAGCGACATCGGTATTTCTGGATGATGAAGCTCAGTGTGCCGGGCGCATCATGCGAATTTTACGAAATTATTGTATTTTAGAAATGCAGATAATACAACTGCAGAGTGAATATTTTTGCAACTCAGGACTTGAAATTGAGTATGCTGCAAACAATACTCAATTATTGATATAACAGTACATCCCGCAGGCTGGGATAAGCATGGCTGCCGCGTTGCCGCAAAATTGATATGGATCAAGAATTCCACAGTGATCCATTGTTACCCTGTAGAAATGCACATCTATTCACGATGATGTGAGCCTATGGTGGTATGCATGATTTCGAGCAAGATAGACCAGGGTTCCCACAATGACATCAACAGCCGATAGCCTGCCCAGTCCTGATTTGCCGGAACCTCCCGGGGAGAATCCGCATTACCTGCACGCCGTCACGGAGTTGGGCGAGGAACAGGTAATCATGGTCAACGACGACGTCTACGCCACCAATGGCATGAAGTTGCTGGCCAAGGGCGCGCGTATCAACCGCAAGCAATTCGACCGTCTGGTGCAACACAAATTGACAGTATCGCTAGACTCGTCGCTGGCTTTGGAACGCGCGGTCGACGCCGCAGAGTTGTCGCGGGAGGCCGGCCGGCTACTGGAGCGTGACGCTCGGATGGCCAGCCTGGCGGCGCGCGGCGGCGATCCGCTGGCGGTAAAGCACGAGCTGGCGAGCTTGCATCTGCCGGCACCCTTGCCTACCCGCCTGACGGTGATGCAGACACAACGCCCGGATTTGTTTCAGCACAGCGTGCGCACCGCGATGATCGCCTTTGCGCTGGGACAACGCCTTAAGCTGCCGGCCAGCGAATTGCCGCTACTCTTGCTGGCGGCGCTCTGCCACGACATGGGTGAATTGCACACCGACCCTGCCCTGCTGGCAGCCTCGCACCAGATCGCTCCGGAAGAAAGACGCTACCTGCACGTGCATCCTATTACCAGCTATTTGTTGCTGAAAGAAATAAAGGATTTTTCTCCGGCGGAGGCCCAGGCTGTGCTGCAGCACCACGAAAGACTGGACGGCAGCGGCTACCCTTACGGCTTGAAATCTGCCCAGATATCCAGCTTGGCCAAAGTGCTGGCGGTGGCCGACGTGGCGGAAGCGGTCATCGACCGCCTTGAGCCGAAACGCCTGGACATGCTGCTCAGGATGGGGCAAACCCGCTTCGCCCCGGAGATAGTCAATGCACTGCGCGACCTGATACGCGCGCCGGACCATGAAACGCCAGAGGCGGTAACGGAGCTGGACACTGCAGCCCAACTGGATAAGCTGGCCAAATTGCTGGGCACGTGGTTCACGCTCAGCAAAATGCTGGAATCCCAGGGGGTGTCGGCTACCCCGAACAATTCGCCTTTGGGCTTCCTGTTTGAAAGAATGGACGGGATACGCAGGCTGATCCTGCAAGCCGGTTTTGATCCAGGCGACATCCAGGGCATGGCGGCTATCGCAGGAAACGATGCACAGATCCTGGCGGAGTTGCGCGACATGCTGGAAGAGATAGACTGGCTATTCGGCGACCTGGCCAACGAAATAGAACGCCGCTCGCCCGAGCTGGACGGCATATCGACGGCGGCGCTGGGAGAGTTGGTCGAGCAATTGCGCCCGAATTAGCGGGTATGCTGTCCAACGCGTCCAAAGGCTTCAAGGCGTTTTCTTGGGCGCCTTTGAAATGGTGACAGCGATCGGGTCGCTGGCCGGAAAGCTCTCGTCCAGCGCCTCATCCAGCACGTCTTCGGCGTGCGCTTTCTGCGCTTTCTGCGCTTTCTTATCCGCAGCGGCGGGAGTGGCCCCGCCCTGTTTATGCCGAGGATCGGCCTCAGGCCTTGCAGTCGTTTCGGTATTCATGTTGACTCCTCCGCGCTGCAGGGACCTGCAGCGCCAACTACTTCTTCACGCTCATGTGGTTGACCACGTTGCCGACGCCGTCCACGGTCTTGGCGACTTCCACTGCGTGTGCCAGCTGGGCGGGGTTATCGACGAAGCCGCTGAGCTGCACTTCGCCCTTCCTGGTGGTGACCGATACGTCCAGGCTCTTCATATCCGGATCGGCCAGCATCGCCGCCTTGACCTGGGTAGTAATCACGCTGTCGTCCAGCTTGTTGCCTACGCTCTGCTGACCTTGTTTCAGGCTGAGCTGGTTGTCGACACCGGCCACGCCCTCTATGCCCTTGGCTACCATGATACTACGATCAATCTGGCTTTGATTGTCGGCGAAACCGCTCAGCATCACCTTGCCCTTGTTGGTCGTGACCTTGATCTCCAGGCTTTTTACGGGTTCGTCCGCCACCAGCGCTGCCTTGACCTTGCTGGTGATCATGGCATCGTCGACCTGGGCGCCGACAGCCGCCGCGGGGCCGGCTACGTCGGTATCCTGGGGTTTATTGCAGCCTGATAACAAGGCAAGTAAAGCGCACGCCACCATTGCGCCGCCGTAAGTATAACGAGTCGAGGATTTGGTCATGATTTTCTCCGTTCACAGAAAAAAAATGGGAATGCGTGAACGGAGTTTGCCCTGTTGCGCTGTATCGCTCTGTGCGGTAATTCACCTTTAAAACCGCCGGGCCGGATGGACCCGGCCTGCCTTATCCTAACTACAGCTTGGCGACGCAAGTTTCGCTACGGCAAGCGCAGTTCAGTGCAGGTCAACGCAGTTTATATATAGCTGCGCAAGCGTTGCGAAAATTCGATCAGCGGAGCAATGCCGCTGGCTTCCGCGCGATGGCACCAGTCCTGCAATTGCTTGACCAGCTGTTCGGTGGAGGCGCTGGAGCGTCCCCACACTGCGGCCAGTTCATGCCGCATGGCATACATGGTCTGCAGCGCATGCGAATTCGCCAGCGCCCGGCTGAGCTGGGCGCGGTCCAGCTCATGCAGGCTGTCATTGTCACGCTGCAGCAAGCGGCGGACGGTTTGCAGGGCTTGCGCTTCGCTCGGCGAATGCCGGCGCAGCTTATCGAGCTCTTCGGCATAGGTGCGTTTCAGCGACAGCGCATACTTCGCCAGTACGTCATAGCGGCAGCGGATGATCGCCTGCAGGGTATCGAGGTCGAGGGTAGACTTGGGCTTGGCGAATTGCGGTATCGGCGCAATATGCTTGACCCTGGCCAGCCCGACTATTTCCAGCAAGCGGATATACATCCAGCCTATGTCGAACTCATACCATTTGCTGGAGAGCTTGGCCGAGGTAGGATAGGCGTGGTGGTTATTGTGCAGTTCCTCGCCGCCTATCAGTATGCCCCACGGCGACAGATTGGTACTGGCATCTTGAGTGGACCAGTGGCGGTAACCCCAGAAATGGCCGAGGCCGTTGATCACGCCGGCGGCCCAGAAAGGAATCCAGACGATTTGCGTCGCCAGTATCAGCAGGCCGGGCACCAGACCGAACAACAGCACGTTGGCCAGCCCCATCAGGGTCAGGCCGAGTATCATGTAGCGCGAATAGACATTGTGTTCCAGCCAGTCATCCGGGGTACCCTGACCATAGCGCTCCATGGTTTCCGGCTTGTGGCTTTCCTTGACATATAGCACCACCCCGCCCCACAGCACGCGGTTGATGCCGAGTATCTGCGGGCTGTGCGGGTCTTCTGCCGTGTCGCATTTGGCGTGGTGCTTGCGATGGATCGCAGTCCACTCCTTGGTGACCATGCCGGTGGTCAGCCACAGCCAGAAGCGGAAAAAATGGCTCGCCAGCGGATGCAGGTCCAGCGCGCGATGCGCCTGGTGCCGGTGCAGGAAGATGGTGACCGATGCGATGGTAATGTGGGTCAGGCCCAGAGCAACCAGGACCAGGCCCCACCAGGGCAGGTCAAGCAAGCCCGAGAACAATAAAGAATCCATTTATACCCCTATGCGCGATGACAGTGTTGATCGTGACTATATGTTGATATTGCGCCAAGCATCTTGATCTGCGTCAAATCGCGGCATCTGGCAGACATCGCTCGCAGCTGCTTAGCTAATGCAACTGCTTATCTGCTAAATCATTTCCTGCACCCAATGTAACAGGTCTCAAGCACCCGCGAGCTTTTATTCTCAGATGCTGCCCAGTGCACTATTTGCAAGCTGTTTTTTTGAAAATCGCCGGGCAGCGGAGCGCTGCTCCACGCCTGCACTATAGGATGAAATTGTGGATTCGCAAGTTTGACCTTGCATTGCAGCAAGGCTGACCAGGCTTACCAGATTTACTGCAGGCCATCAGGCCCGGGAGAGGCTACTGCCCCGCCGCCTGGCGCATGCGGGCTATTCTTTCCGCCGTCGGCGGGTGGCTCGCGACATAATCGGTCGCGGTGCGCATCCAGCTTGGCATCTGCCCCAGCGGATTGCGCTTGCCGGCCTTGTCCAGCGATTCGAACAAGTCCGCCATATGCGACGGCGAGATGTTGTGCTGCTTCAGCAGCGCGGCTGCGAAATCGTCGGCCTCGGTTTCCATTTCGCGCGAATACTGGCCTTGCAATACCATCAGCGGCGCACCCGCCGCTACAGCGCTGAAGTCGCCGAACAAGGTGCCGGACAAGACGGCCAGCATCGAACTCCTGAGCAAATTCCTGAGCGCATGCCGGTTTTGCACGTGCCCGATTTCATGCGCCAGTACGCCGGCCAATTCATCCGCCAGGAAGCCGCTGAGGTCGCTGCCCACCCCGGTAATATGCATCACCATGGCGTCAGTCAAGACGATGGTCCCGTTCGGTAGCGCAAATGCATTCGGGCCGACTGCCTTGGCATCGCGAAATACCAGCCGCAGCGGCATCCTGGGATGCGCCGGCTGGATACGGGTAAAGATATCCTGCGCCTGCTGTCTCCGTTCCTGGCTCAGGCTGCTGGGCCGCAACAGGGCTTTGTCCAGGCCGGCCAGGACCTCGTCGCCCAGGCTTTTCTCGACAGACTGGGGAACCAGCATTGCGCCGCGGTCGGCGACCCAGGGGATACCCCAGAAATAGCCGGCAAGCAGCGCTGCCAGCATGATCACGATCGCGGCCAGTGCCCCTAGCCATTTATCCTGCCAGCGGACCACCAAAGATTTGCGGTAGCTAAATGTCTTTAACAGCGTGGCCTTGTGCTGGGCATCGTGCACCTCGCAATGCGAACCGTCGGCAAAACTGAGTATGCACGGCGCATGCTGAAAAGGCTCTTGCAATCGCACCGTCCGCAACAAGAAACGCCGGGTAATATCCGCACCGAAAAGCGAGACCGCACCGTTGATGATGCTCATGTCAACCTGGTGCAGCTTGCCGTTGCTGCTGTCGAAATAATTTGCCGAAATCATCTGCAACCCCTACCAGGAAAGATCAAAACCGAGGAACTCCGCGGCGCTGTCGCCGCTGGCGCTGCCGGCGCGCTGGTGCTCAGCGGCCAGTAATTGCTCAAAACCGCAACTGGTGGTCACCGCCATATGCTGCAGCCGATAGCGGTAGGCACGCACCACCGCAAAGGGGCGGAACAGGCCCAGCGTCAACAAGGTCAGTGCCAGGTTGCCGGCCTGCAGCCGGATAAAGGGCCAGGCGCGCAGCTCGGAGTGGATTTCCACCTGCGGGAAACGGGTATTGGACCACACCAGGTTGGCAATGCGGACCTGCAGATAGGGCCCCATCGCCAGGTAGGCCAGATACCCGGAGATCAATAAGCCGAAGAGCATGATGGCTGCCAGCCAAAAATCCTTGCCGCCCAGGCCGTGGCTGCGGATACGGCCGAATATGCCGGCATCCGTCGACGCCACCCCGACTACGGCGCCGATGAACATGCCCAGGATCACCATTCCCAGGAAACCAAGTACACCGGCAATAAAATAGGGCCTCAGGAACTTGAAACCGGATACCGAATATGTGGCGGACGAGGAACCGAACTGCAGGTTGCGGTGCTGGTAGCGTTTGATATAGGCGTGCATGAGGGGCCAGGCCAGGTAGAGCAAGCCACTGAGGCTGGCCCACCACACCTGCGCGGGGAACAGGGCCACCAGGGCGCCGGGCGCCAGGACCAGCAGTAGCATGGGCAGGTAGGTCGCATAGGCGCCGGCCAGCGAACCGCCGAAATTAAAGCGCAGCGCGCGATAACTGGTATTGCGCAAGCGGAAGCGCAAGGCGCTACGCATCATCCACGGCAATGCCAGCAACAAGAAAGCCACTACCGCCACGCCGAAGACCTTGGAGAAACCGAAGGCATAGTGGTAGGCCGCCAGTAATCCCAGCGCGACTATGCGCCCCTTGAGTATGGCCCTGGGGTCGCCATGGAAGTTGAATACGGCGCCGCCCAATTGCGTATTGCGGTCGAAATATTGCAGCCGCCTTACCTTGGCCCAGGCCGAATAAATCCCCAGCGTGGCAAGGCTGAGGCACAGGTTGACTATCCAGATACGGAAATATTCGCCGCCGCTGCCGGTAAAAACAAAGGCATGCTTTTCCGGGACGGCCGCCAGCAGCGGCGGATTGCCGCCAGCGTCGGCACCAGTGTCGGCGCCAGGTTCGGCCGGCTGGCGGTAGGCGTGGCTGGCGAGGTGGCCGGAGATGTCGGCAGGCAGGGCCCTGTCTTGCAGCCCCGCGTTTGAAACGACATCGGAAGCAACTTCAGGGTGATCATTTGGCATAAGGGCTCGTGGACTGGGTCAGCTGGTGCAGGCAATCGCTGCTTACGGTTTAATTTTGCGCGCAAATGTTATTATAACGAAACATTGTAAAATTAACACCAACTCATATTAGGAGTAGCCTGTCGATTTTGAAGCCGCGCAAAACTACGTCCTGCCCTTGCTCTTCTTGGCTACCTCCACAGGCGTGATCTTCTCGGCTACGCCCACTGGCGTAATCTCCTTAACTACGCCCACTGGCGTAAAGCGGGCCGCCAACTGGTCGGCGTAGCTGCGCATGCGCTCCACCAGCCAGGCCGCGGCTGGCGACAGCGTGCGCCCGGCCAGCGTGACGACGCCCATTTCGGCAAACAGGGCCGGCTGGTTCGGCACTTGCAGCGCGATCAGGCTGCCGGCGGCAAGTTCCGCGCTGACTGCCGCATAGGTGGCCAGCAAGACGCTGTCGCTATGCAGCGCGACATAGCGGAGTACGCCGGGATTATCGCAAATCAGGTTCAAAGCCAGCTCGTCCGTCGCCGCCAATTCCAGATAGCGCATCACGTCTTCCTTCACACTAACCGGCAGCCGTACCGAAGCCAGCGGATACGCCAGTACCTCGCTGGGGTGCCGTATGGCCCCCGACAATAAAGGGTGGCCGGCGCGACAAAAGAAGCCGCCGTACTGGCGGGCAAAGCGCTGGATCGTCAGCTTCCTGCTCTCGGCGATGTCGCGCACATCGGCGATAAAGAACTCCATGCGTTCGTCTTGCAGGTGCTGCACCAGGTATTCCCAGTTATTGATTTCCACTTCTACACACAGGCGCGGATGGTCGCGCGCCAGTTCGGCCAGGATGGGTGGCAGGAAGGTCGCCCCCGGGAACGGCCCGGCGCCCAGCCTGACGTCGCCCAGCTCGCATTGCTGCATCTGGGCCACCTCCTGCTGCAGGTTGCCGGCGTTCATCAGCAGCTCGCGGGCGCGCTTCAGCACTTGCTGGCCTATCGCCGTCAGCGCCACGCCATGCAGGTCGCGGTCGAACAACTTGCCGCCCAGCTCCTCTTCCAGGCTCTGGATGCTGCGGCTGAGCGCCGACTGGGTCAGGTGCACTTTCCTGGCGGCCCGCGCAAAATTCAATTCTTCGGACAAGACCACCATGTGGCGCAGTTTCCGTAAGTCCATGCTCTGTTCCCCGTCTCCAATGAGTATAAATCATTACCTTATCAAGAATAATGCATTGGACAGCATTTCTAATCAAGAGAAAAATGGCTGCATACGCTACTTCAGATAGCGATTACAAATAATCAATCACAATTACCGGAGACAACAATGAGTGCAGTCTTGCAGCAGGCAGGCACGTCCATTGCAGAGGCACAGCGCCTGCTTGCTTTGCAAAAACAGGCTTACCTGGCGGATATGGCGCCGTCCCGCCATGTCAGGCTGGACAGGCTGGCGCGATTGCTGGCGATGACAAAGAAACATGCCGACGACATCGTCGCCGCCATCGGCCAAGACTTCGGCCACCGCGCCGCGCAAGAAACGCAACTGGCGGAAATCATGATGGCCCAGTCCACCATCAAACACGCGATGCGCCACCTGCGGCGCTGGATGAAACCGCAGCGCGCCGCAACTTCCCTGCAGTACCGGCCAGCCTACAACCGCATCCTGCGCCAGCCGCTGGGCGTGGTCGGCGTGGTGGCACCATGGAACTATCCGTATCAGCTGTCGCTCTTCCCGACCATAGGCGCGATCGCTGCCGGCAACCGGGTGATGATCAAACCGTCCGAGCTTAGCCCGCGCTTTTCCGAACTCCTGCAGCGCATCGTCGCGGAAAGCTTTGCCGAAGATGAAATTGCGGTGGTTACCGGCGGCACTGCGGTCGGCCAGGCGTTTACAGAATTGCCGTTCGACCACCTGGTATTTACCGGCTCTACCGCGGTAGGAAAACTGGTGGCGCAGGCTGCGGCGCGCAACCTGACCCCGGTGACGCTGGAACTGGGCGGTAAATCCCCGGTGATCCTGGACGCTTCCTGCGACCTGCAGAAAGCGGCAATGAGCCTGGCTCACGGGAAACTATTCAATGCCGGCCAGACCTGCATCGCGCCTGACTATGTCTTTGTCCCGCAAAAGAATCGGGAAGAATTCATCGCCGCCATGCTGCTGGCGGCGGCCAAGCTGTTCCCCAGCTACCTGGACAATCCCGATTACACCAGCATCATCAACGGCCGGCACTTCCTGCGCTTGCAACACTTGCTGGACGATGCGCGCACCCAGGGCGCCCGGATCATTCCCATGAGTCCCTTAAAAGCGCAGCAACAAGGCATGGACCACAGGATGGTTCCAGCCCTGGTGCTGGACGTCAACGACCAGATGACAATCATGCAGGAAGAGATTTTCGGCCCGCTGCTGCCGGTGATGTTTTATCAGGACCCGGCCGAGGCCATCCACTACATCAACCGGCATCCGCGCCCGCTGGCGCTGTACTGGTTCGGCAGCGACCAGCACCAGCGCGACCACGTACTCAGCCACACCATCTCCGGCGGCGTCACGATCAACGATTGCCTGTGGCATGTCGGCCAGGAGGAACTGCCCTTCGGCGGTGTCGGCCCCAGCGGCAACGGCGCTTACCACGGCGAGTACGGCTTCCGTACTTTCAGCAAGGAAAAACCGGTTTTTTTCCAGAGCAGGCTGAATGGAATACCGCTGTTATACCCGCCCTATGGCAAAGCGTTCGAGCTGATGCTGAAGCTGCTTAAAAAAATCGCCTGAAGACCAACCCGCCTGATAAGAGACAATAGACCGCCATGAATCCCATCCAAACCATCTGCATCACCCTGATCTTCCTCGGCTTCGCGGCGCTGGAAATTTTTTCCGGACGCTTCAGGAAGCTGGGCGCGGCGCGCGACGACTGGAAAATCGAGTCGGTCATGCTGCTGTTGCTGCTGGTCTTGATACAGCCGGCGATTTTCCTCGGCGTCAACTGGCTGGGCCTGCAGTATTTCCCCAAGCAGCACCACGCGCTGGCCTTCCTGCCGGTCTGGGGCATGTTCCTGGTGCTGCTGGTGACGGACGACATGACCCAATACTGGTGGCACCGCGCCTCGCATACGCCGCTGCTGTGGCCCTTGCACCGGGCGCACCACTCGGCCGCGTATATGAGCATACGGATCGTGTATCGGAACAATTTTTTCTATTATGCGATGATGCCCGGCATCTGGATCTCGGCAGTGCTGATTTACCTCGGTTTCGGCAATGTATATGTGGCCTACCTGGTGTTGAAGATGCTGGTCATTATCGGCGCCCACAGCGCCGTGCGCTGGGACGAGCCGCTGTACAAGATACGCGTATTGCATCCGCTGATGTGGGTGCTGGAGCGCACGATCTCGACCCCGGCCACCCACTATGCCCACCATGCGATCACGATGGACGACGGCATAGGCCACTACAAGGGCAACTACGGCAATTTCCTGTTTTTCTGGGATGTGCTGTTCGGCACCGCCTTGATTACCCGCCAATTTCCAGACAGCGTGGGCTTGCAGGACGATATTACTTACGGCAAGGAAAGCTGGATCGCGGAATTATTCTTTCCCATCTTTAAATCGCGGCGCTCGCACTCTGCGCTGGGCAAGGAACGCGTCATCGTCGAGTAAACCGGCTTCGGGGCCGGGAGCTTCGGGGCCGGGCTACGGGCCGAGTGGCGTGAGGCGCAACGACATGCGATGCGCTTCCCCTAATCGGCGTCAAAGCGCTAATATGAATCAGGTAAACCGTTTGAGCGGCTTACCTGATTCATTTTTTTGGCGCTGGCAGCAGGAGTGCCGGGTGCCTGCCCTGGAGAATCTTTCCATGAAAAACCCTTTTACATCCGAACGCCCTTTCGCGGACCGGGCACATGCGGCTGAGCTATTGGCTGCCAAGCTGGTAAAATTTCGTGGCCGCAATCCCTTGATACTGGCGATACCGCGCGGCGCGGTAGAGATGGGGAAAATTATCGCCGAGCGGCTGGCCGGCGAGCTGGACGTGGTGCTGGTGCACAAGATAGGCGCGCCCTACAACCCGGAATACGCGATAGGCGCGATAGACGAAACTGGCTGGACTTACCTGACGCCGTATGCAGGGGAAGCCGGCGCCACGGACAGCTACCTGGAAGAAGAAAAAAACCGCCAGTTGTCCATGCTGCACGAACGGCGGACCCAATATACACCGCTGAAGCCCGCAGCAGACCCGGCCCAACGCATCGCGATCGTGGTGGACGACGGCCTGGCAACCGGTTCCACCATGATCGCCGCCCTGCATGCGCTGCGCGCCAAAAATCCCTCACTGCTGGTGTGCGCGATCCCGGTGGCGCCGCCGTCCACGCTGGAAAAAATCAGGTCACATGCCGATGCTGTATATTGCCTGCATAGCCCGGATCGTTTTGTCAGCGTCGGACACTATTACCAGGATTTTTCCCAGGTGGAAGATGACGAGGTCATCGCACTGCTGGGCAACGGCGATCCTCCGATAAACCCTACCATGCCCAACTAAATGCAGCTACCCAGAAACGCCAGCGTCACCATCATCCTGATTGCGATCTGTGCCGCCGTTGCCGTGTTGTCGGGGCTGGGCACGTCGCAGGCCGTCTTGCAATACCTGTATATCGCCAGCCCGGGCAGCAATGGCTATGAGGATGTGATGAACGGGCAGGTCTGGCGCCTGCTGACGCCTATCTTCATCCATTTCGGCATCGTGCACGCGGTGTTTAACCTGATGTGGATCTGGGACCTGGGCAGGATGATAGAAAGCATCAAGGGAGCCTGGTTTTACAGCGTCTTTGTGCTGCTGGTGGGCATCGCCTCCAATGTGGCGCAATACAGCTTTACGCACTCGCCCTACTTCGGCGGCATGTCCGGCGTGGTATACGGCTTATTGGGCTATGTATGGATGCAGGCGCGCTACCGCCCGCGCCTGGGCTTTGAGTTGCACAAGAATACCGTGATCATGATGCTGGTCTGGTTCGTGGTCTGCTGGACCGGCTTGCTGGGTCCGATTGCCAACTGGGCGCATACGGCAGGGCTGGTGATCGGCGTGGCCGCCGGCTACCTGATGAAGGGGCGGATTGCCTGAGGGCATGCCGCAGTATGTTGACGATTTGTTGAAGATTTGTTGACGATTGCGCTTTGGCGCCGGCGAGTGCAGAATAATCCGACCGCAGCAGCCGAAACCATCCAGTCTCGCTCCGCCCCGGCTTGCTGCCCGGCCCGTCCAGCACATTGCACGTGAGCACATAAATAAGCACAGAAGGAGTTGCCATGGCCCTACATCATGCGGCGTCCGGCGAACTGATCAACATCGCTCCGCTCGGCGCCAAGCTCGGCGATGCCAAGACGGCCGCCTTGTTCAAGTCGGCCCACCTGGAAGTCATCCAAATGGTCTTGCCGGCAGGGAAGCTGGTGCGGCCGCACCAAGTGCCCGGCGAAATTACCCTGCAATGCCTGGAAGGCAGGCTGGAGCTGGATATTCCCGGTGCCATGCGCTCGCTGAGCGCCGGCCAACTGGTCTGCCTGGCCGGCGGCGTGCCGCATGCCATGACCGCCATGGAAGATACGGCACTCCTGATGACTATCCTGTTGCAGCCGGCAACGTGAAGACTTCCTAGCTCAGAATGCCGGAATCGATCGCTTGCTGCTGGTTGGCAAAAATCGCCATTGCGGTATTCATCGGCCGAAATCCCAGTTTGCGATAAAACCCTTCCTTGCCCGGGTTGGCGTACAGGATGATTTTTTTATGCCCGGCTGACAGCGACACCAGTTTTTCCACCATGGCTTTGCCCAGCTTCAGGCCCTGGTAGTCGGGATGCACCACCACGTCACAAATATACGAACAATCCAGGCCGTCGGCCAGTGCGCGCCCTGCCGCAATCAGCGTATTGTCGGAATAGATGAAACACTTGAACCTGCTATTGGAAAAAACCAACTGCAGGTTCTTGGCGGGCTTGTCACCTAGCGGTGCGATCCTGTACAACTCTGACAATTCATCCCAGTCCATCTTGCCGTCATCCATTACCCATACAAATTCAGACATAAGTTCTCCATGCAATAGTGCGCGTGAATGCGCGTGAATGCGCCGCTGGGGCGCAGTGCTGTTTAGATCGTTTACCTAGCCTGGCGAAACCGCCCTTGGCCGCGGCGCGTCAGAGATTGACCTCGCGCAAGTCCGCCACTGCCAGTTGCCCAAACTTGTCACCGAGCAGGTAATCCACCAGGCGCCTGGCGCAGTCTTCGGCAGTGGCCAGGTCGCCATTGCGCTTGAAGGCTTCGAACTTTTCGCGCGCGGGAAATTTTTCAACCGGGGTGGCGCGGATTTCAGCTTGCATGTCGGTATCAATGATGCCGGGGGCCAGGCTGCAGATTGTTACAGCGGGCGCCTGGTCCAGCGCCGCCGCGCGCGCATGGTGATCGACGGCGGCCTTGGTGGCGCAATAGATGCTCCAGCCCGGCATGGCATTGCGGCCAGCGCCGCTGGAGACATGCAGGATGCGGGTTTCTGCCGCGCCGTCACTGGCATCGGCACTGGCGGCGGCGACCGCGCTGGCCAGCATCAGCGGCGCGGCGACATTCAGGCTGACCGCGCGGGCGATTGCGGCCACCTCCTGGCCCGGTATCGGCCCCACCGGTTGCAGCATGCCGGCATTATTAATCAGCAACACGGTTTTGCTGCCCGCCAGAAAGTCTTGCAAGGCCGCGCCGGCCAGCCATGTGGCCAGCGCCGCAGTATCCGACAAATCCAGCGCCACTTGAGTCAGCGCGGCGGGAAAGCGCTGCGCCAGTTCAACATTGCCGGCGCGCGCCAGGCCCAGCACGGGGATATTGCGTGCCAGCAGGCTGGCGGCGACGGCAGCGCCCAGGCCGCGCGTGTGTCCGGTGAGTATGGCTTTCATCACGATTCCTTCTTCGAAGTTTGTTTTGAGGTAAGCTTGCAAGCAGGGAGCTTAGCGGTAAAATCAAAATAGTGCTTGGCCAGGGGCCAGCATGCCAGGCCTGTGCATAGTGCAACGTCCGTTTTGAGGAGGAATTATCATGTCACTGTCCATGTACCGCGTCTCTGTCCCGGTCTTTGTCCGCGGGCTGGACGTGCTTGCCACCCTGATGGAAAAGGCCTCAGCGCATGCACAGGAGCACGGCATTGCCTCAGAAGTCTTGATCAATGCGCGGCTGGCGCCGAATATGCTGTCGCTGACCGGCCAGGTGCAGCGCGCCAGCGATACCGCCAAACTGGCCATAGAGCGTTTGACCGGCATTCCCTCGCCCCACTTTGCCGACAAGGAAACCACCTTCGCCGAGCTGGAGGAGAGGATAGAACACACGATCGATTTCCTGGAGAGTGTCGACGCGGCGCAGGTAGATGCCGGCGAGACACGCATCATCACGCTGAGCTTTGGCGATTTCAAGCCCAGCTTCAACGGCGAAGATTACCTGCTCAGCTTTGCGCTGCCGAATTTCTTTTTTCATGTGGCGACCACCCACGACATCCTGCGCCACAATGGGGTGAACATAGGCAAGCGCGACTACCTGGGGCCGTATACCCCGCCCTATATTCCACCGGCAGAATGAATAACAGATACGAGAGAGCAGGTGCGAGAGCAGGCATCGCTGCCGGCTCCCGCACCGCTGCCTATCACCGCTGCCTATTTTAGCGCCGGCGGATTATACAAATGGGCGATGCCGGCGGCACTATTTTCCCGCCACGCCTTCAACATCGTCGCCAGTTCCGCCACATAGTCGAAATCCGGTTCCGGCCTTGGCTGCAACTGCTGCAGCACTTCCATCACAAAACCGGCTTCACCATAGTGCGTCCAGTCTTGCTGCAGCGCCTTGCATCTGTGGTTGCCGCGCACCAGGTCAAACTTGTGCCGGTTCATGGCGCCGCTCAGGTTGGTGCTGGCATCGACATAGCAAGCGCCGGTCGCCAGGTTCCTGATCGCGTACAGCCCATGCGGCGGCAGCGCCATCTTGTAGGCCAGCTTCAATTCTGCTTTCTTCAGCTTATCCATGCGCTCCTCCCTGCGAGGGTTTAGCCTGCAAGGGTTTAGCCTGCGGCGAGGCCGGACGCCTGGCCTGCAAGCGTTGCTCGCACAGCTGCAGCCAGCCGGCGCTGCCATAGCCTGCGACCAGGTCGTAGCCTATGGCCTGCCAGGCTGCATCGTTCGGCAGCAGACCCAGGTGCCGCACATAGTGCTCGCCGGCGACCACAAACTGGCGCCGGTAAGGCAACAGGAAGCGCCCGCTTTCATTGTGCAGGCAATCCAGCGCCAGCTGGTAGTCGGCGTACCAGTGGTTCAGGAATACCGCACTCTCGGCGTCGCACCAGAAGTCTCCCATGTCGTCGCCGGCGCGGGCCTCGCCGCCCAGCACGGCCCTGGCATGATCCCATAGCGAGAAGCCGGCTTCGGCGGCGACGATGTTCAGGCAGTGCTTCAGTTGCCAGGTCTCAGGCACCGGCCAGCGGCGCTTTTTGCTGGCTTGCTGCGCACGGGCCAGGGCTTGCGGCTGCGCGCCGTCCAGCGCGTTCAGCAGCAAACGGGCGCGGGTCTTCAGTTCTGCAATCGGCGCGTTCATGGCGGCGTCCCAAACTCGGCAAAGGGCTGGCCGCCCAGGATCGCCCGGTGCCGCCCCTCTATCCAGGGCATGCCCTCAGGGTGGGTGAACCAGTAAAAAGGCGGCGGGCTAAGCGGGTCCTCCAGGCGTTCCAGCACCCTTTCGGCAAAATGCGCGGCGCTCTCGGCCGTGCGCATGGCTTGCGCCAGCCAGGCTGAAAAAGGATCGGCAGGAGCAGAAACAAGAGCAGCAGCGCCGGGGAAGGATTTATGCGCATTGGCGGCGATATTGCTTTGTACTATACCGGGGCACAGCGCATGCACCGCCACCCCGCTGCCTTTGCCCTCGTAATACAGGCTCTCCAGTGCGCTGAGCAACGCTGCCTTGGTGGCACGGTATAACGCGGCGCCGGGATAGCTCTGCAGCGCCGCCGTCGACACGGTGGCCACCGCCTTGCCCTGCCCTGCCACCAGCTGCGGCCACCAGCAGCGCAGGCTCAGCAAGGCACCCATCACGTTGACATCCCAGGCCTGCTGCCAGGCGGCCAGCGGCGCGCCCAGCACGGTGCCGGGTGCGCCTATGCCGGCATTGGCGAACAAATAGTTGAGCGGACGGTGCGCCAGCGAGTCGGCCAGCTGCTGCATGCCGGCCGCGTCGCTAACATCCAGCTCGACCGCCTGCAAGCCGGGCAAACCGGCCAGCGCGCTGATGTCGCGGTCGATCGCGATCACTTCAAAATGACGGCTGACTAAAGTCTGGGCAAGCGCGTAACCTATGCCGGAACCGGCGCCGGTCACTACGGCCAGGGGTAAATCCAAAGGGGAAGACGGGGATAACATGACAATGCTCCTGTTCGTTATTTTAGCTACCCCGCTGTCGCCAAACGAAACATGCGCTTATCACATCAGAATGAAAATATGATGAACTCTAGGGTGAGAGCCTCTTGTGCGGGCAGGCGTCCCTAAACACCTGAAGCCGGAGTGTAATCCCATTTTATGGCCACGGTCAACAGGGCTTTAGAAAATAAATTCGCAGCCGTCGGCGGCTCTTGACATCCCCTCTCCCGCAGGCGGGAGAGGGTTAGGGAGAGCGGCGTAAAACGCATGTAGAGTATCGGTAGCCGCGGGCAATAAAAATATAATTTGATTTATCCAGGCTCCGCATTTTGACCCTTAACGCAGCTTAGCCTTCTACATCAGATTTATCCCCCTCACCCCAGCCCTCTCCCGCCTGCGGGGGAGGTGGCCCAATCTTGCCCTCACCTGCCTGAGTTTTAGGCAGGATAACAATATTGTTTAAAATCAAGCACCTGCACCTGCCGCCGGCAGCTTATCCACAGGATTGCTCACATTTTTTGTGGGTAAATCGGCGGCGCTTAAATTTCGACTATGTACCATGTTGATAAGGTAGAATCATCCGCAACCGGGCCATAACCGGTACCAACATCCGGCGATCGCACATTATAAAAATAGCGACGCCAGTCCATTCGACAGGAGACCAACCCATGATCAATTACGCCGCCAATCTCAGCCGCAATGCGACGCTGATGCCCAATAAAATCGCGCTCTGCTTCGGCGAGACCAAGCTCAGCTATGCACAACTGGACGCCGCCACCAGCCAGGTGGCCAACGGCCTGATGGCGCTGGGTATAGGCAAGGGCGACAAGGTCGTGCTGTCCTGCCCCAACCTGCCCTACTTCCCCATCATCTACTACGGCATCCTGAAGCTGGGCGCGGTGGTGGTGCCCATCAATGTCTTGCTGAAGGCGCGCGAAGTGGCGTATCACCTGCAGGATTGCGACGCCAAGGCTTTCCTGTGTTTTGAGGGCACAGCCGAGCTGGCCATGGGCCAGGAAGGCTGGGACGGCTTCCAGCAGGCGAAAAGCTGCCCGCACTTTGTGATGATCACCGCCGATCCGGGCAAGCCGGCGCCGATAGAAGGCTGCAAAACCCTGGGCATGCTGATGAAGGACAGGTCGCCGTCTTTCAATATCGAGCTGACCGACGCCGACGACACCGCCGTGATCCTGTACACCTCGGGCACCACCGGCACCCCCAAGGGCGCGGAGCTGAGCCACCTGAATATCGCGATGAATATCCAGATCTGCCAGAACCTGATGAAGCTGGACAGCCGCGACACCCATTTGCTGGTGCTGCCGCTATTCCATACCTTCGGCCAGACGGTGCAGATGAACGCCTGTATCGCCGCCGGCGCGACCATGATCCTGCTGGCGCGCTTCGATCCGGACGCGGCGCTGGCTGCGATGCAAAAGCACAAGGTCACCATCTTTGCCGGCGTGCCGACCATGTACATCGGGCTGCTGAACCTGCCCGGCGCCGCCGACAAGCACGACCTGAAGGAAATCGCCAGCCACCTGCGGCTGGGCCTGTCCGGTGGCGCGGCGATGCCGGTGGAAGTGATACACCAGTTTGAAGCCAAGTTCGGCATCAAGATACTGGAAGGCTACGGCTTGTCCGAAACCAGCCCGGTGGCCACTTTCAGCCACCAGGATTTCCAGTCTATACCGGGCAGCGTGGGCCAGCCCGTGACCGGCGTCGAAGTACGCGTGGTGAATGAAAACGACGAGACCCAGCCGGTAGGCGAACGCGGCGAAATCGTGGTGCGCGGCCACTGCGTGATGAAGGGCTACTACAAGCGCCCGGACGCCACCGCCGAAGCTATACGCAACGGCTGGTTCCATACCGGCGACATCGGCAAGGTGGACGAACACGGCAATTTCTACGTGGTCGACCGGCTGAAGGACATGATCATACGCGGCGGCTTCAACGTCTATCCGCGCGAACTGGAAGAGGTGCTGATGACCCATCCGGCCCTGGCCCAGGTCGCCGTGATCGGCGTGCCGCACGAATCGCACGGCGAAGAGGTCAAGGCGGTAGTGGTGCTGAAGCCGGGCGCGCAAGCCAGCTCGGACGAGCTGATTGCCTGGGGCAAGGAAAAGATGGCGGCCTACAAGTATCCGCGCATCATCGAGATCGTGCCGGCCCTGCCGATGACGGCGACCGGCAAGATACTCAAGCGGGCCTTGAAGGCGCAATAGTCTGTATGTGGCGGCGGGCGCCGGGCCCCCCCCATGCTCAATGTTCAATGCAGGCTGCCCTGCAAGGCTATCATCGCGGCCAGGGCCGCATCCTTCTGGTCTTTCCCCCATGGGGGGCCGACCAGCTTCCTTAGTTCTGTCAGATTTTCCTGCAGCACGCTGGCCGGGCTGCCGAATACTTGCTCGGCTTGCTGCATCAGCAGTTTTTCGGGGATAGCCACAGGCTTGGCGCCGCAGGCTTGTGCGGCATGGACCAGGGCGTCCTGGAATAACAGGCCCTCCGCCATATGCATGCGGATATGCACGGCGATGATTTCCGCTACGCTCCAATCCGGCATGGGCTTGCCGACCAGCACCGCGCAGGCGGCGATCTCATGCTCGTGCTCGCGCTCGCGATGCAGGGCGGCGCGCATTTCCCGCCCGGTAGTTCTTTGCGCCCTGGCGATGCCGCGCTCGACCAGCCTGCGCGCGAAGTCCGGTTCCAGCATCTCTGCGGCGTGATACGGATGCTTGACCCAGGCTTCGTCAACCAGTTCAATCCGGCGCCGGTCGATTATCCGGTAGCCTTCATCGCCGGCGCCGACCACCACCAGTGCCGCCCACCCCGAGTGGGCTTTCATGCCGAACGCCACTTTCATGATGCGAACCCCAGCTTATGCATGCCGCGCCGAGAAATCGGCCCATGTGCGGCCCATGCGGTCGAGCCGGCACGCCGGCAAGCTGACCTAAAGATCGAGCAACATTTCAAATCCGCCGTAAATCATCCGCTTGCCGTCAAACGGCATCGAGGCGGGATCCATCATGCTGGCCATGCGCGGGTCTTTCATCACCTTGTCGTTGACCAGATCGCGATGGGCGCGCGATTCATACACTATCCACGAGAAAATCACGGTTTCACCGTCTTCCAGGTTGACGCTTTGCGGGAAAGAAGTCAGCTTGCCGGGCTTGACGTCGTCGGCGATGCATTCGCGGAATTCCAGCGCACCGTGCTCGCGCCAGATCGCCCCGCATTTGATCGACATTTCACGATAAGCCTCCAGATTCTTCTGGGGCAGGGGTACGACGAAACCGTCTACATAGGCCATGACTTTCTCCTTCAGGAAATAATGCCGCCAAACATGCGGTGCATGCAATACATGCATTAGCGGCAAAGAACAAGTCCAGAGTAGTCATGGCAAGCCGGGAAGACAAGGCGTTTATCTTCCAGGCCGCCGAGCCTTATTATCCTGCCGGGTATCGGCTCGCCATAAATTGTTTATGCGAAAATGTTTATGCGAATCAATAATTGATTTGGCCGGCGGGACTATCGCTCACTAGACGACAACCCTCAAGCTCATGCCAGTCCGCGCACGACCCACATCAAACCCGCCCCGCGGTCAGCACCAGCCGCATCCCCAGCAAACCCATCACCCCGCCGGCAACCCTGTCTATCCGGCTCTTATACCGCAGGTAGGCGTCGCGCGGCGCAACCGACGACAGCATCAGCGCAACGATGCTGTACCAGCCCGCCTCGATGACGAACACCACTACCGGCAAAGATGCGATCAACGCCGGCGGCACATCGCGCGGCAGCAGCGACGCGAAGATGCTGCCGTAGAAAATCGCGGTCTTGGGATTGCTGAGTTGCGTGCCCAGGCCCAGCAGGAAGGAGCGCTTCAGGCTGCGGGGCGGTGCTGGTTCGCTACCGCTCGCCTCTACCATCAGCGGCGAGCTGGCGCCCATCCAGATTTTGTAGCCGAGATAGGCCAGGTAGGCGCCGCCGGCCGCTTTCAGTACCATGTACAGCAAGGGCACCGAGGCCAGCAGGGTCTGCAACCCCAACAGGGCTGCCGCCGCAAAGGCGGTGCCGCCGATGCCCATGCCCAGCGCGGCGGCCAGGCCGTTGGCGCGGGCGGTGGTCACCGCTGTGCGCGCCACCATCACAAAGCTCGGTCCGGGACTCATCGCGCCGATGGCGATCGCGCCGCCTATGCTGAGCATTATCATTGTTAAATTCATGTCGGCCTTCTCTTTCGCAGTCGCGTTTATTAACGTTTATTACCGTTTATTACCGTTTATTGTCAACGCTGGCATTGACCGAAGCAGCGCTCACAGCGTTCGCAAAGATTATAAGCTTTTGCGGCCGCTCTGGAATTTATGCACGGACACCCTCGCCGTTATGCCCGGGGCTTCATATCCTCCATCCATATCTGATCGGAAGGTGCCGGCTGCGGATTCAACCGGCCGGCACCGTGCCATGCATCAATCCGCTGCGGGGAAATCGAGCGTCGTGTCGTTGATGCGGTTAAAGATATTGGTGAAGGTGATGCTGGCGATCACCATGCCGATATCTGCAATTTGCGCATCGCTAAAACCGGCCGCCCTGACGGCGTTCAGCACATCGGCCGGCACGGTGCCGTGTGCCGTGATCAGGAAACGGGCAAAGCTTGCCAGTGCATCATTGCGCACATCGCCCGACGGCTGGCCGTGGCGCAGCCCCAGGATGGCTTCGCGGCTGAGGCCGAGTTTTTTGCCGGACATGGTGTGGGCGGCGACACAATAGTCACATTCGACCGCTTCGCTGACGGCCAGTTTGATGACTTCGACATCTTTGGCGCTGAAGCTGCTTTTTTTGACCGAGCCGTCCAGCGTCAGTGCGGCTTCCAGCGCGACCAGGCTGTTATTGCCCAGGGTGACGTAGCCGTTTGGCACCATACCTATCGCGCTTTTGATGGCGCCGAACAATTGAGCGGCAGCGCCGGTGGCTGCGGCGACGGGCGAGTTGTGAAGACGTGTCATGATGATTTCCTTTAAGTTTGAGTAAATTACGATGTCAACTTGTGTTGGCATGGAATGAAGTATAGGCAGGCAGCATGATTACTTGAATGCTTAAAATACTCTATAATTTGCTCAATCGTCTCAATTAAACCTCATCATGGATGCCTTAAGCCGACTGTTGTCGCTGTACCCGCTGCGCACCGCGCTCGACGTGCGCTGCCACTTCCGGGCGCCGTGGGTGCTTGAAGAGGAAGCTGCGGCGCCGGGCATAGCGCCCTACCACCTGATCGTGGCCGGCAGTGCCTGGCTGGATGCGGCCGGAGAAAAAGGCCTGGCCCTGCAGGCCGGCGATATCATCGTTTTCCCCAAAGGCAGCGCACACCGGCTGCATATAGACGGCGATGGTGATGGTGATGGTGATGGCGAGTTAACGCCACTGCGCGATCTGGAAGGGCCCCAGGTGGTGCGGCTCAGAGGCAATGACGGCAACGGCCCCGTCACCGGCATCCTGTGCGGCGAGTTCAAGTTCGAGCCGGGCGCGTCCAATGTGCTACTCAATGCGCTGCCCGCCATCGTCCTGGTGCGCACCGCGGGTCGGCCCGACTTTGTCGGCTTGCAGGCGCTGATGACGATGCTGCGGGTAGAGACGGAGGCCATGCGTCCGGGCGCCAGCGCAGTGGTGTCGCAATTGTCCTCAGCCCTGTTTGCGCTGGTGATCCGGGCTTGGCTGGAGCAGGCCGATTCCAGGTCCGGCCTGCTGGCAGTGCTGGCCGAAGAGCGTCTGCAAGCGCTGATGCAGGCGATGCTGGCCGCCCCGGAGCAAGCCTGGACGCTGCAGGACATGGCCACGGCCTGCCACATGTCGCGCGCCACTTTCGCCCGCCTGTTTCGCAGCGCCGCCGGCATGACGCCGGCCACGCTGCTGATGCAAACCCGCATGGCCCAGGCTGCGCTGTGGCTGGCGCAGGGCAAACGCACGGTAGGCGAGATAGGTGAAGCGGTCGGCTATCAGTCGGAGGCGGCGTTCAACCGCGTATTCAAGAAAAATTTTGGCATCGGCCCCGGGCAATACAGGCGCAATGCGCGGCTGCCTGATTAAAAGCAAGGTAAAAGCAAGACGTAAATGCCGCGGTCCGGTGCGGATTCAACCGGCCAACACTACTCCAGCGGCTTCAGCTCTCCCAGCAAGGTAGGGATCAGCTCGCACACCGTAGGATGGATGTGCATCGCCCGCTGTAGCGTGGTGTAGGGCGCGCCGGCATACATCATGTCCAGGATGCAGTGGATCGCCTCGTCCCCTTCTATGCCCAGTAGCGTGGCGCCCAGTATCTTCTTGCTGTCGGCGTCGACCAGGATGCTCATGAAGCCCTGCGTTTCGCCGCGTTCCCTGGCCCGGCCCACGCGCGTCATCTTCATCTTGGCGGACAGCAGCTTGCGGCCGGTGGCCCGCGCTTCGTGCTCGCTCATGCCTATGCGCCCCAGCGGCGGATCGGTGAACAGGGCATAGGCCGGGATGCGGTCGCTGAGCTTGCGGTTGCCCTGGCCCAGCAGGTTGGCGGCGATAATCTCGTAGTCATTGTAGGAAGTATGGGTGAAGGCGCCACGGCCGTTGACGTCGCCGGTGGCCCAGATGCCCGAGACATTGGTATGCAATTCTTCGTCCACCGTGATATAGCCGCGCGCGTCGGTGGCGATACCGGCCTTGTCCAGGCCAAGATCATGCGTATTCGGTACCCGCCCTACCGCCAGCAGCAGGTGCGAGCCGGCGACTTCCTGTCCCTGCCCTTGTTCGCCGTAGCTGAGTATCACGTCCTTGCCGCGCCTAGCGGCTCGCAGACTCTGGACGTTGCAGCTAACGACGATGCCCTCGTTTTCCAGTATCGCCTGCACTGCGGCGGATACCTCGGCGTCTTCGCGGCCAATCAGCCGGGGGCCGTTTTCAAGCACCGTGACCTGGCTGCCGAAGCGGCGGTACATCTGCGCAAATTCCAGGCCTACGTAACTGCCGCCTATGATCAGCAAATGCGGCGGCAGGAAATCGACGCCCATCATGCTGGAATTGGTCAGGTAATCGACTTCAGCCAGACCGGGGATGTCCGGCACCGTCGCGCGGCCGCCGACATTGATGAAGATTTCCGAGGCCAGCATCTGCCGGTGGCCATCATCCACGGCGACCGTGTACGGCCCGGTAAAGCGGGCGTGGCCCTCTATCACGGTCAGGTTGGGCGTGCCCCTGAGCCAGTTGGCGACGCCCTGGGTGGAATCCCTCACCACCGCGTCCTTGCGCGCCTTGACTTTTTGCATGTCGACCCGGACGCCGCCCTCTATCAGCACGCCGTAATCGGCCGCGTGACGGGCTACGTGAGCCGCCCGGGCGCTGGCGATCAGGGTCTTGGTCGGGATGCAGCCTACATTGACGCAGGTGCCGCCGAATAATTTCCGCTCTATGATCGCGGTCTTGCGACCGGACCTGGCCAGCCTGACCGCCAGCGCAGGCCCCGATTGGCCGGTGCCTATCACGATTGCATCATAAGTTTCCATTTGCCCTCCGTAGGCCGTTGCTTACCTTGATGATAGCGCCAAGCTGAGTTCTTGCCGGAATTTTTTACGGCTTTTGCAAACCGGTCAGCAGCGCCTGGTGGAAGGCGGCCGGGTCTTCCATTTGCGGCGCGTGCCCCAGGCCCGGGAATTCCACCAGTTTAGCTTGCGGTATCATTGTGGCGGCCTGCTTGCCCAACAGTTCGTAGCGCCCGATTTTTGCCTTCACCTCCGGCGGCGCGACGTCGCTGCCTATCGCGGTGGTATCGGCCGTGCCTATCAGCAATAACACCGGCATTTTCAGCAGCGGAAATTCATAGACTACCGGCTGGGTAAAAATCATGTCGTAGACCAGGGCCGAATTCCACGCCACCAGTTGGTGGCCGGGGCCCTGGTTCAAGCCTGCCAGCATCTCTACCCAGCGCTCATACTCCGGCTTCCAGCGTCCTACGTAGTAGGTGCCGAGCTCATATTTGCGTACGCCGTCTGCCGACAGTTTCAGCTCGCGCTCATACCATTGATCGACGCTGCGATGCGGCACGCCCAGCGCCTTCCAATCTTCCAGGCCGATAGGGTTGACCATCGCTAATTGCTCCACCTGCTGCGGATACATCAGCGCATAGCGGGCCGCCAGCATGCCGCCGGTGGAGTGGCCGAGCAAGGTCACACGCTGCACGCCGAGTTGCGCCAGCAAGCTCTGTGTATTAACCGCCAGTTGCTGGAAAGTGTATTGATAATGGGCCGGCTTGCTCGATGCACAAAAGCCGATCTGGTCCGGCACTATCACGCGGTAGCCCGCGCTGCTCAGCTGCTTGATGCTCTCTTCCCAGGTTGCGCCGCAAAAGTTCTTGCCGTGCATTAGCACCACGCTACGGCCGTTCGGCGTGCCGGCGGCCGCCACGTCCATGTAGCCCATCTTCAGGTGCTGGCCCTGGCTGTCGAATGCATAGCTGTGCAAGGGATAGGGATAGGTGAAGCCTTGTAGTTCGACGCCGTAGGAGGGGCCGGATGGCGGCGCACTTTGGGCGCCGGCGCCGGTCACGCCGAAGACAAAAAACAGGCCGGATAAGAGGCCGAATAAGAGACCGGATAACAGGGAGAGAGACAGGCGGGACATAGGGTGTTTTCTGGAAATGTAGACGAAAGGCACGGGCGGCGACCGGCCTTACGCAAAGGCGGCCGCCGCGTGTCCATGTTAGTACCAGCTTGCGCCGGTGCCGGCCGCCGGCCAATCAGGTGCGGGTGATCGAGGCGCCGCCGTCCACCAGCGAGGCGGTGCCGGTCACGAAGGATGAATCGTCGGAGGCCAGGTACAGCACCGAGCGCGCCAGCTCTTCCGGCCTGGCCGCGCGTTTCAAGGCGTGCAGGCCGGTCACAAAGGCTTGCGATTCGGCGGTGTCGTTCATGCCGCGGTACATTTCGGTATCCACCGCGCCCGGCAGCACAGCGTTCACGCGGACGCCTTGCGGGCCGAATTCCGCCGCCAGGGCCTGGGTCAGGCCTATCAGCCCGGATTTGCTGGCCGCATACGCCGCCACGCCGGGGAAGGAAAAAGTGTGGCCGACAAAGGTGGAGGTAAAGATGATGGAGCCGGCGCCGGTTTTCAACATCGCCCGAATCTGATGCTTGGCGCCCAGGAAGGCGCTGGTCAAGTTGGTATTCAAGGCATCGGTAAATCCCTGTGCCGAGACCCCGGTGCTGGGTCCCATTTCACCCAGGGTGCCGGCGTTATTGAAGGCCACATCCAGGCGGCCGAACTTGCTGACGGCCAAGTCCACCAGCGCTTGCGCGTAGGCCTCGGATTGCACGTCACCGGCCAGCGCCACGGCGGTACCGCCTTCGGCCGCGATCTCGGCGACCAGGCTATCCAGCTCGGCCTGGCGACGGGCGGCGACCACCAGCTTGGCGCCCTCTTGCGCAAACAATTTCGCCGTGGTGCGGCCTATGCCTGAGCTGGCGCCGGTGACGATGGCAACTTTTCCAATTAAACGATTCATGATTGCTTTCCTTCAGTAGTGTGTCGGTAGTGTGTCGGTAGTGTATAAAGTGGATCGCAGCCCGCAGTGCGCTTGCTTGATCCCGGCGCTGCGTCTGTGGTGTCAATATATGCCGCGCAAGCCTGCTCAACAATGCGATGGAGCTGCATAGATCATTCACAATTCATGAATCATGAATCTAGAAGAAAAAATGCTTTACTGTTTCATGTTGGCGACAAGCCGCCAATAAACAGGTGCATATACACTATAATTATTCGGCACCGGCGATGCGACATTGCAGCATTGCCGCGTCGTCGTAGCGACAGAATGCACCTCTTTCCACAGGCCAAACCAGCATGTCATCGTCCATACAGATTGCCCCAGGCTGTACCTGCTCCGCCCTGCGCAAGCTGACGCGCACGGTGACGCGGCTGTATGACTTGCACATGAGTAAGGTGGGGCTGAAGACCACCCAGTATTCGCTGTTGCAACATGTGGCGCGCCAGGCGCAGCCGGTGGCGGAACTGGCCTTGCGCATGCATGCCGAGCGCACCACGCTGACCCGCAACCTGAAACCATTGATCGACGCCGGCTGGGTGGCGCTGCTGCCGGGCAATGACGCCCGCCAGCGTATCGTGACGATCACCGATGACGGCCGCGCCACGATCAAGGCCGCGCAGCTGGCCTGGCGCAGCGCGCAGACCGAGCTGGAACATACCCTGGGCATGGATATGGTATATGCCTTGCATGCAAACCTGAATAAGGCCTTGTCGCAATTAAGCCCGCTGGTAGAAAAGCCGACAGACAAAGCGGCAGACAAGCAAACCAATAAAACTGCAGATTAACCACTGGAAGAGACCCATGCAAACCAAGACTGAAACCCTAGTTGCACCCTCGCTCGCCCGTGCACCGACTACGGTAGCCGGCAACGCCGGCTGGATGCTGATGATAGCCGCGGCCTCAATACTGATGATCACGATGGGCGCGCGCATGACCACCGGCCTGTTCATCTCGCCGCTGAACACGGCCACCGGGCTGGGCATAGTCACGATCAGTTTTGCGGCGGCGGTGGGCCAGTTTGTGTGGGGCGCGGCGCAACCTATCTGTGGCGCGATCGCCGACAAATACGGCCCGGTCAAGGTCATCATCGCCGGCGCCGTCCTGCTGGCGGCCGGCACCGCGATGACGCCTTTCGTGCACTCCGAATGGAGCCTGCTGCTGGCGATGGGCGTGCTGAGCGCGGCCGGCGCCGGCGCCGGCAGTTTCTCGATACTGATAGGCGCCACCGCACAGCGCCTGCCGGCCGAAAAACGCGCCTTCGCCTCCGGCTTCATCAATGCCGGCGGCTCTTTCGGCCAGTTTGTATTTGCCCCGCTGATGCAGGCCATTATCAGCAGCGCCGGCTGGGTCGCGGCCATGCTGACGCTGGCGGCCAGCACCTTGCTGACCATCCCTATGACCTGGGCGCTGCGCAAGCCGCAAGCGGCCGACCTTGCCCCTGCCGGCGCCACCACTGGCGCACCGACGGTGGCGCTGGCGGCCGCGGTCGGCATAGGCCTGGGCGAACAGGTCAGGATCGCGCTACGCAATCCCAGCTACTGGTGCCTGCATGCGGGCTTCTTCACCTGCGGCTTTCATATCGCCTTTCTGGTCACTCACCTGCCCGGTGAAGTGGCTCTGTGCAACCTGCCGGCCAGCGTGTCGGCGACTGCGCTGGGCCTGATCGGCCTGTTCAATATCATGGGCAGCCTGACGGCCGGCGCGCTGGCTTCGCGCTACCGCATGAAGTCGCTGCTGGCGCTGATGTATTTCAGCCGCGCAGTAATCATCGTCGCCTATCTGCTGGCGCCCAAGACCGCCTGGACCTTCTATATCTTCGCCGCCACGCTGGGCTTCACCTGGCTGGCCACGGTGCCGCCCACCGCCGGCCTGGTCGGCAAGCTGTTCGGCCTGCGCTACCTGGCGACGCTATTCGGCCTGACCTTGCTGTCGCACCAGATAGGCGGCTTCTTTGGCGCCTGGCTGGGCGGCATTGCGCGCTACCAGAACGGCGACTATAGCTGGATGTGGTATGCCGATATCGCGCTGGCGCTGCTGGCGGCGCTGGTAAACCTGCCTATCAAGGAAGCGAAAGTAATCAGGACACCGCTGGCTGCGGCGGCTTGATACCGACACGCGGACCCGGCCGGCCAACGGCCGGGAGCCTGCGAACGCCAGCATAAAACGCCTGCATAAATATTGAAATACTTCGCACCCGGCATCATTTGGACAGCAGGTAGCCGCCCTGCTCCCTGCCCTCATCGTCTGTAGCGGCGAAATAACTATTCCTGCGGGCCCTGACGGGCAAAGCGAAGCAATTGAGCAGGCAAAACACGAACACCGCCGCCGCCAATATGATGCAGTAAACCTCACTGGCCAATATCATGCTGGAAACCACGTAAGCGTCCAGCGCCAGCGCCAACGACAGACTCAGCGTCGCCAGCCACAGGAAACGCGACGATAAGTCCAGTATCCTGCGCGTGGCGGCTCCCGGCCTGGCAATCCGGTAAAAGGCCGCAGGCGCCATTACAAAAACGATAGCCGCCATGAATAGCAGCAGCGCCAGCAAATGCGCGTATTGGGCAGTCATCGCGAGGGTTTCAAAGCGCTGGCTAAACACGGCTATGGTCTGGAATCCAAGCAAGGCCTGGATGCCGGGCAATACCATCCTCGCCTCGGACAGGAGCTGGTCCGACTCTTCCTTTAGCGTTTCCCGCTCTATCGCACGCTGGCGAGGCTCGACAAGACTGACACTCATGATGAACTCCTCTTAATTAATACTAGCTAGTGCTTCAGCTTGCGCCGGCCTATGGCCAGCAAGACTTCCTTGACACGCTCCAGACTAAGCCCCCAGGCCTGCTCCAGGCCTGCATGCGGCAGGGCCGGCAGTTCGGCGGGGTCGATATGGACGTCCAGTATCGCCGGTCCGGGCGCATCCAGTAGTTGCTGCAGGCCAGCCTCCAGCTCCGCCGTTTTTTTGACGCTCAGTCCGCGTGCGCCGCAGGCTACGGCAAAGGCGGCAAAATCGAGGCCTGGAAATTCGCTCTGCTCGCGGGCCGGCAAGCCCTGCGTTCCCATTTCCAGGCGCGCCAGGACCCGCTCGCGGTGATTGAAAACGACTACCTTCACCGGCAGCCGGTATTCCACGCTGGTCATGAATTCGCCCATCAGCATGGAAAACCCATCGTCGCCGACAGCGACGATCACCTGCCGTTCACGATCGAGTATCTGCACCCCATTGGCCTGGCCGAGGCTGGTGCCGACCGCTGCATTATTGAACGACGCCAGGATGCGCTGCCGGCCCGACTGCCGCCACCAGTTACCGCACCATAAGGTCACTATCCCAGTATCAATGACGACGACGGCATCGGCTTGCGCCTTGTTGCTGACGGCCCGCACCAGCGCCTCGGGCTTCACCGGCTCGTCACCGTGCGTCGGGGCCACCTTGCGGTCCAGCATCTCATCCCATTTTTTGCGCGATCGGTTGACCTGCCGCAGGAAATCCCGGTTTTCCCGCTGCGGCAGTTGCTCTATGATCTGGAAAATTGCCGGTCCGACAGAACCGACTATGCCCAATTGCACGCTGGTGCGGCGCCCCAGCACTTGGGGCCGCTCATCCACTTGCACCACCCGTCCGTGGTCAGGCAGGAATTCGCCATAGGGGCAATCCGATCCCAGCATCAGCACCAGATCGGCATCGCGCAATGCCTCTACGCCCGGCGCCCCGCCTACCAAGCCGACCCCGCCTATCCAGTAAGGATGGGCGTATGCCACCATATCCTTGGCGCGGAAGCTATGTATGACGGGCGCGTGCAGTATCTGCGCCAGCTGCAATACCAGCCGTATCGCCGAGCGGCAGCCCTCCCCTGCCAAAATAGCAATATTCCTGGCGCGTCCAATCAAATAGACGGCTTCGGCGATATCCGCCATATCCGCCATTATCTCCGGCGGCTGGCGCAAGGTAGCCAGACTCGGCACCTGCATCCTGGCCCTGGCTTCAAACATCTCGGACGGGATGTACAAATGGGATACGCCGCGCACGCTGTAGGCCTGGGCGATCGCCTGGTGGATGACATGCGCAGCCCGCTCTGCATTATCCAGGGATTGTGTATACGCACAGACATCGCGAAACAACAGGTCGGGAATGTTTTCCGGCAAATAGTCGTTGCCGCGCCAGCCGAGCGGCACGCCGCCGGAAATCGCCAGCACCGGCGCATGATCCTTCTGGGCTTCATTCAAACCGGCGATCAGGCGGCTGGCGCCCGCCCCGGCCGTGCAGCAGCACACGCCCAGACTACCGTTCAGCTTGGCCTGGCCGGAGGCCGCCAGCGCCGCGCCTTCGTCGTGCCTTACCTCTATCCATTGCATGCCGTCCTGCTCGCGGCTCGCCTTGGCAAGGGGATGCATGGCGTCGCCGGTAACGCCGAAAATGTGGCGCACGCCTATCTGGTACAAGGTCGCCACCAAAAGCCCTGCGACTGTCTTTTGCATCACCTGCTCCTTGCTCGGCATCGCCGGCCGGTCCGTCGGTTGCAGGCATGCGGGTCGAAACCGGATACGGCTGCGACCCGGCGCGCGAACGTGCGCGAGCATGCTCAAGCTAACGGCTGGCAATTTTATTTTATGCTATGCGCGCTCGACTTGCCATTCCATGCGCTAGCGCACATACCCGAGGGAAAGCAGCACAAAAAAATTCGCCTAGATGTTTGGCAGCGAACAGAAGCATCCCAGATTCAGCGCTAAACTTGGCCTTGCCCCACGCCATGAAAATGGAGGATGAAATGAAAGCACAAAAAATCATGCTGATACGGCATGCCGAGAAACCGGCCTCGCCTACCCATACGCATGGCGTCAATCGCGACGGCTCCAAAGACGATGAATCGCTGAGCGTCGTAGGCTGGCAGCGGGCCGGCGCGCTGGCTGCCGTCATGGGAAATGCACCGCAAATGGCGGCCGGGCTTTCCTTGCTGCGTCCGCAATACCTGTTTGCTACAGGCATGAAAACATCGGACGACAGCAAGAGGCCGATCCAGACCTTGAGTCCGTTGGCCGACAAGCTGGGCTTGATCATCAGCATGCACTACGGCAAGGGGGCGGAAGCCGAACTGGCCGCAAGCGCCGTGGCTTGCAACGGCGTCGTGCTGATCTGCTGGGAACATCACCTTATCCCTGCGATTGCCGATGCCCTACTTGGCGAACCGGGCATATCGCCGCCGACCTGGCCCGGTGATCGTTACGACCTGACCTGGGTATTCGACCTGGACGAGACAGGTGCCTACCTGTTCAGCCAGATGCCGCAACAATTGCTGGCCGGGGATAGAACCACCGTGGCGGCTGGTTAAGCCAGGCAGGAATCTCGTGCCGGGCGGTATGGTAGGCGGATACGCATGAGTTTGAGCAACTGATGCGAAAATTGCAAAAATCTATCGCAAGGGGCTTAGCCTTGCTGTGTTTTCTTCCTTGTTTCGATCCGATTTCGCCACTTTTATTTTGTTACGAACTTACGGAACGGGACACTAGGCCTTGACGAAAGTCGATTTGGTGTAAGCCAGTGCAAACCCTGCTCTTTGTGCATTGCGCGCGCTGGTATTGCTGGGCCGGGCGGTGATGCTGGCCAGTGTAAACCCGGCCTGCCGCGCTGCCGCCAGCCGCACCTGCAACAGGGCTTGCTGGATGCCGCGCCCGCGATACTCCGGCAAGCTGCTGGCGATGTACAGGTGGGCTACCGCCGCTCCTTGCGGGTCTACCAGGCCCAGCCCGGCGGAACCGGCAATCTTGCCATCCACCCTGGCCAGGTACAAGCGGGTATCCGCACGCGCCATGGCGATGCTGGCCAGCGCTTCCAGCAAGGCCCGCGGCCGCTCAGTCGCCTGCACCGAGAAGCCGGCGACGCAGGCGGCGAAAAAACTGCCGGCATTGGCGGCCGTGACCAGTTCTAGCTCCACTCCAGGCATACCAGACGCGGCCGGCAATTCCAGGCACTCGTCGCCCAGTGGCTTGACATAGGTATTACTGAAGGCATTCACCGTGTACCCGCGTCTTGCCAGCAATTGCAGCGCTGCGGCGTCGACATAGGGACAAAGGTCAATCTCGGTCGCCAGGCCGTGCGCCGCATAGGTGGCTTCCAGCGCCGCCAGTTCATCTTCGCTGACAGCGGCGCCCAGGCCAAAGCCGGTGACGTGGTTCAGCTTGCGGCCAAAGGCGGCGTCCGTCAGCGCCGCAACGCCGCCGGCGGCAGGCATCACGCGCGCGCCCTGCCCCGGATGCAGCTGGGCATAGCTTTCCACCTGCATCGCCAGGTGTTGCGCTTCTGCGCGTTCCAGCCTGTGGGCTAGTTCGGGTGTCATCAGGCTCATAGGTATGCCGATATTGTGTGTGGTAAGGGCGATGAAATGGGGCGGCCATGCAAAGACATGGAAACCAAGCGATTTTAACATTGGCGCCGGCGCCGCCCGCCATTGGGCAAGCCGGTGCATCCAATATTGTCGCGGCATGCCAACTCCGCTACACTCGCAGACATGCTTGCCCATTTATCCGATGAAACCCTGATGTCGCAGTATTGCGAAGGTGACTTGCTTGCCTTCAAAGAACTGTATCGACGCCATAGCCAGGGCCTGTATCGCTTCCTGGCTTGGCGCTCTCCGCGCCGGGAATGGGTGGATGAAATTGCGCAGGATAGCTGGACAGGCTTGCATCATGCGCGTGAACGCTATCAGGCACAGGCCGGCTTTCGCACTTACCTGTACCAGATAGCGCGCAACCGCCTGATCGACTTATTGCGCCAGCAGCAGTTGTTGCTGGCCAGCGAACTAGGGTATACGGAAGACGGCGACGCACTGTTTGAGCGCCTGGCGGATAATAATGCGACAGGACTGCCACCGGACGCCCTGCTGGAAAACAAGCAGCAAATCGCCGGCTTGCACGCAGCAGTGCGGGCCTTGCCGGGGGAGCAAAGGGAAGTGTTGGTGCTGCAACAGTTCAGCGGCATGAGCCTGGAAGAAATCGCGCAACTGACCGGTGTGCCGCTAGAAACGGCCAAGAGCCGTTTGCGCTATGCGATGCGCAAGTTGCGGCAGCTAATGGTGCCGGCCCTGGCGCAGGAGGAACAGGCATGAGCGACAAAGAATATCATCCGGACGACGACGCCGAATTGGAAGAGTTCCTGCAAGGGCGCGGCGAGCTGGCCCGCCATCTGCAGACCTTGCCGCAAGCGGCGCCGTCGGCCGAGCTGGACCAGGCCATCATGGCCAAAGTAGAGGCAGGGCTGAAACAAGCGGTGCCGGCCCCCATGCCCGCGGCCAATGACGCCCGCATCCCCGATAGCGACGGCGGCAATCACGCACCAGCCCGGCGCCGCTGGTGGCTGGGAGCACCGTTGACCACCGCTGCCAGCGTGGCGATAGTCGGCTTCCTGGGCTTGCAGTGGCGGCACCAGCTTGAATTGGATGCGCCGGCATCGCCGCCGACGCAGGTCACCGAGGTCGCCGAGGTCGCCGAGCCGGCCCAGACCAACCCGGGCGCCGGGGCAAGCCCAGAACCGCAGGCGCCACAAACATTACCAGCACCACTACCGGCACCACCGGCGCCGCAGCCGCCGGTCTCCGCTGCACCTCCGGCACCGGCGGCCCCGCCCGCAGCGAGAGTATCGCAATCAATGCCGCCATCGGCGCCGGCAGCCAAGATGGCAGCTCCCATGGCAACCGCGGCAGAAACCGAGAAAGCGGCTATAGCGCCTGCCAGGCCCGAGCGCGCCGACGCTGCGCCTGCCGCCCCGTCTCAGGCAGGCAGGATAGAAATCACCGGCAGCGCAATTCGCTCGGCGGCCCCTGCTGCGCCGATCGCGCCCGCCTCTCCTATAGTAGCTCCGGCGCCCGCCCCGGCCACGCCGGCTCCCACTGCCGCCCCCATTGCAACAACAACAGCCCAGGGAGCCGCGCGCTTTGCGGCTGCCGACGCCGTCGGCGCCTCCAGAAAAGAGAGCCAACCGACAGGGTTCAGTCAGCAACAAGCCAGGGAAGCCCGCGACTGGCTGGCGCTGATAGAAGAATTGCTGAAGGCCGACCTGCGCCAGGACGCGCTGAACGAATGGGGAAAATTCCATCAAGCCTATCCCGATTATCCGGTGCCCGAGCAAGTCAGCGCCCAGATCCGGGCACTGCAAAAATAAATGCCGTCCCGGGGACGGCATATGTTCATCTCCGCCACACCGGCATGGCTGGCGTGGCGTCATGGCGTAAGCCCGCTACTTCGGCTTGACCTCAAACTCGCCGACGAACACCGTTTCTCCCCTCTCCTTCAGACGCAGCGTGATCATTTTCTCCCTGGCATCGGTCGTGCCGAAGCCGGTGGTCAGCCTTAACTGCAGGGTGGTCGCCCCGGCGACGACTTGCTGGCGGTTGCCGTAAAAATTGGCTTGTATCTTGTACTTGCCCGGCTTGGCATTGCGCAAGGAAAATTCTTCCGGACCGTACCCCTGGGTCACGTCACTGGACATGCGGCCGCCCTGATAAGTCAGCTGGTGTCCATAAAAGCACCGTTCATTATTCGGATCGGTCACCCACAGATCCATATCGCTGTTATCGGCATCCCAGCTCATCACCGCGCGCACGTCGAGCGGCAGGTTCTTGAGCAGGCGCGGGTCGACCCGGCTGACATCCAGTTTCTGCTTGTACGCATTGGCCTTGACGACGATGGCGTTCAACTCTGCCAGCGCGATGATCTCGATATCACGGAAGCGACCGTCCCAGCTGCGGACCACGACTTCGTTCAATTGATCGATGGCGGCCTGGTATTGCTTGTCGGCCGCATAGGCCAGACCCAGGTCGCGATAGGATTGCGGCTCTTCTTCGGCCAGCTGCTGCACCTTGATAAACACCGGGATCGCCAGCTCCGGCGCGTTCGCCTCCAGCAGGCGGTAGCCGAGTATGCGCAGCACCTGGCGATTCTCCAGGTCCATTTCCGCCAGGTTGGACAGGACCCGCAAGCCCAGGTCGCGCCGGCCTTTTTCCAGCAGCATGTCTGCCGCATCGAGGAAGAAGGCGCTGCTGTCGGCATAGCTGGGTTTTTCATCGAGGTACACCGCATAGATGGCGTCTGCACTGGCCGCCTTCATGCGCGCGATATACGGCGCATCCGAGGTCCATTTTTTGAGCGAGATGCCCAGACTGTTTGCCGGCGGCTGCCCGCCCTTGGCCTTGATGCTGCTGCCGCTGACGCTGACCGCCGTCGCGGCCGCCGGCTCCATCCTTTCGGCGTCCCTCGCTTCAATCATCGGGGCCGGAGCAACGGGCGCTGGCAAGGCTGCCACTGCTGCCACTGCCCGGGGCATAGGCGCGCCTTCCCTCAGCGCCAGCGATTTTTCCGGCGTCGGCGACACAAACAGGTCGTCTTTGGGATAGGCCCTTTCCCACCAGGCCTGCTTTTGCTGGAACTGGCGCACGATATTTTCCAGGTGGCTGTCGCGCTGCTGCCGCAGCTGCTGGCCGCGCAGGTTCTTCAGCATCGTGTAGGCTTGCTGGTAGGCCGCAGGTGGATTGATGTCATAGCGGACATAGTCTTCCAGGCTGTCCAGCACGATCAGCGAGGTTTCGCGGCTCGGTATGCCGAACTGCTGGCCCAGGCGGCGGATTTCCGCGCGCTGGTTGTCGTAGTCGGCCTCCAGCGCGTGCAGCCGGTAATTGGCCCACAGGTAGGCGGCCAGCGGATGCACGGGCGAGCCGGCAGACACCGGTATCGTCATTTGCCGCTGCTTGCCGTTCTGCGACAAGCTCAATTGCAATTGCGCCTCCGGGCTTTGCAGTATGCCGGCGATCCGCAACAGGCCCTGGCGCGGTTCGACTGACTCTATTTGCAAGCGGGTGGCACCGATCGCGGTGAGGCCGACCACACGCACTCCCTCGGACAGCAATTCCCTGGCTGCTGCGCCCGGCGCCTGCGGCGACACCTGCACCAGCTTGCCGCCGCTGCGCTCGGCCAGCGCCGCCAGCCTGCCGGTATCGGCCACCAGCGACGAGTTCAGCGCATACAGGCGCTGGCCGGCGGCCAGGACCGGGGCAGGCGCGCTGCCGTAGTTGTTGAGGCCGTCGCTGACCAGCAGGTATTCGCCGACGTCGGCTTGCGACTGCCAGTTGTTCAGCGCACTGGCGCCGTCATACACGGTGGATTGCAATGCCGCCCGCAGCGCGCTCCAGTTGCCGTTGCTGATCTTGAATACTTCCCTGGCCTCGGGCCGGTCGCGCAGCCTGGTCAGGCGCACCTCGGCCCTGCCCACCGCCTTGAAGTAGGTGTCCAGCTCATTCAGCTCGGCATCCACGGCGCGGTTCTTGCCGGAGCCGGAACTGTCCCATAGCAGGCCGACCACGGCCGGCAAGTGACGGACGGCAGGCGTGCTGTTCACCGGCACAGGCAATTCGGTCACGAAGTAAGTGACGCCGTCGCGCTCCTGGACGGCGCTCCTGGCTTCGCTGCTGGCCGGCAGCAGCAAGTTCAGCGTGCCGCCAGGCGTGTACAGGGATTTACTGACGCTAGCCTGGTAGCCGTCGGCACTGCGCTCGAACCTGAGCTCGCCCGGCGCCCCGGTGACTTGCGGAACAACGCTGGCGCTATCGCCATGCAGCTTCAGGCTCAGACGGAAATCCTTTATCTGGTCGCCATAGGCCAGCGGCAAGCGGTACAGCAGTTGCGCGCCCTGCGGCAGCAGCGATTCGACATACTTGATCTGTACGGTGCGAGTGCCGCCGGCCGCGATCGGATAAATCCGCAATTTAAAATTATTCCCCTGGGTGACTTCCAGCAAGCCGGGGTCCACCCGGCGCCGTTCTATTGCTTCAAATACTTGCCGGCCCTTGGCTTTTTCCACCGGCACGGCCGGGCGCAGCACGCCCTCCATATCCAGCGCAAAGGCAGTAATCTGCTGCCCGTCTTGCAGGGGGAATTGCAAATTTCCTTCCAGCTGGCGCCGGTTGGGATTGAAAAACACCATCTCTACCGTGGTCTCGGCGAGCCGGCCGCTGATGTCGGCCCTCACCTGCAAACCCTGCAACTGGATCGGCTGCTCGCCATGGGTAGTGGTGATCAGGCTGTAGCCTGCCTGGATGACAGGCGGCGGCGCAATTTTCTCTATTTGCGCCATCGCCATCTGGCCGCTGGCCATGAATGCAAAGGCGAGGATGGGAACCGCGACGAGGCTTATGCGCTTCAACATATTATTCTCCGAAAAGTCGGGCCGGGCGGCTTATGCACTTAAACGTAGCGGCGCGAGAATCGGGGTTAAAGCGGGGGTTAAAGCGGAGTTAAAGCGGTTGATTTTTTTTGATGGCGCTCAAAATTGGCGAGATTGCCAGTCGGCATTCCCTCCCCCGCCGGCGGCGGGAGGCGGGAAAGGGTGCGCTAAATGCTGCGCGATTGTCGTTCTTACTTGCTGGCGCCATCCTTGGCATCGGCACCGACACCGGCCGCCGCGGCTTTGATCAGTATCCCCGGCGCATAGCCCGCCGGCTTGTCGCCCACCGGATTGGCGCCAGCCAGCATCGCTTGCATGCCGGGAGTGAAGAAATGATACGGGAAGCTGGGCGTAGAAGCGCTGACAGCCTCCAGCCTGGCCAGCAACTCGGCCGGTATGCTGAAATCCAGCGCCTTCAGGTTGTCATCCAGCTGGGATTGCCGGGTAGCGCCTATCAATACCGAGGCCACGCCGGGACGATTGGCAACCCAGTTCACCGCCACTTGGGCCATGCTGCGCTCCAGCTTGTTGGCGACTTTTTCCAGCTCGGCGACTATCGCGAAATTGCGCTCATTGAACTTGGCAAAAGCGGGATTTCCGGAATTGCCCATCAACTGCAGGCGTCCTTCCCCTGATTGCCCGTCTTGCGAGGGTTTGTATTTTCCCGATAGCAGGCCGCTGGCCAGCGGGCTCCAGACCATGGTACCCATGCCATGGCGCGTGCCCATGGGAATGAATTCATTTTCTATGGAGCGTTCCACCAATGAATATTCGAGTTGCAAAGCGGAGATGGGTTCGTAGCCGCGCAATTCGGCGATCGCTTGAGCGCGGCTGGCATACCAGGCCGGCACGTCGGACAGGCCTACATGGCGCACCTTGCCGGATTTCACCAGTTCCTCGAAAGTGCGCAGCACTTCTTCCACCGGAGTCAGGGTATCCCAGGTATGCAGCAGGTGCAGGTCGATGTAGTCGGTGCCCAGGCGCTGCAACGAACCCTCCACCGCGCGCAGGATATGCTTGCGGCCATTGCCGCCGGCATTCGGGTTGGCCGGATCGCTGTTGTAGCTGAACTTGGTCGCGATCACCATGCTGTCGCGCAGCCCGCGTTCTTGTATAAACTCGCCCACCCAGCGTTCGCTATTGCCGTTGGTGTACAGATCGGCGGTATCGATCAGGTTGCCGCCTGCATCGACATAGCTATTGAACATGGTGCGCGCGGTTTCTTTATCCGCGCCCCAGCCCCAATCGGTGCCAAAGGTCATGGTGCCAAGCGCCAGGCGGCTGACGCGCAGGCCGGAATTTCCAAGGGTGAAGTATTGCTTTAGACTCAAGACTATCTCCTGGTTAAGGTATGCATAGATTCGGGACAATAACAATAAGAAGCCAATAAGAAGCGCCCGGATAAATTCACAGGGCAGCCATATACTATCAAAAAAGCTATTTATTTTAATAAGTTTGCTGATTGATTTTTATCACTCTTTAAGCTTTTCCATGCATCCAGCCCGGCGTTGCAAGGAACATCACCGCCTACCCCATGCCCTTCAGCATTCCGCCCGGAGCGGCAGCAATTGCCGGCGCCGCCCACCAGCGTAATACATGGCCGCCCCACCCGCCGCCGCCGCGATCAGCGCCACGAACATCGCACCCGGCGCTGCGTGCATCAGCAGCGCGCCGCACACCAGCGGCGACAAGGCATCGCCCAGCGTCGCCAGGTTTTGCACGCCGTAATAGCTGCCCTTTTGCGTAGCCGGCGCGATGCTGTCGATGAACAGGTATTCGGCCGGGATCACAATCACTTCCCCCAGCGTGAACAGCAGCATGGAACAGATCCAGGCCGGCAGGCTGGCCGCGTGCATGAAGCCCAGCAAACCGAGCACGAACATGGCCGAGCCCAGGCCTATCCAGCGCATCAAATTGTCTGGTCGGATGAATTTGCCTATAGGGTATTGCAGCAGCACCACGCCTATCGCATTGGTCATGATCAGGTAGGGGACCAGGGCCGCCGCCTGCTGCTCGCCTTGCGACACTATCAGGTATTGCGACAGGTAGAGCACGAAGCGGCCGTAGACCAGGGCGCTGAGCAGGCTGCCTATGGTGAACAGCAAGAGCCGGCGATCGGACTTCAACAATAGCAAGGTAGTCTTGAAGCTGGGCTTGGCCATACTGGCCACGGCAGCATCCTTATCCGCCCGTACTACAGGAGAGAACTGCAGGCGCGGCATAGCCTGCGACGTCAGCATGACCAATAGCGCCGATACGTAAAACGGCCAGGCGGCGCCCCAGCCCAGCACAAGGCCGCCCAGCATGGGGCCTATCGCATAACCGAGGTTGATCAGCGTGTAATTGACGGAGAAGGCGCGCGAGCGCTGCGCTACCGGCAGCAGCTCTGCCAGCAAGGCCTTCAGCGTGATGCTGCGCAGGGCTGCCGCGGCATCGGTGCAGGCCAGCACCAGCACCACGGCCAGAGCACTATCGAACCAGGTGATGGCTAGCGACAATAGCGCCATCGCCACCACCGCCAGGCGCATCAGGCGGCGTTTGTCGTAGCGGTCGGCCAGGTAGCCGGCATACAGGCCGAACAGGCTGGCCAGCACCAGGCCGGCGCACAGGATGAGGCCTATCTGTTGCTGGTTCAGTTCCATGCGCCGGGTCAGGTAGATCGCCAGGAAAGGGGTGGCGACGGAGCGCCCTACCGTCAGGACGAAGGAGCTGAACAGCAGGCGCCGGGCGGGAGGTGGCAGCGGCAGCGGCAAGGGCAAAGTCAGCGGATTTGCAGTATTCATTGGGATCGTCCATGCGCTAGAAATCGGTGTAGACAGTATGCGAATGAAAGAGGAAAATAAAAATGGATAGAATAGTGAGAAATGTTTTCCCCTTTTAAACCTCCAGGCTTTTTACCCCCATGCGACTGATAGACCAATACCGCCGCCTGCACGCCTTGCTGCAGGGCCCGCTGGGCAATGGCGGCCCGCTGGCCAATGGCGGCCAGCCCGGTTTGCCGGCCCTGGCGCAGGGGCTGCACTGCAGCGAACGCAATGTGCGCCTGTTGCTGGGCAAGATGCAGCAGCAAGGCTGGCTGAACTGGGAGGCGGCGCGCGGGCGCGGCCATCTGTCGCGCCTGACCTTGCTGCGCACGCCGCAAACCGCAGCGCTGGACCGCCTGTCCGACCTGCTGGAAGAAGGCGAACTGGAGCAAGCCTTCGGCAGCCTGGATGCGGGCCAGCGGCAAAGGCTGGTGGAACGCCTGCCCGATTTTTTGGGCTTGCCGGACGGCGACTGCACGCAGTTGCGCATGTCGCTGTACCGCGCCGTGGAAAGCCTGGACCCGCTGGACGTGACCGGCAGGCTGGAGGCGCATCTGGTGCGCCAGGTTTTTTCGCGGCTGACCGAATTCGACCCCAGCGCGCAAAGGCTGGTGCCGGCACTGGCCCACCATTGGGAGTCGGAGGACGGCGGTCGCCGCTGGCATTTCTGGCTGCGGCCGGGCTTGAGCTTCCACGACGGCGCGCCGCTGCAGCGTGAGGACGTGCGACACACCCTGCTGCGCCTGCGCGACAGCCCGTCCTTCTACCAATCCCTGTACCGGCATTTGCAGGCGGTGGAACTGGGCGCAGACGACAGGCTGAGCTGCCAGCTGACGGCGCCCGACTACCTGTGGCCGCACCGCATGGCGAACTCGAATGCCTCTATCGTGCCGCGGCACAGGCAGCCCGATTTTGCCCGCATGCCGGTCGGCAGCGGCCCGTTCAAGCTGGTACGCAGCAATGAATACCGTATCACCCTGCAAGCCTTCAAGGACTATTACCGCGAGCGCGCGCTGCTGGACCAGATCGACCTGTGGATGATGGCGCCGCCGGCCGGCACCGCGCCGTTTGACTTGCAGTTCGGGCATAGCGACACGACCATGCTCGATCAAAGAAACCCGGATACGCTGTCCCAATTGCAGTCCGGCTGTACCTACCTGGTCTGCAATAGCCGGCGGCCCCATTTTGCCGATGCCGCCCAAAGGCTGGCGCTGGCAGACTGGCTGGCGCCGCAACACTTGATCGCGCCGGACGATGTGCAGCGCCGGCCCGCTGCCGGCATGCTGTCCAGCTGGAAGCATAGGGTGGCCGGTGAAGCCGGGCCCGGCGGTAAGCGCTACACCCGGCTGAAAGGCCGTGAGCTAACCATGGTGGTCTGGGGCACCACGGAAATGCTGAAGCTGGCGGTGACGATACAAAAGCGCCTGCACCAGGCCGGCGCCAGGGTCAGCCTCGTCCCGCTGCCCTGCGATATGCGGCGGGAAGACTGGCTGCAACATGCCGACCTGATGCTGGCCAGCGAAGTGCTGAACGCCGACGAAGATTTTGGCTGCTACGAATGGTTTGCCGCCGATAACGTGATGCGGCGCTGGATGTCGGACGAGTGCAATGAAGATGTGGAGCGGCAGCTGGCCAGGATACAGGCCAGGCCGGACAGCGGGCAGCGCATGGCCGCCTATGCCAGGCTGGGCAAGCAACTGGTGCAGCAAGGCCGGATCATCCCGATCGCGCACGAGCACCAGCAGATACGGGTGCAACCGCATATCGCCGGCCTGCGCACCACGCCGCTCGGCTTTGCATCGTTCAGCGATTTATGGGTGCGGGGCTAAGCAGTCCATTACAGCCGCACCTTCCTGAACTACAGCCTAGCTACAGTCTTGCCGGTCTGATCTATACGCGAATAAAACATTTCTAAATTTAATTCATTCATGCATTGACATGTTTATTCATTCACGTATAATCACCTTCATCGGCAGCAAACATTAAACCGACCGCCGATATATGAAGCCAGCCGCTATCGCCGCACTTCCACATTAGACCTGCGTCATATTTGAACTATCAGGCTCATTGGTGGAAACGATAGCCGGGCTGCGCTCTAGCAGTGGATGAATTCACATCGGTTCCAGGCGTCTATAGCGCTGCGATAAAGAAGTGCCCAGCTTATCCACGGTGTGCTGGCAGTTTGAGAGCGTCGGCCGACCGCTATACGGCTCCATGGGGGACATGGTGAAAGCCCCGCAATTTCCATTTTTATAGAAGACCAAACACCCCCCATGATCATTTCCAAACAAAGAATCATCAGCGAATACCGGCAGGCATTTACCCAGCACTCACCCAGCCACGACTTTGCCCTGCAAAAAGCGGCCCAGGCACTGGGGATAGCGGAACAGGTGGTTGCCGATACCGTCAGCGAATTGCAGTCTCAGGATGCGGCGGAGTTTGCATGACATGCTGCGTACTCACAGTCCGCACCGATACGTTCAGTGCTTACCCGGCCCGATATACCGGGCAAGCTCCCTATCTCAATTCTGGCTCGGGTAAATGCCGAACACCGCGATATAGCAAGTGACGGCAAGAAAAGGCTTCACGTTATCGACCGGCAAGGAGCTGCCCACGGCGCCGGTGGTACTTTGCGCCATCTGCACCGTTGCGGCATTCGCCGGGGCATACAAAGTGAGCGGCGACTTGGTGGCCGGCACCGCGCCTACCGGCGAGCCTGCCGCTGCAGCGGCAGTCGCTGCTGGCGCGGCAAAGCCGTGCGAGTGGGCCGGCATATTATTCGGCGCCAGGCTGAAGCTTTCCACGCCCGCGGTACTGCCCAGCAAAAACCTGTTGTCCGCGGTGTCCACGCCGGCGATCGCGCGTCCGCGCATGTCCGGTAGTGCGAACGTAGTCTGGCCGTCACCGCCGTAGGTGGTGCCGATCAGGGAAAACAGCGCGTCATTCTCTGCAATCAACAATAGCTGGCCGTCGAGCGGTAAAAAACCTTGCGGCGTAAAGTTCGCCCCGGTGCACTGGATTTCCCCCAGATAGGGCTGCGCGCCGGCCAACGCCGGCACAGTAGGGATGGCGCTCAAAACAAATAAAATGGCAACACCTGCTTTACGTAAATTGGACATCATCATGCTCCCTGGTTTGGCCTCGGGGGAATGCTGTCTTGCACCTCCCGCAGCGGCCTGCATAGTTTCATCTTCCTGCGGCTATTTAATTCTGGGACGGGAAAATTCCCTGTACGGCGATGGCGCAGCTAAAAGTCAGGTAAGGCTGCAGGTTAGGCACGGCCGCCGGACTGTTGACGCCGGCAACGCTGGTCGATCCTGCCGCCATGGCGACATTGCCGGTGTTTTGCGCGGGCACGACATATAGCGAAGTGCGCGGCTTGACCGCCGGCACATTGCCCGCCGGCGACAAGGCGTCGGCATTCGAGCTTGAACCCAGAGGCGCAAATTGGTGGCCATGCTCGGGCAGGTTGGCAGGCAGCACGGTCTTGCTGTCGGCGCCCGCCGCTTCACCCAGGGGATGGATATTCGACGCCCCTATCATTACCCGATGCTGCAGGTTGGGCAGCGCGAACGTGACTCTGCCGTCACCGCCGTAGGTGGTCCCCAGCAAAGAAAATATCGCCTGGTTTTGATTAATCGGCAGTAACTGCCCATTGGTCAGAGCCCAACCCTTGGGGGCGAAATTAAAGCTGAAGCACTTGATTTCGCCGAGGAATGGCGTGTCGGCATAAGCCGGCGCTGCGCCTAGCCCCGCCAATGCAAAGACGGATGAAATGATAAGACTGCGGGGTGAAATGTAGCGCATGTTGTTCTCCTTGGCTGACGCCATCTGGTGTCCGGGACCTGTCCGCGACCTGTCCACTTACGGCCGCGCTGGGAATACGCCTTGCAGTGCAATGGCGCAATTCAGGCTGAGGTAGGGCTGCATATTATTCAGCGGCTGGCCGCCGCCGGCCGGGCTGGTGACGCCGCTAGCCATCGCCGCTGTGCCCGGGCTAGCCGGCGTGGTATACAGCTTGGTGCTGGCATCGGCCGCAGCTACCGCATTGGCCGGTGATACCAGCGTGCCGGCGCTGGTCGCGGCCGGCGGCGCAAAGGTATGTGAGTGCACCGGAAGGTTGGCAGCCACCAGCACCGTGCTTTCGCTGCCGCCGGTTTCGCCCACCACATGCGGTGTCAACCCTGGCCCTGCGCCATCCTTGATGATCACGCGTCCACGCAAGTCGGGTAGCGCAAACGTGGTTCTGCCGTCGCCGCCGTAGCTGGTGCCCAGCAGGCTGAACAGCGCGGTGTTCTGCGAGATCGACAATAACTGCCCCTGCGCCAGGGCCCAGCCCTTGGGGGCGAAGTTATACGGGAGACAGACGATTTCTCCCAGAAAAGGCTGGTCGCCGGCAAGCGCCGGAAGCGGGCTGAAGCTAGCCGCAGCTGCCAGCAGCGCGCCGATCAGAGAAATGCCTTGAGGTTTACACATGATTTTCACCCATGGTTATCTTCAAACAAACTTCATTATCTACACCGGCGTTATTGCCTATGGCTGCGCTGGACAATGGCACCGACTCCCAGCAGGCCGATCAGCAGCAATGCCATCGAGGCAGGCTCCGGCACCGGCGTGGGGTTGCCCGGCACGGCCGCGACGATGATGTCGTCCAGGCTGGTCGGCAAGCCGAAAGCGAGGCCGCGGTTGGCGACGCTAAACGAGATGCTGCTAAAGCCCTCCCTGGCGCCGGTGGCGACAAAACCGAGGAAATAGGCAAAGCTGCCGTTATTGTCGGTCAGTGCGGCGCTACCCGAATTGCCTGTCGAGGCAGCGCCGGTGGCCAGCTTGTAGTCGCCGGCGATGACGTCTTCTATGCCGATCACAAACAAGCCGAAGGCGCGCACCGGCGCCAGGAAATTGAAGGTCAGCGTATCGCCCTGCTCCAATGCACCGTCGCCGTTATTCAGACCCAGGTAATTTGCCGCCGACGTGGTCCAGAACTGGCTGTTCACGGCGGGCAAAAAACTGCCCGCGTCTGGCCCGCCCAGCGCCAGCGTAAATCCCGATCCGGCCGGCCCGCTGCCCGCGGCGTAGGAGGTGCCGGCCGCGACGGCGTCAAAATTGGTGGTCGTGCTGGCCCAGCCGGCAATGGCGGTATTGAACAGGGTCTTGTCCTGGTAGCCGATGATCGCGGCAGCGGCCGGCAACGCCGTGCACAAAACAGCGGTCAGCAGGGCTGGAAACAATTTCCTGAGTGGGGTGATACGGCGTAGATGGCGGATCATTATTTTCTCCTGGAGATTTCCTGGTTGGCGAACCTGAACTTGCTTCCTCATTTGCCGAAACGGCATTCCACATAGCTTGACTGGTTGTTTTCTGTGTGCTGGTAGGCCATCGTCGGCATGGCGGCCGGGCCGCCGCCGCGGACGCCGGCGCGCAAAATGATCGCCTCGGAAACCGGGGTTTTCCCGCCGGTAAAGCGGGTGACTTGCACCCCGGGCCGGGCCGCGACGCTGGCATTTTCAAGATTGTGGATGGCCGCTCCATTGGGAGGAAAGACGATGTCCTGCCACTTGATGCTGACTACCTGCCGCCCGTATTCAAAACGGAAGACCCCAGTGTCCGCGTTCACCTGCAATGCACACAGGCTGCCGTCGGCAGTCAATCCGCGCAACGTGCCTTGCAGGCAAGCCAGGCCCAACTCATGTTGCCTGGGATCCTTGACCAGGGCGGTCTTGATCTGGCCCAGACAGTCGTTCAGCGCGGGCAACTCGGCGGCGACGACATTGCGCTCGGCGGCGGCATTCGCTGGTGCCGGGCCCCCTCCCCCGCAGCCACTCAAGACCGCAGACATCAGCGCCAGCAGCATGAGCGGCAAGGCGCGCGACCATGTGCGATACCGGGCCGGCGGCAGCGGTTTGGGCCCAGGTTGCGGGAGAGAAAATGCAGCGAGCATGGGCTTTTTAGAAAATTTGATGATCGAAAGAAAGAAACATTGCCGGCAAAAAAAGAACATATACATGCTCATTGCGAGCGGCTCACTGGTTGTTGGCGGCTGTTATCATTTTTGCATCTCGCGAACTCTGGAAGCATATTTCGCGCCAAGTTTTCATAACAAAAATTTAACTTAATAAAATCATGCGCTTAGGGAATGGCGCCCGGGTTTGAGCCGGGCTGGAAGAAAGTCTGCACGAGAGCGGTGTAATTTTTTCCGACAGCGGGCAGTCGCCGATTTCGATAGCGACAGGCTATAGCCCAGGCCCGAAATTGAGCATAGCCGCGATCCGCGCGGGAATGAAGCCATGCTGGAATGGAAAAGCAGAATGGAGCGGGCGGGCTTATGCGGGCGCCGTGTCGCCGTTTTCCTCGCCGCGCTGCTGTATCCGGCCGTCGCGGATTTCCAGCACCTCGTCGCCGAACAGCCTGACGTCTTCGCTGTCGTGCGTGATCATGATCAGCGGGATACGCAAGCGCGAGCGCAGTTCTATCAGCTCGTGCCGCATCTTGTTGCGCAGCTCCGGGTCCAGCGCGGCAAAGGGCTCGTCCAGCAACAGCGCCTGCGGTTCGCTGACCAGGGCCCGGGCCAGCGCGGTACGCTGCTGCTGGCCGCCGGACAGCTGATGCGGGTATTGCCGGGCGACGGCTTCCAGCTCGAACACCGTCAGCCAGTGCGCGACCCGTTCTTCCATCATTTGCTTGCCGGGATTGAGCCAGCCGGCCTGCAGGCCGAAGCCTATATTTTGCTGCACGTTCAGGTGCGGAAACAAGGCATAGTTCTGGAACAGGAAACCGGTCTTCCTGGCTTGCGGCGCCAGGTTGATGCGTCGGCTGCTGTCGAACAGCGTAGTGCCGTTCAGCTCAATGCGGCCGCTGTCGGGCGTCAACAGCCCGGCGATCGCCTGCAAGCTCAGGCTCTTGCCAGCGCCGGACGGCCCGTAGATCACCAGGCTGTCGCTGGCTGAAGAAAATTGCACGTCCAGCGTAAATTCGCGCTTCTCGCTTGTCAGGGTCTTGCGGATGTCGACCGCTATCTTGAGCACGCTCATCGGGACGCCACCTGCCCCGGCGCCAGCCGTCCGGCCGCCAGCAAGACCGCGATGCAGGTCACCGATGTGATCAGCACCAGGCTCAGTGCCACGTCGTCCTGCCCGGCCTGCACCGCCTCATACACGGCGATAGACAAAGTCTGGGTCTTGCCCGGGATGCTGCCGGCCACCATCAGCGTGGCGCCGAACTCGCCCATCGAGCGGGCAAAGGCCAGCAAGGCGCCGGACATGATGCCGCGCCAAGCCAGGGGCAAGGTGATCCGGAAGAAAATGGCAGTCTCGGAAATGCCGAGCACGCGGCCGGCCTTTTCCAGCTGCGGATCGACCACTTCAAAGGCTGCCCGGGCCGCCTTGAACACCAGCGGAAAGGCCACCACGGCCGAGGCGATCACCGCGCCCTGCCAGGTAAAGATCAGGTTGATGCCGAACTGGTTTTGCAGCCAGCTGCCCAGTGGCCCCTTGCGCCCTAGCAGCACCAGCAGGTAGTAGCCCAGCACCGTGGGCGGCATCACCATAGGCAGCGTCAGCAGCGCGTCGGCCACATCCTTGCCGCGGAAATTGCTGCGCGCCAGCAGGTAGCCCAGGCCGGTGCCGGCGACCAGGCAGATGCCGGTAGCCCAGAGTGCGACGGTCAGCGACAGCGACAGCGCTGTCCAGGTTGAACCCATAGATCGTTTTTATGGAAGCAAAAAGTATCAGGGTATCAGGGTTTGGTAAAACCGTACTTGGCAAAGATGGCTTGCGCCTCCGGCGTCAGGGTCCAGGCTACGAACTGGTTCGCCTCTGCCGCATGAGCCGATGCCGCGGTCACCGCGATCGGATAGCTGATCGGCTTCTGGGTCGGCACGGTCAGCGTCAGCCTGACCTTGTCGGCCTGGATCGCGGCGTCGGTGGCGTAGACAAAGCCGGCATCGACCTCGCCACGCGCGACATAGTCCAGGCTTTGGCGCACGTTTTGCGCCATGATCAGCTTGCCTTCCAGCGCAGGCCAGACCCCGGCCACCTCCAGCACCTCCTTGGTATAACGCCCTACCGGTACACTGGCGGGATTGCCGATCGCGATGCGCTTGACGCCTGCCTGTTTCAGGTCGGCCAGGGATTTCGGCACTACCGTGCTGTCGGCCGGGACGATCACCACCAGGCTATTGCCGACAAAATTCTTGCGGCTAGCCGGCGCTATCAGTTTTTGCGCCTCGGCCTTATCCATGGTTTCCTGGTCGGCCGATGCAAACACGTCCACCGGCGCGCCCTTGGCGATTTGCTGCAGCAAGGTATCGGAAGAGCCGAAATTGAATTGCAGTTTGGTCGCAGGATATTTGGCCTGGAAGGCTGTGCCCAGCTCCTTGAACGCATTGGTCAGGCTGGCGGCGCCGGAAACGATGATCTCCGCTGCCTGCGCAGAGGGAATCGCAAGCAGCATGCATAGCGCAGTTGCCAGGGAAAAACCTGTTCTTCTGAAACTCATGGTCGGTATCCGGTTGGAAAAAATTGAGGTCGAAAGCGTAATATATCCAAAAATATAGCGCTTTGCAATCCGCCAGCCGGAGAACAGCGGGTTACCCCGAGCATTAAGATGGTGCTCGGGATATTTTTTTGATACCGTTTTGTCGAAAAAAACTCGCCGTCCAGCCTAGCTTAGCTTAGCTCATCTTCAATATGGGCCCGGATGATGCTGGCGAAATCCTGGTCGGCGGACAAGCCCAGCGCCTGCGCCCGGCTCACATCCCAAGCGCCCGGCCAGCCCTTGACGATGCGTTCTACCGCCGGGTCGGGCGTGAAGCTGATGCGCGCTGCGGTTTCCGGCCCGGACACCTGCTCCAGTGCGGCGACCATCTCGGCCACACTGACCGAGAGACCCGGCAAGTTGACTGTACGGCTATTGCCCAGCGCTTCTGCCGACAGCTCGTGCCCGGCGATCAGCGAAGTGATCGCGCGCCGCGGCGACAGCAGCCACAGGCGCAGCGCGGGCGATACCGGGCAGACCGCCGCTACACCGCTCAGCGGCTCGCGGATGATGCCGCTGGCAAACGAAGACGCCGCCTTGTTCGGCTTGCCCGGCCTGACGCTGATGGTAGGCAGGCGCAGCACGCGGCCATCGACAAAACCGCGGCGACTAAAATCATTGAGCAGCAATTCGCCTATGGCCTTTTGCGTACCGTACGAGGATTGCGGATTGAGCGCGGTGGTGTCCTGCACCACGTCCGGCAACTGGCCGCCATAGACTGCCACAGAACTGGTGAACACCAGCTTGGGGATGTGACCGAGCTCGCGGCAGACCTCCAGCAGCAGGCGCGAGGCGTCCAGGTTGATGCGCATGCCGAGTTCAAAGTCGGCTTCGGCCTGGCCGCTGACGATGGCCGCCAGGTGGAAAATCGAGGTGGTATCGGTATCGATGACTTGCCGCAGCAAGGCGCCGTCGGCGATGTCGCCGGTGACGACGCGCACCCGCGCATCGTTGAAGTCATGAGCAGGAACCACATCAACCAGCACGATCTGGTCTATCTTTTGCGCCCTACCCTGGCTGTCGCTCAGCTGCCCGCGCGCCAGCAATTGGCGCGCCAGGCGCTGGCCGAGAAAGCCGGCGCCGCCGGTGATCAAAACCTTCATGCCGCACTCCTTATTTCATTGGCGGATTTTTCTACCGCATTGAGGTAGTCTTTGAGCCAGCCCAGTCCATCCTCGGTGCGGCCACGCGGACGGTACTCGCAACCTATCCAGCCCTGATAGCCGAGCTCGTCCAGCAGGCGGAACAAATAGGGGTAATTGACCTCGCCGTCATCCGGCTCGTTGCGGCTAGGGACGCTGGCGATCTGCACATGGCCTATGCCGTTGAAGTATTTCCTGAAAGTAGAGGCCAGGTCGCCCTCGACGATTTGCGCATGATAAAAATCCATCTGCACCTTGACGTTGGGCTCGCCCGCCGCTTCGCGCAGCGCATGCGCTTGCGCTTGCGAATTCAGGAAGTAGCCGGGCATGTCGCGACCATTGATGGGTTCGATCAGCAGGCTGATGCCATGCTGGCCGACCGCGCGCGCGGCATAGCGCAGATTATCCAGATAGACTTCCTGATGGAGCGCCAGGTCGGCGCCTGCCGGGACCAGCCCGGCCATCATATGTACTCGCTTGGTGCCCAGCGCCAGCGCATACTCGATGCCGCGCGCGACGCCAGCACGGAATTCCGCTTCGCGCCCGGGCAAGGCCGCGATGCCGCGCTCACCCGCCGCCCAGTCACCGGGCGGCAGGTTGAACAATACATTTTCCAGCTGGTTTTCCTGCAGCCACGACGCCACCTCTTGTGGCGTATGCTCGTAGGGGAACAGGAATTCGACAGCCTTGAAACCGGCCGCAGCAGCAGCGGCAAAGCGCTGCGGAAAGGCGACTTCATTGAACATCATGCTCAGGTTGGCGGCAAATTTTGGCATGCTACTACTCCTCATTAAATATCCAGCTATATGTCCAGCCCGAAAGCGGACTTGAGTTCGTCGACCTGTTGCGCATCCAGCGGCCGGGTCGGCACGTCGCGCAACAGTAAAAACAGCTTGGCGGTTTCTTCCAGTTCTTCGGCGGCATAGACGGCGGCTTCCAGCGTGGCGCCGGACACCACCGGCCCGTGATTCGCCAGCAGCACTGCCGAGTGCTTGCGCGCCAGTGCGCCTATGGCGCCGGCCAGTTCCGGGTCGCCGGGGCGGTGGTAGGGCACCAGGGGCAGGCGGCCTATCTTCATCACGAAATACGGGGTCAGCGGCGGTATGCAGTCGGCATGATTCAGGCCACACATACAAGACACCGCCGCCGAATGGGTGGAATGCAAGTGCACGACGGCGCCGGCGCCGCTGCGTTGCTGGTACATGGCGCGGTGCAGGAAGGCTTCTTTGGAGGGCGGCTCGCCGCTGAGCAGGCGGCCGTCCCAGTCCAGCTTGGCCAGCCGCGCCGGATCGAGCCGACCCAGGCTGGCGTTGGTGGGCGTCAGCAGCCAGCCATCGTCCAGGCGTACGCTGAGGTTGCCGCTACTGCCGGCGGTCAGGCCGCGCTCAAACAGCGAGCGGCCGAATTCGACGATCAGCTCGCGCTGCCGCATTTCTTCCGGCTGGCTGTGGATTGCTGTCGTTGTCTTAGTATCGGTCATGGCAGGTAGCTCCATGCTTTCAGGAAGAAATCCTCGCTGCCGAAATTGCCGGACTTCAGCGCCAACGCCAGCGGCGGGCCTGCGCTCTGATCTTGCAAGGCAGCCGTCCACGGCACCCCGGGATCGATTTCCGGGCCTATGCGCAAGCCGGAAACGCCCAGCGCCTTGACCACCGCGCCCGAGGTTTCGCCGCCGGCGACGATCAACTGGCCCACGCCCAGTTTGACCAGGCCGCGCGCGATATCGGCCAGGGCCTCTTCCACCAGGTTGCCGGCGCGTTCGACTCCCAACGCCGCCTGCGCCGCGCGCACCGTTTCCGGCGTGGCCGTTGCATACACCAGCAGCGGAGCCTGGCCCAGCTGCGTCGCGGCCCAGGCCAGCGCGGCGGCAACCACATCCTCGCCGCGCGCCAGTTGCAGCGGATCGACATGGAAAGCCGGCGCCTGCTCGCGCATCGCGGCCACCTGCTTTTGTGTGGCCTGCGAGCAGCTGCCGGCGATCACGGCGCGCAGGCCGGCGCTGGCCGGCAAGCGGTCCGCCGGCAACTGGTCCGCCGAACCGTGCCGCGCCAGCAAGCCGCGCTGGCGGAAGTTTTCCGGCAAGCCCAGCGCGATGCCGGAGCCGCCGGTCACCAGGGGCAGATCGGCGCAAGCCTCGCCTATCGCCTCCAGGTCGCGGTTCGACACCGCGTCGACCACGGCGAAGCGGCAGCCCTGCTGGCGCAATGCCGTAAAGCGCGCGCTGATCGCCGCTGCGCCCTGCTCCACCACGCCATAATCGGCCAGGCCGACCTGGCCTGTTACCTGTTGCTGCAATACCCGCACCAGGCTGGGGTCGGTCATCGGCGTCAGCGGATGGTTGCGCATGCCCGATTCGCTCAGCAGCTCATTGCCGACAAACAGATAGCCCTTGTAGATCGTGCGGCCGTTGGCCGGAAAAGCCGGACAGGCAATCGTGAATTTTGTATCCAGCGCCTGCATCAGCGCTTCGGCCACCGGGCCGATATTGCCACGCGGCGTGGAATCGAAGGTAGAGCAGTATTTGAAATAGAACTGGCTGCAGCCGGCTTGTTGCAGCCAGCGCAGCGCCGCCAGCGATTCGGCCACGGCTTCCTCAACCGGGCTGGTGCGCGACTTCAGCGCGATCACTACCGCATCGACATCCTCCAGCTGGCAGGGCAGCGGACCATCGGGCACGCCTATCAGTTGCACGGTGCGCATGCCGGCCTTGACCAGCATGCCCGCCAAGTCGGTGCCGCCGGTGAAGTCGTCGGCGATGCATCCAAGTAAAACAGTCATGGCTATCCTCTCAGGCTGCTTGCGCTACCGTCTTTGGCGCCGGCAGGGTAATGCCGGGGAATACCTTGATCACGGCGGCATCGTCCTCGCCGCCGTGGCCGGCGGCCGAAGCCTGCATGAACATCTGGTGCGCCGCCGCCGACAGCGGCAGCGGGAACACGCTCTTCTTGGCATAGTCCAGCACGATGCCGAGGTCCTTGACGAAGATATTCACCGCGGACAAGGGCGTGTAGTCGCCGGCCAGTATGTGCGGCACACGGTTCTGGAACATCCAGGAATTGCCGGCGCTGTTGGAAATGACTTCGTACAGCGCATCGGGATCGCAGCCGGCCCGCAAGCCGAGCGCCATCGCTTCCGCCGCCGCCGCAATATGCACGCCGGCCAGCAACTGGTTGATCATCTTTACCTTGGAGCCCTGCCCCGGTTGCTCGCCCAGCCGGTATAGCCTGGCGCATATCGCATCGAATAATCCGGCACAAGCGGCGAATGTCGCCGGCGCGCCAGAGGCCATCACCGACATTTCACCGGCAGCGGCCTTGGCGGCGCCGCCCGAGATAGGCGCATCGATGAATCGCAAGCCCATTGCCAGCAGCCGCGCGCCCAACGCTTCGGCAAATTCGGGCGCGACGGTGGCGCAGGCGATCACGACTGCGCCCGGTTGCAGCTGGGTCGCCGCGCCATTCGGGCCGAACAGCACCTGCTCGGTCTGCTGCGCATTGACGACCACGATCAGCAAGGCTTCCACCTTGCCGGCCAGCTCAGCCGGCGAGGCCGCCGCATGGGCGCCGGCTGCCGCCAGTTTCTGTACCGCTTCCGGCCGCACGTCGCAGGCATGCACTTCGAAGCCCGCGCGCAACAGCGATTGCGCGATGCCCATGCCCATCGCCCCGAGACCAACCACGCCTACGCGCCGTATTTGCTCTGTCATTTGATTTACTCCTGCTTCAGAAAAATTTTTTGGTACCAGTCGCCGGCAACTGGGTTAGCAGTCAACCGGCTCCTCTTCGAACCTGTTTAAGATCTCTTAAGCAGGTTTAGCGGTTCACCAGGCGCGCCGGTACGCTCAACACTATGCCGGCGCCCGCCACCAACACCCCGGCCAGCACATACAGACCGATATTGGTGGATTGCGTCATATCCTTGATCGCGCCGATCAGGTAGGGGCTGGCGAAACCGGCCAGGTTGCCGACCGAATTGATCGCAGCGATACCGGCTGCGGCGGCCACGCCGTTCAGGAAAGCGGTCGGCAGGCTCCAGAACAGCGGCGCCGATGCCAGCACGCCGGCGGCGGCGATGGTCAGGAAGACGATCGCGATTTCAGTATTGGTAGTGCCGGCCAGCGCACTGCCCACCAGGCCTACCGCGCCCAGCAGCATGGGGATGACCAGATGCCAGCGCCGCTCGATATGCTTGTCCGAACTGCGGCCCAGCAGCAGCATGGAAATCACGGCGGCCGAATACGGGATCGCGGTGAACATGCCTATGTTGAACACGCCTTTAATGCCGGCCGTTTTGATCAGGGTGGGCATCCAGAATGTCAGGCCGTACTGGCCCATCACGCAGCAGAAATAGATCAGCGCCATCAGCCAGACGCGGCCGTCGGCGAACAGCGCGCGCAGCGAAGGATGGGCTACCTTGTCCTTGGCGTCATGCGCTATGCGCTCTTCCAGCAGGCGCTTTTCCGATTCGTCCAGCCATTTTGCCGAGCGTATGCCGTCGTCCAGGTAGAGCAGCACCGCGATGCCGAGGATGATGGCGGGCACCGCTTCCAGGATGAACATCCATTGCCAGCCGGTCCAGCCGTTAACCCCGGAGAACGACTCCATGATCCAGCCCGACAGTGGCCCGCCTATCACGCCCGACAAGGGAATCGCGGTCATGAAGGTACACACCATGCGCGAACGGCGCGCGGCCGGATACCAGTAGGTCAGGTAGAGGATGATGCCGGGAAAGAAACCCGCTTCGGCCAGGCCGAGCAGGAAACGCATCACATAGAAGGTGGTGGGCGTGCTGACGAACATGAAGGCGCCGGAAATCAGGGCCCAGGTGAGCATGATGCGGGCTATCCAGACCCGCGCGCCGACCTTGTGCAGAATCACGTTGCTGGGAACTTCAAACAGGAAATAGCCGACGAAGAAGACGCCGGCGCCGAGGCCGAACACGGTTTCGCTGAATTTCAGGTCGTTCAGCATTTGCAGCTTGGCAAAGCCGACATTGACGCGGTCCAGGTAGGCCACGACATAGCACAGCATGAGGAAAGGCACGATGCGCCAAGTCACTTTTCTATAGACCGAGGCCTCGTCTGCGCTCGGTAGTGGATAAGCAAGGTCGCCCAGCCCGACTGGGGGTGTTCCGGAAATCGCCATCATTGTCTCCTGATATAGGTGATGAATATCGGACTCGCCTGGTTTTTATTGGCCGCAGGATGCGGCTGGCAAGTTGTATAAAATGTGTCTAGCTGTATGTTATGTGTCTATTTTTGGCGTGTCAAGCTGTATATTTGTATAATTAGCTTGAGCGACATGCACAGCGATATAGGTAGCGATGTACCTGGCGATATACATAGCGATAAGCGACAGGCCCGGGGATTTCCCAGTTGATTGCGAGAAAGGATGTGCCCCATGGAACAAATGATGACTTTTACCCTGCCTGAGCCTGAGCCCGAGCACGGCGGCTTTGCCGCCGGCACCCTGGGTTCGCGCGTGGCCGACAGGTTGCTGCAAAAGATCCGTAGCGACGGCCTGGCGCCGGGCACCCGCCTGCCGTCGGAACAGGCGATGGCCCAGCATTTCGGCGTCAGCCGCACCGTGGTGCGGGAAGCGATATCGCTGCTCAAGGCCGAGGGCATGCTCAGCACCCGCAAAGGCAGCGGTGCCTTCATCTGCCAGACCGAAACCAGGCACGCGGGCAAGGACGACGAACTGACCGAGCAATCCGTGCAATCGCTGCTGAACCTGATCGAAGTGCGGCGCGGCCTGGAATCGGAAACGGCGGCGCTGGCCGCAGTGCGCCGCACGCCGGGCCAGCTGGCGGAAATCGAACATGCCTTGAGGCGCATCGAGGAAGCGGTGGCGACCGGCGCCAGCGGGGTCGAGGAAGACGTGCGCTTTCACTTGAGCATCGCCGAAGCAACCGGCAACCCTTACTGGGTCAAATTCATAGAGATGTTTGCGCAGCCGGCCCGCTCGGCCGTCAGGGTGACGCGCGCCAACGAAGCAAGGCGCGCGGATTTTTCCAGCCAGGTACGCCAGGAACACGAGAAAATCGTCAGCGCGATTGCCGCCGGCGACCCCGAGCTGGCGCGCATCGCCGCCGGCGAGCATATGGCGCATGCGGCCGAACGGGTGCGCCTGGCGGATCGCGAATTCTGGCGCGGAGACGGCGGTGAACTGGCGCGCAGCCTGGTGCACGATCCCATCATGCACAAATAAAGCTATCTGCCATGCCGAACAGCTAAGCGCTGGGCGCTAGTGCCGATGATTATTCCACACCCGCAAATAATCATTTTCATTTTGCCGGCTTTATCGCCAACGGCGTCGCTACTACACTTACTCCATCCCAATCACAAGATGGTGCAGATAATCATGACCTTCGAACAAGCCCAAGCCTATGCCGCCGGAGTGCGGGAACGCAAACAGCCGGTGTGTGACTGCGCCGCATGCCGGCAGGCCGCCAAGCTGTCCAACGTGAACCGCCTGGTCAGCAACTGGACCCACCTGAAAGCCAGGGTATGGAAATAAATTCCTTCATGTCCATCATGTCCGTCCACCGCTTTTACCGGCGCAGCGGCATGCGCACCATGGATGCGCTGCGCAAGGCCGGCAACATCTGGAAGCAAGGCTAGCCGTTGCGCCAACTGGCGCTTACTGTCCGCATCCCGCCGCGGACACTGTCCGGCCAGTCCGGGCAGCCGGCCCAGTAAATTAATTTACTTAAAAATCAAGCACTTAAGCATGCGGCAACATTGGCACGCTTAATGCTAATCTGTCACTACCCCATCCCAGGACAGTGACATGAACCGCAATCTTCCGACACAACTGAAACGCTACGCCAAGCTGCTTGCCCTCTGGGCGGCTACCGGCGTGTGCGGCATCCTGACGGCCCTGTTGCTGACCTTTTTCTGGGCCAGCAATCAAGACACGGTCAGCGTCTACCACCTGCAGGTCAGCGAGCAGCATACCGGTCCATGGTCGCTCAAGACGGCAATGGCGGCCATGGTAGCGACCCGCAATTGCAACCTGGAGGCCAGCGTCAGCCCCGGCATGACCAGCGTCAGCTTGAAACTGGACATGTGCGGGCCAGTCCGGTTCTATTATTTTCGTCAGCATACGAAGCGGCTGCTGGCCTAGGCCAAGTGCTGTCCCGTTTGTCCGCGCACTGGCTGCCGGACACCGCGGACATCCGGCGGACGCCGCGGACACTCCGCTTTCCCTCTGCAATCCTCTATAAATCAAGCACTTGGCAAGCTGGCAACGCTGGCATGCTTCCTGCCTATAAGGCAATATCCAATTTTATGAGCCAACCATGATTCGCGATACTTCAGCCCAAGATTCCGTCATCAGCGCTGCGCCGGCCTGGCGCAACAAGAAAATCCTGATCTGGGCCGGCCTGGCCGTTGCCGGCGCCGTGGGTATTATGGGCGCCGTGCTGCTGCTGTCGGCCTGGGGCGGCAGCTCGCAGTCGGTCAGTCTGGCCCGGCTGAGCGTGGCGCCGGTCGCCCGCGGCACCCTGGTCAGGGACGCCGCAGTGAACGGGCGCATGGTCGCCGCCATCAGCCCTACCCTGTATTCCACCGCCTCCAGCACGGTGACCCTGAAAGTCAAGGCCGGCGACACGGTCAAGAAGGGCGACATCGTGGCCGAACTGGAGTCGCCCGACCTCAGCAATGACTTGAAACGCGAGCAAGCCAGCTATGAGCAGCTGGAGGCGGAAGTAGGCCGTCAGCGCATCCTGGCGCGCAAACAGAAACTGCTGGCCAGGCGTGACGCCGACCAGGCCGAGATTGAACGGGTATCCGCCGCGCGCACCTACCAGCGCATAGAGGGCGCCGGCCAGATCGGCGTGGTGGCCAAGATTGATTTCCTGAAGGCGCAGGACGCGCTGAAATCGGCCGAAATTCGCGCCAAACACGCCGAACTGGCGACCGGCCTGGAAAACGAAGACGTCGACCTGGCGCTGAAGACCAAGGTCAGCCAGCTACAGCAGCAGCGCCTGAGCCGCGACAATGCGCAGCGCCGTGTGGATGAACTGAAGCTGCGGGCGCCGGTGGACGGCTTCGTCGGCACCCTGTCGGTTGCCAACCGCAGCGTGGTGGCCGCCAATACCGCCTTGATGACCCTGGTCGACCTGTCGCAACTGGAGGTGGAACTGGAAATCCCGGAAACCTATGTGGCCGACCTCGGCCTGGGCATGAATGCGGAAATCAATATCAATGGCGTCAAAGCGGTCGGCAAATTGTCTGCGCTGTCGCCGGAAGTGGTCAAGAACATCGTGCTCGCCAGGGTGCGCTTCAATGGCGCGCAGCCGCCCGGCCTGCGCCAGAGCCAGCGTGTCTCGGCCCGCCTGCTGATAGAGGAAAGGCCGAATGTGCTGATGCTGCCGCGCGGCCCCTTCGTGGAAAACGAGGGCGGACGCTATGCCTATGTGCTGGAGAACGGCGTCGCCAGGCGCAGGCCTATCAAGATGGGCGCCACCAGCGTCACCGCGGTGGAGATCCTGGATGGGTTGAAGGAAGGCGACAAGGTGGTGATCGCCGGTACCGACAATTTTGAAAATGCTGCAAGTGTATCAATCAACAACTAAGTCAACAACTAAGTCAGTAACTAAGTCAGTAACTACGCTAACAACCAAGTTAATCACCAAGACTCTTTATCCATAAGGAAGCCCGCCATGCTACGCATGAACAACCTGAGCAAAGTCTACCGTACCCATATGATAGAAACCCACGCGCTGCGCGGCTTTGAGATCCATGTGAAGGAAGGCGAATTCGTCACCGTGACCGGCCCTTCCGGTTCCGGCAAGACCACCTTCCTGAATATTGCCGGCTTGCTGGAAGAGTTCAGCGGCGGCGACTACCTGCTGGACGGGGTCAACGTCAAGGGCATGGATGACAATGCGCGCTCGCGCCTGCGCAATGAAAAGCTGGGTTTCATCTTCCAGGGCTTTAACCTGATCCCCGACCTCAGCCTGTATGACAATGTGGATGTGCCGCTGCGCTATCGCGGCTTTAATGCGGCCGAGCGCAAGCAACGCATCGAGGATGCGCTGGGCCAGGTGGGCCTGGCCTCACGCATGAAACATTATCCGGCCGAACTGTCGGGCGGGCAACAGCAAAGGGTGGCGATTGCGCGCGCGCTGGCCGGCACTCCCAAGCTGTTGCTGGCCGATGAACCTACCGGCAACCTGGATACCCAGATGGCGCGCAGCGTGATGGAATTGCTGGAAGAGATCAATGCGCGCGGCACCACTATCCTGATGGTTACGCACGACCCGGAACTGGCGGTGCGCGCGCAACGCAATGTGCACATCATCGACGGCCAGGTCAGCGACCTGGTGCGCAAGACGCCGTCGCTGTTCGATGCCAACGCCCCCCAGCACGCAGCGGCAGCAGCCGCGGCGTCTTAAGGAGAGCATATGTTCAGGTATTATTTCCTGCTGGGCGTACGCAGCCTGCGCCGTAACCCGGCGCTGACCACACTGATGATACTGACGCTGGCGATCGGTGTCGCCGCCAGCGTTTCCACCCTGACCATCCTGCACGTGATGTCGGGCGACCCTATCCCGCACAAGAGTGCCAAGCTATTAGTGCCGGTCATAGACAACGGCCCTCTGAAAGGCTACACACCCGGCAAGCCGCAGGAAGACAATCAAATGTCTTATCGCGACGTAGTGAATTTGCTGGCCGGCAAGCAGGGCCTGCGCCGTACCGCAGTGTTCGGCGTGGCCGGCGGCATAGAACCGGCGCGGTCCGACCTGCCGGTGGTTGACGTCAACGGCCTGGCGGTCACCAGCGACTACTTTACGATGTTTGAGACCCCCTTCCTGCACGGGACGGGCTGGAGTGCGGACCAGGACAGCAGTGGCGCCGCGGTCATCGTACTAAGCCGTCAGCAAAGCGAGAAAATGTACGGCAAGGAAAATCCGGTAGGCAGGCGTCTGCGCTTCCTGGCCAACGATTTCCAGGTCGTAGGGGTACTGGATACCTGGAACCCGATGCCACGCTATACCCATTTAATTAACGGCAACGGCGGCAGCTTCGATGGCGAGGATGAAATCTTCATTCCCGTCAGCACTGCGACCCGCTTGCAAGTCCGGCCGTCCGGCAGCATCACCTGCCAGGACAACGTCACCCCGGGCTATCAGGGTTTTCTGGATTCCGATTGCACCTGGCTGCAATTCTGGTTTGAGCTTAAATCCACTGCCGACCGGCCGGCACTGCAAAACTATCTGGACGCGTATGCCAGCGAGCAAAAAAAATTCGGCCGCCTGCCGCGTCAAAGCCCGCCCCGCTTGTACAACGTGATGGAATGGATGGAGGTTTTGCACATCGTCCACAGCGACAGCAAGCTGTCGGTCTGGCTGGCCTTCGGTTTCCTGTTGCTATGCCTGGTCAATACCGTAGGCTTGCTGCTGGCAAAATTTTCGGTACGTGCATCGGAGGTCGGCGTACGCCGCGCGCTGGGAGCCACGCGCACAGAAATCTTTAAACAGTTCCTGGTGGAGACCGCCGTGGTCGGCCTGGCCGGCGGCCTGCTCGGCTTACCGCTGAGCTTTGTGGGCCTGCGGATGATTGTCAATCAATCTGCCGGATTGTCGGTGTTGCCGCAAATGGATTGGTTCATGCTAGGCACGACCTTCCTGCTATCGGTCACGGCTAGCGTACTGGCGGGTCTGCTGCCCACCTGGCGCGCCTGTCAGGTCACCCCCGCGCTGCAGTTGAAATCACAGTAAAGCAAAGGAATATCTATCATGGAAATCCGCCCTATCCTGTCTGCGCTATTGCGCCATAAAACCGCTCCGCTACTGGTCGCGATGCAAGTGGCTATCAGTCTGGCAATACTCGCCAACGCCTTGTACATCGTCAATTTGCGGCTGGCGGTAGCGGTCCGGCCTAGCGGCATAGCTGACGAAAGCACGGTATTTCACGTCGCCACGATCCCGCTCAAAACCTTGTCCTTCAATGAGAACTTGGCCGCGCAGCAAAGGGAGTATCAGGCGCTGAAGGCCATCCCCGGCGTGGTATCGGTTGCCGCGACCAACCAGATTCCGATGGACCGCGCCGGCTGGAACAACAGCGTGGCAACCGACAGGAAGCAGGCCCAGCGCACTGCGATGGCCAGTTACTACACCACCTCGGATTCGCTGATCGACACCCTGGGCCTAAAATTGCTGGAGGGCCGCGATTTTACGCCTGAGGATCTACAGGAGGTCGATAAAGAGACCAGCCAAATCAGCCCAAAAATCGCCATCATCACCCAGGACCTGGCCAAATTGCTGTATCCCGGCGCCGGCAGCGTCATCGGCAAGCCCATGCTGTTTGGCACTGGAAACGACGCCGATGAAGTACGCATCATCGGGGTAGTAGAGCGCCTGCAAACTGTGGCGGCCCAGGCCGGCCCGAGCGGCGAGTACTCCACCATCATCCCCCTGCGCACTGCCGTCATTGAGACGCAATACGCGGTACGCACAAAACCCGGCCAGCTTGATCGCGTGCTGAAAGAGGCAGAAACCGCCCTGCGCAAGGCTGCCACCGGCCCTATCACCGTAAAAAGTACACCCGTAACGCGCGATCGCAGCAACCGCTATCGCAATGACGTGGCCCTGGCCTGGATGCTGGTCACCGTCAGCGCGCTGCTGCTGCTGGTCACCGCCAGCGGCATCGTCGGCATGACCACGCTGTGGGTGGCGCAAAGGCGCAAGCAGATAGGCGTACGCCGCGCGCTGGGTGCGCGCAAGATAGACATCCTGCGCTACTTCATCACGGAAAACCTGCTGATCACCACCGGCGGCATCGCCAGCGGCTTGCTGCTGGCCGTGGCCCTGAACCAGCTGCTGGTCAGCCAGCTGGAGCTGAGCAAGCTGCCGGTCAATTATCTGATTGCCGGCGCGGGAATATTCTGGCTGCTGGGCGTGGGCGCGGTGTATGGGCCGGCATGGCGGGCGGCCAGCATCTCGCCGGCGATTGCTACGCGGAGCGCGTAGGATTTAGATGGAAAGCAATCTTCCTCACTACCCCGCCAAACTTCCAGAAGATCTGCGCGGCTGGGCCAGAGAACTGCGGGCCCAAATGACCGATGCCGAAACCTTGTTATGGCAATTGCTGCGCAACCGCCGCATTGCCAACGCCAAGTTCCGCCGGCAACATCCGGTTGGCCGTTATATTCTGGATTTTTATTGTGACGAAAAGAAGCTGGCGATTGAGCTCGATGGCGGGCAGCATAGCGAGCGTGCAGACTATGATAGACAAAGAGATGCCTGGTTAAGCGCAAAAGGAATACAAGTGCTGCGTTTCTGGAATAACCAGATGTTGGCAGAAACAGAGAATGTGCTGGAAGAGATTTATCGAAAGCTGACCGGGTAGTGCAAGGATATAACAAGGCCCCCTCTCCCGCATGCGGGAGAGGGTTGGGGTGAGGGTGACTAAACTGAGGTAGAGAACCTGAGCAAGGCGACGATTAAATTACGCGGTCAATAAATTCAATATCAAAGTCAAGGTCAAGGTCTACAAATTTTTAAGTTCCGGCACCGATAAATTTTCTACATTAATTTAACGCCCCTCACCCTAGCCCTCTCCCGCACGCGGGAGAGGGAATCTTGGGCCGCTCCGGTAAAGTTGGAATGCCCGGCCCTCTATAAAAGCCAAATCAAAATTTGATCGCCACCCTACCTAATGTTATCCTAGCCCCATGCCCACCGTACTCATCATAGACGACAACCGCTCAGTAGCCATCGCCCTAGAAGTGCTGCTGTCCCTGCACGACATCGCCACCGTCAGCGCCTCTTCTCCGGAAGAAGGCCTGGCTGCGCTGGAGAAGTCCCGGGTCGACCTGGTGATACAGGACATGAATTTCAGCGCCGACACCACCTCCGGCGCAGAAGGCGTGGAATTGTTCCAGACCATACGCAAGCGCCATCCCGACTTGCCGGTAATCTTGCTGACCGCCTGGACCCACCTCGATGCGGCGGTGGACCTGATCAAGGCCGGGGCGGCGGACTACCTGGGCAAACCCTGGAACGACCAGCGCCTGATTGCCACCGTGCGCAACCTGATGGAGCTGGGCCAGGTCAACCGCGCCCTGCTGCAGCGGCTGCAGCGCGAGCGCAAGCAAAAGCGCGAGCTGGAGCAGAATTACGACTTGCGCAAGCTGGTGTGGCAGGACGCGGCGACCGAGAGGGTGCTGGACATGGCTTGCCAGGTGGCGCGTTCCGACGTGTCGGTGCTGATCACCGGTCCCAATGGCGCCGGCAAGGAGCGCATCGCCGAGATCATCCAGGCCAATTCCAGCGTCCGGGACGGTCCCTTTGTGGTGCTCAATTGCGGCGCCCTGCCGTCGGAATTGATAGAGGCGGAATTGTTCGGCGCCGAGGCCGGCGCCTATACCGGCGCCAGCAAGGCGCGCGAAGGCAAGTTCGAAGCGGCCGACGGCGGCACCCTGTTCCTGGACGAAATAGGCAACCTGCCGCTGGCCGGGCAGATGAAGCTGTTGCGCGTGCTGGAGACCGGCCGCTTTGAGCGCCTGGGCTCGAATCGCGAGCGCCAGGTCAAGGTGCGCCTGATCAGCGCCACCAATGCCGACCTGCCGGCCATGATCAAGGCCGGCAGCTTCCGCGAAGATTTGCTGTACCGGCTGAATGTAATCCAGCTCAACCTGCCGCCGCTGGCGGCCAGGCCGGACGACATCATCCCGCTGGCCGAGCATTTCCTGGGCACAGGCAAGACCCTGCACGCGAGCGCCCTGGCCGCACTGCTGCAGCATCACTGGCCCGGCAATGTGCGCGAGCTCAAGAATGTGATGCAGCGTGCCGGCCTGCTGGCCAGGAGCGACGAAATCAAGGCCACCGACCTCGGCCTGCCCGCCCCTGCCGCCAACGCTGCCAACACCGTGGCCAGCGACATAGAGCTGGGCCGGGATACCATAGAACAGGCACTGGCCAGGGCCGGCGGCGTGGTGGCGCAGGCGGCAGCCGAGCTGGGCCTGTCCCGGCAGGCGCTGTACCGGCGCCTGGACAGGCTGGGCATCAGCCGGGCCGGATGAGCAGCTTATCCAATACTCGCGCACAGACCAGACCCGGCCTGCGCCTGTCGCTGGCGACGCGCTTCTCGCTGGTGACAGGTTTGCTGCTGGCGCTGACGGTAGGGCTGACGCTGGGCCTGCTGCAGCTGCTGCCGCGGGAACCCGGCCTGGCAGCCTTGCTGGCGATATTGCTCATGCTGCCCGCCGGCATTGCCGTCGTGCGCAGCCAGCTGCGACCGATGCTGGCGCTGTTCCGCGCGCTGGGCGGCACCGTGCTCAGCTACCAGGACGGCGATTATTCCTTCGGCCTGCACTGGCACCGGCGCGATGAACTCGATGAGCTGGTGGATGCCCACAATGCGCTGGGAGATGTGCTGCGCGAGCAAAGGCTGGACCTGACGCAGCGCGAGCTGTTGCTCGATACCATGGTGCAAAACACCCCGGTGGCGATGCTGCTGGTTTCCGACCATGGCCCCATCGTGTTTGCCAATATCGCGGCACGCCAGTTGCTGAACCGGGGCCGCAAGCTGGAGGGCCATACGCTGGAACAGGTGCTGCAGCACGCCTCGGTCTCGCTGCGCGAGGCGATAGACAAGGGCGGCGACGGCCTGTTCACCGTCAACCCCGGGGAACATGCGGAAAATGCCGGCGCCGGTGCCGATGCCGGCGGCGAAGAAGAAGAGGTCTACCACCTGGCGCGCCGCAACTTCAGCCTGAACGGCCGCAGCCATGAGCTGCTGCTATTGCGCCACCTGACGGTGGAGTTGCGCCGCCAGGAAGTGCAAACCTGGAAAAAAGTGATCCGCGTGATCAGCCACGAATTGAACAATTCGCTGGCGCCGGTGGCCTCGCTGGCCAATTCCGCCGCCGAGCTGGTCAGGCGCGGCCAGACCGGGCGTCTGCCGGAAATCCTGCAAACCATAGAAGAGCGCACGCGCCACCTGGAAAGTTTCATCCACGGCTACGCCAGCTTCGCCAAACTGCCTACGCCCAGGATGGAAAGCACCGACTGGCCCGGTTTCATCGCCGGCCTGCAATCGCAGATCGCCTTTACCCAGGACGCCCCGTTGCCGGAAGAAAAGATCAGCTTCGACCTGGCGCAGATGGAACAGGCGCTGCTCAACCTGCTGAAGAATGCGCACGAATCCGGTTCGCCGCCGGAGCAGGTGTGCCTGGCGATACGCCGCATCCAGCATCTGGTGCGCATCGAAGTGATGGACCGCGGCAGCGGCATGAGCGACGCCGTGATGTCCAATGCGCTGGTGCCGTTCTACTCCACCAAGCGCAGCGGCACCGGCCTGGGCCTGGCGCTGGCCAGGGAAATCATAGAGGCGCACGGCGGCCGGATAAGCCTGGGTAACCGCGAAGGCGGCGGCCTGGTGGTGACGCTGATCCTGCCGGTCTTGCCAATCCTGTCGCCGAAAATGTAGGTCACGAAGAGTAGGAGCCCTTCAGGCGCCGCAGTTACTTCGGATACCGATTACCCCAGCCGTCTTCGGCCGGCTGCTGCTCCAGCAGCGCCGGTATCTCGCTGCGCCCTACTCCAAGATCCCTCAATTCCAGATCACTCATGGCCCGCAACTGGGCCCTCTGCATTCCGGCCCGCGCCCGCGACAGCGAAGCCGGGAGCAGCGAACGCCTAAGCCTGGCAAGTAAATTCAGCAACATGATTGCACCTCCTGTGTTTGAGTGCCCCATGTTGCCGTTTAGGATAGAATTATGGAAGTTGAATTTTATGATAACAACTATCAGGATTACTGATGAGAGAACTTAGCCTGGACCAACTGCGCACCCTGGTGTCGATTACCGACCTGGGCACCTTCTCCGCCGCCGCGCAGGCGCTGCACCTGGCGCAACCGACCATCAGCCTGCATATCAGCGAACTGGAGGCCAGGGTCAATGCACAATTGCTGGTGCGCGGCGGCCGGCGGGTGCAGCCTACGGCCGCCGGGGCCACCCTGGTAGAGTATGCACGGCGCCTGCTGCGCGATGCCGACGAAGCGGTAGAAGCGGTCAAGCGCCATGCCGAGGGCCGCATAGGCCGGGTAAGGCTGGGGACCTCGACCGGGGTGGTGGTGCATTTATTGCCGCAAGTGCTGGACGCCATGCAGCGCGCCTATCCCGACATCGACGTCGAGGTCAGCATACTGGGCTCCAATGACACCATGGAACGCCTGGGCCAGGGCACGCTGGATATAGGCCTGGTGGCGACCCCGCAGCCGCCGTCCGGGGAGCTGGTGCTGACGCACTGGCGCAGCGATCCCATGATGGCCTTCGTGCCAGCCAACTGGCCGGCGCCCAAGCGGGTGACGCCGCAATGGCTGGCTGGCCAGGCCTTGATTTTCAATGAACCGAGTACGCATATGTACCGGCTGACCATGGAGTGGTTTGCCGCTGCTGGTTATGCACCGCGTGCCCGCATCGAGCTGAATTATACCGAGGCGATGAAGAGCCTGGTCGCCGCGGGCTACGGCGCCGCCCTGATGCCGCTCGAGCAAACGGCCAGGCCTGAATTGCACTGGGGAATGCAAGTACTCGCGCTGAAGCCGGCGCTGCTGCGCCATATCGGCATCGTGCATCGCCCGTTGTCAGCCATCGACGGCGCCGCGCGCAATCTACTACAGATACTGGCCGGCTTCCGGCAAACGGACGCCCCCAAAAAAATCCGCCCGGCCTGATGTCCGGTTAGCCGGGCCGCGGAAACACGCAGGTAAACACCGTCCCATTCACGTCATCCGACTCCACCGCGATTGAACCGCCGTGCCCGAGCATGATCTGGCGCGCAATATACAGCCCCAGGCCCAGGCTGGTGTCCTGCCCGTGCTCTTGCGGGACTTCATCGCTGGGCAGGCGCACCATAGGGTCAAACACGGTCGCCAGGTTGGCCGCGGGGATGACCGGGCCAAAATTTTGCACGCGCAATACGACCGCCGCATCGTCGCCACACATGCTGACCTTGATCGGCGTGTCTCGCGCGCCATGCTGTACCGCGTTGTTCAACAAATTGGACAGCACTTGCCGCACGCGGTCGGCGTCGTAATTGCCGGCCAGGTCGCCGGAAGTGGCCAGCAGTAATTGCCTGCCCGGTTGGGCCAGGCCGACTTCATCCATGCTGAGCTGGCACAGCGCGCCCAAGTCGCCCGGCTCCGGATTGAGCGGCAGGCTCTTCCCCAGGCGGGTGCTGGAATACTCGAGCAAATCCCGTATCATCCTGGCCATCATGGCGGCGCTGCGGCTGATGGTGCTGGCGATCTGCGCCTGCTTACCGTCCGGCAACTTGGTGGCGAGGGTCAGGTAGGATCCGGCCATGGTGATGGCCGATAGCGGGCTGCGCAGATCGTGTCCCAGGATAGCCAGGAAGGTATTCCTGGCGTGTGACACTTCCCGCCCGTGGCTCTTGATGGATTGCTCCAGCGCCTGGTCCACGGCCTGGTTAAATCGCAGTACTTCTTGCAGCGAGCCGCCATCCGCTACGTCCAATTGCGCCATCCATAACTGGATGACGGTGGAGCGCATCGAGCTGTACTCCGCCGCCAGCTGCCGCATGTCGAAGCCCTTCAGTTGCCGCAGCGCACCGTGCGCCGCTGCCGGCGTCTCATAATCGGTATTGATGGCGTTGGGATCCTGGCTGCCGGCTGCGCCGCGGTCGATATCGTTGGCGATCGCCGTCAATATGGATCTGGCATGATCGCGCAGCGTCAGCGAACTCATCCTGCGCGCTTCCGGCATCAGCGTCCTGGCAAAGCTTTCCCACTCGGCCAGGATGGGCTCCATATTATGGATGATGAATTTGGCCAGTTTCATAAACTCCCTACGATGTTTACGCCGGCGCGATGCGCCCATTCAGTAATATATCACGCTGGCGCAGCATGGCCAGGCGCTGGGCCAGGGTGATCTCGTGCCGCCGCTTGACGACGTTGGCGCAAGCTTGTGCGTTCTGAGGAAATGAGCTGGTCGGCAAACACCCTGTCGTGTATGTGCAAGCCCTGCACGCGCAAGCCGTGGACGCGGGTCCATGATATAAATGCAAATTGTTGCCACTTTTGAACTTTTCCAGAGCCATTTCATCAAACGTGAGCAACATCTTTCAATCCACTACCAGGGGGAGCAGCATGGGCTCATCGTTTTTGAGTAGGAACTTGATTATCCTTTGTATAGGAACGCTGGCAGCCGCCTACGCGAGCGGGCAAACCGCGGCAGCATCGGCAACATCGGCGGCACCCACGGCAAAGCCCGCGGAAAAACTGGCAACTGGCAGCCGCGCCAAGCCGGTCAAACGCTATACGATAGAACAATTCATGGCGACCACGTCGATGAGCGGCGCCTCCTTCAGCGCGGATGAAAAGCGCATCCTGTACAGCAGCAATGAAACCGGTATCTTCAATGCCTTTGTGGTCCCGGTAGCCGGCGGCAAGCCTGAGCAACTGACCAAATCCACCACCGAGAGCACCTTTGCGGTCAGCTTCTTCCCGCACGACGACCGCATCCTGTTCACGCATGACAAGGGCGGCGATGAAAACAACCACCTGTACGTGCGCGGCCTGGACGGCAGCGAAACAGACCTGACGCCGGGCGACAAGCTGAAGGCCAGCTTTGCGGACTGGAGTGAAGACGGCACGGCTTTTTTCGTCACCAGCAATGAGCGCGACCCGAAATATTTTGACCTGTACCGCTACGACGCCAAGAGCTACGGGCGTGAGCTGGTGTTCAAGAATGAGCAAGGCTATGAACTCGCCGACATCAGCCGCGACCAGCGCTGGATAGCGCTTAACAAGCCGAATACCACCGCCGACAGCAATATCTACCTGTACGACGTCAGCAAGAAAGAAGTCAAGCACCTGACGCCGCACATGGGCACCATCAGCTACAGCGCCAGCACCTTCGATCCGAAATCGCAGCGCCTGCTGTACACCACCAATGAGGATGGCGAATTCACCACGCTGCGCAGCTACGAGCTGGCCAGCGGCAACTTCAAGGACGTGGAAAAGGCCGACTGGGACATCGTGTTTACCTACTACTCCAAGGACGGGCGTTTCCGCGTCACTGGCGTAAATGAAGACGGCAGCACCGCGATCCGCCTGGTAGAGGGCGCCACCGAGGAAGCGGTCAAACTGCCCAGGCTGCCCAAGGGCGAGATACGCGGCCTCAAATTCTCCGGCAAGGGCAGCCGCATGGCCTTTTACGTCAACGGCGACCAGTCTCCCAGCAACCTGTTCGTGTATGACTTCAAGAGCAAGCAGGTCAAGCAGCTGACGCAAAGCCTGTCCAGGGAAATTGATCCGGCCGACCTGGTCGAGGCGCAGGTAGTGCGCTTCAAATCCTTTGACGGCATGGTGATACCGTCCATCTACTACAAACCGCACGGCGCCGCCGCCAGCGACAAGGTGCCGGCGCTGGTGTATGTGCACGGCGGCCCGGGCGGGCAAACCAAGCGCGGTTATAACTCGCAGATCCAGTACCTGGTGAACCACGGCTACGCCGTATTGGGCATCAATAACCGCGGCAGCGGCGGTTATGGCAAGAGCTTCTTCACCGCCGACGACCGCAAGCATGGCCGCGAACCCTTATGGGATTGCGTGGAAGCCAAGACCTACCTGGCCAGCCTGGGCTATATCGACCCGGACCGCATCGGCATCATAGGCGGCAGCTATGGCGGTTACATGACCCTGTCTGCACTCGCCTTCCGCCCCGAAGCCTTCAAGGTCGGCATCGACATCTTTGGGGTCAGCAACTGGCTGCGCACGCTGGAAAGCATACCGCCGTACTGGGAATCCTTCCGCAAGGCGCTGTATGAAGAGATAGGCGATCCGGTCAAGGACAAGGATTTCCTGATCGCGACTTCGCCGCTGTTCCACGCCAAGGAAATCCGCGCCCCGCTGATGGTGGTCCAGGGCGCCAACGACCCGCGCGTGATCAAGCCGGAAAGCGATGAAATCGTCGAAGCGGTGAAAAAGAACGGCGTGCCGGTAGAGTACGTGGTGTTTGCCGACGAAGGCCACGGCTTTTCCAAAAAGAAAAACCAGATCGAGGCCAACCGCAAGATACTGGAATTCCTCGATGCGCACCTGAAGGGCAGCGGCAAGACCGACAAGCCGCTGGCGTTGGCCAAGCCTTAATATCGCTTGCAAGGTGGGCAACCCGGCCCACCTTGCCCCCGCCGGCAAACTGCAGGCAAGCTGCACCCTGGGTGCAGCCGGTTCCCCTTATTCCTCCCTGGCCGGCAATTCACGCCGACACAAGCCCCCCGCCCAAGTCTTCAAACTCTCTTTGCCAAACCGCCAGCCGGAGTAGTAATATAAACATAATACGGTACCGCCTGCAGGCCGGCAAAGCAGGCGCAAGCCTGCTGCAGGATTATGCAGCTGCAGATAGAGTGATTTTTCAACCGGGCGATTAAAAACAACATGGACAATTGGCTGGAAAGCTTGCGCGATGCGCTTGATCTCGTTGAGTACGGCGTGGTCTTGCTGGATGAAGACTTGAAGGCGCGTTTCATCAACCGCGCCTTCAGGAAAATGTGGGCATTGCCGGAGGCCATGGAGGGCGAGCAGTACAGCTTTGAAAGCTTGATGCAGCACGGCTCCAACACCGGCGCCTATCCAATCGCGCCGCAGCACCTGGAAAGCTATGTCGCCGACCGCATCACCCAGGTGAAGGCGGGCCACGACGGCCCCAGGCTGCTGACCCTGTCCGACGACAGGGTATTGAAATTTGAATGCATACCCTTGCCCAGCGGCGGCAGGATGCTAACCTATGCCGACCAGAGCGCGCTGATACACGCGGTGGAAAAACTGGAAGAGATCGTCCATATCGACGACCTGACCAAACTCAATAACCGCCGTTTCCTGACCACCTGTGGCGAGAATGAGGTGGCGCGCGCCAAGCGTTATGGACATCCGCTGTCGGTAGTGCTGCTGGACCTGGACCGCTTCAAGCAGATCAATGACGACTACGGTCATGAGACGGGCGACATGGTGCTGTGCGCGGTGGCGCAGTGCTGCCGCGACGCCACCAGGACTACCGACGTGATCGGCCGGCTGGGCGGCAAGGAATTTGTGCTGATCTTGCCGGCCACCACGCTGGCGGCAGCGATGGTGGTGGCCGAGAAATTGCGCAGGCGGGTCGCCGACATCCTGATCCATGTGGGCCCGCTGGCGGTCAAGCTGACCGCCAGCCTGGGCGTGGTGACCGTGACCGAGCATAAGAGGACCTTCGAAGACTTGCTGCGCAGCGCCGACAATGCGATGTATTCAGCCAAGGCCAATGGCCGCAACAAGGTCGTGGCAGCGCCGCAATAGTTGTGCCGCGGCCAGCCCCCCCCCCGAAATGGCCAAAGTCCCGACAGCGGAATTAGCGTACCATATCGGCTGGCCATCCCCTGCGATGGCGGTCTTTTGGAGAGCTACTCACGATGGAAGCCAATGAACTGGAATACGTGGGATTCGGTCCGCGCTTGTGGGCCTTTGTGATCGACAGCGTACTGATCTCCATCGTTTTGCTAGCCTTGCTGTTTGGACTGTTCGGCGCCGATCATCTGGCCGAGGGCGTGATCTTGACGGGCAGCACCAACATCCTGTTCAGCTACGTGCTGCCGGCGATCGCCGTGCTGGCATTCTGGATCATCAAGAACGCGACGCCCGGCAAGATGGCGATAGGCGCGACTATCGTCGACGCCGGCAGCGGCCGGGCGCCCAGCGCCAGGCAGCACATCATCCGCTACATAGGCTACTTTGTTTCCACCATCCCGCTGGGCCTGGGGTTTTTCTGGATACTGCTGGATAAGAGAAAACAGGGCTGGCACGACAAGCTGGCCGGCACTGTCGTGGTCAGGCGCAAGCAGCATGGCGGTGAGCCGGTCAAATTCGCGGACTGACAAGCCACCCGGCCGCTCAGGCGTGCCGTAACGAAAAGGATGAGCAGTGACAGAAAACGAATTGCAGCTGTATCTATATCAACACATCCCGCTCTCCAGGGCGATGCAGGTCGAAGTGGTACAGGTCAGCCAGCACAGCATCGTGCTGGCGGCGCCGCTGGAGCCCAATATCAACCACCAGGCCACCGTATTCGGCGGCAGCGCGTCGGCGGTGGCCATCCTGGCTGCCTGGTCGCTGGTGCAAGTGCGGCTGAAGCACGCCGGCATACCAAATGACCTGGTCATCCAGCGCAATAGCATGGAATATGGCTTGCCCATCAGCGGCAGGTTTACGGCGCGCGCGCAGATCGACGATGGCGACTGGCAAGCCTTTATGCGCATGCTGGGCCGCAAGGGCCTTGCCCGTATTTCGGCCACTTCGGTGCTGGAATTCGAGGCTGCGGCCGCGGGCCGTTTGCAGGGCGAGTTTGTCGCATTTGCCAGGAAAGACTGAGAAATATTCCTGCGGACATGGCTCGCCTACGGCAATGTATCGGATAATTGGGTCAAAATTATGGCAAGCTATATGCTCCTGCCCCGTTTGTGATTGCACCCCGGAAGCCCATGTCAAAATTTCCTTTTTTCAAGCCCCATGTCTCGCTACGCTACGAGCAATTGAACTCGGTGATGCTGTTCGAAACCCTGACGCCGCGCGAATTCAGCACCGTCGACGCCATGCTGCACGAGAGGGATTTTGTCAAGGATGAGTTGATTTTTGACGTAGGCGAAGACAGCCAGGCCATCTATATCGTACTGTCCGGCACGGTCTCCATTTCCCGTCGCGTCAACGGGGTGGAGGAAGAGATAGTCAGGCTGCAGCCGGGCGGTTTTTTTGGCGAACTGGCGCTGCTGGACAATGCACCGCGCTCCGCGGTGGCGCGCGCGGCCACCGATTGCAAACTGGTCGTCATGTTTCGCGCCGACCTGGCGACGCTGGCCGATACCCACGTCGTGCTGTCTTCAAAAATCCTGTTGCAAATGGCGCGCCACCTGGCCCATATCGTCAGGCAAACCGCGATGCGCACCGGCGCCACGCTGCATGTGTAAGCCGCCGGAAAGACTGACGCCATGACTGACGAAGAACACAAATTCGCTACACGCCATGCTGCTGACGGCAGACAGAATGAGGACGAGCAGGACGAACAGGACGAGGGCCGGGACGAAAGCGACTTCGATATCAACCAGTATGCGCGCCCCGGTAATTCTTCCGGCCCCTTTGTACTGATCAGTGTGATTGCCGCAACCTGCGTGCTGCTGTTCCTGCTGCAAAAACTCTTGTGGCTGGTGACGCCCTTCCTGCTGGCCCTGATCTTGTACTATATGTTGTTTCCATTCATGGAGAGGCTGATGTTTTTTGGCCTCAGCCGCGAGCGGGCGGCGCTCTGCGTGATCACCGGATTTGTGGCGGCGGCTTTCGCCGCGACCATCCTGTTCTTGCCCAAGGCCTTGCTGCGGCTATCGAATAGCCAGACCATTTTAGAGCGCTATGTGGCCGGAGCCGTGTCGCTGGCCCTGAGCACGGTGGCCGCGCTGGAAGAGCACTTCAGCGTACTGGCGCAGGCCCATCTGTCCAAGACGCTGGACGGGCGCTTCCAGCATGCGACCGGCACCATCTCGGAATTGGTGGAACCGGTACTGCTGGGGGCCGCCACCTGGGCGCCGGCACTGCTGCTGGTGCCGCTGCTGGCCTTCTTTTTCCTGAAGGATGGCCAGCGCTTCAAGGTGTTTTTAAGCCGCTCGGTCCCGAATGCTTTTTTCGAAACCACGCTGCAATTGCTGCACGAAGTGGACCGCGCCGCGCTAGCCTACTTCCGCGGCCTGATCCAGCTGACCGTGCTGGACACGGCTACGCTGGCGCTGGGTTTGTGGGTCATAGGCATGCCGGCCCCGCTGGCGCTGGGCCTGCTGTCGGCGGTGCTGGCCTGGGTGCCGTATGTAGGTTCCATCGTCGGCGGCTTTATCGTGGTGACGGTAGCCGCCTCGGCCTTCCCCGGCGATCCGGCAATGGCCTACTGGGCCGCCGGCCTGTTCATCGTCCTGCGCCTGCTGGACGACTTTGTGTATATGCCGATGACGATAGGCAGGAGCCTGCGCATCCATCCGCTGGTCTCGGTCGTGATGATCTTCATCGGCGGAGCGGTGGCCGGCATACCGGGGCTGATGCTGGTATTGCCGGTGTTCGGCATTGCCCTGGTGGTCGGCGAAACCCTCGGCATCGTGCTGACCAACCAGCGCCTGAGGGCGCGCTATTTGCACGGCAGATACCTGCGGCGGCGCAAGGCGCACCTGGGTTTGCGGTTTGGGTCTACGCGCAAGCGCTGGTGAAGCTAGCGGCCGAGATCCGCCGATAGCAGCCGCTGCGGCTTCTACCCTGGCTATACCCTGCTGATCCAGTTCGCCGATACTAGGGTTTCGCCTGAGGCATCGTTGGCGCAGGCTTCGTTGCCGCAACCCGGTCCCGCTACCAGGTACTGGTTCTTGCCGGCGCGCTTGGCGGCATACAGGGCCCGGTCGGCATGGTTGATCAGGTCTTCGGCCGCGGTAGCGTTCTGCGGATAAAAGCTGACGCCTATGCTGGCGGTGACTTTCACCATATGGCCGTCGATGATGCAGGAGTCGGATAACACGCGCACCAGCTCTGAGGCCAGCCTGTGGGCGTCGCTTGCCTGGTTGATCTGCGCCAGCACCACGACGAACTCGTCGCCGCCTATGCGGGCAATGGTGTCTTCTTCGCGCGAGGTGGACAGCAGGCGGTCGGCCACGATCCTCAGCAGCTTGTCGCCGCAGTCATGGCCGTAGCAGTCGTTGACCTCCTTGAACCCGTCCAGGTCCAGGTAGAGTATGCCCACCGAGAGTTCATTCCTGCTGGCATGCTTGATGGCGGTATCGAGCCTGTCGCGCAGCAGGCGGCGATTCGGTAGGCCGGTCAGCACATCGTGCAGGGCCAGCGCCTCCTGCGCCTTGCTGTGCGCGCTGACTTGCTTGTACAGCAACCTGACTTCCAGCATATTATGGATGCGCTTCTCCAGTTCCAGCGCGTCAAAGGGCTTGGTAATGAAATCCCTGGCGCCGGACTCCAGCGCACGTATTTTCAGGTCGCTGTTGCCGGTGATGGCCAGTACCGGCAAGTAGTCGTCGTTGCCGTGACTTTTTATCTCTTCCATCACCTGGAAGCCGCTGACGCCCGGCATTTGCATATCGAGCAAGATCAGGTCATAGTCATTTTCTAAATGCAGGCCGCACACTGCCGCCGGATCGGTGGTTCCGGTCACACTCATATAACCCATTGCATTTAATAGCATGGACAGCACTTCTACATTGTCGTGTTGGTCGTCAACGACAAGGATGCGCGCCTTCAAAATGTCATCGCTATTAACCATGTGCTGTTAGCCAAAAAATGAAAAAAATAAAAATTTCGCTTGACGGCGGCAGTGCCTGGGACTATCCGCTTTATTACATCCGCTTTATTACAATGACACCGGGCTCCAAACCAAGGGTGCCTTGTAACAATTTAGACCATTCCCATGGTCGATTCAATGTAAGGCCCTCGCCGGCAACCGGCGCCGTCCCAATGAAAATAACGGTGGAGGCTCCCACTCCGTTAATTCCCGAAGGCAACTTTCATATCATAAGTTCTGCCGCATTTTCGCCCTGTAAGACGGCGCCTACTTTCCGCGTGAGAAAACGCCGAATCGGGCGTTTTAGCTAAAAACCATCCCCAAAATAGAGGCGTATTGAGTTCCTCTCGGTGTGAGCAATATCGTTCCCATCACCGGCAGAGTCAACCGCTGTAACATCTTCTTACCACACAGCAATAGGCGCAGCGGCGAACCGGATGCGGCGCTATAATGGTTTGATACTCTATCGTGAATTGCATTTTTTATCACATATTTTATTAATATTACATCATGTTCACAACGCCTGTCGCCAGTTCCAACCCCGACTATCCCCTGCTCGCCCGCCAGATCGCCAGCATCCTTGAAGGTGAGCGCGACCTGGTCGCCAACGCCGCGCAATTTTCCGCTTTTATTTATGACACGATCACCGACCTGAACTGGGCCGGCTTTTACCTGGCCCGGCCGGCCAAGAAGGCGGATGCGGACGGTCAGGCGCAGGAGTTACTGGTGGGCCCCTTCCAGGGCAAGGTTGCTTGTGCCCGTATACCCTTTGGCCGCGGCGTATGCGGCGCTTCGGCCGCGGAACGGCGTACCATCCTTGTGCCGGACGTACATGCCTTCCCAGGCCATATCGCTTGTGATTCTGCATCCAATGCAGAGATCGTGATTCCGGTGATCAAGGACGGCGAGCTGTACGGCGTGTTTGACATAGACAGCCCCAGCCTGAACCGCTTCAACGCCGAAGACCAACAAGGGCTGGAGGCGCTGGTCGCCGCTTTCGTCGCGGCGACAGATTTTAAGTAGGCAGCTAGGATAAATTTTCCGGCGCCCGCCTGCGGCGCCAGAAAATATGCATGAAAGGTTTGACGCTGGTGCCGTGCACCACAATGGACAAGGTAATCACGACCAGCGTCAGCTGGATGAACTGCAGCGCCAATGGCTCCGGCAATCCATGCTGTATCGCATACATCAGGTAATACAGCGAGCCTATGCCGCGCACGCCGAACCAGCCGGTCATGCCGCGCATGCGCCACGAGGCACCGCTTCCCAGCATGCTGAGCATCACGCTGGCCGGGCGCGCCACCAGGAACAGGAACAGCGCAAAGCCGACGCTGCGCCAGCTCCAGGAGTCGATAAACAGCATGCCGCCCACCAGCAGGATCAGTATGACTTCTGACAAGCGCTCCAGGTGTTCCTTGAACACCAGCGAACCCTCGCTGACGGTTTCCGGCGGCTCGGCGCTGGCCGGGACGTCCACTACTGTAGCCGCCTCTAGCTGCGCTTGCACCGCGCCGGCCGGTAGCGCGCTGATCGCCGCCACGGCTCGGGGCCGGTCCTGTTGGTAGCGGACCGCGCCGGCCAGCTTCAACTCGGTCTGATGCAAGGCGACCGCGGCAAAGAAGACCGCCAGAAAACCCCAGGCTTCGATCAGCACGCTGAGGCCATACACTACGCCGATCAGGCCCAGGCCGAGAAAATCGTCCATTAAATCCCGGTTCTGCTGCCGGCCGCGGATCTTCCAGATCAGCCGCGCCAGCAAGACGCCGCACGCTATACCCAGCGCTATCCCTGCCACCGTGGCCCACACGACGTCCAGCAAGACCCAGCGCAGCCCGGTTTCGCCGGCTTCGCGCAAGCCCAGTAGCCCCATTCCCAAGATCACAAACGGAAAGGCGCTGCCGTCGTTCATGCCGGCTTCGCAGGTCAAGGTAAAACGCAGCTGGTCGTGATCGCCGGGATGGCGGATCTGCACGTCGGTCGCCAGCACCGGATCGGTGGGCGCGACGATGGCGCCCAGCAGTACGCACGCGCCCAGCGGCAAACCGAGCACGTAATAGCTGAAGGCCGCCACCATCGCCACGCTGGCCGTCATTGCCACCGTGGCCAGCAGCACCGGCGTGCGCCAGCGCTTGAAATTGACCGGCGCCGGCATTTTGACGCCGGCAGAAAATAGCGAGATCAGGACCGCGACTTCGCTCAGTAATTCCAGCAGCGCCGATTCCTTCAACGGATTGAAATGAAACAGGTTCAGCACGGTGGGGCCGACCAACAAACCCGCCGCCAGGTAGATGATGGCGGACGTCACCGGCAAGTGCTTCAAGCGGAAGGAAGTCAGGCCCATAAACAGCAGCAGACCACCAACCAGTAAAAACCATAGCGGATTAGAAATCATGGTACCTGTTCAAGTGGAGACGGCAAGATAATTTTCCCAAGCAAACCCCGCCTGATAAAAGATGAACCATGATTGAACCACAGATACGATCGGAACTATGCGAGCCAGCGCACAGATAAGTTACCTGGCATCGTTAAAATTTATCGATAAATAACCGCAAAAAACATCAAAGCTGAAGTACGGCAAGCGATATTGATGTATATTATTTCTCATGAACAATCAAACCGACATCCAGCTCAGCGGTCCGTTCAGCGCCAGGGACTCGGCGGGTCATATGCGCGACATCAAGGGTATACGCATCTTTGATGAAGGCTACGGCATGATCGACGTGTATGTCGATTTTGTCTCCAGTTTTGCCGACGATCCGCTGCACGGAGACGAGGTATTGATAGCCCAGATTTTAAGAAAATTGCGCACACTCGGTTATTCCGGACCGGACTTCGGCCTGGCCGATACCAGCCTGCAAGACGATAAACTCATCGTGCTGCAGGCACCGGAAGCGTTTAATGAGTTTGCCGCCAGCAAGGGCTGGCGCAACCTGGCCGAAGAGTTTGCCGACGATGACGACGACTTCGTCCCGGACTCCAGCGTGGCAGCGCTGGCCTCTGCGATGGAGATGGACGCGCTGATGCGCAAATTGAAAGCGCATTGAACTGTATCTGCACTCCCCGCACGAGACCGTGCCCTAAGGGCAAAGAAGCTGCGGCATGGCATCCTCCCCGGTTTTAGGATTACAATCGCGGCAAGCGCATCTTAAGGCCAGGCATATGGTTCACCCATCGGATGTCCAGCACTTGCAGATAGACGGCATCGACGTCCAGGTCGAGGGCCATGGCCGTGAAACCATCGTGATGATACAGGGCTGGCCGGACACTTACCGGCTGTGGGATGCGCAGGTCGCCGCACTCAAGGGGCGCTACCGCTGCGCGCGCTTCACCCTGCCCGGTTTTGACATCCGCAAGCCGCGCCGGGCCTATGCGCTGGAAGAGACGGTCGAGCTCTTCAGGCGCATCATCGACCAGCTCAGCCATGACCATAAAGTGATACTGATGCTGCACGACTGGGCCTGCGTGTTCGGCTACCAGTTTTACATGCGGCATCCGGTGATGGTGTCCAGGCTGGTGGGCGTGGACATAGGCGACGTCGATTCCAACGACTATGTATTGACGGCCAAGGCCAAGCTGCAGATCTTCAGTTACCAGGCCTGGCTGGCGGCGGCGTGGCGCATAGGCGGGGCTATCGGCGACGGCATGACCCGTTATATGGCGCGCGTGGCAAAGGCGCCGGGCAATCCGCGCAGCATCAGCTCGCGCATGAATTACCCGTATTACATACTATGGACCGGCGCCTACGGCGGCTACCGCGACCGGCTGTTATTCAAGCCCGCCTGCCCCATGCTGTACATCTACGGCAAGCACAAGCCCTTCATGTTCCATTCGCAAGCCTGGCTGCTGGACCTGGCGGCCAAGCCCGGATCCGAAGTGCTGGGCATAGCATCTGGCCATTGGGTGATGACGGAGCAGCCGCATGCTTTTAATGAGGCCGTGCTTTACTGGCTGACGTTCACTGGCTGACGTTCACTGGCTGACGTTCACTGGCTAACATTTACTGGCTGCGCCGGACCGAGGCTTGCGGCCGAAAGAAATTCGCAGCGTGAATATGCTGCTATCCCTTCCTTTTCCCGGCTTTCTTCTTGTCCACCATTTGCAAGGAGCCTACCAGCCCCGACAGGTCCAGGTCAAACTCCTGATCCAGTTTCCGGGCGCGGCTGACCAGCACCGGCCGCAGAACAGTCCTGTTTCCGCCCTTGACGAAGAAGCTGATATAGTTGTGGCTATCGTAGGTCTTGCACCACCAGACACTCCATGCGAACTCCTCCTCCACCGGGCTGGTCACGACGGCATACGAAGTGGGAGAACTCCACAAGTTCGACACCAGCACGCCGTCCTCAGTCAGCCAGCGCGAACAGGCCAGGTAAAAGTCCCTGGTGCTCAATTCCGGCGCCAGACCGTCCGCGGTAAAGCCATCCAACAAGATCACGTCGGCCTGCCGGTCGATGCGCTTGCCGTCCTGCCGGTTCTCCATCAGATATGCCGCCGCATCGGCATGGATCACCTGGAACCGCTCGTCATCCGGCGGGATCAGGAAGGCGTCCCGCAATGCGATCACTTCAGCGCTCAGTTCCAGCACGGTGATGCGCGCGGCCGGAAAATTCCGGTAACAGAATTTCGCCAGCGAGCCGCCGCCCAGGCCGACCAACAAGATATGCCGCGGCTGGCGCTGGAATAGCAGGAATGCCATCATGGCCCTGGTGTAACGCAATAGCAGCTTGTCGGGCGCCGTAATCGACATCATGCTTTGCACGAATTTTGCATCGAAATGCAGCGAGCGCATATCGTTGTGATCGTAAACGAAAGGCTTCCCCTGGCTTTGCATCAGTAGTTCTTCAAAAGGGGTGGATGGCGTCATGGAGTAGTAAATACCGTGTTGGTGCTATGTAAAGTGTCTAAGGAAAAAGTTCCGGCGGCGGTCTAACGCAGCTCAGCTCCTGCTGCGACGATAGAAACGCCAGCGCAGTCGAAAATCGTACCAGATGGGGCCCATCGTCAGTAAGCCCAATACGGCGGACAAGAAAATGGTTGCCGAATAGCCTATGTGCTTGAAACCCAATGCGCCGGAGACGCCACCAATAAAAAAGCAGGCGATCAACATGGCATGCAGTTTCAATTTATCCCGGTTGGCGTACACGACCTGGTCGGGCATGCGCCTGCGGTTGTAATAAAGCAGCTTGCCCAATTCTATACCCATGTCGGTACACAGGCCGGTGACGTGGGTAGTGCGTATCACCGCGCCCGATACTTTGGTGATGATCGCATTCTGCAAGCCCATGATGAAGCACAGCAACAACACGGTGACCGGAGCAAGCAAATCGCGCATCGCGGCCAGATTGGCGCCCGCCAGGCCGAATAGCAGCAATAGCGCCGCTTCCAGTAGCAGGCTCAAGGCAAACTGGCTGCGCAACTGATTGCGCCGGCCCCAGTTGATCAGCAGCGCCGTGGTCGCCGCACCCAGCACAAAGGCTAGCCAGGCCGCAAACGCCGCCAGCGACAGGCTGATCTCGCCCAAGGCAAGATCGTCGGCCATGCCCGACACGATGCCGCTCATATGCGAGGTGTACTGGCCTATCGCCAAAAAACCGCCGGCATTGACCGCCCCCGCAACAAACGCCAGCATAAAGCCGAGATGCCGGTCACGCCGGATATCGCGTTTGGTGCTGGTCAATTGGCGCAAGTAAAGGAGCGGCATGGCGTTAGGCGTTAGCGGAAATCGGTCAATCACATATCAGGCTGCGGCCTGCGCCAGCCTGTCGTTCCTGCGCTGCTGCAAGAGATTCTGCGTGGTCAGGCGCAGTGCAATATCATGCTGCATTTCCAGCGCACGCAAGCTGGCGATAACTTCCTGGTCCGGGCAATCCAGCAGCCTCCCTTTGCAAGCGAAGACTATCTTGTTATTTGAATCCAGCGCGTCTATGGCGATGACTGCGCCGTCAAAGCTGCGCGAAATACGATCCAGGTAGATCGCGACATCCTGCTTGTCTCCCAGCAGGTTGACCACCATGATGCCGTCCTGCGCCAGGGAAGTAAAGCAGGCGTCATAAAACCCCTGGCTGCATAGCTGGGGCGGCTGACCCTGCTTGTCAAAGCCGTCCACCACCAACACATCATAGGCGGCATCTGCGCGCGCCACCATCTCTACTCCATCCTGGCACAGCACCTGCAGCCTGGCGTCGTCCGCGGGAATGCAGAACTGATCCCTGAGCGCAATGACTTGCGGATCATTGTCGACCACCACGATCGCCGTTTGCGGCAAGTGACGGTAACAGTATTTGGGCAGGGAGCCGCCGCCCAGACCTATCATCGCGATCAATCCGGGATTGCTGTTGAACAGCAAAAAACCCATCATCGCCTGCGTATAAGCCAGGGTAAGATGCTCAGGATGGTCCAGGTGCATCTCACTCTGTATGGCCGCTATATCGAATAGCAGGGACACGGTGCGCTTATTTTGATGGATGAACGGCTTACCGGCCGCGGAAAACTCCGCTATTTCATGAAAGCCTTTTAACAGCATGATGTCCTGTGTACAGTCCCGGGCAGGCAAGATGGGCTGGGGTCAGACCAGCACATGGCGCACCTCGACAAAATATTGATTGATTTGCTGCTCTATGGCCGGCTCTATCATCGTCTCCGGCCGCTGCCCCCTGGGACACAGCAGTCGCGGCGTGGTGCCGAACAGACGGCAGATCAGCGGCCGCTCTTCATACACCTGGCAGCCTTTGGGGCCCAGGTGCGGGCAACTCAACTCGGCCAGCGCAGCTTCATGCTCCGCCTCGCTTTTCACGGGCAGTCTTGACATTTCCAGGGTCGATGTTGTCACCGGCCCGCAGCAATCATGGCAACCGGGCACGCAGGCAAAGGACGGGATGCGCTCGCGAAAAAATTTAAGCTTGTGCGTATTGGCGTTCATGAAATAAATTGAGCGTAATCATCGCCGCCGCCCCCTCCCGACCTGGCTCCCGGGCAACAAGAAAGCCTTGCCATACCGGCCAGGCGGTATAGCGGCATAGCGGCATAGCGGCATAGCAGCATAGCGGCAATCGAGCCCAGGCCCGGCCAAACTGTAGCGTCGAGCTCGCAGCGAGGCTTGTGCAACACAGGCTATTGCAATAGTATTATCACAATAGCGGCCTCTACAAATCATAACATGCCCGCTGCCGTGTATTTTGCCTCGCTGTACAAAAACACACTGCGTGAGTGGTCGCGAGTAGTATGGACATGTGCATCGTGATTTTTCTGCAAGATGCTGGACACTAGAACTCATTTCATCAATACCAGTCAAAAACTGCTGTCAAAAATTGGCTAGACCCCATCGGCAAACGCAATGGATGATCTGTGATCAATATTATCGAAGCCTACAGGGCGGGACTCTTTGAAAAGGAAAAGATACTGCCAAACCTGGTGGCAGGCACCATTGTAGGCATTGTGGCGCTGCCGCTCTCCATGGCATTCGCCATCGCCTCTGGCGCCAGGCCGGAACACGGGCTGTACACCGCCATAGTCGCCGGCCTGCTGGTCTCCTTGTTCGGCGGCAGCCGCGCCCAGATCGCAGGCCCCACCGGTGCCTTCATCGTCATCCTGTCCAGTATTACCGCCAAGCACGGGGTCGATGGCTTGCAGGTAGCCAGCCTGATGGCTGGGGTGATGCTGCTCCTGATGGGCCTGACAAAAATGGGAGGGGTAATCAAATTCATTCCCGCCCCGGTGATCGTGGGTTTTACCACGGGCATCGCGGTCATCATCTGGGTCGGGCAATGGAAAGATTTTTTTGGCTTGCCGGCGGTAGCCGCAACGCACTTTCACGACAAGCTGTGGTATCTGGTCGAGGCTCTCCCCCACCTGCATCCGGCGACAACCGGCCTGGCGCTGGCCAGCATGCTACTGGTCCTGTATTCGGCGCGAATACGCTGGATCAGACTCATACCCGGGCCGCTGGTCGCGATGGTGCTGGCCACGCTGTTGCAGTCCATCTTCCAATTTGAAGGCGTGGCCACCATAGGCAGCGCGTTTGGCGGCATACCATCGCACCTGCCTTCATTTGCACTGCCGGCGATCAGCGCCTCCCGCATCGTGGAACTGATGGGACCGGCCTTTACCATCGCCATGCTGGGCGCGATAGAGTCGCTCTTATCCGCCGTGGTGGCGGACGGGATGGCCGGCACCAAGCATGACTCAAACCAGGAATTGATAGGGCAAGGCTTGGCTAACCTGGCGGCGCCCTTGCTCGGCGGTTTTGCTGCAACCGGGGCAATCGCGCGTACTGCAACCAGTATCCGCAATGGCGGCAGCAGCCCCTTGGCCGGCATTACCCATGCACTGACACTGATGATGATCATCCTGTTTCTGGCGCCGCTGGCAGTCAATATTCCATTGGCGACGCTGGCTGCGATCCTGTTTGTGATCGCCTACAACATGAGTGAAATGCAGCATTTTGCGAAGATGGTCAGGCGTGCCCCGCGCGCGGACGTCGCCATTCTGCTGATCACTTTCCTGCTGACCGTTTTTACCGACCTGGTGGTCGCCGTGAATATCGGCGTGATACTCGCCAGTTTTCAATTCCTGCGCAGGATGGCGGCCTCGGTGGAAGTACAGCATTTTACCGAGCACCAGTTAGGCGCGGAGCTTGCCCAGCAAAAGCGGGAAAAGCTCCCGCCCGGCGTTTTAGTGTACGCGATTGAAGGCCCCTTTTTCTTTGGCGCCGTCGAGAATTTTGAGCGGGTCCTCGTTCAGACCCACACCGATCCCCGCATCCTGGTGTTGCGCCTGCGCTGGATGCCGTTCCTGGATATCACCGGCTTGCAAACCCTGGAAGAAGTCATGCTCAAATTACAAAAACGCGACGTCCGCGTGATGTTATGCGAAGCAAACGCACTGGTAAAAGGCAAGCTGGTGAAAGCTGGCATCCTGGACCTGATAGAAGCCGAAGACTACCAGGACGACTTTGCAGCGGCGATAACACGCTGCGAAAGCCTCAGCCCTGGCAAGGATCTCGACCACGGCGGGGAGGCGAAACATAGCGCGCATGCCGAAAATCTATTGAAGATCAGCAGGGACTATTTCCTCGGCGATAAAAAGTGACAGACCGGCCCCATAAGAGGCTGTCCGGCACAGGTGTAGAATACTCCGGCAATCCCACCATCTATAACAAGGAGATAGCGACATGGCCAAGCTTTTTGCAATCTACCAACAACCGGCCGATACGGCCAAGTTCGATGATTATTACTTCAACAAACATGTGCCGCTGGCCAAGACTATCCCCGGCCTGCGCAGCTATGAAGTCAGCAACGGTGACGTGATGGGCATGGGCGGCAAACACGCCGTGTACCTGGTCGCCATCCTGGGCTTTGATTCCATGGAAGCGATTGCCGCGGCGATGGCCTCCCCGGAAGGGAAAGCCACGGCGGCCGACCTGGCGAATTTTGCGATGGCCGGCGTGGACGTCATGAGCAGCGACACCCGCATGGTGTGACGGCTAAGCGGCAACGCCATAAGAAAAGGGGCCATCGCTGGCCCCTTGTTTTTTAGCGCTGTGCAACTACCGGGTTTTAGCGGCCGGTTTCGCGCAGATAAATAGCCCTGGCGGCGAAGGCGGTATTGGAGAAGTCGGAGAAGACGCCGTCTATGCCGGCCCGGTAAAAGTCCAGGTATTCAGGCACCGGGTCGCCCTTGTAAATTCCGGCCAGGTATTTCTTCTCGTTGCGGAAGGTATAGCTGTGGACGAACAGGCCGGCCTTGTGGGCGTCGGCGATCAGGCTGGTCGGGGTCACGCTGTTGACGTCGGCCAGCGAACCGGTGTACGGCGTACCGTCGGCATTCTTGTCCTTGAATGGCACCACCTTCCATGACATCACTTGCGGCTTCCAAGGACCTATGCCGTCGGCATAGGTCTTGATTTCCGCCAGGCCGGCCGGTGTCAGCATCACGCCGAAATAGCGTGCATCGCCGGCCAGCGTCCAGCTATACGGGCGGCCATCCACAAACACATAGGCGTCATTGCTGTTGTAGATCATTTCGCCAGTCTTGAAATTGACGTCATTGCCGTCCACCAGCTGCACCGCCTTGGCCTTCAGCCCAGCCGAACGCAGGTATTTCAGGCTGGCCGGATCGAAGCTTTGCACAAACACGGCAGCGTCCTTGGCGTTCAGGCCATTGTCGTTGAGGATCTTGAGCAGCGCGTCTTCCAGCGGATGGCTGCCGGGCTTGCCGCAACCATTGGCAATCGCCTGCGCATTATTCCAGATCGGGTTCTTGGTCTCGGGATAGACCGACAGCGTACGGCCGGTGGATTTGCTCTTGGCCTTGGCGATGTCTATCAGTTCCTGGAAGCTCAGCACCGGAAACTTGCCATTGAGGTCGGCCGGCCTTTCATTGCGGGCGTCATAGGTGGTGCCGCCCAGCCATTGCTTCAGCTCGGCCAGGGTAAAGTCGGTGATAGACCAGTCATTGGTGTGGTCTTCGCCGTCCACCACCAGGGACTTCAGCACCGATTTGGGATCGCTAGGATCGGTCAGGTCGCTCAGGTATTGGGTGGGGCCGCTGTCGGCGGTCTTGGGATAAGTGACATTCACCAGCACGCCCGGCACCGTGCGCTTGCGGGCCGCGACTACCGCATTGGTCTTGGCGACTTCGGTGATATTGGTGTTGTCGCTGAGCCAGGGATTATGCCGTGCCACCAGGATGCAGTCCTTGGTCAGGTGCAGGTCGGTTTCCAGCGAATCGGCGCCGGCGTCCGCCGCACCTTCATAGGCGGGCTGGGTCTCTTCCGGAAACAGGCCCGGCAAGCCGCGATGACCGATCACCAGTGGCATTTCGGCATTCAGCGTGGCAAACGGCAAAGGACTGTTGCCGCCGCCGCAGGCAGTCAGCAACAAACCGCCGCCCAGCGCCAGCATTAGCTGCATGGAACGACTTGGCGAAAGAATTTTCTTGTTCAGCATGAGGGCAACTCCAGTCTATGAAATTGCAGCCATGCTAAATTGCTCACGTGACGCGTTGATGACATGACGTCGCGCGATATCCACGCAATACCCGCGCTCTTTGCCAGGCTTGCAGCCCAGGATCAAGCCGCCCTTCTGGCCTCTGCCAATGCCGCGCTCAGCATCGCTACCTGCTCTTTGAGCGCGGCATTCTCTGCGCTCAGTTCGCTGATCCTGCTATGCAGGACGGCAATGTCGCTTCCATCCTGATGTGCCGGTCCTTCCGCCCAGGGCACACCCGCCTCGCCGGCACTGCCCTGCTCCGCCGCTGGCGTCAGCGCCGGGACTGGCTTGGGCGGCTTGCTGGAAGCCTTCATCTCGCGCACCATTTTTGCCGCCTGCTGCAATTCCTTCCTGCCGCCGGCGACGGCGGCCGCCTGTTCCGAAGTAGGCAAGGAAGCCACAGCGGCCGCGGCATTGATGGAAATGGTGCCGGCCCTGACCGCCGCTACCAGCTCAGGGGCGGCGGTTTTCTGGATTTTTTCTATCTGGCCTATGGTATTGCTGCTGATGCCGGCGGCCCTGGCCAGCTCTTCCCTGGTATTTCGACGGCTGGGCTCCGGCGTACTGGCGGCATCAGCTGCGACACTGTCTGCGGCAAGCGGCGCGCTGTCCTGCTGCGCACTGGCGCGCGCCGCGATGATTTCCTTCTTGCGCAAGGCCAGCACACCGCGCTGGAAATCGGTGACGCTGCGGCGCGCCAGGTGGTTATCTATCATCCATAGCTGGACGTCGTCTATGCTGGCGAACTTGGCGTTTTGCACCGTGTTGAAGGCTATGCCGTGCTTCTGGCAAATGGCATAACGGTTGTGGCCGTCTATCAACATGTCGCCCCATAGCACCAGTGCATCGCGGCAACCTTCGGCCAGCAGGCTGCGCTCCAGCGCCGCATACTCGTTGGCGGTCAGCGGGTCGATATAGGCGCGCAGTGCTTCATTGATAACGATGTTCATACTTTTCCTTCATTTTTTATCCGGGCCGACAATATCCAGGCAATTTCGAGCCCCGAATTCTACACTATACGAAAATGTGTTTTGCGCAGGAAAAGATGTCGGTTCGACAGCAATGAACGCAGGTCCCGGCTAAATAGAGAGGAATGCTGCCGAAATGATCAAAAACCTCAGGAAATTCCCGGTTCAGGACCGGTGTTTTTTTCCTCAATTTGCCTCTTATCGCGTCTTACTTGGCATTTCCCTGAACTATCCTTGTATTTCCAGGGTCCAAATGCCCAATTGAGCTACATTTGATTAAAAATCAAATATGTAAGTGCGAGGTAAATTTTTGCAAAAGATCCTGCGCCCAGGGTAGATTTGGCTTCCACGCGGCTACTATATATACTTAGCTGAATATTTTCGGAGATTGTGCATGAAGAATAAACTGTTGCAGAATAAACTGGTGCAGAATAAATTGTTGCATATCGCGCTTGCGCTGGCTTTTGCCAGCACCATGGCCACCCAAGCGCTTGCGCTGGACGCCGCAGCGCCGCCGTTATTACTGCCATTGCCGCAACAATCCCAGGCTGCCAACCTGTCTGCGTTTTATCTGACCCGCGCCCACTATAAGTCGATGGCGCTGGACGATGCGATGTCGGAGAAGATTTTCGACCGCTACCTGAAGACCATGGACCCGGAAAAATTGTTCTTCGTGCAAGCGGACATAGACCAGTTTGCCGGCGCCCGCACCAAGCTCGACGACGCCATCCTTAACCAGGACCTGAACATTCCTTTCATGATGTTCAACCTGTACGAAAAGCGCACCGTGGAGCGCCTGGCCTATGCACGCGAGCTGCTGAAGCAGGGCTTTAGCTTCGACCAGAAGGAAAGCTATCAATACACCCGTGAAAAAGAACCGTGGGCCAAGTCGGAAGATGAAATTCGCGACCTCTGGCGCAAGCGCGTCAAGAACGACTGGCTGCGCCTGAAGCTGGCCGGCAAGGACGACAAGGCGATCCGCGAAACCCTGCAAAAACGCTACGATAGTTCGCTGTCGCGCGTGTACAAGCTGAAGAGCGAAGACGTATTCCAGGTCTTCATGAATGCGTATGCGATGTCGATAGAGCCGCATACCAATTACCTGGGACCCAAGGCCTCCGAAGATTTTGACATCGCGATGAAGCTGTCGCTGGTGGGCATAGGCGCGGTATTGCAGGAAAGGGATGAATACACGGTGGTACGCGAACTGGTGCCGGGCGGCCCGGCCGCGGTGTCGAACAAATTGGCTGTGGGCGACCGCATCGTCGGCGTGGCCCAGGGTGAAAAAGGCGCCTTCACGGAAGTCATGGGCTGGCGTATCGACGACGTGGTGAAACTGATACGCGGCAACAAGAACACCAAGGTGCTGCTGGATGTGCTGCCGGCCGATGCAGGGCCGGATGGCAAGCATAAGCTGATTCCCCTGGTGCGCGAAAAAATTAGCCTGGAACAGCAATCTGCGAAGAAATCGATATTGAAGATCAACAGCGGCGCTTCCACGCGCCAGGTAGGCGTGATTTCCCTGCCTACCTTCTACGAAGATTTTGATGCCCGCCGCAAGGGTGACAAAGACTACAAGAGCGCCACCCGCGACGTTGCCCGCCTGCTGGAAGAGCTGAAGAAAGACAAGGTCGATACGGTACTGATCGATTTGCGCAATAACGGCGGCGGCTCCCTGAACGAGGCGATAGAGCTGAGCGGCCTGTTTATCGGCAAGGGCCCTGTGGTGCAGCAGCGCAACTCGCAAGGCAACGTCAGGATAGAAGGCGACAGCAGGGCCAACCTGGCCTGGGACGGCCCGCTGGGGGTCTTGATCAATCGCGGTTCTGCATCGGCATCGGAAATTTTTGCGGCGGCGATACAGGATTATGGCCGCGGCCTGGTCATCGGCGAGCCCAGTTTTGGCAAGGGCACGGTGCAAAACATGGTCGACCTCGACCAGGTTGCGCAAAACGACAAGCCCAAGTTCGGCGGCCTGAAAATGACCATAGCCCAGTTCTTCCGCATCAACGGCGGCACCACCCAATTGCGCGGCGTGACGCCGGACATCAACTTCCCGGTAACCTCCGACACCGAGAATTTTGGCGAGTCCAGCTATGACAATGCGCTGGCCTGGGTGCAGATCAAGCCGGCCGAGTACAAGCCTACCGGCGACCTGACCGACATCGTACCGATGCTGCAGCTGCGGCACGAGGCGCGCGCGGCGAAAGACAAGGACTTCCAGTACCTGCTGGAAGATATCGCCGAATCAAAAATCCAGCGCAAGAAGAATTTGATCTCGCTGAATGAAGCCGAGCGCCGCAAGGAACGCGACGTGCAGGAGGCCAAAACCAGGCTGCGTGAAAAAACCAATGATGCAAAAAAGGATGCCAAGGATAAGAAAGCCGACCAGCAAGACGACGGCCTGCAAGCCAACGAACGCAATCTGGCGGCCGATCTCGCTGCCGAAAAAGCACGCAAGGACGCCAAGGATGTCTTGTTGAACGAAGCCGCCAACATCCTCGGCGATGAAGTCGACCTGCTGAAGAGCAATCGCAAACTGGCGGCGCGGGTACTGCCCGGCGCAATGCTGGCGATAGAGCAAAAGCAGGATTAAGCACGTAGCGGTCCACTAGCGAGCAGGAAACAAAAAGCCGGGTCAGTTTGAACTGACCCGGCTTTTTTCATTTGCGGCCAGCTGGGCTGGCCGCACCTGGATGGTCTCAGTCCTGCGCTTTGCTGGCGGCCGAAGAGATCACTTGCGCCACCGCCGCGGTCAGTTTCTTGCCGAAGGGTACGTGCAGGAATTCATTCGGTCCGTGCGCATTGGACTTCGGTCCCAGCACGCCGCACACCATGAACTGGGCTTTGGGGAAGCCCTTTTCCAGCATATTCATCAGCGGGATGGTGCCGCCCTGCCCTATATAGCCGCAAGGCGCGCCGAAATACTGGTTGGATGCCCGGTCCAGCGCGCTGGACAGCCATGCCTCGGTAGTTGGAGCATTCCAGCCTGTGGCCGAACCCGGGCTAGGCTTGAAGATCACCTTGGCGTTGTAGGGCGGGTCCAGTTCCAGCAGGTTTTTCAACTCTTCCACGGCCGGTGCAGCCTCCACCAGGGGCGGCAGGCGTATCGACAACTTGAATGCGGTGCGCGGGCGCAAGACATTGCCGGCGTCGGCCAGCGGCGGCAAACCCTCTGCGCCGGTGACCGACAGCGTCGGGTTCCAGGTGCGGTTGATCAGGGCCTTGTAGGGGTCGTCCACCATGGGCAGCACCGAATTGCCATCGGCGCCGCAAGCCCAGGGATAGTTTTTCCAGACTTCGTCGCCGAGGATTTCCGCAGTCTGCCTGGCTTGCTGCAGGCGCTCTGCCGGGATCTCGCAATGGAAGTTAGCCGGCAGCAAGCGGCCGGTCTTGCTGTCTTCCAGCCTGTCTATCAGCTGGCGCATGATGCGGAAGGTAGAGGGGATCACGCCGCTGGATTCGCCGGAATGCACGCCCTCTTCCAGCACCTGCACTTCCAGCGAACCGCTGATCGCGCCGCGCAGCGAAGTGCTCAGCCATAACTGGTCGTAGTTGCCGGCGCCGGAATCCAGGCATACGACCAGCGCCACTTCGCCCAGGCGCTGTTTCAGCGCATCGATATACGGCAGCAGATCATAGCTGCCGGATTCTTCACAGGTCTCTATCAGGCCAACGCAGCGCGGGCGCGGCAAACCTTGCGCGTCCAGCGCCTGGATCGCGGTCAGCGAGGCATAGACCGCATAGCCGTCATCGGCGCCGCCGCGGCCATACAGCTTGTCGTCCACGTATTTGGGGGTCCAGGGGCCGTAGCCGTTGCGCCAGCCGCTAAATTCAGGCTGCTTGTCCAGGTGGCCGTACATCAGCACGGTTTCGCTGCCGGCGCCGGCGCTAGCCGGCACTTCAAAGAACAGTACCGGTGTACGTCCCGGCAAGCGGATGATTTCCAGAGTCAAGCCGCTGACTTTTTGCGCGCGCACCCAGTCGGCGGCGTCGCGCACGACCTGGTCGATGTAGCCGTTCTTTTCCCAGGCGGCGTCGAACATCGGGCTCTTGGCCGGGATTTCTATGTATTTGCTAAGATTGGGGACGATCTCCCTGTCCCATTTGCCGTCGACAAAGGCTTGCAGCGCCTTGGGGTCCAGCTTTGCGATAATTTCATCGGAAATCGCCATGATTCCATCCTATCAATTCAATAATGCGCAATAGTATGTATCAAAAGTCCGGGCTTTGCACCAAGCGCTGTTGAATATCCCGGGTCCGGCGGCTTCCAGCCCAAATCGCTACCGCAGCGGAACCCGGCTAGTTGAGGTCGTCGGTGTAAAAATAGACGGCGGGCCGGACCTGCGCGGCAGTTTTCAGCTCGCGCTCCAGGGCGGCTTTGAGTGTGGCCGCGGCCGGTTCCTGCAATTGCTTCTTTTCTATACTGATCAGGCCCGTGGGCGCGTTCGGATCGACGCTGAACGGCACGATATGGTCAAAATCGGGACGGCTGTCTATATTCTTCAGCAGGAACCTATGCCCGCCGCTGCCTATCTGCCAATACCGGGCCTGATCATTGGCCTTTCGCTCCGGGGACAACTGCCTGAAGATCAGCACCTTGTCGACCGCGATCCTGGCATTCGCATATCGGGTTTTGCCGCCTTGTTCAAAATGCCCCATGACCAGGTCGCCCTTGAAGGAGCGCAGCGGATGTTGCGCCCCGGGAGCAAGCCGGTCTATCTCAAACTTCTCGGGCGCCAGCGTCCATAGCCGGCTGTTGCCGTCCAGCTGTTTTTTCAGCCTGGCATTCAGGGCCGGGTCAGCCAGGTGGAATTTTAGTACCAGTTGGTAATCGTGCGGCGCATGGAACATAGGCAGGTGCGACGCGTACAAGCCGTCCTCGCCGCCAAACACGGCCATGCCGTGCACGCCATAGGTGGCCGGATTGTGCGCCTTGGCTGCCGGCGCGTCAGCGAGGCTTGCCGCGGTAACCGGGGCAAGCAAGGCCAGCCACAGGGTGAGCAAGAGCGTTGGCTGTTTCATAAGTGGGTCCCTGGGCCTGATGTGAAAGAATTGCGTGGTAAAGGCCGCCATCGGGCGGATATCCGGGATTATAGTCGGCTAGGCCCGCGCACCTATCTTGAACCAGGCCTTCGCTATCTTGCCGTTTTCCACTTCATAGATGGCGATCACGTCCAGCTGGCCTATCCCTTCGGGAAAGTTGCGTGTGACCTTTTCCTGGTCGACCACCATATTGCCGACCACCATGCGCTGAACCAGCGCTCCGTGCAGGTCGGGCTCCTGGAAGCGGACCAGATGGCGCTCGCGGATTGCCGCTGCGCCGCTGGCTAACAGGGTAGTCGGATGTTCGAAATACTGGGCGTCTTCGGCCCAGCTTGCCATGAAAGCGGCGATATCGCGGGCATTGTAGGCATCCAGTTGCATTTGCACGACTGCTGCGGGATCGCAGGCTTGAGTATCCATATTTTTTTCCAGGCCAGGTATTCGAACTTAGGTAAGCAAGTGCGCCGCCGGAGCGCGATTACTCCACGGAGCGGCGCCGGCGTCTCCACATTTTCAGCTTAGTTATCCAGCTTGAAGTGGAATTCCAGCGCTTTTGTCTGCGGGCTGGAGATCGGCGCGTACTTCCATTGCGATGCGACGGCGATCACTTCCTTGTCGAAGTACTTGGCGGGTGTGGCTTTCAGGATGTCCACATGGCTTACCTTACCATCGGTGTCGATGTGGATGCGGGCCTGCACCACGCCCTCGGTCAAGCCGGCACGGGCGGCGGCAACGGGGAAGGCGGGCTGGCTGCTGGACAGCAACTTAAGCACATTTTGCTCCACCGCCGCAGGGACAGGCGTCGCCTTTGGCGCAACCGCAACAGGCACCGGGGCCGGTGCAAGCACCTCAACGGCCTTGCTTGCCGCGGCCTGCAGCGGCGGCGCAGCCGTGGCCGAGGCATGCCTGGCCGTGTCGCGCGGATTCGGCGCGGCCTTGGCCGCCAGGTTCTTGGCTTCCAGCGCCAGTTTCGCCTCCTGCGCTGCCTTGGCCTCTTGCGCCGCCTTGGCCTGTTTTTCTTCCAGCGCGATCTGGGCCGGCGTCTTGGTAGACGCCTGGTCCATCCACTTGGTCACGTCGGCAGTTTGTTCGGTATGGCGAATGGCATTTTTTACCAGACCGGTCGGCTTGGCTGCCTCGGCTTGCGGCGCCGACTCGATGCTGGCGGATTGGTCTTGCGGCGGTTTTTTCTGGCAGCCGCTGACTAGCGCAGCCATGCAAAATAAACCGGACAGCAGGATACAAAAATTTTTCATTTTATTGTGGACTACCTTATTCATATCGTTCCCAGTTAAAAACCGAATACCAAAGCCAAAGTCGACCTGTATGCTGCAAGGCCACAAGATGTGTGCTGCACCTTACGACGACCCGTATTGCCATGCCTCACTGTTTCATGCAAGCATGTATGCTGCCATGGATAAGTTGGCATAGCAATATCAAATTGAGGGAAACGGTAAAGCCAGAGCGGGCAGGGATGCCGCAATGCAGGAAGTGTGCCAAAGTGCAGGACATGGACAAGCGGGCGAAGCTGCTGCAACACCCCTTATTGTGGCAGAGTCCCGGGCGCGGGGGTACACGCCAGGGCCCGGTTGAGTAGTAGTTCGCGCTCGCGCAAATTCCTGGTCAGCGCTGCTGCGCGCTCGAACTCCACCCTGGCCTCGGCGTTGCGGCCCAGTTTGGCCAGCAGGTCGGCGCGTACGCTGGGCAACAGGTGGTAGGCCTTCAGTGAGGGTTCCGACATCAGCGCGTCGACCAGTTCCAGGCCCGCAGCGGGACCGAAGGCCATGGATAGCGCGACGGCCCGATTCAGCTCCACTACCGGGGACGGCGCCAGCTGGGCCAGCGCATCGTATAGCGCAGCAATGCGCTGCCAGTCGGTGTCGGCGGGGTCCAGCGCGCGTGCGTGGCAGGCGGCAATCGCGGCTTGCAAGGCATACGGGCCGAGTGCGCCGCCCAGCTCCTCGGCGCGCTGCAAGGCCGCGAAGCCGCGGCGTATCAAGAGCCGGTCCCAGCGCGCGCGGTTTTGCTCCAGCAGCAGGATGGGCTCGCCGGCCGGCCCGGTCCGGGCGCGGGCGCGCGAGGCCTGGATCTCCATCAGCGCCACCAGGCCGTGCACCTCGGCCTCTTGCGGCGCCAGCTCGGCCAGGATACGGCCCAGCCGCAGCGCCTCGTCGCACAGCGCCGGCCGCATCCAGTCGTCGCCGGCCGTGGCCGAATAGCCTTCATTGAAGACCAGGTAGATCACCCCCAGCACCGAGGCCAGGCGGGCGTTCAAGTCTTCCGCGCGCGGCACTTCGAAAGGCACGCGCGCTTCGGTCAGCGTGCGCTTGGCCCTTACTATGCGCTGGGCGACGGTGGCTTCCGGCACCAGGAAGGCGCGCGCAATCTCATCGGTGCTCAGGCCGCCCAGCAGGCGCAGGGTCAGCGCCACCCGCGCGTCCGGCGACAGCACCGGATGGCAGGCAATGAAGACCAGGCGTAGCAAGTCGTCATTGATGTCTTCGACGACGTCGCCGGCCAGGACTATGCCGACATCCGTCTCGGCCATCTGCTGCTGCAATTCAAGCTCATGTCCCAACTCTTCATGCTTGCGCTCCAGCATCTGGCTGCGCCGCAGGCGGTCCAGCGCGCGGTGCTTGGCCGCCGCCATCAGCCAGGCGGCCGGATTGTCCGGCACTCCGGTCTCCGGCCAGCGCTCCAGCGCGGTGACCAGCGCGTCCTGCGCCAGCTCCTCGGCGGCGCCGACGTCGCGCAACATCCTGGCCAGCGAGGCGATAATCTTGGCGGACTCTATCCGCCAGACCGCTTCTATCGCCCTATGTATGCGGGAACTTGTATTGCTGCTCGCGGATTGATTCACTCACTCTTTCCTCAGGTTTGCGGCGCTCGCTTTTCAGTCGCCGCCTTCAGGCTGGCCAGGCCGGCTTCGAAATCCTTGCCTATCATACTATCCATGTCGAAGAACAGGCCCATCAGCTTGGCAATATACGGGCTGGGGCCGTACATGCCCCAGGTGACCGTCGTGCTGTCGCCCTGCGGCTGCAGCGTGAACTCGGCGACATTATGCCCCTCAAACGGTTTGATGAAATCCAGCTTGATCAAGATCCGGGACGACGGCGAGGATTCAGTGATCTCCATGCGTCCGGCGCCAGCTTGGCCGCTGCCGTCCCATTCATACACGCTGCCCTCGCCGCTGGCGGAACCGCTGAAGTTGCGCTTCATGGCCGGGTCCAGCTTTTCGTAGGGCGACCAGGCTGCCCAGCTGTGGTAATCGTTGATCAGCGCAAAGATCTTCTCGGGCGGGGCCTTGATGCTGGCGGTGCGCTGGACGCGGAAGGTGTCGGGCCGGCTGGCCGCGATGCCGAGCACCGTGGCCAGCAGCACGGCAACGCCGATGGCGATAGTTTTAAACATGGACTACTCCATAAAGAATAAAGTGAAAGCCAGGCTTTGCCCGGCGATTATTTGGGCGTAGCGGAAGCCTGCATCTGTGCCCGCAAGCGCTCCTCTTGCTCCCTCAGTTCGGGCGTGAATTCGGCGCCGAAGTCGTCCGCCTCGAATACCTGGCGGATTTCGATTTCAGATTCCGCCCCGGTGGGGTTGGGGCAGCGCTTGACCCATTCTATGGCCTCCTCTTTCGACTTAACCTGCCACAACCAGAAGCCGGCGATCAATTCCTTGGTTTCGGCGAAGGGACCGTCGATCACCGAGCGCTGGCTGCCGGAGAACTTAACCCGGGCGCCCCTGGAACTGGGATGCAGGCCCTCGCCGGCCAGCATGATGCCGGCCTTGACCAGCTCTTCATTGTATTTACCCATGTCGGCCAAGAGCTTTTCATCGGGCATGACGCCCGCCTCGGTGTTTTTGTCGGCTTTGACGATGATCATGAAACGCATGATATTCCTTTCATTTTCGTGTTTATCCCCTTGCTTGAAGAGGAATACAAGGGGAGAAGCCAGGCTTCTTCCCCATCCGGAACGCGGCTCAGCGAGCAGCGAGCTGCGAGCTGCGATCAACGATCAGCCGCAATCCTGCGGCGACATGCTTAGCATGCCCTGCTGGATTTCTTCCGGCGTCAAATCGCGCATATGGGTGGCCACCGACCAATTGTGGCCGAAGGGATCTACCAGCACGCCGTAGCGGTCGCCCCAGAACATGTCGCTGACCGGCATTTTCACAGTGGCCCCGGCCGCCACCGCCTGGGCAAAAGTCGCATCCACGTCTTCCACGTACAAGTGGATGGTGACCGGCGAGCCCTTCAGCGCCTTGGGCCCGACGGAGCCCCATTGCGGAAATTCGTCGACCAGCATCAAGGTGGAGTCACCGATGCGGATGGCGGAGTGCATCACTTTGCCGTCGGGGGCCGGCAAGCGGCTCAGCTCGACGGCCTTGAAGGCCTTTTTATAGAATTCGATCGCATTAGCTGCACCGTCGCATACCAGGTGCGGGGTAATGGAATGCATTCCTTCCGGGATAGGTTTTACTGGTGATTTGCTCATTTTCAATTCTCCTGTTGCTTGTGGATAGGGAGCAAGCAAAAAAAGCCGCCGGATATCCGAAAATTGCGGGTTTTCTTTTCCTGCTTAACTCTACGACGAACGACGCGACACGAAATCGACACGCCGCATAAAATATTTTTTTAAAACGCCTCAACAATTGACGCGGATCACTATTTGTTAATTTTGTCAGTCCACCAGCGAACCGCAAGTCAGGTTGGCGATGGCGCCGGTCATCGCCCCGGCGCGGTCGGATGCGGCAAAGGCTGCAAAATCCGCCAGCTGGGCCAGGGTAGGCAGGCGTTTCAACAGGGTGGCGCCGTGCGCGCGCTCTGCCAGCATGGTTTCCACCGACATCCCGACCCGCTCGGCGATGCCGCTGAAGACGGCGCGGGTGTGCGAGGTAGCGACCGCTTCCGGGATCGCATCCGAACATAGGCAAATGACGCGGATGCCGCTGGCGCCGAGCTCTGCGGCCAGGATGCGCGACAGCGCTTCCACCGCGCTACAGGCCACGCCTATGCCCAGGAAACCGGTTCCCGCCAGGCGCGCCCCCGGGGTGGACAGGGTCAAGATGACGCCTGAGCCCCGCTTCAGCATATGCCGGGCGACCGCCTTGGCGGTCAGGAAATTGGTGCGGGTATAGGCCGTGATCGGATGTGCATAGTCCTCAAAGGATAGTTCGCTGAACGGCGTGCCCTGGACGTGCAGGATGCCGACCGCATTGAGCGCAATATCGATGCCGCCCGCGGTTGCCGCCACCGCATCGGCGTGCCGCGCCACCGCCTGCTCGTCCAACGCATCGACCACCGCAACCTCGGCGATGCCGCCGGTTTCGGCAATATCGGCGGCGACCCTGGCCAGCGGGGCCAGCGTGCGGCCTGCCAGGAATACCCGCGCGCCCTCGCGCGCAAAGGCGCGCGCCATCGCACCACCGATTGCGCCGCCACCACCGTAGATGACGGCATTTTTATTCTCTAGAAGCAATCTCATCGCTAGTCTCCTGCTGCCTGGATGTTGCCGCATGCCGCGACTATTTTTATTTTCTCATTTAGTTGTCGAATATTTAAGTCTTTGAGCAAGTATAGCACTTCACTTGCTTAAAGCAAGTATGCTATATTAAGCTTTATGAAACGCGCAGAAAATAAATCGCATTGCCCGGTGAACTTCGCGCTGGAGACCTTCGGCGACAGCTGGTCGCTGCTGATCGTGCGCGACATCGTGTTTTGGGGCAAAAGGACTTACGGCGAATTCCTGGATTCCAGCGAAGGCATCGCCACCAATGTGCTGGCCGCCCGCCTGGCTCACCTGGAGCAAAAAGGCGTGCTGTCCAAGGGCCCGCATGAAGCCGACAAGCGCAAGGACGTGTATCGCCTGACCGAAAAAGGCCTGGCGCTGATACCGGTCCTGCTGGAAATGTCGGGCTGGAGCGCGCAGCACGATCCCGAAACCACCGCGCCGCAGCAGTTTGTGGCCTCGGTCTATGCCGACCGCGACAAGATGTTCCGCATCGTGCAGGACACGGTGCGGGCCGGCGGCTCGCTGTTTGGCGGAGAGCGCCGCCTGGTGCAGCACTAGTGCCTGTCCGATCCCTTAATGCATCAACGAGCACCTGCCGTCCAACTTTTACTCAAGTTGCGATTTAATCGACTTGAACTGCGACACATACTTTGAGTGAGTTGCCGTTGGAGAACCATCTGCGCCTAGCGCAAACTCAATGACATGGCCATTCTTGGTTCCGTAAGAGGCGGTTTGGGTCTCCGACACTGGGAAGTCTTTCCAGACATCGGGATTCGACGAAGACATGCGCTGCAACTTGCCATCGCTGGAAAACCTGAAATGATGAACGGTGTTTTCATACTGCGTGGTAAAGCGCCAAGGCGAGCCATTCACCAATTTTTCCGACAAGCCCCCAGTCGCCATACCCACTTTCTGCGGCGAGGACGGGGCCTCTTCTGCCAAGGCTGGAACCACAAGAGCCCAAAAAAACGCCAGGCACACGATGCTCCGTATCGTCGTCATCATCATCATTTGCTCCTGATAAAAAAAATTGCCTGGACGGCAATTTAAGAAAATCACATTCTAGCAGTGGAATTGATTTATTTTGCTATCCCAGGCGCTGATGCACTCGCCAGACAAGCGATGCACCATCTGGCCCGAGAACGCTTTTCAAGCAGCCTACAAGTTGAGCAAATTAACCAGGTTCCACATGCGGGCCTCCCCTATCAGGGGTTTCCATCCTGCCGGAGACTTGTTGCGATAGGAGTCCGGGTCGGCGTCGAGCAAGCCGTGGAAGACTTCCAAGATGATCCTGCCGCCGGTTTCACCGAGTTGGGTAGCGGTGTTGCTGGCGGCATCGAGAAGCTCATCCTCGGTAAAATTCTTTTTCTCGGTGTTCAGGACCCTTTTTCTCCACCAGTCGACCACCGGCTTCTGCGCTTCGGCCAGCACGTAAAACCATAGCGGGGTTTTCTCGCACAAGGAGGCGGGGATAGCTACAAAGGTTTGCACGTCCTGCCCTTGCGCATCGGTAAATTTCTTGCGGTAAACCAGGTGCTCGGGACCGAGCACGGGAACCCCGAGTGCGGTACCGACCGCCTGGCCGCAAGGCAGCTGGAATTTCTTGCCGCGCAACAGGTTTCTGGCAGCCAGGTTGTTCATAGGCGCACCGGCAATAGACGGGGGCAGCAAGGTCAGGGGGTCGACGATGGTCGTGTCTATTCGATAGGAAAATTGCAGGCGAGCCGGGTCGCCCTGGCCCGCGCCGACATCGTTTTTAGGGTCCTTCATGCCCGGAGTGGCAGACAATGAACCATTCGGCTTGGGGAAGAATATAGACCAATCCTCGATCACGTGGTCTTCGTCCAGGGTCTGGAAGCCTGTCAGCGATTTGTTAGGATCGCCTGCAAGATTAAAAATCGGTGTGGGCTCGGGTGGATTAAGCCTGAGCCTGTATCCATTCCTCACCATGGAGTGGCCGAACCGGTAGGCGGCGCCGGAAAATTCCAGCGGAATCGCACCGCGCTTGCCAGCGGTAAACAAAGCGTAGGCGGATTCGTTACGGCTGAGTCCGGTAGGGCCAGGGTCGCGACGATACTCGAAGGTTTTCAAGGTTTCGTTACTGACTATGCGCGGGAGCAAGTCTTCCACCACGATCTTCTGGTAGGTCCATCGCACTTCATCGCGCGCTTTGTCAAACAGCGCCCGGGTACCCTTCAGCAGGGGCTCGTCGCGCTCCAATTTTGCTACGACTTTGTTATGGAAGCGGATAAAAGCCATCTGCAAGTTACAGACTATGGAATTTTCGTCATTGCGCGGATCACCTATGATGGCCCTGCCCTTGCTGCCGTCGGCCAAGCGCGACCTGGGCAAATCCTTGCCTCCCTCTATCAGCCTGATACCGTCTTGATAAAGGAAAGGCGCGGCGTCAGGTCCGGCGCCGTACACGCAATCCAGGTCGAAGCGCGGCGTCCTTTGATTGGTGAATGCTGTGTTGTCTTTGGTGTCAAAGGTGGAGGTGGTATCAAAAGTCAGGTCGTGATCGACGAACTGGCCCAAATAAGTGTAGCCGGCGGGAATGTAAAGGTTTTCCTCGGGGTCGGGCTCGTCGCTGACCGTATCCGGGGCGTCCCCCATCAATTGCGCCAGCCCGCCTGGCTGGCCATTAGACGGATGAGGATTGTTAAGATCTAGATCTGAAGGTTGTACTGGATCCGCGTCGAGTAAGCGCGAGAAACCGCCCAGACCCGTGCCGACCAGGCCGTGTAGAGATTGTGGGTTGCCGGTGCTCATGAACTGTCCTTTTTCAAAAAAGATGGGGAGTGCTGTTGTCGTTTGTCAGTTGGCGGGCAAGCTCAGCGAGCCAAGCGCCTCCTGCCTCGACCTCGTGGTGAAGCGGTATTTCCTGGGGATTTTTTTGAACTTACAAGGCCAAAACCGTATGCTGGAATACGTGCTTCGATCCGGACACCCGTACACTTGAAAAGCAATTTATATTTTTGATAATTCTATGTGAGATTGCCTTATTAACAATGGCAATTTAATAACATTGATTTTTATTTATCGATTTGCACCAACAAGCTGAACTTGCTACCGCAGCCCGGGTTGGCCTCACTCTGCAAGAATATATTTTTGCCAATCTTGTCTTTTTATATATACTGACCAAATCCTTTTGCCGGATGTGCTGTCCCACACCTCAATCATGTTTCGCCAGGCATAAATACAGCGCTCAACGACTACCCGGACTACCCCCGGCTACCCCGGCTACCCCGGTTTTTCGCAGTTTTTTGCTTTCCCCTGTTGTCCACTTGTCTGAATTGCTGCTCCAGCCTCGCCCGTTGTTAAGGAGAATTAGCATGCGCACACTCGCCGCTTTGATCTGCCTGCTGGCCGTCCACCTGCTGGCAGGATGCGCCAGCCAGACTACCGCAGCCGATGCCGCCAGGGACGCGGCGGCCTGCGGCGAAATGGCCGCCGGCGGTTTCCGGCCGATCGCTTCCGAGCGCAACGAGCGCTTCCTGGGCAAGGTGCAGGAGGCGACCGCGCGCTGCCGCGGCGGCGACAAGCCCATGGCTTTCCGCACTACGCCTTACACGGACTGGTCCAATTACTGGGCTACCAGCGACGCCGCCAGCCTATCGCCGGGCACCACGGCGATAGGCTCCCACTTGTCGCGCAACGGCCGCGGCATAGACGGCGCCCTGCTCGACCTGGAATACCAGCGCATGGAACTGGTCAAGTTCAACCTGTTCGACAATAGCGGCACCTATGCCGACTACGTACAGGGCCGCGACGGCGTGGCCGGGCCCGCGCTCAAGCGCTGGCCGGCGCTGCGCCTGCCCGCCGGCCACCCCGGCTATGCCCAGGCCGGCGGCAGCGGCGTCCAGGTCTGCCAGGGCGAATCGATACGCCACCGCAACCTGGACGGCAGTTGCAACGACTTGTTTAATCCGCTGATGGGTTCCAGCAACCAGCCGTTTGCGCGCAATGTCGAGTTTGACGTCACCTACCCCGACCTCGGCAAGAATGAGCTCGCGCTCAACCGGCATGCCAACCGGTTGGGCTTGCTAACGCCCGACCCGCAACTGATCAGCCGCACCCTGTTTACCCGTGAACAAAGCGAGCCCGCCAAATGCAACCAGGGCTTCGGCCTACCCGGCTATTCGGCCGACGCCAATTGCGATTACAAGAAGGCGCCCTTCTTCAACGTGCTGGCAGCCTTCTGGATACAGTTCATGACGCACGACTGGTTTTCGCACCTGGAAGAAGGCCACAACCAGCCGGCCATGATGCCGGTAGGTTGCAGCACCAGGCGGGTGAATGGGGCCGACGTGGCGCTGACGCCGGCAGAAATCGCCGCGCTGGGCTGCCGCCCGGACGACAGGATAGACCGTGGCTACGTCGCCCAGGATAGCGACCCGGCCCGCTTCAGCGCCGGCGGCAAGGAATACCTGGCGCGCGCCTACCAGACCACCAACAACAAGGTCACAGCCTGGTGGGATGCCTCGCAGCTATACGGCTACGACGCCACCTCACGGCAACGGGTCAAGCGCGACCCGGCGGACCGGGCCAAGTTCCAGTTGCAGCGGATAGGCCAGCGCCCCGGCGCCGGCGAAAAGCTAGGCTATCTACCGGTGTTCCAGCCGGCCGACCCGATCAACCCGCAGTGGTCCGGCCAGGAGGCGGCGGCCTTCCCGGACAACTGGAGCATAGGCATGAGCTTTTATCACAACCTGTTTACGCGCGAGCACAATGCCTTCGTCGACGCCTTCCGCAAGCAGGCGTCCAGCACGCCGGACGCCGATTCCGGCCTGCGCAATCCGGCCCAGCCGGAGCACGTGATCAGCTATAAGGAAGTGACGGCGGATGAATTGTTCGAGGTCGGCCGGCTGGTGGTGTCGGCCGAGATCGCCAAGATACACACGACCGAATGGACGCCGCAGCTGTTGTACGACGAACCGCTGTATCTGGGCATGAACTCCAACTGGCACGGCCTGCTGCAAGGCCACGAGATCGCCGCCGCCGCGCTGGAAAAAATTGTCGTGAATAATTTCGGCAAATCGACCGACGCCAAGAAAGCCACGCAATGGTATTCCGCCTTTGCCTCCGGTCCCGGCATCTTTGGCCTGGGCAGCGTGGTGTACAAGGACGATGCGATCTTCGCACTGTACGACCCGGCCAAGACCGATATCTGGAGCTTGAAAAATCCCGAACACGTGAACGGCGGCGTCAACCACTTCGGCTCGCCCTTCAATTTCCCGGAAGAGTTTGTGTCGGTGTACCGCTTGCACGCGCTGGTGCCCGACCTGATCGAATACCGCGAGTGGAATAAGGACCCCAACGTGATACGCAACAAGATTCCGGTGATAGAAACCTTCCGCGGCAAGGCCACCGCCGCGATGGAAGAGCGCGGCCTGGCCAATTGGGCTCTGTCCATGGGCCGCCAGCGCCTGGGTTTGCTGACCCTGCAAAACACGCCGCAGTTCATGCAAAACATCACGCTACCGCGCCTGCAGAGCGCCACCCAAAAGATAGACATCGCCGCGCTGGACATCATCCGCGACCGCGAACGCGGCGTGCCCAGGTTTAACGAATTCCGCCGCCAGTACGGGCTCAAGCAGCTGAGCAGCTTCGACGATTTTGTCGACCAGCGCCTGCCCGCCGACGCCGCCGAGCGCAAGGAGCAGCAACGCCTGGTCGGCCTGCTGCGCACCGTATATGGCCAGCACCGCTGCGACGCCGGCAAAGTCATCACCAGCAGCCAGTTGAACGAGGACCAGAGCAAGATCAACGACTGCCTGGGCCACCCCAACGGCAGCATGGTCGACAATATAGAAGACGTGGACACGATAGTCGGCTGGCTGTCGGAATTCACGCGGCCGCAGGGCTTTGCGATTTCGGAAACCCAGTTCCAGGTCTTCATCCTGAACGCCTCGCGCCGCCTGTTCAGCGACCGCTTCTTCACCTCCAGCTTCCGCCCCGAGTTCTACAGCAAGCTGGGGGTCAGCTGGGTCAACCAGAACGGGCCGGACGGCAAGCTCATGGAAAAAAATCCGTCCAACGGCCACGTGGTGGAAATGTCGCCGCTGAAGCGCATCCTGCTGCGCACCACGCCCGAGCTGGCGCCGGAACTGGAGCATGTGGTCAATGTGTTCGATCCCTGGGCGCGCGACCGAGAGGAATACTATTCCTTGAAGTGGAAGGCGCGGGCCGGTGCGGCGGCGGATAAGACTTTCAAATAAGAAAGTGCCACGCAGAAATAATTAGGTAAACTTGATCTCCACGCCGTATGAACCTAAAATACTGATTATATATACAGTATTTTAGGTTTGCCATGCCCAAGTCCGATTTACCCGAAGAGCCAGAGCCGCAACTGCTGCAGCCTGGATTAAAAGCCCGCAAGGGGCGCGGTGCGGTGTCCAATTTGCAGGGCCGCTATGACATCCTGGCGCGGGAAAAATTTTACGACGACTGGTCGGACCGCGAACTGGGCCATGATGGCGATGAAACTGGCGCCGGCGATGCGCCGGCCTGGAAAACCCAGGTCACGGAAGAAACCGCCAAGAGCATACTCAGCCGCAACCAGTCGCCCGATATCCCGTTTGACCTCTCGCTGAATCCCTACCGCGGCTGCGAGCACGGCTGCATCTATTGCTTTGCGCGTCCTACCCACAGCTATCTGGGCCTGTCGCCCGGCCTGGATTTCGAGAGCAGGATATTCGCCAAGATCAATGCGCCGGAGCTGCTGCGGCGCGAGCTGGCGAGGCCGTCCTATGTGCCTAGCGGGATTGCGCTGGGGGTGGTCACCGACGCCTACCAGCCCTGCGAGCGCGAACTGAAGCTGACCCGGCGCGTGCTGGAAGTGCTGCACGAATGCGAGCATCCGGTGGCAATCATCACCAAGTCTTCGCTGGTGGAGCGCGACATCGACTTGCTGGCGGCGATGGCGGCCAGGCAGCAGGCGATAGTCGCGCTCACTATCACCACGCTGGACCCGGCCATCGCCCGCACGCTGGAGCCGCGCGCCACCGCGCCGGTGCGGCGCCTGGAAACGATCAGGCGCCTGACCGCTGCCGGCATCCCGGTCGGGGTCAGCATCGCGCCGGTGATCCCCTTCGTCACCGAGCCCGAACTGGAACGGGTGCTGGCGGCGGTGGCCGAGGCCGGCGCCATCAACGCCAGCTATATCGTGCTGCGCCTGCCGTGGGAAGTCAGCCCGCTGTTCCAGCAGTGGCTGCAAGCGCATTTCCCGGAACGGGCGCAGCGGGTGATGAACCGGGTGCGCGATATGCGCAACGGCAAGGACTATGAAGCCGATTTCGGCAAGCGCATGCGCGGCGAAGGGGTGTGGGCCGACTTGCTGAGGCAGCGCTTTGACAAGTGCATAGAACGGCTAGGCCTAGGCAGGCGCTCCGGCAGCTTCAAGACGCTGGATACTTCGCACTTCAAGCGGCCACTGGTGGTACCGACGGCCGGCAAGGCGCCAGGCAAACATGCTAGCGGTCAATTCGACTTGTTTTAGGAGTCCGATGCGCAACGAGGAAGCGCCATCACTGTCATAAAGCCAGGCATGGCCGGCATCTGTCGCTATAATACGGGCTGAACTCGACTTGACTTGGCTGGCGGCAGGCGATGAAAATCCCATCGCCAATCTCGCACCAGCTGTTCAGGCCGCACCAGTAGCATCGCACTACCTTCCGTCGCCTTATTCGATACAGAAGCATTCCACCGTTTGCGGGAGACTAGTATGTCCAATGCACATCCCCAGTTGATCGATATCAGATTAGAGAAGCTGCATCCTACCCAAATCACCGTCGGCAAACTGGAAGTAGACCTGAAGCGCAAACAGTGGGCCGCGCTGGGGAAGAAAGCGCGGGCTGCGGCCTTGGCCAGTCACTGGTTCCCGGCCATTGCCGGCCCCGAAGATCGCCACTATATCGTCGATCATCATCATTTCGGCTTGGCTCTTTTGGAAGAAAGTGTCAAGACCGTCAGCGTCATGCTGCTGAAAGACCTGTCGTGGCTGGAGGTGTCCAAATTCTGGCGGGTGATGGATCATCACCAGTGGGTGCATCCTTACGACGCGCAAGGCGTGCGGCGCGATTTCGCATCGGTCCCTGGCCATTTACAGCAATTGCACGACGATCCTTATCGCAGCCTGGCGGGTGAATTGCGGCGCGCCGGCGGTTACGCCAAAGATGTCACCCCTTTCAGTGAATTCTTATGGGCGGATTTCTTTCGGGTCCACATCCAGGCCGACATGATTCAACACGACTTCCATAAGGCACTGGCGAAAGCCAAGAAGATTGCCCGCACCCAGGATGCCCGCTATCTGCCGGGTTGGTGCGGCGTGATAGAGGCCGCCTAGATGCCGCTGTCGGATCAACCACACGCGTCGCACGCCCCACCGGAACCAGGCTTGGCCGGGCCGCGCCCGGTCGCGGACTTGATTGCCGGACTGTCCCTGGCCGGCCTGCTGCTGCCGGAGGCGGTCGCTTACTCCAATATTGCCAACTTGCCGCCGCAAGCCGGCGTAATTGCTCTGTTCGCCGGCCTGATCTGCTACGGGCTGCTGGGCAGCAGCCGATTTGCCATCGTCTCCGCGACATCTTCTTCTGCCGCCGTGCTGGCAGCGGTGACGATGACCATGGCCGGAGGCGACCTCGCTTTGCGAGCCACAATAGCGATAGGCCTGGTGATGCTTACCGGTCTACTGTTTGCGGCAGCCGGCCTGTTGCGCATGGGCGGCTTGTCCGCTTTCATCGCCAAGCCGGTGCTACGCGGATTTGCATTCGGCCTTGCCATCGTGATCATCCTGAAGCAGGTGGCCAGCATTGCAGGCGTACACCCCCAGCACGGCGACCTGATCCGTTTCATTATTGAATTATTCAGCCAGCTAGCTACCTGGAACTGGGCCGCCGGCATGGTCGCCGCTACCGCACTGGCCTTCTTGTTCCTGGCGGCGCAGGTACCGCACCTGCCGGGGGGGCTACTGGTCATCGGCATAGGCATTGCGGCCGGCAAGTGGCTGAATTTGGCCCAGTACGGCATAGGGCTGGTCGGCGCCATCCCTTTGCAGCTGGAAACTCCTGCGCTACCGGCGCTGAGCTATCCTGAATGGCTGCGAATAGGCGAGCTCAGCGTGGCGATGGTCATGATCCTGTATGCGGAATCCTATAGTTCGATCCGCAGTTTTGCCATGAAGCACGGCGATACCATCTCTCCCAACCGGGACTTGTTTGCGCTAGGGATAGGCAACCTGCTGTCCGGGCTTTTTCACGGCATGCCGGTAGGGGCCGGGTATTCTGCCACGTCGGCCAACGAAGCCGCGGGAGCATCGACGCGGCTGGCGGGATGGATTGCAGCCGGCACATTATTGATCGTCGTTCTCACCTTATTGCCTGCCATCGCCCTGACGCCGGAGCCGGTGCTGGCCGCTATCGTCATCCATGCAGTCAGCCATACCTTGCGTCCGTCCGTCTTCCGCCCTTATTTCACCTGGCGACGCGACAGGCTGGTGATTGTTGCGGCGGTCGTCGCCGTTCTTGTCTTCGGCATCCTGGATGGCCTGTTGGCGGCAATTGCGGTCAGCCTGTTTATGTTGCTGCGGAAATTGGCGGAATCATCGGTGACGGTCCTGGGCCGGCTTGATGACGGGCATGATTTTGTCGGATTAGCGGTTCATCCGACAGCGCAAGCCGTGCCGGGCATCTTGATCTTGCGTCCCGATACCGCGCTCTTCTTCGCCAACACCGAACGTATCCTGGCGCAAGCCAGGAATCATATTGCGGTTGCCGGCCAGCAGATCCATACGGTGATCCTGAGCCTGGAGGAATCGCCCGACCTGGACAGTTCCAGCGTGGAAGCCTTGCGCGATTTTTGCATCGCCATTACGGGCCAACGCAAGCGCCTGCTATTTGCCCGCTTGAAACTAGCGGCACAGCAAGTGCTGAGCAGGGCTGAAATTCCCGAGCTGACCCTGGATGCACTATGTGATTTGAGCGTTGACGATGCCGTCGGCATTGCGCAGCGCATTCCAGCCGGCTAAGACAAATCTTCCAAGGCGCCCTGCACAGCGGGATAGGCGAAGCTAAATCCGCTGGCTTGCAAACGGCTCGAGCCAACCCGCTGGCCTTCCAGCAGCAAATCGGCCTGCTCGCCCAATAGCAAACGCATGGAAAAACCGGGAGTGGGGAAAAAGCTGGGTCGATGGATGACCCGCGCAGCGATCCTGCTGAACTGTTTTTGCGTGAGCGTCTCGGGCGCGGTGAAGTTGAACACCTCGCCATGCGGAAGATCATGCAGCTCGTTCAAATCGTTTTGCCTATTCCATAGATGGGCCATCCCGCGCAACACGTCGCTCACATGTATCCATGACAGCCACTGACTGCCGCCGCCCAAGGGTCCGCCCAGGCCAAGTTTGATGGGAAGCAGCATCATCGGCAAGGCGCCCTGCCGGCCGAACACGACCCCAAAGCGCATGCGCACCACGCGCACGCCATGCGCGCCGGCAGCCTGTGCGGCGGCTTCCCAAGCCTGGCATAGTTGCGACATGAAGATAGGCTGCGGCGGGCTGTCCTCGGTCAAGACGGCATCGTCGCCGGGCTGCTGTATGCCATAGTAGCCGATTGCCGAAGCGGACAGCAGCAGCCTCGGTTTTTGCAAGGCGCCGGCTATCCAGGCCACCACGCTGTTGGTCAGGGCCACCCGGCTGTCCAGCAATTCGGCCTTGCGCGCGGCAGTCCAGCGCCAGCCCAGGATACGGGCGCCGGCTAGGTTGATGACGACGTCGACGGCATGGCTGGGCGGCAGCTCGGCCATGCTGCTCACACAGTGTACCCGGCCCTCAAACAGCCAGGCCGCGTGTTTGGGATTGCGGGTAAGTATCGTCACCCGCTGGCCGTCGGCGAGCAAGGCCCGCACCAGCAGCTGCCCTATGAAGCCGGTGGCGCCGGTCACCAGCACGCTTTCTGATTTGTCGCTGAAATGCACCGCGGGTAGATTTTGCTGTTTCATCGCATTTTTCCTTAATTGATAGGCCGCAAATCCATCGCGTACGCCGGACAGGCCAACGCCCAAGCCGCACAACGCCAGAAAACTGCTGAGCAAGCCCTGCGGCTGCCATACGAATGCCGTCGACTCTGCCAGCCAGGCGGGGGTATTCAGGATCAGCAGCGCGATAAACGCACCACCATTGATTGCCAGTATAGTGTGGGTCACGCGCTCGCTGGCCGGCAACAGACGCGTCCGGTCTTCAATCACGAAGTCCCACAAGGTCAGCACTATCTCTATGCCGAATACGGCGAGCAAGGCCAAGGCCCAGAGGCCCTCCCATCTCCAGGCAGACAAACCGATAAACAATATGCTGTAAATCAGCGCGCGCACCGCATGAATAGATAGTTCCAGCCGCGCCGTGCTGCGGTTTGGCAAGGCCTCCGTCAATTCATGGTGGTATAGGGTATCGAAGGCGCCCAATATCCCTTGGGCGGCCATCAGTTGCAAAGCCAATAGATGGGTATTCATAAGGAGGCCATTTCTGGCAACGCCGGTATCTCCTCCATGGCTTTTTTATCTTGCCGGATTTCATGGAAAGCACCAGCTTGGGTGAATGTCGTGCCAAACAGCCCGTGTTTTATTTCTATGCGAATATTAAAGTGATCGGGGCTGTCATTGCGATGGCATAAATATGTTTTCCCTGGGGTAAGAATGTCGGGAAGAGGAATCCTGAAACCCAGGATGTCCCAGAAATAACCGTCGCTGGTGAAATATAAATTGCCATCATGCACATGCAGCACCAGTTTCATGCCCAAGCCCATGCCTACGTATTCCAGTACTTCCCCTTGCTCGCTTTCCCGCATATAGGAGGTAAACTGGATAGGCTTGCGTCCATGCAGGCGATATATACGCTGCTTGAAAATGTAAGGGCAATCCGGTTTGGAATACACCTGGATATCGACCGGGAAATTGCTGTCGCTAAAGGGTATTAGCGCCCCCTGTATCAAGGGCATGCTCAGATAACCGAGCAGCTTGCCTATCCAGGAGCAGCTTAGCTCAGCCAGACTACCGGTGTAATACAGCGGCTGGCCCGGCGTCGGATTGCCGGCGAAGCGCAGCTGGATGTCCGGGTGCAGCTTTTGCCATTCAGCGCCGAGGATTTTCCTGAAGAGCTCGCCCTCGGAAGGGGCGCTTATTTTTTGTCTGATGTCATTCATATCGGCGCCGAAAAAAATGGTGTTTCTGATGCTGTTGGTGCGACTAACCGCTGGCGATCATGCCGCCATAAGAGCAGCAACGGCGGCAGCATCGTGAGCACGGCAAAGCAGTCTATCCACACGTGTATCCATGCTCCCGCACGCAGTGAAATCAGCATGTCTTGCGGGGCCCAGACCAGTACGCCGACCATCAGCCAGCCCCAGGCAAACGCGCTGCGCTGGCGATCGGCAATACGGGTCAAGACTCCCATCCATACAGATAAACTCTGCACTGTGGGACCAAACAGGCTGATCCACCATATTTGCTGGGCGCGCGCGGCCGCCGGTGCACCCAACGGCCAAAACCCGCCTTCTACGCTGCGATGATAGGCATCGAAGAGGGAGAGACCGGCTATCCACGGCAACAGCATGCCTACCAGCAGATGCGCCATCACGACGCCGTACATCCATCTGACCAGCCATGGCCTTAATTTTTCTGTATCCACGATTATTTTCCTTTTCTATATGCTGCCGTGTGTTTTCAAAAAGCCTATTTCCCCAGGAAAGGATGCGTGCTGCGACAGACCCCGTCCTCGCAATGCGGGACGGCCCGGTAGCCCAACCAGCGCGAGACACGGTAGCGGTTGCGGGCAAACTTTCTATACATGGCTGCCAGGATAGGGCGCAGTACCTCCACCCGCAATGGAAACACCAGCCAGGCCTTGCCGACCAGGGTATAGGCGGCCAGCATGCTGTCTATGCCAACCAAAATTGTTCCGGTCGAGGTCAGACTATGCAATTCGCGACCCAGCGCCGCCATGTCGACACCCAGCGATGCCGGATCGAAACCAGGCTGCGCAATATCGACGAAAGCCAAGCGAGCGACCAGGTTTCGACGCTTGTCCCATGCTTTCAGGCGAGCCATTTCGGCGGCACAGAAAGGGCAATTCCCATCAAAGAACAGGCTAAGCTCGGTAAGGTTCATGATCCTGATTCCTACGTTTTTGTGCATGCGATGCATACATCGGGTTACTTAAATTCATTTATTTCTGTCATTACAGAAATTAAAGACCATTCTGTCGAAAAAGTCAATTACTAATTGTTTTCTGGATCGGTCATTGAGCGGCTTGCCGGATAGCATTGCAAACCATGGAATCGAAGTGCGCCAGCGTACAAAAACCAGGATCAGGCGCAGGAGCGGGGGAAGTTTTTTGCAAAAATGAGGGTGGCAAGGCGCGATCGACAGAGGTACGACGACTAGCAGCCTGGACAGGAAAAGCAGCCTGAGCATTGCATGCCAAAAAACGCATCGCGGGCCAGCAATAAGTGGGCTAGCAACGAGCGGGCCAACAACCAGCGGGCCCGACACCGCGCCGGGTGACTAAGCCCCATAGGCAACGTCTAGCGATTGACCAGATTGAGGATATTGCCGTCCGGATCCTTGAACCAGGCGACCTTCATGTCGCCGCATAGATGGATGTCGCCTTCGCATGTCACCCCCGGTAAGTCGTAGTGTTCGAAAACAACGCCTTTGGCATTGAGCGCGTGGACGATGACTTCCAGCTGGTCGCCGACGACCCAGGTCACCGCGGTCGCCTTGTTGCTGCCGGCATAATCGGAGCGGTAGACATTGAGCTGGGAATCGCCGCTCTGATAGGTGATCAGCTCTTCGCCCTCCGCCGATAATCGCCTCAGGTCCAGCGTTTCTTCGTAAAACTTTGCCGCCGCCGTAATATCCTTGACCGCGATGTTTGCGATCGCTTGCTTGTCATGTAGCATATTGAACTCCTCGTTAGGCATCATCCCGCACATTGCGCAGAAGCATGGCTATGCTGCGCGGGCCAAATTAATGCTTACCAAGGCTAGCGAACATAGGCATAGGCGTCTGTGCGTTCGCCCACAAAGTCGCAACCGTGCTCGGCAACAAGACAATTTAATTGAGGAAATTACCATGACTTGCTACCCAGGATGGCTGCGTCAAGCGCACTAGCCGGGAAATGGTAAGATGCAGGCGGTGCAGCGCGAATTCCTGCACTTATCCACCGGCAACAAACCAGAGATCCGCTCCATGTCGCACGACACTACTGCCATCAACAAGCTGATGGATAAATTCGATGACCACCACAGCGTCTGGCTGTTCGGCTATGGCTCCTTGATCTTCAAGGCCGATTTCCCGTTCATCCAAAGGCGCCCGGCGCTGATCAGAGACTGGACCCGCCGCTTCTGGCAAGGCTCGCACGATCACCGCGGCACGGCGGCGGCGCCCGGCAGGGTGGCGACGCTGGTCCCGCAGCCGGGCGCAGTGTGCGAAGGCATGGCCTACCTGATTACGCCGGAAGTCTTCGAACACCTCGATTATCGCGAAAAAAACGGCTACCTGCGCCTCGCTACCGACGTCATCTTTGAAGACGGCGGCAGCGTCGAAGGCCTGGTCTACATCGCTACCGAAGAAAATGCCGCCTACCTGGGGCCAGCCTCCGAGTTGGACATCGCCCGGCAAATAGCGGCCTCCATCGGCCCCAGCGGCCACAACAGCGACTATCTGCTGGACCTGGCGGCGGCACTGCGGACGCTAGGCAAGGACGACACCCACGTGTTTGAAATCGAGCAGCATCTGATGCAATTGAACAAGGGCTAGACATCGGTCCGCTTGCCTCGGCTTGACCTCGCACTCCCCGCTGTTGCGGGCGCGCCAGGTCAATTAAAAAGGTTCCCGCAGCTCATGGTTTTTTTCTGCACGCCGCTCTGCATCGTATCGCGTCCATCGGTACGACTGGATCCACCCTCAAACACGCAATAGCTTCCACTCGGACCGGATACCCTGGTCACCCGGCTCCCGTCGGCCATTATTTTTTCTTCCATGGTCAGCGAATTCGGACCAGCAGATTTCGCAATAGCTGCCGCCAATCGCGACTCCAGCGACTTCGGTGCAATTTCCAGGAGCTTGCGCGCATTCTTGCGAGCGTCACGATCGATTTGCAAAATGCTGCTGAGAGCGGATTGGGTAAGGCTGGCGTCGTTGGAATTGGCGGCAGATGGTTCGGCCTGGCCATTTTGATCGGCAACGGCAGCCTCTGGAAGAGCGGCAGGCATGGTTTGCGACGGTGCGATGCTTTCAGCAAGAGGCCTGTGTTTCTGGGCCGTCCACTTGACGGCATCCGTTGCGGCCGCAGGAGACGGCTCCGGCGGCGTGCTCTCGCGGCCCCCAAAAAGAGGGAGTTGCACAAACAAGGAGGTCGCGGGCCAGGCTTGCGGCGACGATGTGTGCTTCAACAGCCTGGGCCAGGCACACAATACCAATACATGGAATGCGATGACAAACGCTAGTGACGTACTCTTTGATGTTTTCATCTGTTTCAAATAAGCCCAACATGCGCAAGCTTAACAAATACTTGGTAAGCTGTGTGTCCCTGCCCATCAAAAAACTCGCCCCATGAAGCAAGCCTCTGCCCGCACCAGCACCGCCCTGATAGAAGGTCCGATCGCGAAGACCCTGTTCTTCTTCTCCCTGCCCATCCTGTTCGGCAACGTACTGCAATCGCTGAACGGTTCGGTGAATGCGGTGTGGGTCGGCCATTACCTGGGCGAAGCGGCATTGACCGCGACCGCCAATACGAATGCCATCCTGTTCTTCCTGATCGCCAGCGTAATGGGCCTGGGCATGGCGGCCACGATACTGGTTGGACAAAGCATGGGCGCCAACAACATGGAACAGGCCAAGCGCGTGGTCGGTACCAGCATGACATTTTTTGTCGGCGTCTCGCTGCTGGTCGCCTTGTCCGGCCTGCTTTTTTCCGAGCGCCTGATGGAATTGATGCGCACGCCGCATGACGCCCTGCCCCTGGCGGTGGCCTACCTGCGCATCATCTTCCTGGCCTTGCCGTTCCAGTTTGCGTATATCTTCCTGATGATGATCTTGCGCGGCGCCGGCGATACCAAGACGCCGTTCAAGTTCCAGTTATTGTCGGTGGGCCTGGATATCGCGCTCAACCCCTTGTTTATCCTGGGCTGGGGGCCTGTGCCGGCGCTGGGCATCGCCGGCTCGGCAGTGGCCACCCTGATCGCGCAAAGCGTCAGCCTGGGCGGTCTGGTGTTTTACCTGTATCGCAAAAAGCACTTCCTGTGCCTGCATGCGGGCGAAGGCCGTTACCTGCGGCCGGACCGCATCATCCTGAAATCCATGATACTCAAGGGCATACCGATGAGTTTGCAGATGGCCGTTGTGTCGCTGTCAATGATAGCCATGATTTCCCTGGTCAACCGCTTCGGTTCGCAAACCTCGGCCGCCTACGGCGCCTGCCTGCAATTATGGAACTACGTGCAAATGCCGGCGCTGGCGGTAGGCATGGCGGTGTCTTCCATGGCTGCGCAAAACATAGGCGCGCGCCGGCTGGACCGGGTGCAGCGCATTGCCACGGTCGGCGTGCTGTTTAATTTCCTGATGACCGGTGGCCTGGTCAGCCTGATCTACCTGTTTAACCGCGCCGCGCTCGGCCTGTTCTTGCCGGATCATGTCGGCGCCCTGCCGATAGCCCAGCATATCAATGCGATGGTGGCCTGGAGCTTCCTGCTGCTCGGTGTCACTTTCGTGCTGTCCAGCGTGATGCGGGCATCGGGCGCGGTGGTGGCGCCGCTGGTGATCCTGTTCCTGGCCCTGTGGTGCATACGCCTGCCGTTCGCCAGCCTGCTGATGGGCAATTGGGGAGCGGACGCCTTGTGGTGGAGCTTCGGGGTAGGCTCCTTGTCGGCCATGCTGATGTCGATAGGCTACTACCGCTATGGCGGCTGGCGCAATGCGCATATGCTGCTTGCGCCGCAGGCAGCCGCGACCTAAGCGTCACCGAGACAACGGGCTACTTTTTTACCGAGCATTCACAGCCATGCCAGCCACGCCTAACAACACGGATCAACCTCCAGTCCCGCCGGCCCGGCCGGAACTGGAAGACTGCTGCCATAGCGGCTGCGAGCCGTGCATCTTTGACCTGTATGAAGATGCAATGGATCGCTACCGTAGCGAATTGCAGGCCTGGGAAATGCGCCATAGCGCCAAGAAGAAGCAGGCCCGCAAGCCTGCCTCGCGCTGATTTTCGGCTGATTTTCGGCTGATTTTCGGCTGATTTTCGGCTGATTCTAGGCTGATTCCCCACTGACTCCTGCCGACCAAGGCGGTCTCACGCGCTGCCTTCGCCTGGCTCTTCATCCCTGGCCGCTGTCACTTCCAGCCTGTCGCGCCCGGCCGACTTGGCCCGGTATAGCGCAGCGTCAGCCCGGCCCACTACGCTGTCCAGGCTTTCGTCGGCACGCTCCAGGCCGGCGATGCCCATGCTCACCGTGTACGGCGGAATCTCTGCGTCGCGGGCTTGTCGCAAGGCCTGGTAGATGCGTTCTGCCACCGCCTGCGCTTCGTCCACCGTTGTTTCGGGCAACAGGGCAACAAACTCTTCCCCGCCGAAACGCGAAAAATGGTCTATCTCGCGCAACAGGCGTATGACCGTGGAAGAAAAGTGGATCAACACCTTGTCCCCCACGACGTGACCATATTGATCATTGATGCGCTTGAAGTAGTCCAGGTCCATGATGATCAGGCTCATGGGGTGCCCGTGCCGTTTCATGCGCTTGGTTTCATTTTCATACAAGACGGCAAAGGCGCGGCGATTCAGCGCATCGGTCAGCGCATCCACGCTGGAACTCCTGGCCAGCTCCGCTTGCAGGCGCTGCGTCGCTATCATCATGAAGCCGACTGCCAGCGTGGTCGACGTAAAATAATAGCTCGCCAGGTAGATGCTCTGCATCAGGTCGCCGGTATACATGCTGGCGTCGCGCATGTCGGGACTCAATCCGGTCAGGCAGCGCATCGTCACCACCAGGGTCTGCAGCAGCATCATGCCGCCGAAGAAATAGGTGCCGGAATGTGGCCCGCCGTAGCGGGCGACAAGGTAAAACTGTGTGCCGTATAGCAGCGACAGCAAGGCTGTCACCAGGACCACGCGGGCCTGGAAATCCGGCTGGACCAGGCCAAACCAGGCCACACCGCAAATGCCTGCGATCAGGATAAGCAGCGCCAGCCCCCACGAGGGTCGACGGCCATAGAATTGCTGGGTGCCCGTCAGCCAAAGGCCAATGGCAACGAGCATGGCCGCATTGCCGACTAGAATCGACAGCCAGTCGGGAAGCATGCCGCGCAAACCGATCAGGATGGCGGTGACGAAGAGGAGCAGCGAGCCTGCGGACCAGCGGCCAAGCCCCTGTATGCTCGATGGAAAACTCCGGTACGCGGAGAACAAGACGATCGACATCAGGGCAGACATGACGGACGATAGCAGGATGACTGTTCTAAGGTCGAGAGTGAACATCTGTTTGAATTATGTTGACCTGAGATCAGGCAGCTTAACACCCTAGACATGCCGGTACAAGCTGGCATGGCGTGCAGGCATGGGGCGCATTACTTTTTTAACAATCACTAAGCCCACAGCTTTCCCCGCCGGCGGAGCGCAGAAACGCCCCGCATTCACGATTTTGTCCAATATGCTATTGTTGGCAAAATACATATGCAGGACAGGAAAAAAAATGAATCAATCCCGCCTGAGCGGCCGCGACCTGGTTTCTGCCATTGGCGTCGTCCTTATCTGGGGCACCAATTTCGTCGCGATGAAATGGGCGCTGCAAGACTTCACTCCCTTGCAACTCGGCGCGGCGCGCTATGTGTTTGCGATACTGCCACTGGTGCTGCTGGTCAGGCCACCCCGGCTGCACTGGAAATGGGTGCTGGGCTATGGACTGTGCCAGGGCGTGGGCCAGTTCGGCCTGCTGTTCATCGCGCTGCAGGTGGGCATGACGGCAGCGCTGGCGTCGGTGCTCTTGCAGACCCAGGTATTCTTTACCGCACTGTTCAGCTATGTGCTCTTGCATGAAAGAGTCAGCAAACCGCTGCAGGCCGGCCTCTGCCTGGCCGCCGCGGGCCTGGCCTGTTTCGCGATGAACTACCTGCAGCCGCAGCATGCCGCCGGCAGTGCCACTAGCGTGCTGGGCTTTGTACTTAGCCTGGCCGCCGCCTCGATGTGGGCCGCGTCCAATATCGTGGTGCGGCGCGCCCAGCGCACCACTCCCCACTTCGAGGTGGTCCCGTTCATGGTGTGGAGCAGCCTGGTGCCGGTGCTGCCCTTCATCGGCCTGTCGCTGCTGTTCGATGCGCCGGCCAGCCGCTGGCATTGGCTGGCGGCGCCCTGGAGCAGCTGGCTGTCCATCGCCTACCTGGGCTGGATAGCGACCATCCTGGCCTATGCCTTGTGGACCGGATTGCTGAAACGCCACCCGGTGAATCGGGTCGCCCCTTTCAGCCTGGGCGTACCGGTAGTCGGGCTGAGCACCGGCATGCTGGCGCTCGGCGAAACCATCACCGCCTGGCAGTGGGCCGGCATTGCGCTGGTGGTAGCCGCGCTGGTATGCGTGCTGTTTGGCGGGCGCCTGATGCAAAAGCCGGCGGTGCCGTCGCTGGTGGCAAAAACCGGCAGCCAATAATTAGGGAGCAATGCCATGAGCTATCTGTGCGACGCCTCGCGTTCCAGCTTGATCGTGATCGACCTGCAGCAAAAATTGATGCCGGTAATCGCCGACGGCGAACTCCTCTTGAAGCGGACCATACTGCTTGCGCAAGCCGCCCGGCTGCTGGATATCCAGGTAGTGGGCACAGCGCAGCAGCCCTTGCGCCTGGGGCCCACGGTGCCGGCCATCCATGCCCTGCTGGACCAGACTATAGACAAGTCCAGTTTCGACGCTTGCGCCCAGCCGGAATTCCTGGCAGCGCTGGAAAACGGCAGGGACGAGCTGATCGTGCTCGGCTGCGAAGCCCATGTCTGCGTATTGCAAACCGTGCTGGGGCTATTGCACAGGAAGCGCAAGGTAAAGCTGGTAGTGGATGCGATAGGCTCGCGCGACACTGCCAACAAGGCGGCGGCCATCCAGAGGGCGCAGGCCGCCGGCGCGGAAATAGTCAGTTCGGAAATGGTGATGTTCGAATGGATGGGCGATAGCGAACATCCGCAATTCAGGCAAGTCCTGAAGCTGATCAAGTAAGGGGTAATTCTTTTTGCTGATACCGCCCTGGGAGAAATCATTGCGACGCCTGGTCAAGCTGGCCGGACTGTTGCTGTTGCTGCCTGTCGCCAGCCTGCTGGCGTATATCGCCATCGCTTATGTGCTGGTACTGTTCCCGCTCAACTCCAGGCCGTCCGGTACCGCGACTACCGTGGAAGCCTATGTGCTGACTAATGGCGTCCATACCGACCTGGTGTTTCCGCTGAAAACCGCGACAATCGACTGGGAACGCTATTTCCCCAAGAAGCATTTTATCGCCGTGCCGGCCACCGCCGCCTATATCGCAATAGGCTGGGGCGACCGCGACTTCTACCTGTACACGCCTGAGTGGAAAGACTTGACCGTCGCCAGGGCTGTCGGGGCGATCACGGGGCAGCACGCAAGCGTATTGCATGTCACCTATCTGAGTGAGGAAGACCTGCGGCGGCATGCCTACAGGCTGTCGCTGGGAGAAGAAAATTATCGGGCGCTGATCAGCTACGTGCTGGCTTCCGCCGCGACGATCGATCAGCAACTGCTGCCCGTCGCCAACGCCCACTATAGTCCCCAGGACGCCTTTTACGAAGCCCATGGAACCTACAGCCTGTTCAATACCTGCAACACCTGGGCCGGCACCGGCTTGCAGCGCGCCGGCGCCAGGGTCGGCTGGTGGACGCCGTTCGACACCCTGGTGACATGGCATCTGCCGCAGTATCAGGCCGGGCAGGCCGGCCAGGCGGTGGCGGGTCCCGAACGGCCGAAACCAGCAGGCGCTTTACCGCCATGAGCTTGACCTGTTTCAGGCTGACGCCAGGCTGGCGCTATCCTTCAATGCCTGCGCCTCGAGGATGGCGCTGAGATTTTGCGCGGCCACCTGTGCACTCACGTAACCGGGCGTGACGCTATGCAGTCTTCCATTCTTGGCCAACAATAGCAATGGGAAACTGGCCACGCCCCAGGATCTGGCCGTGATGAAGTCGCTCTTGGTTGCGGCAATGGTCGCTGGGGACAGCCAGGTCGCGTGGAAGCTGTCTGCATCGATGGGAAATCCTGCGCGGCGCAAGGCGGCAGATGCCACTTCTGCCAGCACCCGGCCATCGGTGGTATCCAGCGCATCCACATAGAAGGCATGCTGTAATGCGCGGAAAACATCCAGGATATTGGCGCTCGGTTCCAGCGTCCTCGCCGTCACCACCGCCCGGCACACCGGCTCAGTATCGTAGACAAATCCCTCGCGCTCGGCAAAGGCCTGGCGGTTGAACGGCAGCCCGCTGGCGGCGGCGACCCGGGTCCAGTGTTGCAGCCGGAAGCGCTTGCCGGCCTCGTCCAGCACGTCGCTAGCGCCCGCGCGTACGCCGCCGACGACGATCTGGACGGGGATGTGCGGAAACTGTGCGCTGAGTTCCGACAGCTCTTTGCTAAAGCCATAACACCAGGAGCACATGGGGTCGGCAACGTAAATCAGGTTCATGGATGTCTTTCGGATAGTGGAAAAACGGGATTCCGCAGTTGCAACTGCATCGGCCAGGTAGCCGCAGGCAGCCCTGCTTCGCTGCAGCCCTACTTCGCCGCAACTCTTTCTCTGGCCCGCAGCACCGTTGTCGTCTCGCCCGCGACACCCCAGTTGTCGGTATCCACTTCGTCGATGATGACGAAGGTGGTCGCCGGGTTCTTGTTCAGCACCCGCACCAGCAGCTCGGTCGCACCCTTGATCAATTCGGCTTTTTGCTCGGCTGTTGCGCCTTCGCGGGTGATTTGTATATTAATGAACGGCATGATAATTATTCCTTCACATGAAATTAATTTTGAGTTGCGGGACTTGGGATCAGGCGCTGGCTACCATCTGCCCGAGGTAGCGCCGCCATCTACCGCCAGGATGGCGCCGGTGGTGAAAGAGGAATCGGTCAGGTACAGCACCGCTTCCACGACGTCCTTGGCTTCGCCCATGCGGCCCAGCGGTTGCAGGCCTTTCAGGAACTCATGCATTTCCGGCGTATGCAAGGGCGTGTCTATGATGCCGGGCGCCACAGCGTTCACTTTGACGTTGCTGGAAGCGAGTTCCAGCGCCAAGGCCTTGGTCGCCTGGTTCAGGCCACCTTTGATCAGCACCGGCAGCAAGGCCGGCACGCTGGCACTAGGCTGCGACGCCACGCTGGCGGTGATGTTGACGATGTGGCCCTGCCTGTTAGCGGCCATATGCGCCGCTGCCTGCTGGCTGATGTAGAAGAAGCCCCTGAGGTTGGTATCGATCAGGCCATCCAGGTCTTGTTCGGTATAGCTAGTGAAAGGCTTGCCGATAAAGATGCCGGCGTTATTGATCAGGATGTCCACCTTGCCGAATGCGGCGATGGCGCGCTCAAACAGCTTCTTCGCCGTGGACGCCTTGGCGATATCGCCGTCCACCAGCAAGAAATTCTCCGGATTGCCGAGTTGGTCGGCCGCTTTTTGCAAACGCTCCAGAGTGCGCGCATTGCCGACCACGTTATAACCGCGCTGCAGGTAAGCCTGCGCAATCGCAAAGCCCAAGCCGCTGGAGGCACCGGTGACGACGACTGTTTTGTTCTCAGATTTCATATTGCTCTTCCTTAAAATTGCTTAAAAAAAGAAAATGGCGCCCGTTTGGATTTGATGCAAGGAGAAGGACGCTGCTTGCTTCTCCACGCGACAAACTATACTTATGCTGCCGTTGTCGATAAATGCTTGTTTTTACAAATTACTTGATACATCATGTAACCAATTGAAATAAGACCGGTCCATAAGGAAGCGCTATGCAAAGACAATTTGACGACCTGATGCTGGGCAGCATAGAACTGTTTTGCATGGCGGCGGAACTGGGCAGTTTCACCGCTGCGGCCACTGCCGCCGGCGTGACCCCGGCCGCGGTAAGCCGTTCGGTATCCAGGCTGGAAGACAGGCTCGGTGTGCGGCTGTTTGTGCGCACCACGCGCCAGATCAGGCTGACCGAGGGCGGACGCGCCTATTTTGAGCAGAGCCGACAAGCGCTGGCCCAGCTGGTGGACGCCGAGCGCGAAGTGACCGGCAAGCAGGCCGCCCCGGCCGGCACCTTGCGCATCAGCATGCCGACCCCGTATGCCCACTACCGCGTACTGCCGTTGCTGCCGGCCTTCCGTACGCGCTATCCGCAGGTGCTGGTGGAAGTACACATCAGCAACCGCAATATCGACTTTGCCGAGGAAGGCTACGACCTGGCGATACGCGGAAGCTCGCCAGCCGACTCCAACCTGATCGCGCGCAAGCTGGAAGACGCCGAGCTGGTCGTGGTCGCCACTCGCGCCTACCTGGAACGCGCCGGCACCCCGAGGACGCTGGACGAGCTGGAGAAACACGAGTGCATACAGTTTGAGCTGCCCAGCAGCGGTCGCACTATTCCGTGGAAGTTCAGGGACAAACAGCAGGATGTGGAGTTGCAAACCAGGGGCGGCTACCTGACTGCCGGCGACTACCTGGGCGGCGTCACGCTGGCACGCAGCGGCGCCGGACTATTCCAGGCCTATCGCTTTATCGTAGAACAAGAATTGCAGCGCGGCGAACTGCTTGAGGTACTGCCCGCCTACGGCGGCAGCTCCCGGCCATTTACCCTGCTGTTCCCGCCAGGACGGCTGTCCATGCGGGTGCGCAGCTTTGTCGATTTCCTGGTGGAGCAGCTAGGAGATTAAATCCGAGTTCCTGAGGCTGTCGGCAAATGCCTGCCGCGCCGGATGGTGCGTGATTTCCTTGCGCCAGATCATCAGGGTTTCCACTTTCGCGATGTCGGCAGTGACGGTGTGGAGTCGTATGCTGTCGCCGAGATCGCGCCGCTGCAGTACCGCCCTGGGCATCAGCGCCACCCCCATGCCGGCGGCGACACAACCTACGATCGCTTCAAAGGTGCCAAACTCCAGCGTGCGTAAAGGTGTGCAGCCGGCATCGGCAAACCATCTTTCCAGGCGGCGCCGGTACGAGCATCCAGATTTAAACACCAGCAAGGTCTTTTTTGCGATGTCCTGCGCCGAACTGACCGCGCCGTGCGCATGCTCGGTCAGCAGCACCAGTTCCTCTTCAAATACCGGGATTTGCAGCAGGTCCGGGTGGACAAACGGTGCGGCGATCAGGGCCATATCGAGCCTGTGGTTCAGCACTTCCTGCACCAGGTAGTCGGTAGTGCCAGTGTCCAGCAGTAAGTCCACATCAGGATATTGTTGATGGAACGCCGCCAGCACCTTGGGCAGGCGGGCCGCAGCCGTGGTTTCCATCGCACCTACGCGCAACTTGCCGGCCGGCTTGTCGCTACCGCGCACCGCGGTTTGCGCCTCTTCCGCCAGTTGCAATAACCTATCGGTGTATTCCAGCAGCCGGCTGCCCTCTACCGTGATGACCAGGTTGCGCCCGGAACGGTGGAACAAGGGCACGCCCAGGCTCTGTTCCAGTTGCGCCAGGCGGGCGGAGACATTCGACTGCACCCTGTGAGTGCGCGCGGCGGCCTTGGTGACGCTGCCCTCTTCAGCCACGGCTTTAAAAATACGCAGGACGGAAAGATCCATGACGGCCTCTGTTCACAAAATAAGATACATATCTTCATTATTAATCATTATTAATGATGATGGAAGTATTTTATGATGGTTTTACAGCTCCCAGGACTGCTCTTGCTCTAAAGCATTTCCTCCCGGCAATCACCATTAATCACGGGATAATCACAGGATAATTTGATGAACACCCTACATGCAAAACCACCATCAATCTGGGTGCTGTTTTCCAGCAGCTTTGCTTTTATCATCGTCCAGCTGGATGTCACTATCGTCAATGTCGCGCTGCCGCGCATGGGCGCCGAACTGGGCGCCACGGTCAGCGAGCTGCAGTGGGTGGTGGACGCGTATACCCTGGGTTTTGCAGTATTTCTGCTATCGGCCGGTGTGCTGGGCGACAAGTTCGGCCCCAAGAACGTATTCCTGGCGGGGTTTTTCCTGTTCCTGGCAGCCTCGGTCGCCTGCGGCCTGGCGCCCGGCAGCGGCATATTGAATATCGCCCGGGCAATCCAGGGCATAGGGGCGGCCTTGCTGGTACCCAGTTCGCTCTCCATCCTGAATTACAGTTATGCGCATGACAAGAAGCAGCTGGCCAAGGCCATCGCCTTGTGGACCGCTGCCGGCGGCGTGTCGATCGCTGCCGGCCCGGTGGTCGGCGGCCTGCTATTGTCGGTGGGCGGCTGGCGCAGTATTTTCTGGGTCAATGTGCCTATCTGCATATTGGGATTTTTGCTGACCTGGGCCAGCGTGCCCCGTATTCCGCGCGCCGAGCACGGCAGGTCGTTTGACATCGCCGGCCAATTGCTGTCGATTGCCGCCCTCACCGGCTTTATCGGCGCGGTGATCGAGGTGCAGGGGCTGGGCTGGTCGCATCCGCTGGTGCAGGCTGGATTTGCGCTGGCGCTGGTAGCGGGAGCGTTTTTCTTATTTGTGGAAAAAAAGGCGGCGTCGCCGATGCTGCCTTTGCAGTTATTCCGCCAGGGCGCATTTTCGGGCGCGGTGCTGTTCGGCGTGCTGGTCAATTTTTCTTATTATGGCGTGATCTTCGTGCTGAGCTTTTATTTCCAGAAGATGCGCGGCTATTCGGTGGTGGAGGCCGGCCTGGCCTTCCTGCCGCTGACCGGCACCTTCATCTTTTCCAATATCGCCAGCGGCAAGGCAGCGGCGCGCTTCGGCCTGCGCATCCTGATGGTTGTTGGCGGCCTGATAGCCTGCGCCGGCTATGCGCTGCTGGCCCTGGGCGTGGCGCCGCAAGCCAGCTTCCTGGACTTGTTGCCGGGCCTGGTGCTGATTCCGGCCGGCATGGGCTTAGCCGTGCCGGCGATGACCACCTCGATACTTTCCAGCGTACAAAAAACCATGGCCGGCACCGCCTCAGCGGTATTGAACGCGGCCCGGCAGGTGGGCGGCGCGATGGGGGTCGCCGTATACGGCGCATTGGTCGGCCTGGGAGCTAACAGCGAAGCCATCCATGGCGTGCAGGACGGTGTACGAATTAGCCTGGCCGCTTCGGCAATGTTGTTGCTGCTGGCCGCCGGGCTGGCGTATTGGGCATGCGGCGACAGGTTGCCCGAAACGAGTGCGGTGCTGAACTGATGCACGCAGCAAGATCAGGGCCGCAATCCTAGCCGAAAATTGCTATACTGCCATGCCAATCATCCAGTGAGGCATAGATGCAAACCCGGCCAACCGCACTCATCGTCATCGACATGCAGCAAGGCATGCGCAGCGCCCAGCTGCCGCCCAGGAATAATCCGCGGGCAGAAGACAATATGGCGGCGCTGCTCGCCGCCTGGCGCAAATCGGGCAGCCCCGTGGTCTTTGTGCGGCATATGTCGCGCACACCGGGCTCGGTGTTCTGGCCCGGCCAATCCGGCAACGAATTCCAGCCCCAATTCCAGCCGCAGCCAGGCGATCATGTCGTTGAAAAAAACGTGCCGGATGCCTTCATCCAGACCGGGCTGGAGCGCTGGCTGCACGTGCGCGGAATCACGGACCTGGTGATCGCCGGCGTCAGCACCAATAACTCGGTAGAAGCCAGCGCCAGGACGGCAGGCAACCTGGGCTTTGCGACTATCGTGATGGCCGACGCATGCTTTGCTTTTGAAAAATGCGATTTCGGCGGTACGCTGCGCAGCGCAGAAGAGGTCCACCTGATGGCGCTGGCCAACCTGGATGGCGAATATGCCACCGTGCTAAACACCGCCGAAGCAATATCTTACGGCTAGCCGGCGATACGCACATTCCTGCCGCTGAGCTTGCTCTGCTGCGGATTGCCGTACACATTGCTGCTGCCCGAGCGGTGGCGTGCGCTTCGACGGCGCGGGTGATGGCGCGAATGAAGGCGGCGGAGATGTTGCCGCATACGGGCCTGGCGACGAACTGCAAGATGGCGATGACGGCACGCAAAGCTGGTGCAACTTGTTAGGAAAATGATAAGCTGCTGCCAATTGCAAAAATAAGGAAACCGTCATGAACTTTGTCTTTCTGGATGTCGCGATAGGACTCGCGACCATTTTCTTCCTGGTGGCGACGTTCTGCGCCGGCGTCCAGGAGGTGATGGCGGGCTATCTGAACCTGCGCGGCAAGACCTTGTGGGAAGGCATACAGAGCATACTGATCGCCGGCGACATGAAGCTGGGCGATACTGCAGCCAAGTCGGTGGTGTCTTCCAGCGATCCGGGCAACCGGATCGCCCAGGACATGCTGATGCATCCGCTGATACGCGGCCAGGTGCCGGACAAGTTCGGCATCCGTGACCTGTTCCACTGGCTGTTCGGCAGCCGCCAGCCCACGGCAGACAGCGGCGACACCAAACCGTCCTACCTGCAAGCCGCCACCTTTGCCGTCACGCTGCTGGACACCATCAGGAAAACCTACAGGAACGCCGACGCCAGTCCTACCAACCTGCACCAGGCGATAGACAATATGCCCGATAGCGAGCTGAAGAAGACCCTGCTCTCCTTCGTCGACAAAGCCGGCGGCGACATGGAAAAGACCCAGCAAGCGATAGAGTCCTGGTTTGACGAAGCGATGACCAGGGTCAGCGGCTGGTACAAGCGTCGCACCCAGGCCCTGCTGTTCCTGATAGGGTTGACGGTGGCCGTCATCTTCAACATAGACTCGATCCAGATCTTCAAGCAGTTGTGGCGCGAACCCACCGTGCGGGAAATGGTGATCAGGCAGGCGGATAACATCACCAACCCTGCCGTCACGCAATACAGCAGCTTGTCCGGCATGGAACAAGCAGAGAAGAGCCTGAAGCTGCTGAATGCCTTGCCGCCCGCATTGCCGCTGGGCTGGCCGGCCGCCGCCTGGTCGGAAACACCGCCGGTCGAGAAAGCCAGCTGGTCCTGGCTGTGCGACGCCCTGCTCTTGCTGGCCGGCTGGCTGATCACCGCCAGCGCCGCCACCATGGGCGCGCCTTTCTGGTTTGAGCTGATCAGCAAGCTGCTGCCGCTGCGCTCGAGCGGCAAACCGGCCGGCGACGCCAAACCCAAAGCCGATGCAGCAGCGACAGCAACAGTGGCCAGGGCCTTGCCGCCAGCCAGCCCGGAGCGCCTGGCGCTGAACGACTACGAAGCGATATTTCTAGACGACGACCAGTTGCGCCGCATCAAACGCCAGCTGGAACGCGCGCTCAACATCAGCCTGTCCTTGACACCCGGCCTGGACCCGGCGACACGCCAGGCGATACGCGCCGTGCAAAAACAGCACGGCCTGCCCGAGACCGGCTACCTCGATGCCGCCTTGCTGCATACCTTGATCAGCTAACAGCGCAACGCCGGCACCATTGTCAGGCCAGCCTCAAGCCAGCGCCTGGTTCGCCAGCTTTGCCTCCTGCATGATCCAGTCGGCGAACTCCCTCACCTCTGCCTTCACCGGCCCCGGCCTGACGACCAGCCAATAGGCGAAATCGTCCAGCTGGCCGGTGCGCTTGCTGGCGACCACCAGCCGCCCCTGCTGCAGCAGCGGTTGCACCAGCGCCAGCCGGCCCAGCGCGATGCCGTGGCCGGCCAGCGCTGCATGGATCACCTGGTCGTACTGGTTAAAGCGCAGCACGCCTTTGGGCTTGACCTTGTCCAGCTGGCTGGCGCCGAGCCAGTCCGCCCATTGCAGCCAGGGCCGGTGCGGCTCGTCCAGGTCCAGCAAGATGCTCCTGGCCAGCGCGCTCCTGGTTTCTATATTGCCGATCTTTAGAGACGGATGGGCCACCGGCACCAGGGATTCGCCGAACAGGCGGATTGCGCCCGCCGGCACAGCGGCGTTGCGGCAATAGCGTATCGCCAGGTCGATATCCTCCTGTTCCAGGTTGGCCACCTTGTTGCTGGCGGCGACCCGCACGTCTATGCTGGGATGGGCGCTCTGGAATTCACCCAGTCTGGGCACCAGCCATAGCGAGGTCACCCCCAAGCTGGCCGTGATCGTGACGGGCCGCCTGTCGTCGTTGCGGCGCATGCTGGAAGTGAGCTCCGCCAGTTGCTGCAGCCAGCCGTCGGCACAACGGAACAGGCGCATGCCATCGTCGGTCAGCTCTATCGCCCTGTGCCTGCGGATCACCAGGCTGGTGCCGAGGAAATCTTCCAGGTTCTTCACCTGACGGCTGATGGCAGACTGGGTCAGGAACAGGTCGTCAGCAGCGCGGGTAAAACTCATGCGGCGGGCGACCGCGACGAAACCGCGCACCAAGTCCAGCGGCGGCAATTTGCTTAAAGTATCCGTCATCTTGCTATATCCCCGAGGCATACACTTCACATTCCCTACATGCATGCGAAACATGCAAATAAGTCGTTTGAACCCAGGCTATTTTAAGACTTTAATACGGCTTATGAAACATTTATAAGCTACTTTTCACTTTCCTCTTGGGAATGTGATCTCTGCCAAGGAAATAGTATGAACCTGTTACAGCATCTGCTTCACTTTCTCCACAAGAATGCGATCTCTTCCACCGGACGCATCCAGCTCAGTGCGCAACTGGAACTGGAAAGACGCTCCGCGCTGGCGATTTGCCATGAGGCCGAGGTCGGGCTCAATTGCAGCCAGGGCTCGCTATGGGTGACGCAGCTGGGCAACCCCGAAGACACTATACTGGGACCCGGCCAGGGCATGCAGGTGGCGGCCGGGCAAGACCTGGTGATCCAGGCATTTTCCGCATCGACCGTACAGATCAATTTGCTCAGTCCCCTGGCAGGGATGGGGCCTGAGAGCATGACGGTGAAATTTGTGGACAAGTGGTATAGCCTGCCGCAATGGGCGTCGCGGCCGCGTTTTAGCGTGGAAGGCCAATTCGGGTTGGCGATAGATAAATTTTGAACGGGAAAATGGGGAAATGGAGAAATGGAAATGACACCATGAGCGCACTACGTCGCTGGCAAACGCCGGCCTTGATCGTCATTTGCGGCGGCCTCCTGCTTGGGCTGTCGCTGGGCATGCGCAATGTGCAGGGCTTGTTCATGCTGTCCATGATCACCGAGCGCGGCTGGAGTCGCGAGACCTTCGGCGTCGCGATAGCGCTGCAGAATATAGTCTGGGGCCTGTCGCAACCGCTGGCCGGCATGGTCGCCGACCGCTACGGTTCGCTCAGGGTGCTCCTGGCCGGCAGCGTGCTGTATGCGCTGGGCTTGTACCTGGAGGCGTCGGCCGGCACGGTGTCAGCCTTGAATCTGGGTGCGGGCGTGCTGATAGGCCTGGCCTTGTCAGGCACCGCGTTTGGCGCGGTATACGGCGCCGTCAGCCGGATCGCCGCGCCCGACCAGCGCAGCTGGGCGCTAGGTATGACCGGAGCCATAGGCGGCCTGTGCCAGTTCATGATGGTCCCTATGGCGCATGGCCTGATCGGCAGCCTGGGCTGGAGCGCCGCCTTCATCGTGCTGGCGGCGCTGTTCGTCGCCGCAGCGCCGGCCTCGTTTGCCTTGCAGGACCAAAGCCACCTGCAAACCCATGCCGGCGCGCAGCAAAGCATGTCGGCGGCGATACGGGCAGCATTTTCCCATCGCAGCTTCTGGCTGTTGAACGCGGGTTTCCTGGCCTGCGGCTTCCAGCTGGCCTTTATCACCACCCACCTGCCGGCCTACCTGCTGGACCAGGGCATGCAGCCCAGAGATGCGGTGGTGGCGCTGGCCATTATCTCGCTGACGAATGTGCTGGGCACCTATTACTGCGGCTACCTGGGCGGCAAATACAGCCGGAAATACCTGCTGTCCGGCCTGTATCTGGTGCGCTCGGCTGCGATTGCCGCCTTTGTCTGGCTGCCGGTGTCGCAGCTCACGCTGTACGGCTTTTCCGCGGTGATGGGCCTGACCTGGCTGGGCACCGTGCCGCTGACCAACGGCATCGTGTCGCAAGTGTTTGGCTTGAAGTACCTGGCGACGCTGTTCGGCTTTGTCTTCTTCGGCCATCAGCTGGGCGCCTTCCTGGGGGTCTGGCTGGGCGCCTATGTATTTGATGCCAACAAGTCTTACCAGGCGGTGTGGCTGATCGCGATTGCCCTGGGCCTGCTGGCGAGCTTGTTGCACCTGCCGATAGACGAGCGGGAGCTGGCATTCAGCAATGCCGCGGTCGCCTGAAAATCGCAAAAAAAAGGTGGGCACGCATGCCCACCGAACTTACTCCCCCAATAACACCGTCCAGGACATTCCAGCCAAGTGCGGCAAGCCCGGAATGTCCATTGATCTTTACTGCGGAAACGCTCCCAGGCGCTTCAGGCTGCCGGAACCGACCACGGTCTTGCTGATCTGCGGATCGCCGTAATAGCCGACATCGCCCGAACCAGCCACCGCCAGCGACAGCCTGTCCCTGGCCGCGACCGTCAGGCGGCCGGAACCGCCTATGCTGATGTCGACTGAGTTGGCTTTCAGATTCCCCGCGTCTACCTTGCCGGATCCGCCTACCGCCACCGACATGGAATTGACGGTGCCAGCGGCCTTCATGCCGCCGCTGCCGCCCAGCGCGATCGACAAGTCATCAGCGTCCAGTGCTTTGATCTCAACGTTGCCGATGCCGCCCAGGTTGACACCGAGCTTGGCCGCCTGCAATTTAGCGGCCGAGATGCTGCCCGAACCGCCGAGGCTGATACGGTCTATGTTCTTCAGCCTGACCACGATATTCAAGGTCCGCGTATCGAGCCTGGTATTGCGCTTGACCGTGCGTATCTTCAAATCGCCGCGCTCCACCACGGCCTCTATCTGCGGCAGCAGGTTGTCATCGGTTTCTATGCTGACGCCCTCGGTATTGTCCTGTATCAGTTCCACGTTGGCCGGCACACTGATGGATACGCCGTTAAAATTACTGACCGCGCGATTCTGTTTTTCTATCTTGCCGGAGCCGCTTATCCGGGTTGAACCTATGCTCCACTCCTCCGCATGCGCGGGCGCTGGCTGCAACAGGATTGCGCTGGCGCCGAAGGCGATGGCGACGGCGAAAAAAGCGGGTTTCAGGCGAGATAATGCTGGCATGGTCGTTTTCCTTCTGTCTAAATAATTGAGTGCCGGAAAATGATTTCCGGACGCTGACTTGATGAAATGGTATCTTACCGAAAGCAGATAAATTTTCAGCAAGAATGCGATGGAATGCAAATAATGCGGGACAGGATGTCATTGGGGAGAGAATTTGCGGCGGCCCGTTATGCCAGCCGCGTGCAAAGCCGCCATAGGTGGAGTCAGTGGAGGTAGTGGAGGTAGTGGAGGTAGTGGAGTAAGGCGCGCACCGGCCCAGGACAGGGCCGGCGCTCAAGAGAAGGTAGCCGGCCTAGATGCAGGCCCGTTGCGAACCTATGGTCTGGCAGGTTACCTTGCTGCCCTTGTTGCTCATGTAGACGGTCTGGCTGCCGACCTGGTGGCCGGTCCATTGTGTACCCTTGCTGTCGGTGATCACGGCAGGTTCGGCGTTTTTCTGGTCGCCGCGATGATCGGCGGCGATGATCGCACTATCCCTGCTGCTGCCTAGCAAGGGATTGCTGAGTTTGTCGGCAGTCAATAAGAGATTGCCCGGTTTTTGTATTTTGGCCTGGTAGCTGCTGGCGTCTTCACAGGTGTATTTGTGGTCGACATAACTGCATGCGGTTTGCGCAAATGCAGACGCAGAAAAACCGGCGGATAGCAGTACGGCCAAGGTAGCGCACGCAATTGGCGCAAAGGGTACAACACGCAATATCATTGATGTCTCCTAGGGTGCTTACTAGAGCAAGCTACCTGGTGTTGTAATCATCCCATCATTGTTTGTGAGATTTTTTATGTACAGAGACGATAGAACAGTGCAAATGGTATTGTCAATTTCTTGTTGCGCTTTCTCCTGTCATTTTTTGTTGCTATGCAATAAGTAACGGCGGCGCCAGCGTCGGGAATTGTCGTATTCTCCCTATGAAAACGCATTTTTCTGCAGGGCATTGGCGTTCGCTGTCGAACAGACGCAGCTTGACAGTGAAGGCAACATGCTTGCGCGCATGAATAACCATGAACAACCATGAACAACAATACGCAGTGACAAATAGCGAGAATGACAATAATGCATGCGACCAGCACAAAACCCGAGCGCGAACCTGATGTTGCAGGCGATAAGTCCTTCCTGGCCAAGCTGGGACCGGGCCTGATTACCGGCGCCGCCGACGACGACCCCAGCGGCATCGCTACCTATTCGCAGGCAGGGGCGCAGTTCGGCTTCACTATGTTGTGGACGGTATTGCTGACGTATCCGCTGATGGTCGGCATACAGGTGGTCAGCGCGCGCATAGGGCGGGTCAGCGGGCACGGACTGGCGACCAATATCGCCAAGCATTATCCACGCTGGCTGCTGTATGCCATCGTCAGCCTGCTGCTGATCGCCAATACCATCAATATCGGCGCCGATGTAGCGGCAATGGGCGAAGCCACCCGGCTGCTGCTGGGCGGCCACGCGCACTGGTATGCGGTAGGCTTCGGCCTGCTGTCGGTGATGCTGCAGGTACTGGTGCCCTATCACCGCTATGTGCGCGTGCTGAAGTGGCTGACGCTGGCGCTGCTGGCCTATGTAGCGACCGTGTTTGTGGTGCGCATACCCTGGCAGCAGGTAGCCGTCAGCACCCTGCTGCCGCAGCTTTCGCTCAAGACCGAATACCTCACGACCGTGGTGGCAGTGTTCGGCACTACCATCAGCCCCTACCTGTTTTTCTGGCAAGCCTCGCAAGAGGTAGAAGACATGCGGGCCCAGCCGGGCCAGCACGACCTGCTGCGGGCGCCGCAACAGGCCAGGGCAAACCTGCGCAGGATCAAGATAGACACTTATATAGGCATGGGATTTTCCAATATCGTGGCTTTCTTTATCATGCTGACCACGGCCGTCACCTTGCATCTGCACGGCATCACCGATATCCAGTCGTCGGCCCAGGCGGCACTGGCCTTGCGGCCTATCGCCGGCGATTTTGCGTTCCTGCTGTTTAGCGCCGGCATCATAGGCACCGGGCTGCTGGCGGTACCGGTGCTGGCCGGGTCTTCCGCGTATGCGATAGCCGGCAGCTTCCATTGGAAAAACAGCCTGGAATATACGCCCGGCAAGGCCAGGGGATTTTATGCGGTGATCGCCGTCTCGACCCTGATAGGCGTGCTGCTCAGCCTGAGCAGCATAGATCCCATCAAGGCGCTGTACTGGAGCGCCGTGCTCAATGGGGTGATCTCGGTGCCGGTGATGGTCGTCATGATGTTGATGGCGGTGCGCTCCGATATCATGGGCCAGTTCGTCATCAAGACCAAATGGCGGGTGCTAGGCTGGCTGGCCACTGGGCTGATGGCGCTGGCCGTGCTGGCGATGGCTATCACCATGGCTGACTAAGGTTTTTCCTGTACGCCCTGCAACATACCGGCAATCCATGCCTGGGCATCTTGCTCATGCTCAAAATACTGGAACGGACGGCCATCGGCAGCATAGATGCGGGCAACCAGTTTGCGTGTGATGGAAATACCTTCGACCTCGGGGGCCGCCACCATGGCGGTGGCCACCGCCGCCAGGCCGTCGCGCGCCAAAGCCGCGATCAAGCGCTGCAAGGCGTCCAGCACCTCGGTCGCCAGCAGTGCGCTCCCTTCTACCACCACGATCTCGCCCCAGGGTAGTTGCGGTTGCACTTCAGCCAACAGATCGCGCAAGGCCAGTTCGGAAGCCTGGACCAATTGCAGGTTGAACGGTCCGCGCGTCACATAATACAAAATGCCGTCCTCAAAGCGCATGGTGCTGCTGCCGTGCGACCGAAAGCGGCCGACGGTATATTGATCGGTACTACGTTGTGGCCCAGCCATAAGTTCCTCTCTATCCCCAGAACTCATTTTATACAGAAGTTTGACACCAGCCCGCAATTGTCCATGAGTGCGGGGTCAGTCAAGGCGGCGCTGATAATTCTCGATATCAAATTTTCTCATGATGCGCCTGTATTCAAAAGTAAATCCCGGCCACAAGGTATGGTTCTTGCCCTGGCTGTTCAGGTACCAGCTCTTGCAGCCGGAGTTCCACACCGTGCCTTGCAGCCTTTGCTGGATTTGCCGGTTGTAGGCGGCCGCCACCTCGGCCTTCACTTCCAGCGATTTCAGCTGACCCTGGCGGACCGCCTGGATGGCCTGCAATATATAGCCGGCGGCAGATTCGATCATATAGATCATCGAGTTATGCCCGAGGCCAGTATTCGGTCCGGCGATCATGTAGAAATTGGGAAAGCCCGGCACCGTCGTGCCCTTATAGGCATCCAGTCCGTCGGCGGAGGCCTGCTGCAGGCTGACGCCGCCGCGGCCGCGCAATTCCAGCGGCCCCAGTATGCGCTCCAGGTCAAAACCGGTGGCCAGGATGATGGCGTCGGCCGGCCGTTCCTGCCCGTCCCGGTCCACGATGCTATTGGCCCGCACTTCGCGTATGCCGCAGGTATGCAGGGCGACATTGCTACGGCTCAGGGCAGGATAATAGTCATTGACCAGCAGGATGCGCTTGCAGCCCATCGTGTAGTCCGGGGTCAGCTTGCGGCGCAACTCGGGATCGCTGACGTGCTTGTGCATATAGCGCAGCGCCAGCTTCTGGGTGGCCTGCATCAGCACCGGCTTCTTGCCGAAGGCAATGTAGCGCCATTCGTTGCGCGCGTAATTCAGCGCGCGATAGGCCCATTGGCTGGCCTTGACATGGCGCAGCACCCAGCGCTCTGCATTACTGATGGCGCGGTCCGGACGCGGCAAGATCCACGGCGGAGTGCGCTGGTAGAGGTCGAGCTGCGCCACGATGGGAGCGATTTCCGGCACGAACTGTATCGCACTGGCGCCGGTGCCGATGACGGCCACGCGCTTGCCCTGCAGCTCATAACTATGATCCCATTGCTGCGAATGGAAAACCTTGCCCTGGAAGCTGTCCAGGCCGGGCAGTTTGGGTATCGCCGGCCGCCCCAGCGCACCCATGCCGGCCACCAGGCTCTTGGCGCTGATGTCGCCCCGACTGGTATGCAGACGCCAGACCCCGGCCTGCTCGTCAAACTCTGCCGACAGCAGCGCAGTATCCAGCCGCAGGTGCGGCATCAGCCCCTGGTCTTGCGCCAGCTTGACGGTATAGGCCAGCAATTCAGCCTGCGGCGTATACTTGCGCGTCCACTCGGGGTTTTGCGCAAAGGAAAAGGAATACAGGTGGCTGGGCACGTCGCAGGCGCAACCGGGATAATGATTGACGCGCCAGGTGCCGCCAAATTCGCGGTCTTTTTCCAGCATCACAAAGTCGTGCATGCCGGCCTGCTTCAGACGCGCGCCCATGCACAGGCCGGCAAAGCCGCTGCCTATGATGACGACTTCATAGTGCGCATAGCGCGGGGGCGCCGCCTCACTTGCTGTTGCGGCATGGGCAGGCTCCTGCAAGGCCGGGACTGGCGTCGTCAGGCTCATGTTGTCTCCGATTTATCATCTTGTTTGGAACCCATGCTGCCACGCGGGTAGGCAGATTGCAAGGCGCTTGGTGGGCGCTCGGCGGAAATTTCCGCCGCTGGAAGTTTTCTGCCGGCAAAAGAGGACATGGGGGACGGAAGTTTTCAGCGTCGACATTGACAATAAGACATCTCGCCAGCATACTTCAAGCGCCCAAGTCCGCTGACGTGGCTGCCCAGGTCTTTGTTGAAAGCTGAAGAAAACTGAATTGACACGCAACATCCTTTCCGGAGGTCGCCCATGCTTGAGTACAAGAAGCTCAAAGCCCTGATGGCCAATGTGGCGCACTCTTCGTCCGGCACGCCGTTTACCGCAGAAGTCGTGCCCTACCTGATATCGCTATGGCTGGACGACTATGCCAGGATCGCTCCCAAGAACCATGTGATAGAAACCACCACCTACGGCTTCTCTTACCTGTTCGATCTTCAGCATGAAAGGCTGATCGCCGCCTGGGGCATCAGCAGGGGCAAGCATGCGGGCGCGCGCGACAAGTCGCGGATGGCCGGCCATCCCCTGAGCCAGGGCCAGAATTACCATCGCGGGCATGCCATCCCACATACCCTGGGCGGCCCCACCGACATCAACCTGGTGCCGCAACGCGGCTCCCTGAATATCGGGCCGTTCCGGGTACTGGAAAAGCAGGCGGTATTGACGCCCGGCAGCCTCTATTTCACCTACTGGCTATATACTCGCTCCAGCAAACAAGTGCCGACTGAAGTGGACCAGGGTTTGCTCATTCCGGGACAAAAACCGGTTATCCGCCGGCACAAGAATTAAGCTCCCGCAACTTCACACCTAGCGGCACTGCTGCAAGAAGTCGTCCATCGCCTTTTGCTGGATTTTTTTCATGCTGCCATCCTGTTTCATCTTCAGGAGCACGGCCTCCAGGCGCGGCACCAGGCTACTGTTTTTTTTGTGCAGGTAGTGATACATCTGGACGGATTCTACCGCCGGCTCCAGCATGCGTATGTCGTGCAAACCCAGGCGTTTTATCATGCACATGCTGGAACTTGATTCCAGCACCACGTCGGTGCGATCCGTGACCAGTTTCCTGAACAGCGATTCCATATTTGGCGCAACTTCTGTGCGCATGCCCTGCGTATGGTCTTCAAATTCCTTGATACCTCTCACGTAACCTATCAGGTAAGGCCGCAGGCTTTCATAACCGTTGACCTTGAAGTATTGGTGATGGGTATACACGGCGACTTCGTCATACGCAATAGGGACAGATAACTGGATCAAATTGGAGGTCTTGCCCGCAGCGTCGCTGCCCAGGTCAGCCACGGCGACGGTAATGCCATCCAGCTCGCCTTGCTCGGCCATCTGCCTGCGACGCTGATGCGGATAATTTTCCACTATTACGGAGATGCCCAGTTGGGCATAGGCATACGCCAGTATCTGCAGCGACATGGCGGCATTAGGGCGGCTCTCGTCGATGGCCCCTATGCGCAATGACGGTATGGACTGCGACTGCGCTACCGCATGGCAAACGCAGCACGCCAGCAACAGGCATGCCGGCAGCGCTCTCATCATAGTGCGGGACAGCCTGGAACTCATCGAGGATTTTGGCATCTGGTCTGCATGGGTCGTCCATCTTAACAAAATACGCATCAAGCGCCAAAGATTTAGCGGCTGGCACAGCATTGACAGGCAATAGCCCTTCAGGGCAAAAATGACGGGCGCATGACATTTGCACAAGGGCCAGAGTCTGGAGATTTGCATTTGCAAGTGGACGCAAATTGCTATAACATTTCCCAACAGCAACAATTCGGCAACAATTCAGCAACAATCTTCCGTGCTGCAGCAATCCGTTTGCGCGCATCCCCATCCGCCTATTACCCAGCCGATCAAGCCATCCACACCTATGAATATACAGAAGCTGCTACTAGTCCTTAGCCTGGGGCTGGCGATCTCTCCCGCCCATGCAGAGACCGGCGTGACCGCCAAGAGCATCACCCTGGGCCAGTCCGCGGCCCTGAGCGGGCCGGCGGCGCAACTGGGCATGGAAATGCGCGACGGCGCCCAGGCCTACTTTGACCATGTCAATGCGATGGGCGGCGTGGCGGGCCGTCACATCATTCTGAAGACGCTGGACGACGGCTATGAGGCCGACAAGGCCATCGCCAACACCCGCCAGCTGATCGACAAGGACGAGGTGTTCTCGCTGTTCGGCTACGTGGGCACGCCCACCTCCAACGCGGTGCTGCCGCTGGTGGCCAAAGAAAACCTGCCCTTCTTTGCGCCCTTCACCGGCGCGCAGTCGCTGCGCGAGCCGTTCAACCGCAATATCTTCAATATCCGCGCCAGCTATTTTGAAGAAACCGAAAAAATCATCCAGCACATCACCACCCTGTCGATCAACCGCATCGCCGTGTTTTATCAAAACGATGCCTACGGCAAGGCCGGCCTGGAAGGCGTGACGCGCGCCATGAAAAAACGCAATATCGAGATCATCGCCATGGCGACGGTGGAGCGGAACAGCGTCGACGTGGCCAAAGCCGTGGCCCAGATGAAGCAGGCCAAGCCGCAGGCGATCGTGATGATCTCGGCCTACACTTCCTGCGCCGCCTTCATCAAGGACATGCTGAAAGACGGCGAAGCCAACCCCATCTTCTGGAATATCTCTTTCGTCGGCAGCCAGGCCCTGTCCAAGGAACTTGGCAAAGAAGGCCGCGGCGTGATGATTTCGCAGGTGGTGCCCGCGCCCTGGGACGACATCAACCCGGTGGTCAAGGAATACAAGGGCCTGTATCTGAAGACGCCGGGCCGCCAGCCCGGCTTTGTCAGCCTGGAAGGCTTCATCGCCGCCAAGGTATTTGTCGAAGGCCTGAAACGCGCCGGCGCCAACCTGAGCCGCGAAAGTTTTGTGAAGGCGATGGAAGGCATCAGCTCATATGACGTCGGCGGCTTCCAGGTCAAGTTCAGCGCCACCAACCACAATGCCTCGCACTTTGTCGACCTGACCGTGATAGGCAAAGACGGCAAGTTCATGCGCTAAAGCGCAGTTAGTCTTTCATGCAATGCCGTGCCGTATCGGGCATGGCATTTTTTTTCAGAGCTAGCGCATAAAAAAACCCGCAAGCCTACGGCTTGCGGGTTAAACCAAAACCTCGGGGGAGGCCAATGGAAGAGACGGCCCCACTATAGCGCGCCAAGGCCATAGAGGAAACGAATATTTCCTTATATCAACATATCCAATTCGTCTATCAGCGCAGGCTATCGGCGCGTCATCCATGCCCATAAAAAAACCGCCGGGACTTGGAAGTCCCGGCGGCTGTCTTATTTCCTGCATCACCTGCAACGGTGATGCCAAAGCTTACCAGCCTATGTCTTTCAGCAACTGGAAGGTCAGGTCAAAAGGAACTGTCACTTCATGGGTCAGGTCGCTGTTGATCGCGGGTTCCATCAGCTGATTGGGAAAGGCCAGCGTATCCCAGTGCGAGACCGAAGAGCCGGACTGATAGGGATTCGGCGTGAACATCAGCATCCGTCCCTGCGTGTCGGCGCCGACATACTGGTTGGGATTGACGGCCAGGTTGGCGATCACGCCTGAAGAGGTGCGAGTGCGCTTGGTTAGCTTGGCTTTCAGGATAGTGGCGTCAGCCAGGCTGACCGAGATGACCGGAATCACCACAGTCGGATCGGCACCACCGAGGGAGGGCGGGGAACCGGCCGCATTATTGGCGATCACCACGCCGATGGCGCCCGCGTCCTGCGCATTTTTGGCTTTCACCGCAAACCCGCAGGTGCCGCGATCTATCAGGGCCACCCTGCCATTCACCGCGAGCGCGTTGCCGCCGGTCAGCGGACTGCAGGCCAGGCCTGTGCCATTGGCCTGATCTACCACAGGCATCAACTGGCCGCTCACGCCGGGGCTGGACAGGGCCACGCCAAACGAGGCCGTGCCCACCGGATAGTCGCCCACCGCAGTGGACGCCGATGGGCCGGAGATGTTCAGGCGCGGGGTGCCGATGGACAGCACGGTTGGCACCTTGCTGTTGACATTGGCTCCCAGCCAGGCCAGCTTGCGGAAATTCAGCGCGGAAGTGACGCGCTCGGCATTGCTCATATCTACCCAGCGCTTGCTGGTGGAGTTATCCCACAGGAAGTTATCCCAGACAGAAGGGAAATTGCTCAGTTGGGCGCCGGAAGCACCGCTGGTAAAGGTCTGGAAACCCAGTCCATGCGCAAACTCATGCTCCAGTACGGTCACCAGATCGACCCCGGTGCCGGCATTGCTGTCCAGGCCGAGATAGAAAGGCGAGCCCGCCAGGCAGGTGGACTTGCCCAGGTTGATGTTAAAACGCGCGCGGATATGCGGGCTGCCTTCATTTGCATCGCTGTTGACCAGCTTGCTAGTCAGCGCGCCGGAGTACCAGGAGCCGGAGATAGGGGCGCCTGCAAAGTCACGGAACACGCTGGTGGCGCCGGCGCTACCCAGGGTGGCGCTGGTGGCGGTGCAGCTTAACGGTTCCCAGGTGGCCAATACCAGGATGGGAACGGGGCTATCCAGCGTCGCGCCCCATTTGTCGGCCGCCGTCTGGAACGCAATCAGACGCTGCTGACCCAAGGTCGTGCCGAGATTGCCGCCTACCGGCGCCACCACGGTAGGATCGTTGAAGCCGACGCCGGCAGCATCGCCATTCTGGATAGTGATGGTGGCAGCCGCAAAAGCGGATGCGGCGCCCGTCATTCCCAGTACGAAGGCGCCCAGGGCGGCGGCAGATTTTAACGACATGTTTTTATTTTTTGTCATGGTTGTGCTCCTTGGCCTTGGTAACTTCGGTGGAAGATGCTGCCTTGACTGCCTTATCTGCCTCTTCATCGCCAGTCACACACTCCATGCTGATGCTGCCGTCGGCATTGCGGGTCGCTACGGAATACGTCATATAGCTGTCGTCCAGCTCCAGCTTTACCGAACCGTCCGGACGCTGGATTTCCATCATGCGTTTCGCCCGGGCCTGCCTGGTCTGGCGCCCGGCCTTGCTGGCTTCGTCGGCCTGCACCTGCTTGTTCAGCGCCTCTTCTTCTTCCGCGGTAGGCGCGCGCAGCTTGCCGGTTACCGGATCCTTGAACACACGCATGCCGCTCTCCTCTGCATGCAGCATAGGCGCAGCGGCGCATGCCGTAACGATTGCGGTGGCCAGGAATAATCGCTTATGCCACTGCGAGGCCTGTAAGATTTTTACTAAAGATTTATCGGTCAACATGTCACTATCCTTCAATAGGTAAGAAGCCATGGGCAAGTACCGAGATACAGTACTGCCGTAAGCCGGCGGCAGCTCGCGGCCGCCCTTTGTTGCGAGAGCAAGCCTGTCCATTGCGGGATGGCCTGCTTGTGGTTGTGGTGATGGCTTACTTCTGTGCGACGCTGTTGCGGCGGCGCATGGCCAGCAAGGCCAGCATGCCTATCCCCAGCGTCATCACTGTCGTTGGCTCAGGCACGGCGACCGTATCAATGCCGATATAGTCGCCATTGTTGCCTGCAGGACCGGAGTCGGTGACGAAATAGCGGAAGCCCAGGCGGCCGCCGTTCAAGCCGACGATAGTAGGAATCGTGAAGGTGACATTGAACCAGTCGGTCGGATAGCCGTCCGCATCCAGCGCAGGGTTGAGATCAAACAGCAGCGTACTGAAGTCGCTGGTATTGGTGCTGGCGCCATTGCTGCTCAGACGCACTTCCAGGTGGTCAGGCAGGGCGCCGGTGGAACGGGTGTAAAACGACACCGTCTCGCCCGAGGTCAGTGCCAGGTAGGGCGTCAGCAGCCAGTTGTCCACGGTGTTGGTGGCTGGAGTCACGCCCGAGGTGCTATTGAAGCTCGCTGCGATATACGAATCGGCCGCGCCCGACTGCGCATCGAAACTGGAGCCGGGAGTGCCCTGGAACCAAGAGAGGGAAGGAGCGCCGCTATTATTTTTCTGTACCCATCCCTTGCCTGCCAGGGTAGAGACACTGTCAAAATTTTCGTCAAGCAGGGCAGCCTGTACGCTGGCGGCCAAAGTGAGGGCAGTGAGACCTGCCAGCAGGTGTTTGAATTTCATGTGCTTCCTTGTAATAATTAATTATTCGAACGGATTTCCAGGCACTTTGAAACAGGGGATATGGCTAAAAAAATTACCCCAGACCTGCCGCTAAGCACGAAAAATGCCAGAGAAAAATATTTCTTCAGATTCAAGTACTTAAAAGAAAATCACTTTTCATTTTGTGGCGCAATGTAAAAAAAATCGACAAAATTATATAAATCATTTGTTTCCCAACGGCAATTTATAGGGCGATGCAAGCGCCCTGCCGCAGCTTTCCAGTAAAAATTCCAGGCCTGTTTAATTGCTGCACCGCAGTGCGTTCACCGCGGGCAAGCAGCTCCCCCGTTTTGGCGCGGCAAGGTCGTTCCCTGTGCTTGGCGTGGCTGGCGCCGCTAAAACCGAAAACCTCTTGGCTTGTCCCTACTTCGTAAAAAGCTGGATAAATTTTCAAATTTGCCCAGCTTGAACGCTACATTTCGGTGCAAATGCCTTCCAGGTAGCGCTGGTTTCATCAGCTGGGACGCTTGCCCCAGCCATCAGCAGGTACCCGCAACCGCAGGTCATCCCTTGGTCACAATCGCCGTGTATGTTCAAACACCAAGCTTGCCGAAGGAGAAAACATGAACGAAGAAGAACTGGTCCGCCGCATCCACCGCGAGCTCGCCGACAGTTACGATGAAGAGATGGAACTGGAGATAGAAGACCGCAATTTCGACGAACTGAGCGGCGAGCCGTCCAGGCGCTCGGAAGAAGAAAAAGAATACCGCCGCCAGTATTTTCGCGAACTGTTCCGCCTGCAGGCCGAACTGGTCAAGCTGCAGGACTGGGTCGTGGCGTCGCGCCATAAAGTGGTGATCCTGTTTGAAGGCCGCGATGCTGCCGGCAAGGGCGGCGTCATCAAGCGCATTACCCAAAGGCTAAACCCGCGCGTATGCCGCGTGGTTGCCCTGCCCGCCCCGAACGACAGGGAAAGGACGCAGTGGTACTTCCAGCGCTATGCAACCCACCTGCCGGCCGCCGGCGAGATCGTACTGTTCGACCGCAGCTGGTATAACCGCGCCGGGGTGGAAAGGGTGATGGGTTTCTGCAGCGATGACGAGTACGAAGAATTCTTCCGCACCACGCCGGAATTCGAGCGCATGCTGGTGCGCTCCGGCATACAGGTGATCAAATACTGGTTCTCGATCACCGATGAAGAACAGCACATGCGCTTCCTGAGCCGCATCCACGATCCGCTGAAGCAGTGGAAGCTGAGTCCGATGGACCTGGAGTCGCGCCGCCGCTGGGAAGAATACACTAAGGCCAAGGAAGTGATGCTGACCCGCACCCATATCCCGGAAGCGCCATGGTGGGTAGTGCACGCGGTAGACAAGAAGCGCGCCAGGCTGAATTGCATTCACCACCTGCTGGACCAGATGCCGTACAGCGAAGTGGCGCATCCGCCGATTACGCTACCGCACCGCGAATACCATGACGATTATGTGCGTAACGAGATCTCGCAGGAGATCATGGTGCCGCAGGTGTATTAGGACTTGCGTTCAGGATGGAATGGCGGGCCTGTTCAGTTTATTTCCCAGGACCAGGAGTGACCAGGCGGTGATCAGAAAGCTCAGCGCTATTCCGATGGCGTAAGCGGCAACGCCGCCGTAGCCGCCCACATTGGCGGGATTAAGAAACGGGTACGGATACCAGCCGACCCTGCTCCCGCGTACCAGTACATAGGCAAGATAGAGCGCTGGAAAAACCTGAACCAGCAGAAGTTGTCCGGCGCCGAGCTTCCTTGCTGGAGCTTGCAAAAGCCAGTCAAGGACAATAATGCACGGCATCACATAATGCAGAACGAAGTTAATCCACGGTAACAAGGACCCCAAGTCCTCGTTGCGCAGCAGCACCGTGAAAACAATACCGACCACGGCCATATTCACGGCAGATACGGCGCGCACCTGGTCGCTGGAAGCAAAGGCTTCGCGCCGTGTGAAGAAGCGCAGCGCTGCATGCAGCAAGACGAATGCGGCAAACAGGTTAGACAGGTTGGTGAAATAGCTGAAGAAGTTGACGACGCTAAATCCCATTCGAACCTGGATCGTCAGCTGCCAGCCTATGGCCCCCAAAGCCAGGGAACCGAAGACCAGTCGCAGAATAGCTAGCAGGATACTGTTCATGCTCGAATCTCGCCTTGCGGCAGGCTTCCGCTGTGCACGCCTGACGGGCGACAGGAAGCATTTTTCACGGGACAAAATCGCTTAAAACAATGTAGCCAAGCCCGTCCAGCATGAAATCTGCGACCTTGTGCATGCCCAGGCGCTGGTGGGCATGCAGCGAGGCGAGGTTGTCGCTGCGGATGAACAGTACCGCCTCGCGGCCCGGGTAGTGTGCCTGCAGCGCCGCAACCAGTTTGGGCAGCAAGCCGCGGCCACGCTCGCTTTCGGCAATGCACACCGGCCCGTACACATAGGCGCTGGGCTGGCCCGGCCAGGCAGTCAGCATCGCCCGCACGGAAGGCGGCGAGTCCGGATTGTCCTTGGCCGAGCTGAACAGCACGCCCACCACAAGTCCATCCCGGTGTGCCACCACGACCGGCGCGCCGCTCCCAGCCATCTGCGCCACTTTGTCGCGGGAAAACTCACCGGTCAGGGCGCCGCCCTGCGACGGCGAGTTGGCGTGCAATAAGGCCGTTATGCCGTCGAGGTCGGCCGGGCTGGCAGTGCTAATTTCAACCATGAGCTTTGCTTTGCGTCGAATAAATGATCAATTTGCCTCGCATTATCAATACTGGTGCGGTCCAAGCCAAGCCCGCCAGCGAAGCTGCATCAAGCGGGTATTTCCACCGGCACTTAAAAAATATTAAATAAGCAACGTTTTCACACTGCAAACCAATTTAGATGATATTGAGGAAGTTTATTATTGCACAAGTTTTTCCAGGCCGTGACATGCCAATAGCATAAGCCGGCCTGCATCGCATCTTCAAAAACATGGCATTTAAGGCAATTTTTTTGTAATTCAATAAAAAGATCTGCAATTTCGAGCATCTATTCGATGTAAATCGCTTGCTTCCTCTTGTAGAATGGCGCGTCGAAATATATCGGCACACACTAACACTATTAAAAGTAGGCGGGACGCATTGCCAATCATGCAATCAGCGTCCGATCTTAAAAAAATCCGCGTACTTGAAACCCACAAGGAGACGACGATGCACGGAACTTGGAGAAACCCATGACACTAGTTAATACCGCAACTGATGTGGACATCAGGGGCACTGCGCCAGCAGAGCGCCACCCTCCCGCCCTGCCGGTACTGTTTTTCACAGAGATGTGGGAACGCTTCAGCTACTACGGTATGCGCGCCCTGCTGGTGCTGTACCTGGTCAATGCAGTAGGCTATACACGCTCCGATGCGCTGGCCCTGTATGCAACCTACACCGGCCTGGTCTATTTGTCGCCTTTGCTGGGCGGCTACCTGGCCGACCGTTACTTTGGGCGCCGCAAGGCTATCCTGATCGGCGGCATCACTATGGCGATCGGCCATTTCACGATGGCGTTCGAGCCCTTGCTGCACCTGTCGCTGGGTTTGCTCATCATTGGCAACGGCTTCTTCAAACCGAACATCTCCACCTTGCTGGGTTCGCTGTATCGTGAAAACGATCCGCGCCGCGACGGTGGTTTCACGATTTTCTACATGGGCGTGAACCTGGGCGCTTTCCTGTCGCCGCTGGTGGCCGGCACCCTCGGCGAAAAAGTGGGCTGGCACTACGGTTTTGCCTCTGCCGGCGTCGGCATGTGCCTGGGTATCGCCCAATTCCTGTGGGGCCAGCACAAACTGGGCACCGCCGGCCTGCCTGAGGGCAAGAGCAAGCTGGACCGCACCGACTGGTTGCACATCCTGGTGATCGCCTTCGGCATGATCCCGTTTGTGTATGCCATGATGGGCGTCTGGAGCCTGATCGGCCCCGCCTGGAACAGCCTGCCATTGGCCGCCAAACTGGTCATCGAAGTCGGCATCGTCGCTGCGCTGTGGTTTGGCAGCGGCGCACTGAGCAGCAAGAAGGCCAAGACAGAAACACCGTTGACGCGCGACGAATGGCAGCGCATTTTCGCGATCCTGATCATGGGCTTCTTCGTAGTGTTCTTCTGGATGGGCTTCGAGCAAGCCGGCGGCACCATGAATTTGTTCGCCGACAAGCAGACCGACCGTCACCTGGGCGGCTGGGAAATCCCTGCCTCCTACTTCCAGGCGATCAACCCTATGGGCATCGTCCTGATGGGCCCGATCCTGGCCATGCTGTGGACACGTTTGGACCAATCGCGCTTTAAACTGGCGGCGCCTGCCAAGATGGGCATAGGCATGATCATCCTCGGCCTCGGCTTTATCGTGCTGGCGATCGCCCAGACCGAAGCCGACACAATCGGCAAGGTCGGCCCGCAATGGCTGTTCTGCGTCTACCTGCTGCATACTATCGGCGAGCTGTGCCTGTCGCCGGTAGGCCTTTCCATGGTGACCAAGCTGGCGCCGGCGCGCGTGGCGGCCATGATGATGGGTATCTGGTACCTGGCCAATGCATTTGCCAACTACCTGGCGGGCACGCTGGAAGAAATCCTGAAGGGCTCGTCCTTTCCGCTGTACTGGTTCCTGGTGGGCAGCTCGGTCGGCGCCGGTATCATCCTGCTGCTGATCACGCCGCTGATCAAGAAACTGATGCACGGCAGGTAAGCCCTTGTCGCCGATCCGCAAGCCGGGTCCGGCAAAACAAAAAACCGCCGCTATTTTTTAGCGGCGGTTTTTTTATGCCTGCTGCCCGCGGCTATCAGGCTAAAGCATGGGGCTAACAGCGTTCGGCTAGCTGCCCATCCTGATCGCCTGCTGCGACAAGGCGTCGGCTTCTGCATTCCTGTGCCGCGGTATCCAGGTCAGCGTCACCTGCTCCAGTTGCGCCAGCAAGTGCCGCGCTTGCGCAGCATAGTGCTGCAGGCCACGCGCGCCGGCCGTACCCGTATCCAGGACGTCGTTGATGACCACCTGGCTGTCGCCATACACCACCAGCTTCTCAGGCTGCAGGCGCACGGCTTCCCGCAGCACCGCGATCAGCGCCAGGTATTCGCCCTCGCTGCTATTGCCCTGCCCCGCTGGCTGGCTGATCCGCAGGGTTTGCCCATCCGGCCCCTTCAGCACGCCGCCTATGCCCATCTTGCCGGGGTTGGGGTGGGCGGAGCCGTCAAACCAGGCCAGCCAGGCGGACGGATCCGGCAATGCGCTCAACTTCTTTTGCGCACGCAGCTGCGCGCTGGCCTGCCTGCGCGCATGCAATTTTTGCGCGGTGTCCAGCCGCAGCTGCTGCCGTGCATGAATCAACCCGGTCAACCCCGTCAACCCGGTCAGTCCTGCCAGGGAAGCGTCGCCGGCGGCTTGCTGCAGGATATGCTGCAACGCCTGCAGTTCGGGCACGCCCTGTTTTTTTTGCATGCGCCGGCACAAGACCAGCTCGGCTTTGTAGGCGATGGCTATCAGGTCTTCCAGATTGGGCATGCGGGTCCATTTCATCAGCAACAACTACTCAAGGATGCCCACAGTCTACACAGCGCAGCCGCACGCGGCAATCATGGCAGCGGACCCTCCCGCGCCGATGCTGCCAGGGCGCTCAGCAGCTTCCGCCGGAATTAGGCATAATGCAAGACCCCTTCCCCATCCACCAAGGAGACCGCACCATGATCCGCCCTAGCCTGTCGCGCACTACTGCACTGTTTGCTTTATCCGCTTCCCTGCTTGCCACTACCGGCCTGGCTGTATTGGGCGCCGGCAATGCGCATGCCGCGGCGCCCATGGTCAAAACCTCGGCCCCGGCCTATTATCGCGTCATGCTCGGCGATTTCGAGATTACCGCACTGTCGGACGGCACTACCGCGCTGCCGGTAGACAAATTGCTGACCAATACCAAGGGCATCAATGTCAGCAAGCAGCTCGCCAAGTCTTACCTGAAGAGCCCGGTGGAAACCTCGTTCAACGGTTTCCTGATCAATACCGGCAGCAAGCTGATCCTGGTGGATACCGGTGCCGGCAAGCTGTTCGGCCCCACCCTGGGTAACCTGCTGGCCAACCTGAAGGCCGCCGGCTACCAGCCCGAGCAAGTGGATGAAATCTACATCACGCACATGCATCCCGACCACGTGGGCGGCCTGATGGCAGACGACAAACTGGCCTTCCCGAATGCCATAGTGCGCGCGCAAAAAAATGAGGCCGACTACTGGCTGAGCCAGGCCAACCTGGACAAGGCGCCGGCCGACAGCAAGGGCTTCTTCCAGGGCGCGATGGCCTCCGTCAATCCGTATGTCAGCGCCGGCAAGTTCAAGCCGTTTGAAGGCGACACCGAGCTTGCACCTGGCATCAGGGCCATCGCCGGCCACGGCCACACGGCGGGCCATAGCGCCTATGCGATAGAAAGCAAGGGAGAAAAATTGCTGCTGCTGGGCGATATGATACACGTCGCTGCGGTGCAATTTGAACACCCCGAGGTCACGCTGGCCTTTGACAGCGACAGCAAGACCGCGGCGTTAGAGCGCAAGAAAACCTTTACCGAGGCAGCCAAGGCCGGCTACCTGGTGGCGGGCGCCCACCTGTCCTTCCCCGGCATGGGCCGCTTGCGGGCTGAGGGCAAGGGCTATGCCTGGGTTCCGCTCAATTACCTGCCGGTGCGTTAATCACCATAGCAGAAGCGCCGGCTGTATTGCCGGCGCTTCGCCTGCCCGACGTCGTTTGAATAGGATTTACCGCCATGAGCAAGCTGTTTAGCCCCCTGCCAATAGGCTCGATCACGCTGAAGAACCGCATCGTCGTCTCGCCGATGTGCCAATACTCTGCCGACGATGGACAGGCTACCGACTGGCACATGATACATCTGGGCAGCCTGGCCCTGTCCGGCGCCGGCTTGTTGTTTATCGAAGCCAGCGCGGTCGAACCCGAAGGGCGCATCACCCCTACCGACCTGGGGCTGTGGTCCGATGCGACCGAGGCCGCGCTGGCCAAGGTATTGGCGGCCATCCGCAGGCATTCTGCGATACCGGTCGCCATCCAGCTAGCCCATGCGGGACGCAAGGCGTCCAGCCACGCGCCGTGGGACGGCGGCCAGCTGATACCCCTGGAACAGGGTGGCTGGCAAACGGTGGCGCCGTCGGCCGTGCCGCATGCCGACGGCGAACATCCGCCGCTGGCGCTGGACAGCGCAGGATTGGCGCGGGTGCGCAATGCCTTCGTGGAAACCGCAAAACGCGCGCACAGGCTAGGCATAGACGTACTGGAAATTCATGCGGCGCACGGCTACCTGCTGCATGAATTCCTGTCGCCGCTCTCGAATCTGCGCACTGACGAATACGGCGGCTCGCTGGAAAACCGCATGCGCTTCCCGCTGGAAGTATTCGATGCGGTGCGCGCTGCGCTGCCGGCCGAGAAGACCGTCGGCGTGCGCGTCTCCGCCACCGACTGGGTCGCCGGCGGCTGGGATATAGAACAAAGCACGCTATTTGCGAAAACGCTGCAACAGCACGGCTGCAGCTTCATCGACGTGTCCAGCGGCGGGGTATCGCCCTTGCAGCAGATTCCGCTGGGGCCGGGTTATCAGGTGCAGTTTGCGGAACGCATACGGCGCGACGCCGGCATGCCCACCATCGCGGTTGGCATGATCACCGAAGCCGCGCAGGCCGAAGCCATTATCGCCTCGGGCCAGGCCGACATGGTGGCGCTGGCGCGCGGTATCTTGTACAACCCGCACTGGCCGTGGCATGCCGCCGCCGAGCTGGGCGGCGCGGTGGACGCGCCGCAGCAGTACTGGCGCTCGCAACCGCGCGAGCATAAGGCCTTGTTCGGCCCCACCGTGATAGGCCAGCGCTGACCTGACTGAATCGGCTGTGTTATGCCCGCTGCACCGGGATGAGCCCCTTCGCAAAAAAACCAATGCCCGCATCAGCGGGCATTGGCTTCTAGATCAGGCTCTTAGCTTTAATCGCCTGAGGACTTACATCCCCTGTTCTACAAATTGCGCAGGGCGCCATTTCAGCAGCTTGTTTTCTATCGCGGTCAGCAAGTATTCCGCCGCCAGCGCTACCACTGCCAGGACTATCATTGCGGCAAACACGCCTGCGGCATTGAAGGTGCCCTGGGCGGTGGCGATCAGCAAGCCTATGCCGTGGCGCGCACCGAGGAATTCGCCGACCACGGCACCTACCAGGGCAAAACCGAAACTGACGTGCAAGCTGGCCAGGATCCAGGTCAATGCCGACGGAAACACCACCGAGAAAGTCACCTGGCGTTTATTCGCGCCGAGGATATAGGCGTTCGCGATCAGGTTCTTGTCGGCTTCGCGCACCCCCTGGAAGGCATTGCCGAACACGACGAAAAACACCATCACCACCGCCAGCGCCACCTTGGAACCCATGCCCAGGCCAAACATGATGATGAAGATGGAGCCGAGCACCACCCTGGGGATGGCATTGGCGACTTTGATATAGATACTGAATACGTCCGCCGCCAGCTTATTCCTGCCCAGGGCGATGCCGAAAAAGATGCCCAATATGCTGCCGATCAGGAAGCCCAATACCGTCTCTTCCATCGTCACCAGCAACTCATGCCACAGCGGCCCCTGCGCCGTACCTTCAGTCAGCCAGATCACCAGCTGTTCATAGATGGCGGACGGTTTGGAGAAGAAGAAGGCGTCGATCAAGCCGGAGTTGACTGCCAGCTCCCAGCCGACCAAGGTGACGACGGCAACAGCGATGCGCAGAAAAATCACCAGTCGATGATGATTGATTCCCCTGGCAATCGCCTTGCGCTCTTCTTCGCCGATCTCCGGCTCGCTGATTTCCTTGCTTACAGTTGTTGTGTTCATTTCTTCAATCCTGCTTTAAATTTGGACTTCGTCTTTTAAATCGGTCCAAATCTGCTTTGACAGATGGATGAATTCGTCGGAATAACGCGCTTCCGACACGTCGCGCGGGCGCGTCAGCGGTATCTCGTAGCTGCTCTTGACGGCGCCGGGTCCCTTGGAGAGCACCACGACCCGGTCCGCCAGGGCTATCGCTTCTTCAATATCATGCGTGACGAACACCACCGAGGCCTTCTTTTCCGACCACAAGCCCAGCAGCTCTTCCTGCATCAGCGCCCGGGTCTGCACGTCCAGCGCAGAGAAGGGCTCGTCCATCAGCAGTATCTTGGGTTCGTTGATGAAGGTTTGCGCCAGCGCCACGCGCTTGCGCATACCGCCGGACAGCTGGTGCGGATAATGGTATTCAAAACCGGCCAGTCCTACCCTGCGCACCCATGCGCCGGCCATCTCCTTGGCTGTCTTCTCATCCTTGCCGCGAAAGATAGGGCCTATCGCAATATTGTCGATCACGTTTTTCCAGGGAAATACGGCATCGGCCTGGAATACAAAACCGATATTCGGGTCTATGCCCGTGACCGGCTTGCCGAATACCTTTACGCTGCCGGTCGACGGCGGGTTCAGGCCGGTGATCATGCCCAGCGTGGTCGATTTGCCGCAGCCGGTGGGCCCGACTATCGCGCAAAAATCGCCTTCATTCACGGTCAGGCTGAAATCCCTTAGCGCCAACGTCACCTTGCCCGCCGGGCTGATGAACTTCCTGCTGACGTTCTTGAGTTCTATCGCAACATTCTTCATTATTTAACAGCTTTCACAAACTCGGAGGTGAAGGTATTGGCCAGGTTGATGGTCTTGCCCTGTACTGCCTTGTCAAAACCATTCAACACTTTCAGCACCGTAGCGGGACCATTTTCCGGCATCACGCCGTCGGCGGTAAACATCTGCTTGCTGGCTTCCAGCGCGTCGATATACATTTGCTTGTTCGATGCGTAGTAGTCAGGCGGCATTTTCTCGGCGATTTCCTTGGCGCTATGGGTCTTGATGTATTTCAGCGTCTTGACGAAGGCATTCGCTAATTTCTGCACCTGCTCTTTGTGCGTGCTGACCCAGGCCGTAGGCATATACAGGCAGGCGGCGGGATAAGTGCCGCCTAGGGCTGCTTCGGTTTCTTTCACGGTGCGCAGATCGACCAGGATGTTGGCCGCGCCGGTGGACGTCAGCCGGGAGATGGTAGGCTCGGTGGTCATGCCTGCATCAATCTTGCCTTGCGCCATGGCCGCAATAAAGGTCGATCCGGCGCCGACTGGCAGGGTGGTGAATTCGCTGTTTTTAATGCCGGCCTTGGCAGCCAGGTATTGCGTCAGGAAGTTGGTGGAGGATCCGAGACCGGTCACGCCCAGGGTCTTGCCTTTAAAGTCGGCGGGCGACTTGATATCTTTGGCGGCAGCCTTGGACACCAGGATCACTTCGCCCGGCGCCTGGCTGAACTGCACTACCGATTGCACCAGCTTGCCGCGCGCTTGCAAGTCTATCGTATGGTCATAGAAGCCGACCACGCCCTGCGCCGCGCCGGACAGCATTTCAGTTTCCGCATTGACGCCGGCGGGTTCGCTCAGCAACTCTATTTCCAGGCCGGTTTCTTTCAGATAGCCCAATTGCTCTGCCAGTTTGGCCGGCAGGTAGATTTGTTTCTCTATGCCACCCACCATGATGGTGATCTTGTCAGCGGAATAGGAATTCAGGCTGGACACCAGCATGAGCATGGCGGCCAAAGGCTTGAGCATCGTTTTCAATTTTGTCTCCGTTTTTTTATAGGTAACTACTGCTGCATTGTGGAACAGCGATTCTTGCATGTCGCTTTCATTGTGATCAAAAATTCCTGAATCTTGGCAGATAGTTAGAATTTGTTGTCAATTAGCTCCACTTGCAAAATCAAAGCTTGGGATAAGCACAACGACTCGCGCCTGGTCATGTTCGCGAGTGAAGGGAGGCCTTGATAGACAAGGCCTCCCTAGCCTTGTTACTCAACTTTGACGAGCGTGCAGCTCAATCTTAGAACTTGAAGCGCATCCCGACTGCTGCCTCGTTCTGCGACGTGAAACCATTAGCTTGCGCCGCCAAATAGGTGCCATCGGTATTCAGGCGATCCAGTGCAAAGTACAGTTCGGTGCGCTTGTCGAAATGATAAAACACTGAACCGTACCAGGTCTTGCGCTTGCCGGTGGCCGTCTTGGTTGCATTGCCGGTATTGGCATACGCATTCAACACATAGCCGCTGCCGTTGACGGCGGCGTTTTCTGCGTTCATGGTTTGCCAGCCGAGCTCATAGTCAAACTTGCCGGCAGGGGTGAATTTGGCCGACAAGGTATATGCCTTGTCGCTGCGATTGCCGATAGCCAGCGGCTGGTCCGCCTTGTAATTGATATAACCGGCGTTCAGACGCACCAGGCCGAATGTGTAGTTACCGCCTAAGGAATACGAGGTATGCGTGTAGCCGTTGACATTCGCAGTGTTATAGAAGCCGGCAATGTTTGCCGCTCCGCCGTTATAGGCAAGGCCCAGCGACTTGGTGGAACCGGTCGAGGTATCGCCAGGAATGCCGCCTACCTGGTAACCAACACCGGCCACGATGTTGCCGAACTCCTTCTTCCAGACTATGCCTTTGTCATAGCGGGTGCCGGTCGCGCTGCCCGAATAGAAAATCAATTGCTTGAAGTTGTTGTTATTGGTGTAACCACCCTCTTCCAGCGTGACGCCGGCTGTTCCGTAAGGATCGCCGTAGATCTTGGAGAATTCACGCGCCAATGTGTTTTGCCGGCCCAGGGTCAGCTTACCCATGGTATCGCTCTGCATACCCAGCCAGGCGTCGCGATTGAACAAGACGCCCGGCGTATCCATATTACCGGTGGGCAATTCATATTCGCTTTCCAGCTTGAAGATGGCTTTCAGGCCATCGGTGTCCTTCAAGGCGTGTTCGCCCTCGATACCCCAGCGGTTGCCGCTGAACCAGGCCACCGACATATCATTCTGGGTATTGCCGGCCTTGTCTGCGTTATTCTTGTTGCTCATGCTGAGGTCGATCAAGCCATACAGCCTGACGCTATCGCCGCCGTTTTTATAGACCAGGCCCTCGCCCGCAGGCTGGGTCACCGTGCCGGAACTCTGTGCTGCCTGCGCTACCTGTGCAGCTTCTTTCGCCGCTACGGTCGCCTGCTGAATCTGCGCCAGGGCTTCCTGAGCCTGCTGCGCAGCTTTCTGGGCATCTGCCGCCGCCTTTTGGGCTTGCGCCAGCGCCTGCTGTAAATCCTGAACCGATTGTGCTTGAGTTGTGCCGGCCAACGCGCCTAGAATGGCGATGGCCATTAGCTTCTTTTTCATTTATATGTCTCCTGGTTATTAAAGTTGTATCCCACGCGCCTGGTTTTTTTTGGCTGAGTGAGCCTACGCCAGCCAATGTAGGCCGCCTTAACCTTCTACTTGCCTTCAATGGAAGCGCTGTGGAAAAAATGAAACGTTTTAAATGAATGGGCCCAGAAGCTGGCCGAAATAATTTAGCCTTGCACCCCATGAAATTACTTTTAGTCGAAGACAACCGCGAACTGTCATCCTGGCTGACCCGGCTACTGACCCAATCCGGCTATGCCGTCGAGCAGGCCTTTACCGGCGAAGAGGCTTCCCACCTGTTGCTGACGCAGAGCTACGACGCCATCCTGCTGGACCTGACGCTGCCTGGCGTCAAAGGCCAAGCGGTATTGAAAAACCTCAGGAATAAGAATAATGAAGTGCCGGTGCTGATCATCAGCGCACTGGACACCCTCGGCGACATCATAGAAAACCTGAACCTGGGTGCAGACGATTACCTGGCCAAGCCTTTTGACATCCAGGAGCTGGAGGCACGCCTGCGTTCATTGCTGCGGCGCGCCAGCGGCAAGACCAATCCCGTCATCACTTGCGGCGCGCTGTGCTACGACAGCAATTCCAAGAAATTCAGCAGCCACGGGAAGGATGTGAACCTGACCCCCAGGGAGCATGCCGTACTCGAGGCCTTGATACGCCAATCCGGGAAAACCGTGTCCAAGAAAGAGTTGGCAGACGGACTGTTTACGCTGAACGACACGGTTACCCCAAAAGCCATGGAAATTTATATCGTTCGCCTGCGCAAGAAAATAGAAAATACCGGAGCCCAAATCATCACCTTGCGCGGCTTGGGATATATGCTGACTTATGTTGCCGCCGCTTAAGAGCCTGAAGAGCAGGTTGGCCTTGTGGGTGTTCTTGCCCACCGTGCTGATCTCGGCAGTGGACCTGATCGTGACATATGTCAGCACCGACCATATCGCCACGCTGGTGCAACAGCAACTGCTGAAAGGCTCGGCCAAGATCATTTCAGAGCAGCTGGCCACGATAGACGGCGGCTATGAAATCAGCGTGCCTCCGGCTGCTTTTGAACTATTTGCAAGCGAGTACCAGGACCGCGTGTTTTATTCGGTGCGCAGTAAAAGCGGGCTGCTGATTGCCGGCGATGAGGAACTGGCGATCTATCAGGCGCCCTTGCAAATCGAGCAGGAAAAATACTTCAATGCGACGATACGCGGAGAGCCGGTCAGGGTCATCGCGTACTCGCACGCGCTGCCCAGCACCACGTCCAGCGACTATGCAATCACCCAGGTGGCGCAGACCCTGCGTAGCCACGATGCGTTCAAAAAAGACTTGTTCCTGTTGACGATGAGGGAGCACCTGATACTTTTATCGATCGTGATTATCGGGCTGATTATCGCTTTTCGCTGGACCCTTAGCCCCTTGATACAATTCAGTGAAAAACTGCTGCAAAGGCAACCGGGCTCGCTGGAAAAACTCGATGAAAAACTAGCCCCCATCGAACTCAGGCCGGTGATTTTTGCGATGAATGATTATGTCGCCCGGCTGGACAAGACACTGGCCTCGTATGAACAATTCGTCGCCAACACTGCGCATCAGTTGAGGACATCATTCGCTATCGTCACGTCCCAGATCAATTTCGGCAACCGCAACAGCGGCCTCGATCAGACGCAGAAAGAAGTGCTGAACGCGATACAAAAAACCATATTGCAAGGCACCAAAGTCATCAATCAGCTACTGGTATTGGCCGCCGTCGAGCAAAACCGCCACAATAAAGGCTCGAGCAACCCGGTTCACGTCGCCGAGATCATCAAAGGCGTGATGGAGGAACTGGCGCCGCTTGCACAGCAGAAAAATATTGAGCTCGGCATAGAAGTACTGGATGAAAATGCCGTGGTTTCTGCGCCTCAGTATCTACTGCGTGAGCTGGTTTCCAACCTGATTGACAATGCGATACAGCATATGCAGAAAGCGGGCACCGTGACCGTTTCCCTGCAAACAACAGGCGACTCTGTCGTGCTCAGCGTGGTGGACAGCGGTCCCGGCATTCCTGCGACGGAACGCCAGAAAGTGTTTGAGCGCTTTTATCGGCTGGACGACAGCAAACCAAACAGCTCTGGATTAGGCCTAGCCATCGTCAAGGAGATTTGTGACGCCTTGAACGCCAGGGTTAGTTTGGCGCTCCCGCAAAATGGAGAAGGCCTGCAAGTGGATATCGCCTTTCCTTTTACTGCATAAGCAGGCGCGGTTTGAACCTTGGAAGGCATCATTTTTTTCAGCCGGCGCCGGTTCCTTAGGTGGCCTAATGCTGCCCAATATTCTGCCCCAGGAATTTCTCTACCCTGCCCCAGAAATCCACATTGGTTTTCAGCATGCTCCAGCCGTGGCCCTCTTCCGGGTATTCCACCCACTCCACATGCGGATTGCTTTCCTTGACGGCGGAATAAAACTTGGTGCCGTGCTTGATCGGCACCCGCCGGTCCGCGCCGCCATATGCCAGCAATAGGGGTTGCTTGATGCGCGTGGCATTTTCCACCGGTGATGTGGCTTTCAATTGGGCAGCGTCCTTGACCTGGTCGCCGATCAGCAAGGGAGCAGAATATTTCTTGGAATCGTCGCTCATGTCGCTCCAGTAGATGTCGTACAGCAGATTGATGTCGGTGACGCCCACCCAGTCGACGCCGCAGCGATACAGTTCAGGATCGTTGATCAGGCCCATCAAGGTCGCATAGCCGCCGTAGCTGGCCCCAGCGATACAAATCCGCTTGGGATCGGCATAGCCCTGCGCGATCGCCCATTTAGCGCCATCGGCAATATCGTCCTGCATCGCCAGGCCCCATTGTTTCCAGCCAGCCTGGAAATGCCGGCGGCCATACCCGGTGCTGCCGCGGAATTCCGGTTCCAGCACTGCGTAGCCGCGCGAGGCCAGGAACTGGACCTCGGGGTTCCAGGCCCAGTGCACCCCACGCACATTGGGGCCGCCATGCACCAGCATGATCATGGGCAGTTGCTTGCCGGTCCCGCCCTGCGGCAGGGTCAGGTAAGCGGGGATGTCCAGGCCGTCGCCCGCCCGGTAGTGTACGACTTCCTTGTATGCCATCTGACGGGCATTGATTTGCGGCTGGCTATTGCCCAGCATGACGAACTTCCCGCTATCGCGCTCATACAAGCGCCACAGCTCAGGCTGCACATCGGAAAATGACCTCACTACCGCCATATTGCTGCCCCCATGTTCCGGTAGCTGCAGCATATTGACGGTGTCCGGCAAGGCTTCGTCCACGGTTTTTTGCAGCTGGCTCAGGCTGTCGTCAAACCAGGCAGTGGCGGGCCGGCTCATTTCATAGGCAATGCCCAGCGCTTTTTGTTGCCGGGTATTGAAGATCAGGCGGCCGTTGAAATCATAGCCCTTCAGCGAGATGACCGGCTCCTTGATCAGCTGGTTCTGCTCCAGGTCGTATTGATACAGGGACTTGGTATTGGCGCCGTTATAGGCCAGCACATACAGCTCGCCTTCAGGGCTGAAGAAGACCGGCTCCACGCCATCTTCGCTATTCCGGCGGTATTCCGTCAGCTTGCGCCATTGCCCGGTCTTAGGATCTTTATACTGCACCGCAATCGTATCGGCATCCCTAGTGGTCGCAATGCGCGGCTCGCCGGCTTTGTCGACCAGCCAGCTGCGCACCTTGCCGGGACGCGGCACCAGGCTGGTGTTGCCGGTGACGGTATTCAGACGCAACAAGTCGTATTGGGTAAATTGGTCGTTGTGGGCATCCGTTCCCTGCACCACATAAATATCGTCAGACTCCCGTCCATGGATGGAATCCAGGTAGAAGGTATTCCAGGGCAAGGCGGTCAGGGACTTGCTCACCTGGGTCGGAGTATCGATAGCACGCGACACCAGCATCAGGCGCTTGCTGCCATCCTTGTTCACGGCATACAGGCCGGGCCCGAAATAAACTACCTTGCTGCCCTGGCGGTTACCCAGTTCGTACACCAGGCGCTCATTATTCACCCAATGGAAGTCGGTGATGTCGAGCTCGGGGATTTTAGCGACGATGCGCGGCTGCAGTCCACCGACCGGCATGACCGCCAGCACCAGCCTGTCTTCGGCATCGGCCATCAGCATCGCCAGCGATTTGCCGTCCGGCGAAAACTCGACCTTGGTCACGCGGGAATGCTGGAAAAATTTGGCCGCCGGTATCTGCGCAGCGCTTGCCGGCTGGTCGGCGGACGCGGTTTGCGCCTGCGCAGACAATGCGGCAGCACTGCTTGCCACCAGAACCATCGCGATGGCGATAGCGCCTAAACTAGATCCGCCTGGCTTGCGCATGACATCTCTCTTTGTTGTTTTAAAGGAAATCCATTATACGTAATATAAATGACAACAAAGTGTCGCGGCATCAAATTTTTTTAGCCAGCGCGGATGACGGATGTGAGCCAGGCTATCCTGCTGCCTTCAAGCGGCAGCAAACCTACCAGACTCAGCGTCTTTATACAGCGTATAGCCGACCTCAACCTGGTCAAGCATTTCACCCCTTTGCCAGCCCTGGGCCAGGTAGAAGCGGTCGGCCCGGGTGCCGGCCTGGGTGCCCAGGCGGACCTGCTCGTTGCCAAGGCTGAACAGGTAGCCGGTTGCCAGCTTCAGCAATGCCTTGCCTATGCCGCGCCCTTCATATTCAGGCAGCACGAACAGCGCCCAGATCGACGAATCCGCCTTGGCCGTATAGCTGAAACCGACGATGCGTCCATCCACCTCGCAGACCCAGCCCCGCCCCAGCAAGTCCAGGTAATCCACGCACATCTGTACCGTCACCCTGGCCGGATTGGACAGCCTGTTCTCCCTGACCGCCAGGCGTATCTGCATGATCACGGGGATGTCGGCTTCGGTCGCGGTTCTACATTGCATAGTTCAACTTTCTATAATATTTCCCGCAGCCTACTGAAAATTGGCTATCGGGGCAAGTACACGGCCTTACAAATTACCCAACATTTTCTGACAAATATGCAATAAACTTTATCCCGGACCGCGATCCCTGCACTGGGCTGCGCGCCCTGAAACATGTACTTCCTCACCGATACGGAACTGGATATTCATGAAAAAACTGAACAAGACCTTGCTGGCGGCGCTCGGCGCGCTGGCCCTGGCCAACACTGCGCATCCGGCCTACGCGGCCGACACCCAGGCCGAGCGCGCGCTGTTCCACGACATCTACAAGGAGCTGGTGGAAACCAATACTTCGCACTCTGCCGGCGACAATACGCTGGCCGCGCGGCGCATGGAAAAACACTTGCGCGCGGCCGGTTTCGGCGATGCCGAAGTGCAGGTGGTGGAACCCTTCCCTAAAAAAGGCAACCTGGTGCTGCGCTTCAAGGGTAGCGGTGAATTGAAGCCGCTGCTGCTGCTGGCGCACATCGACGTAGTAGAAGCCAAACGCGAAGACTGGAGTACCGACCCGTTCAAGCTGGTAGAGACCGGCGGCTACTTCACCGCGCGCGGCGCCGCGGACGACAAGGCGATGGCGTCGGCCTTCGTGTCTATCCTGTCGCAGCTAAAACGGGAAGGATACAAGCCGCGACGCGACATTATCCTGGCGCTGACTTCGGACGAAGAGCGCGGCGCCGTGCCTACCAATGGCGCCAAATGGCTGGCGGAAAATCACCGCGACTGGATAGACGCCGAGTTCGGCATCAACGAGGGCGGCGGCGGCGAGCTCTACAACGGCAAACCGAATATCCAGCGGGTGCAGGTCGCCGAGAAAGTCTTCGTCACCTATGAGCTGAGCACCCACAATCCCGGCGGCCATAGCTCGCAGCCACGCAGCGACAATGCGATCTACGATATTACCGCCGCCGTCAACCGCATCGCACAATACGCCTTTCCGGCCAAGCTGGCGCCGGTGACCCAGGAATACTTCCGGCGCAGCGCCGCCACCTTCAGCGGACAACTGGCGGCCGACATGCGCAGCCTGGGCGAGGGCAAGCTGGAGCCCGAGGTGGTGGACCGCCTGTCCAAACAGCCGGTCTATAATGCCACCTTGCGCACCACCTGCGTGACCACCATGCTGAACGCCGGCCATGCAGAAAATGCGTTGCCGCAATCGGCGCGCGCTACGGTCAATTGCCGGATATTGCCGTGGGACGACCTGGCCATGGTGGACCAGAAATTGAAAGAGCTGGTCGCCAACCCGGCGATAGAAGTCAAGCAATGGCTGGCCCCAACCCCCAGCCCACCGTCTGCGTTGAACCCGGCCATCCTGGAACCGATACAACAGATCAGTGAACAGATGTGGCCGGGCGTGCCGCTGATCCCGGCCATGAGTACCGGTGCCTCGGACAGCCTGTTCATGCGCAAGGCCGGCATCCCGATGTACGGCGTATCCGGCATCTTTGCCGACAGTGCCGACGTCCATGCGCATGGACTCAACGAGCGCCTGCTGCAGAGCCGTCTGTATGACGGCAGGGAGTTCCTGTACAAGCTGGTGAAAAAATTGGCCGGCGGGGTTTAGCTCCGGGTAGACGAACGTCCGCCTACTTCAGCCGCATGCGGTACCTGGCCAGCTCCTGCTTCAGCCAGGGGCCGCTTTCCATGGGCTTGCCGTCGCCGCATTTCACCAGGTAGGCTCGGCCGCTCATGCTGCTCTTGCTGGCAGCCAGCTCGATGAAGGATTCTGCGCTCGAAATTTCCCCGCGTATCAAAAAATAATCGTACTTCTTGGTCAGGTGAGATTTGGCGTCGGCGCCGTCATACCAGTCACCGTTGCGGTTGAACTGGCACTTGGACACCACCAGCGTGTCCAGCAGGTGATCCACCTCGCGCTTGACTACCGCCCTGTCGGTAGCGGCAGATGCGCCCCCGACCATCAGCAGGGGCAAGAGCAGCAATGCAGCCTGTAGCAATTTTCTAAAGCTTTTCATGTCTTTCCCTGTGTGCATCTGGCAGCGTGAAGGATACGAGCATACACGGAAGTCTCAGTTATGCGCATCAGCAGATGCAGCAGAAACGCCGCCATCTTCTTTCTGCACGAACACCAGGCGCTGGACAAAGCGGCGTCAGTTCATCGCGGCATCAATAGTTTGCATTATAGATAACGGGGGAAATGGAAGCAGCCTGTTTTTTTGCAAATGCTCGCGATCAAGTGCAGGTACCCCCGACTAAATTATTGCTACACGGCAATCTGGTTGTTACAATACTCTGGCTTTGCTGTCTTTCCCGTCATTAGGGTCGGTTATATACTGGCTCCAGAAAAAGAACTTAGCTGCGAGAACTTAGCTGCGCCAGAGGCACTGCGATGTGCATCCCATCCGATACGACCATCGCGTCCTCCTGTACTGCACCGGTTACTTGCTACGCAGGCTGGCCGCGGCCTACGGTTGCACCGGGAGCTTGACCGGGGCGTTACGTCAAAAAATACCAATCCTGAGTACGCTGGCAAGAATTCTATATTAGCAACAAAATCCAATTCATCGAAAGCTGTGCGCTATGACATGTTTCCATGCAATAGGCCGCTATCAAAATAATAATGACGCCGCTTAGATGAAAACCCCTTTCCCAATTCCTCCGAGGACCCGCCATGAAATGGTTTAATAATATGAAGATCAGCAGCAAGCTGATGAGTTCTTTTATCCTGATGATTGCCTTGACCGTGCTGCTAGGCGTGTTTTCCATCAGCAAACTGATTCAGGTCAACCATGCATCGACCGATATCGCCACCAACTGGCTGCCCAGCATACGCACCGGCTTGCAGATGCAATCCTCGCTGGCACGTTTCCGCATCTCTGAGCTGCAACACATTCTTTCCACAGAAGAAGCTGATTTCACGTCGTCCGAAAAAGCCATGGAGACCCGCCTGGGCCTGTTCAGGAAACTCCAGGAAACCTACGCGAAGCTGATTTCCGAGCCGGAAGAGAAACGGATTTATCCCGAATTCGAAAAGTCACTGGATGCCTACCTGGCAGAGAGCAAAAAAATTATCGAGATGTCACGCGCCGGTAAAAAAGATGAAGCGCGCGCAGTATTCAGGGCAGAATCCAACAAATTGTTCCGCCAACTGAGCGAACAACTGGATCAACTGGTAAAAATCAATGATGACGGCAGTACGGCGGCCGACCAGGGCGCCGATGCGATCTATACGGCCGCGCGCATGTGGATCATCGTCCTGCTGGTCAGCTGTGTGGTGGTCGGCCTGTTGCTGGCGGTGGTAATCGCCCGCATTATTTCCCGGCCGCTGATGGAAGCGGTGGAAATTTCCGAGAAAGTTGCGCAGGGCGACCTGACCACCGACATCCGCCCTGCCAGCCGGGACGAAACCGGCCAATTGATGCATGCGCTGAAAGCGATGAATGACAGCCTGCTGCAGATAGTCGGCGAGGTGCGCACCGGCACCGACACGATCGCGACCGCCTCCAGCCAGATCGCCGCCGGCAACCTGGACCTGTCCAGCCGCACCGAAGAACAAGCCAGTTCGCTGGAAGAAACCGCATCGGCGATGGAAGAACTGACTTCGACGGTAAAGCAAAATGCCGACAATGCGCGGCATGCCAACCAGCTGGCAGCGTCGGCCTCGCACATCGCGATCCAGGGCGGCGAGGTGGTGGGCCAGGTCATCCAGACCATGGGCGCCATCAATGAATCCTCGCGCAAGATTGTCGATATTATCAGCGTCATAGACGGCATCGCCTTCCAGACCAATATCCTGGCGCTGAATGCGGCAGTAGAGGCGGCCCGTGCCGGCGAACAGGGGCGCGGATTCGCGGTCGTGGCCACCGAGGTGCGCACGCTGGCGCAACGCAGCGCCGCAGCCGCCAAGGAAATCAAATTGCTGATCGACGATGCGGTCGGCAATGTAGGTATAGGCAGCAAACTGGTGGACCAGGCCGGCGCGACCATGAAACAGGTGGTGGACAGTGTCAGGCAGGTGACCGACATCGTCAGCGAAATCAGCGCCGCCAGCAACGAACAAAGCACGGGCATAGAACAGGTCAATCAGGCCATCACACAGATGGATGAAGTGACCCAGCAAAATGCCGCCCTGGTGGAAGAGTCTGCGGCAGCCGCCCAATCCATGGAAGAGCAGGCCGCCAAACTGGCGCAGGCTGTCAGCGTATTTAAGCTGCGGGAAGGTGCCGTACCACGGGCCGCGGCCCCGGCGCAGGCCGCATCCCGCAGGCAAGCCGCCGGCAAGCTTCGTCAATTGAGCTGATGCATTGAGTCCGATAATTTGGACACATAAGTTGGACGCATAAGTTGGACGGATAAATTGAACGGATAGCGCCAAACCAGCCCATATCAATGCCGTGCAGCATACTGCTGCGCGGCATTTTTTATTTCTTCCTCTTCAACACCGTATCAGACTATTCCTACAAGCCGCTGCGCTCTTGTCCTGTATCCGTCAACTCTGGCTGCGACCACACTGCTGGTATTGTCGAGAGGAAAATTCCCATGCAACACATTGATCAACATTACAAACGTCCGAGTAAATTTCGTTCGCTCGGCTATCTGGCGTTTGCGCTGATCGGCCTGGCCATCCTGAACGTGGTGCGCAGCTACCATATTGCGATGTGTGACGTGCTGAGCGTATGCGAGGTAGAAGCTCCTTTGCTGTTCCTGATGATACCGGTATTGATGACGATAGCCGGAGCCGGCATGTTTGTGTACCAGGCCTACCGCGATTTCATCAAGCGCGACTACCTGGAAGAGGATGCCTGGGAATAAGGGTCCGCTTTAGGCCCTAGGCCTGCTATTCGCCATCGGCGATGATAGGCAGTTCAAAATAAAAACTGCTGCCTATCTCCAGCGCCGACTCGAAACCTATTGTGCCGTACATCTGCTCGATGATGGATTTGCAAATGCTGAGGCCCAGCCCGGTACCGCCCTTCTTGCGCCGGTCCGAGCCGTCCACCTGCGAAAATTTCTGGAATATCTTGTCGTGCGATTCCAGCGGTATGCCGCAGCCGTGATCGGTCACCGTTACCCTGACCCGGCGTCCCGTCAACCTGGCCGCTATTTCGACCTTGCCGGCCGCGTGTGAAAACTTTGCCGCATTGGACAACAGGTTGATCATGACCTGGATCAGCCGGTCCTGGTCGACGCTGATCCTGACCTCCGGCACCGGCTGCTCCAGCTGGAACTGTACCCCGTATTGCTGGCCGTAGAAGGCGCTGAGTTCCAGCGCCTGTTGTATCAGCACAGGCAGGCTGCAAGTTTTAAATGCAAACGACATATTGCCGGACTCGATTTTCTCTATGTCCAGGATGTCATTGATGAGACGTATCAGGCGCTCGCTATTCCGGTGCGCCACGTTCAGCAGCTGATTGGCCTTGTCCGGCAAGTCGCCGGTCACGCCGCCCAGCACCAGGCCCAGCGAACCGTGGATGGATGTCAGCGGCGTGCGCAGCTCATGGCTGACGGTAGAGATGAATTCATTCTTGAGCGCGTCCACCTTCCGGCGTTCAGAGATGTCGCGCAGAAACACATGGCCGGCATAGCCGTCCGCGTCGTACAGCGAGGCTATCGAGATTTCCATAGGGATCACGCTGCCGTTCTTGTGCACGCTGTCTATTTCTACCCGTTTGTGCACCACGACGCCGCGGCCGCCGGCGTCATCGTCGAGGTGGGTAATGCGGGCCACCACCGCATCCAGCTGGGCCGGCGGGATGATCAATTCCAGCAGCTGCTTTCCCAGCACCTCTTCGCGGGTCCAGCCCAGGCTGCGTTCGGCTTGCGCGTTCCAGTCGCGGATCTGGCCATTCGGGCCGACCATGACAAAGGCATCGGTGGAATTTTCCAGGATCAGTTTCATCCGTTTTTGCTCCTGCAGGATATGCCCCACCAGCGGCTGCAGTTGCTTGCGCAGTACGACGGTACCGAATACCACCAGCAGCGCCAGCAGCACGGCCAGCAGGTTGAACTGCTTGCGCAGCAAGGCGTATTGCTCCCGCAGATCGGTCTTCAAGACCAGGCCCAGTCCATGCTTGCCGATGGGCGCAAATGCCGCCAGTACGGTGTTGCCACTCAGGTCGACGACCGCGACCGCGCCGGACTCCCCCAGTAGCGCCTTGGCAATCGGCAAATTGACGCCGCCATCGCGCTGGTACATGGGAACCTGCATACTGGCCGGATAAAATCGGCTAGGAAAACAAACGGCATCCTGCTCTTTGCGGGAGCACAGCAAGGCATCATCCGAGTCGCCGGCAGACTGCAAATCCCTGACCAGGCTGGACAGGGCCGGCAATCTTTGCTCGGTAATCAAGCGGCCGACTATCTTGCCGTCCACAACCGCCTCGTTCTCCGAGCGCAGTACAAAACCGTCCTGCCACAGCAGCGTCTCGGTTCTCTTGTGCCCGGCGTCGGCGTTCAGGTAGGCCACGGCGCCGGCCTGACCCGCGCTCATGCTGCCGGTGGTGTTCACATGCACACCGTGGGCATCATAGAAGTCGATGCCGGTAAAGCCCAGCGGCAGGAAGGTCCTGCCGACCTCGCCGACGAAAGCGATGGCCTCGGCATTGTGCGGCCGTTCGCTCAGCAGGGCCAGGCTCTTTTTCAGGGCGGGACGGGTAGCGATCGATTTGGCCAGCTGGCTAGCCTGGTCTAGCATGTGCGAAATGACGACGGCATTGCGGCTGGCGCCGTTTTTCATATGGTCGGTGGTCGATTGCTCATAGCCCTGCTGCAGCACCGCGAAGCCGGTCAAGCCCGCCACTACTGCCAGTACCGTCAGCAGGACCGCGGCAATGCTGGTAATGCGCTGATCCTCGCTTTGCAAATCGGCCACGTGATGGGTGATGCCATCACCGACAAAAAACCACAATCCCAGGCCCAGCAGGCAGGCACCGAGCGCAGACGGCGCGGCGATGCGATTGAAGCCGGCCACGTGGTACAGCATCTCCAGGTTCAGCATGTAGGCGGCCAGACCCAGGGTGCCTGTCAGCAATATCGCGATAATCAATACCCGGATAAGCTGGCGTACGTGCTTGCTGCGTGCATGCATGCTATTGAGCAAGAAAACCAGGCCCGCCAGTATCAGGGCGACACAGGTATCCGGTGCCAGGCTGCCGGTTTGCTGGCTGACACCGGATACCAGCTCCAAGGAAGGGAACAGGTCGAAGCCGTAGTCGACCTTGAATACCAGTTCGATCAGGACAAGGCCAGGCACCACGACCAGGATCATGGAAAAGAAGCGCAGCACATTGCGCGACCAGTTACTGCGGTAGGAGCCCAACAGGCAAATCCCGGCCAGGACGAACAGGATCGCTGCCATCAGCGGCATGGCGGCAGTGCCGGACATGATCCTGGCCATTTTCTCGCTGCCCATCAGCCAGCCGCTAAAGACCACAGCCGGCAAACCGCACAAGGCAAGACCCAGCCAGCGCCTGATTCCGATTGAAAATATACTCATTCCCTGTGCCAGTGACGCCGCTTGCGCGGCTTTATTGCAAGAAGTATAAACTGTTGCAACATACAAAAAATTCTAATGTGGCATTTGCGCCTGCATGGCAAATGTTCCTGGCTTGCAGGTAAAATTGTGAATTTAGCACCACCCGTGGAGAAAGCTCGTGTTTGAACGACTGCAGCAGCTATTGACCGAGTCCGGCGCCAGTTTCCGTGTGGTGGAGCATGCGCTTGAAGGTAATTCGGAGCGGGTGGCTGCGGTGCGCGGCACCGAGGTCGGGCAAGGGGCCAAGGCGATGATCTGTCAATTGAAGAATGCCGACTTCCATGTCATGACCATCGTCCCCGGCGACCGCAAAGTCGATTTCAAAAAAGTCGCGCAATATTACGGCCTGTCCAAAGCCAGCCTGCTCTCTGCGGAAGAAGCCACGGCACTGACCGGTTGCGTGATAGGCGCGATCCCACCCTTCTCTTTCTCCCCCAGGCTGCGTTTGCTGGTGGACCCCGAATTATTCAGGCGCTACCGGCAGATCGCCTTCAATGCAGGACGGCTGGACAGGTCCATCGTGCTGGATGCGGGCGACTACCTGCGCATAGCACAACCCGAGCAGGCCGAGATTACGGCGGCGCCCTAGGGCGTGTTAACATTCAATTTGGGAGATGCGTTCAAGCCATAACGCGGGCTGGCAAGGCGTGCGACGCAGTTCATAGTGGGCTATGAACAAGGAGTGCAACGCAGTCCAGCGCGCGTTATGGCTTGAACCCGGAGGGAATGGGTCTAAACAGGCGCAGGGCGTTGTTGCAGCCCGCTGACAGTGCTCGCACTGCGGCGCGTGCTGCCCTTGCAGGGCGCACATTGGCTTGCAAGCCAATGTCGTTGCGCAGGCGAGCAGTATACTGCTCGAAACCCCTGCTACACCCTAGCCCTGCACCTGTTTAGACTCATTCGCACACCCAAATTAAATGTCAACACG
>JAZJYH010000003.1:0-4055 GCA_040390485.1 Pseudomonadota bacterium
CCTAAGAGCATTAATCTATTGGTATTGGTATTCAGAAACTATATAACAGGTATGGAAAATCGTAATTGGATTTATATATTGCACTGCAATATAGTGACATCATCGCTGAAATAGATAGAAATGTGGAGAAATATTATGACTTTCCTGACCATCGCCTTTCCTTTGCAAAGTGCCATGCCCGTCGCGGAAATGGCTGTTAGCAGTGTAGTTGCCGCCGCCCGCCCTTTGCTGGGCATGGGTATCCTGGCTACCATGCTGGTTGTTTTCAAGCCCTTGATCATGGGTTTGCTGCGCGCCGCCCTGCTGGTGATCAGCCCTAGGCAAAGCAAGGATGAAAAAGTAGCAAGCCGCAACCTGCGCAACGTGCTGGCCATCCATCGCGCTGCCCGCGACCTGGACTATAGCTCGCCTAGCATGGCGGCTGAGTTGCGCGCCCTGGCTGCCCGCGGCTAAAAACAGGTTTTCAAGACTAAGTTAAGATTAAGAATAAGGAGCTTTAATGCAACATTTTTCTTTATACACTGGTTCGAATATGTATACACCGCCGTCCGAGCGCGCTGTGGCCGGCTCCAAGAGCCTGGCTACCATGTTGCCGACCATCCTGATGACCGGCGTGATTACGCTGGTTGCCACGGCTGTCATGCGCCTGGTCTGGGCCGGTTTCAGCAATGAGTTTTTCGGCGCCTGGATGGAAGCCTGGCTGACGTCCTGGCCTATCGCTTTCCCGGTGGCCTATCTGGCCGCGCCGCTGATCCGCAAATTGTCGCGCCGCCTGAACACGGTCACCGTGGTCGGCTACGACACTGTGGATAATGCTGTGGACAAGGCTGGTGATAAGTCTGTGGCTAACTCCTATGCAGCGCGTAACAATTCTGCGGAATCCGCCGGCATGTCGTTCGCCGACATTACCAGCGCTTCGATACAGGCTACCGCCAGGAACAACCTGCGCGTACGCCGCTCGACCGCCTACTAAGCCTCAAGTTGTCTCCTCCTGCTGTCCTCCACAGCAGGATTTGAACCCGCAAAAGCTTGTTTTTGCGGGTTTTTTCATTTGGGCGCCGGGGACTTTGGCTCTGAGTTTGCCGGCGATAATCTTCATCGCGCACGCTCATGGCAGCGCGCCATACAATCGCGCATCGCCGTTTGCTGCAATCCGGATGCTGCCATCGCTCTCCATGGCGCGCCCTCTCGTTTCTTGCCTGGGGATAAGTGCCCGAATAAGTGCCTGAGGGTGCTTGTGGATAAAATCACGGCCCAGCCTGTGATGCGGCGGCCCTTACACCATCTTTAGCGGCGAAGCCGCATTGCTCGTGCCATGGTTTTGTAGTCGCCGACAAACAAAAAACGCGGCATATAGCCGCGTTTTTCTATGCAAAGCTAATGGCAGCTTAGGCCGCCAAGCGCTTTTCCAGGCTGGCGCGGGTGGCTTCCAGCTCGGCCGGCAGGTGGTGCTTCAGCTTGTCGAACAGCTCGGTATGCAGTTTCAATTCTGCTTCCCAGGCCGCCTTGTCGATGGAGGTGATGGTATCGAACTGCTGCTGCGTGAATTCCAGGCCGTCCCATTGCAGGTCGCCGAATTGCGGCGTGGTGCCGAACACGTTTTCCACACCGCCGCCGTTGCCTTCTATGCGTTCCAGCATCCACTTCAGCACGCGCATATTGTCGCCGAAGCCGGGCCAGACGAACTTGCCGTTGTCGTCGGTGCGGAACCAGTTGACGCAGAAAATGCCGGGCACCTTGGCGCCGCTGGCGGCGATCTTCTGGCCCAGGTTCAGCCAGTGCTGGAAATAGTCGCTCATGTTGTAGCCGATGAAGGGCAGCATCGCGAAAGGATCGCGCCGCACTACGCCCTGCTGGCCGGCCGCGGCTGCAGTGGTTTCGGAACCCATGGTCGCTGCCATGTACACGCCTTCCACCCAGTTGCGGGCTTCGGTGACCAGCGGCACGGTGGTGGAGCGGCGGCCGCCGAAGATGAAGGCCGAGATAGGCACGCCGACCGGATCGTCCCAGGCGGCGTCGATCACCGGGTTCTGGGTGGCGGCAACCGTGAAGCGCGCATTCGGGTGGGCCGCCTTGCGGCCGGTTTCCTTGGCGATGGCCGGAGTCCAGTCCTTGCCTTGCCAGTCTATCAGGTGCGCTGGCGCTTCCTTGGTCAGGCCTTCCCACCAGATGTCGCCGTCGTCGGTCAGCGCCACATTGGTGAAGATGGTGTTTTCGCCTAGCGAAGCCATGCAATTGGAATTGGTGACGGTATTGGTGCCCGGGGCCACGCCGAAATAGCCGGCTTCCGGGTTGATCGCATACAGGCGGCCGTCGGCGCCCGGCTTGATCCAGGCGATGTCGTCGCCTATGGTGGTGACTTTCCAGCCGTTGAAGCTCTTGGGCGGGATCAGCATGGCAAAATTGGTCTTGCCGCAGGCCGAAGGGAAAGCCGCCGCCACATAGTGCTTCTTGCCGGCAGGCGACTCCACGCCTAGGATCAGCATGTGTTCGGCCAGCCAGCCCTGGTCGCGGCCCATGGTGGAGGCGATGCGCAGCGCGAAACACTTCTTGCCCAGCAGCGCATTGCCGCCGTAGCCGGAACCGTAAGACCAGATTTCGCGGGTTTCAGGGTAGTGCACGATGTACTTGGTGGCATTGCAAGGCCAGGCCACGTCTTGTTGGCCGGCCTGCAGCGGCGCGCCTACCGTGTGCACGCAGGGCACGAATTCGCCGTCGGTGCCCAGCACGTCGTACACGGCCTTGCCCATGCGCGTCATGATGCGCATATTCACCGCCACATACGGGGAATCGGACAGCTCCACGCCGATGTGGGCGATGGGCGAGCCCAGCGGGCCCATGGAGAAAGGCACGACGTACATCACGCGACCCTGCATGCAGCCGTCGAACAGGCCGTTCAGGGTGGTGCGCATTTCTGCCGGGGCCATCCAGTTATTGGTAGGGCCGGCGTCGTCCTTGTTTTGCGAGCAGATAAAGGTGCGGTCTTCCACCCTGGCAACGTCGCTAGGGTCGGAGCAGGCCAGGTAGCTGTTCGGGCGCTTGGCCTGGTTCAGCTTTTTCATGGTGCCGGCGGCCACCATCTGCGCGCACAGGCGGTCATACTCTTCCTGCGTGCCGTCGCACCAGTAGACGCTGTCCGGTTTGGTCAGCGCGGCGATGTCCGCGACCCAGTTGATCAATTTTTGTTGCTTGACGTAAGCCGGCACATTCAATGCGGCTACGCCTCCCATGATGGGTTGATTCACGATACTACCTCCAATGCCAATAAAAATCTGTGTAGCGGCACGGCAGGATCGGCGTTAGGGGCATCAGGCGGTACGAGCACGATACGCATGGCTCAAGTACGATGTCGATGGTCACGATGACGGCGGTTCTGTCGGATAATAGGAAGACAATGCAATTGCATTCCCGACTTGCACCCCGCCTGAGTGTTTAAATTAATTCTTTACGTCGTTAGCGGAGCGCGAAGCATCAAAAAGCTACGTAACGACGAATTGTACACTCGAGCGCAAGCCAAAGCTAATTTTACGTCAAGAACATTGCTACTAATACATTGTTTATGAAGTTGCGGGATGGCCGCCCAGCCCCCTATTTTTTAAGGAAAGCCCCATGAAAATTGCGATATTGGACGATTACCAGGACGTGGTCCGCCAGCTGAAATGCTATCAGCTGCTAGAGGGGCACGAGGTAAAAGTGTTCAACAGTTCGGCGGTCGGCCTGGGCCAGCTGGCGATACGCCTGGCGCTGTTCGAGGCGCTGGTGCTGATACGCGAACGCACCGCTTTCCCCAGGGGCTTGCTGCAAAAATTGCCGAATCTGAAGCTGCTGTCGCAGACCGGCAAGGTGGCCGGCCATATCGACCTGGCCGCCGCCAGCGAATGCGGCGTCACCATAGTGGAAGGCACCGGCGACCCCACCGCGCCGGCCGAACTGACCTGGGCCCTGATCATGGCCGCCGCCCGCAAGATCCCGCAATACGCCGGCCTGCTAAAGGACGGCGTCTGGCAAACCGCCTCGCTGCACGCAGAACACAATACCCTGGGCTGGGTGCTGAA
>JAZJYH010000004.1:0-7845 GCA_040390485.1 Pseudomonadota bacterium
TGCTGACCACCAATGCCGGCACCGACATGATCATGAACCTGTGCAAGGACCCGGACCTGATGCCTGAGCCGGAAGGCATCGCCAAGGCGCTGCGCGAACCCTTGTTGAAAATATTCCCGCCGGCCCTGCTGGGCCGCGTGGTGACGATACCCTACTATCCGCTCAACGATGAAATGATAGGCGCGATCATCCGTCTGCAGCTGGGGCGTATCGCGAAACGGGTGGGCGAAAGTCACAAGATCCCGTTTACCTATACCGATGAGGTAGTGAAGCTGATCGCCAGTCGCTGTACCGAGCTGGAGAGTGGCGGCCGCATGATAGACGCGATCCTGACCAATTCGGTATTGCCGGTAATTAGTGGAGAATTTTTGAAACGCATGATGGAAGGGCGGTCTGTGGAACGTGTACATGTCAGCGTTCACGCAGGGGAATTTGAATATTCTTTTGAGTGACGCGTTCTTATTAATTTAAACCAAACCAACGAGGGAATCATGAGTTGGATAACGAGATATCAAGCGGGTAACAACATTTTAAAACAAACGGATGCGCAATCTTGTGGATATTGTTGTGTCGGCATGATTGTAAATCTGCTGGATGTTACCAATTTCCAGACCGAGGAGTCGCTTAAAATTGCGGGAGAAAGAGTCGACTCTGGCGGTGGTGCGTACGACCGCGCCACAGCTGATCGACCGGGCTTAGTGAAGATGGTCGGCGCGGACGAGATGATGAAAAATCTCGGAACGAAAGTGAGTGTTGGCAGCGGAACGGACGGAATACATTTGGCAAAGCTCTTAAAGCGTGAATACAGTATTGATGCGACCTACCATGCAGGAACGGTTGCTGAGATGAAAACTGCGATGAGGGCTGCAAACGCGAAGCATCCTATGATTGTCGCGGTCGAATGGGCGGGTGGTAGCGGCCACTGGGTCGTTGTCAGCGGCAGATCAACCGGAGGGTGGGGGAGTGCGAGTGATTACACGATACTTGATCCGAGCGGCCATCGTGTGATTAATAAAGGCTCCACTAACTATGTTGCCGAAAATAAGAGTAAAGGGAAATTCGGCGGGTACTACATAACAGTGAATGGGAAACTGGCAATGGCAAAAGGCCCCAAAGTAATGATGTAAGGCCGCCCCAAGTGGTCGATGCGATCAATAGCCGCCCCGATGCTGCCGACATATTCCGGTAGACCTACGTCGACAGCATACAGCCTGCGGTCGCGGCGCTGGAAGCCGGCGACACGCGAACAGCCTATGAAATGATGGAAACACTCACGCGCGGCATGCGGGAACGGTATCAAAGGTGTTGAACTGGGCCTGCGATTCACAATATTAAATAAATCGTTTTTGTACCGAGGAAAATAAGAATGTCAGAACCAAAAATTCCCCCGCTGCCGACGGGCGAGCCCATCAACCGGCATCTGCAAATTGCCAAGAAGGTCGGCAAGGGAGGCTCGACCGCGGCTTCGGTCGGCATACAGATCGCGCAAGTAGCCACCGGCAGCAGCTCTCTGTCGGTGATCGCCGCTGCGGTTGCCGGCGGGGTTTCCGCCACCGGGGTCGGGTTGGTGGTGACTGGCGGCGTGCTGACTATTGCGTCTTCGATTGCCGCCGGAAGGGCGGCATACAAAACCAAACAGCACTTGAATGGATTGAATACGATACTGTCGAACAAGACCGCCTACCAGTGCCAGTGCAAAACCCTCAGTAATCTCGATGCCGAGCCGGCCCGCCAGCTCGTGCACAATATGATAGCGGACCACGTGCTGCCCTATATCATCAGCAAAAAGACCGCCAAGATGTATCGCAAGGGCGCCAGCGCGATACCCGGCGTGGGCTTGCTGGAAGGCATACGCGCGATCAGCAAGAAGGGCTATAAATTTGCTTCCGGCACGCTGGGGGCAAAACGCGAGCGCGCCGCCGCTCATCTGGCCAGGCACCTGCAGCGCTACGAATGCAAACTGGTGGAGGATATTATTTCAGAGCTGTATAGCGTGGAAGAAATGCAGTGGCTCAAGCAACACGCCTCGCATAAGATCGTGACGGAATTCATCATGGACAAGATCAAGTCGACCTGAGCCGCGCTGGAAACTGTGGTGTGCCTGTAAAAATACAAGGGAGCATGCAAGGATGTTCCAGTTTAAATGTTGACACGATGCAAGGAGACCTCGATGGCGGCAGATCCACAGGCTGTGGCGGCGTTTATCAGTGACCCGATCGGATTCATGAAGTCTAATCTTGTCAGGGCCCCCACCTGCAAGACAAGGGAATATGGGCGTCCGGTGGAACTCACATTGGAACCGGATCCCAGCGCAACCGCGACATGTGGCGATGCCGGCTGCAAGGTCTATGGCTTGCGTGCAATCAAGGAAAAGGAAATCGGTTTCAAGTCCTATATCTGCGATTTTTCGTCGGACGCGATTTGTTACCAAGTGCTTGCCGCCGAAGCGGACTTCATGTTTACGTTCGCGATGACAGGCTGCACCTTCGGGGTCGGATCTCCTACTCCCGGCGGCGAGGTGCTTGTCTCGCACAGCAATGCCAAAAGCGGAAAAGACATGACTCAGACCCAGCGGCAGTTTGCGTATACCGAGGGTTTGCATGGCGAACACCTTGCGAAGGCGCTGGAACCGGATGCCTATCGCCCCGACGGTCAGGAAATTGCCACCACTTTTGGGGTCAGGACTAGCCGCAAATGGAAATTTTTTTACCTGTCGTATCAAGTTGTGAAGGCGAGTTTTCCCATCGGATATAAACATTTCGGGGTATACAGTTTTTCAGGCCAGCCGGCGTAGACTGTTTTTTCGACCGTGGCGCAGTCTGGGCAAGTCGGGTGGGCGGGAAGCGGCAGGTAAGCGGATTGTCGCTATGATAAAAGTATGCGATGATGCAACGGATCTAGATCTGCCGTCGCAATACTATATTTGCCCGGCGGAGATGTCATACGGCTACAGCGCCCTGATCGTGCCGAATTGTGCCGAATTGTGCCGACTCGTGTCGAATCGTGCCGTATGCGCCGGCGATAGAAGTTTGCTTTAGGTTATTCAGATGAGTACGGCCGGATAAATTCGGACACGATATACGGGAACGCGAAAGCATGCCAAATCAAGTCTCCATGGGCGCCATGTTGCAATGCACGTTCGGTGCTGCTCCGTCTTCGCTGGTGGTTTTGCCGAAGAACAAGGTGATGGGCGAGGGGCCGCCTGCCGCCAATATCATGGACCATATTCCCATGGTGAATATCATGCCTTTCGGCATGTGCAATTCGCCGGCGAATCCCGTGGTGGCGGCGGCGACCACGGCGGCGCTCGGCGTGCTGACGCCCATGCCCTGTATTCCTGCCACCTCCGCCCCCTGGGTGCCGGGGGCGGCAACCGTCATGATAGGTTTCATGCCGGCGCTGGATAATGTGTCCAAATGCATGTGCAATTGGGCCGGTGTGATCAGCATCAATAATCCCGCCACCACCAAGACCATGATTCCATGAATACTCGCCGGCAAGAAGATCGCCGGCAAGCTCGGTAGCAGATCGACCGCCAGCATTTATACAACACCAGAAAAAGCCACACATGCCAGCCATCCAGGACAATCGCCGAGTCGAGATCACCAGCCCGCTGGGGGCGAATGTATTGCTGTTCCACCGCATGCGCGGTAGCGATGGCCTGGGCAGCCTGGGCGAATACCACCTGGACTTGCTCAGCGAGAAATCCGACATCAAGGTGGATGACATCCTGGGCAAGGATATGTCGATCGCGATGGATCGGCCGGACGGCGAGCAAAGGGAGTTCAACGGCCTGGTGACCCGCTTCACGATGACCGGGCGGCAGGGGCGCTATGCCACCTACCAGGCGACGGTACGGCCCTGGTTATGGTTCCTGACGCGTACCGCCGACTGCCGTATTTTCCAGGAAAAGACCGCGCTCGACATCATCAAGGCCATCTTTGAAAAATACACGATCGCCGACTTTGATCTGGGCTCGCTGACAGCGACCTATCCGGTGTTGCCGTATTGCGTGCAATACCGGGAAAGCGATTTCAATTTTGTCAGCCGCCTGATGGAGCGCTTCGGCATCTATTATTATTTCAAGCATCAGAGCGGCCGGCATACGCTGGTGCTGGCCGATTCCTATTCCGCCCATTCGACCCTGCCCGGCTATGCAGAGCTGAACTATGTGCCGGACGATGAGGCCGCGATGCGCAATGGCGAGGTCGTGTATCAATGGCTGATGGGCGGCGAGATACATACCGACGCCTACGCGCTGAAGGCCTTCGATTTTGAAAAACCGGCCGGCAACCTGCTGGTGAAGTCCAAGATCATGCGCAGCCATGACCAGCACGACCACGAGGTCTACGATTATCCCGGTCTGTTCATCGAGCGCGGCGACGGCGAAACTTCGGCCCAGCTGAATGTGGAAGCCTTGCAGTCCAATTATGAAAAAGTCAGTGCCGGCACGACCGCCCGCGGCGTTTTTCCCGGCGGCATGTTTACCCTGGCCGAGCATGCCCGTGCCGACCAGAATGCCGAATTCCTGGTAGTCGACGCGGAATACGCACTTGCTTCGGATGCCTACCAAAGTTCACCGACGCCGGAAAAGACGCTGTTCCTCGATTGCCGCTTCAGCGCCATCCGCAAGGTGCATGCCTACCGCTCGGAAATGCGGGCCAGGAAACCGGTGATACAGGGGCCGCAGACCGCGATCGTGGTCGGTAAGGCCGGCGAGGAAATCTGGACCGATAAATACGGGCGCATCAAGGTGCAGTTCCATTGGGACCGGGTGGGCCAGGATGACGAAGCCAGCTCTTGCTGGGTACGGGTGTCGCAGGCCTGGGCCGGCAAGCGCTGGGGTCATTTGTTCATCCCGCGCATAGGGCAGGAAGTCATCGTCAGTTTCCTGGAGGGCGACCCCGATCAGCCGCTGGTGACCGGCAGCGTGTATAACGCCGACACCATGCCACCGTACAAGCTGCCCGACCAGGCCAGCAGGTCGACCATCATGAGTAATTCGACCAAGGGCGGCGAGGGGTACAACGAACTGCGTTTCGAAGACAAGAAGGGCAGCGAGCAGGTATTCCTGCATGCCGAAAAAAACCAGGACAACTATGTCAAGAACGACTTGCTGGAATGGATAGGCAATAACCGCCATCAAATGGTGGAAAAAGACAAGCTGGAGCAGGTAGGCGGCGACAAGAGCGTGACCGTCAAGGGCGACCTGAATGAAAAAGTGACCGGCACCACCTCGATGGATGCCGGCCAGGACCTGCAAAGCAAGGCCGGCATGAAATACGGACTGGAGGCCGGCACCGATATCCATATCAAGGCCGGCATGAATGTCGTGATAGAGGCGGGCATGAGCATCACACTGAAGGCCGGCGGCGGCTTTATCGTGATCGGTCCGGCCAGCGTGGCGGTATCGGGTACCCCGATATTATTGAATAGCGGGGGCTCGGCCGGCAGCGGCGCGGGAGCGGCGCCGAAAGCGCCGACGGCCCCGGAAGCAGCGGATGACGGAACCAAATAAGACCAATGAGGCAGATTATTTTTTCAAGAATACTGGTAACGGCCGCCCTGACGGCACAGGCCGTAGTGATGGCGGCGCATGCGGCACCGAATATGGCCAACATTTCGCTGGCAGACAAGCCGGTGCGGCTGATACGCGGCACCGCGGTGTACAAGGCCGGCGTAGGCGTGCTGATGCAAAAGGACGATATTGTGGAAACCGGGGCGGCGGGCGCCCAGCTGGAAGTGTCGCCGGAGCTGATCATGGCGCTGGGTCCAGAGACCAGGCTATACCTGGGCAATATCGGCGCCGATGCGCAGTCCCGCACCGAGCTGGTATTGCTGCAAGGCTGGGTCAAGGTCTTGTCCAAGGGCGGCGGCAAGCGCATCCTGGTCACCTCGCCTGTGCTCAGGGTCGCCGTCGATAACGGCTCCAGCATAGTGCACAGTACCGCCAATAAAGGCGAAATGTTTGCCGAAGAGGGCGCGCAGCTCGCCAATGAGATGGACGAGCGCGGTAAGGCTGGCGCGGACGTCAAGATCAGCCGCGAGCAGTTTGCGGTGGGCAATGTAGGCCAGGGCCTGAAGGTCTTGCCGCGTCCGGCCAAGGATTTCCTGGCCGAGATGCCGGTCTCGTTTCGCGATCCAGTCACCCCGGCCCCCGACAGGCTGAAGGGCACCCGGCTGCCGGCGTCCAAGGAGCGTGAGGTCGATTTCGCCGACGTGGAAGCCTGGTTGAATAATAGCCTGGCGCTAAAAAAAGGCTTTGTCAGCCGGTTTGCGCCGCGCCTAAAGGATGCCGCTTTTCGCAAGCAGCTGGATGAGCAGCTAGGGCAGTCGGCCGAATGGAAGCCCGTCCTGCATCCGCCTGCGCCGAAAGAAGCCAGCAAGGCACAGCCGCCGTCGCAACAGCAGGCCAGCCAGGCGGCGTCGGCACATCCGCCTACACCAGTGCCGGTGGCAACCCCAGTCATCAAGTATTGATAGATAAAACGCATCCAGTCATTATTCAGCACGGTCAGACCTGCACCCTTAATTTGAAGGAAACAGCATGAAAATGTCGATAGCCACCAAGTTCAACCTTGTGTTCATCTCTATTTTTGCGATAGGTTTTGTCGCCGCGGGATTGATCGCGAATGCATTGTTGAAGGAGAGTGCGCGCGAAGAAACCCTGCAAAACGCGCGTTTCCTGCTGGAGTCGGCCAAAGCGGTGCGCACCTATACCTCCAAGCAGATCGCGCCGCTGCTGCAAACCCAGATGAAGTACCAATTCCATCCGCAATCCGTGCCTTCGTATTCGGCCACCGAGAACCTGAATACGGTGTTGAAGTCCTATCCGGATTTCACCTATAAGGAAGCGACGCTGAATCCCACCAACTTGCGCGACAAGGCTTCCGATTGGGAAGCCGATATCGTGCATAAGCTGCGCAGCGATCCGGCCATGCCGGAATATGTCGGCGAGCGCGACACGCCTATAGGGCGCGCGCTGTATATCGCCCGCCCCCTGCAGATCAAGGATCCGGCCTGCCTGGCTTGCCATAGCACCGCCGATGCGGCGCCCAAAACCATGACCGATATCTACGGCCCGAATAACGGTTTCGGCTGGAACCTGAATGAAGTCATCGGCGCCCAGGTGATCTCGGTGCCGATGGCGGTGCCGCTGCAACGCGCCAATTCCATCTTCAAGACCTTCATGCTGTCCTTGCTGGGCGTGTTTGTCTTTGTCTTTATCGCCCTGAACGTGATGGTGCACTTCTTCGTGACGCGCCGCATTACCAATCTCGCCAATATGGCCGACCAGGTCAGCATGGGTAAATTCGACGTGGAAGAGTTTGACGTGAAAGGCAATGACGAATTGTCGGCCCTGGCGCAATCCTTCGGGCGCATGCGCACCAGCCTGGCCAGCGCCCTGAAGATGCTGGAGGAATAATTCCCTGTCCGTCAGGCTTGCCGCCGCCTAGTTGCCAAGTTGTTGCTATAGGCACATACAGGCGTATCCTGACGGAAAATCTGAGATAATGAACTTCTTTCGTCACAGCGGACGACATAAGTTCTTATTGAGATGTAAATGGGAATGATAGAGCAACTAGGCAAGTACCGAATTGACAGTGTTCTTGGCACCGGCGCAATGGGCGTCGTGTACAAGGCCTATGATGCCAATATTGCGCGGGTAGTGGCGCTGAAGACCATACGCGCGGAGTTGTTCGGGGATCACCAGGAGGCCGAACTGGTCGCCCGCTTCAAGAACGAGGCGCAAGCCTCCGGACGCCTGACGCATCCCAACATCGTCGCGGTCTACGATTACGGCGAAACGCCGGAGACGACCTATATCGCGATGGAGTTCGTCGA
>JAZJYH010000005.1:0-55012 GCA_040390485.1 Pseudomonadota bacterium
TCCCATTTTTTGTACCGCATAATCGGGCACCCCGTAGGGGCGAGGCTTGCGGTCGCCTTTCTTTGCTTACTCTTCTTTGGCGAGACAAAGAAAGTAAGTAGCCGCCGGGCTACCCCCCCCGCCAGCAATCTCAACACACAGAGACCGTCATCAGCACAGAGGACATCAGGGCACCGCCCAAATAAAAGCTAAACCGCCGCCCCTATCCTCTCCCACCTCGGCAAATAATAATTATCGCCATCCAGCGAAAACAACAGCCGCTTGACCTGGCCGGTAATCAACTCCCGCTTCACCAAACCTATATAGCGGGAATCCCGGCTATTGTCGCGATTATCGCCCAGCATCAGGTATTGGCCGGCCGGTACCGTCACCGGCCCGAAATTGCGCATGGCCAGCTTGCCCGGCATGACGATGATACCGTGCTGCAATTCCCCCAGGCTCTCGTGCAGCACCAGTTGCTCGCCCTGGTACTCACGCTCCGGCGTCATATGCTTTTTATCGGATGCGGCGAGGATGCGGTAATCCGCCTGGACACCGTTGATGACCAGGTGCTCATCTTTCATTTCCACCACGTCGCCGGGAACCGCGATCAGGCGCTTGACCAGCCGCACGCCGTCTTCCGGCGAACTGAAGGTGACGATATCGCCGCGCTGGGGATCGGCGATATGCTTCAGGATCACATCGGTAAACGGCAGTTTGACGTCATAGGCCAGGCGGTCGCAGATCACTCTGTCGCCTTCCAGCAGGCTGGGATACATGGAACTCGATGGCACCAGGTACCAGTCGGCCAGCGCACTGCGGACCATCAGCATACACGCCAGGAATAATAAAAATCCCTTATTGTCTGCAACGAGTTTCCTGGCATTTAACATAGTTCATGTCTCCGAAAATGGTCGATCCGAAGTGATCAACAGGCGATTGGACAAAAAAATACCCCGAAAAGTTCGGGGTATTTCATCAGTATTTCAAACAGCGTATTCCGTATGCTTACTTGGCGTTGACCAGGGCGACGGTAGTGTCCAGCATGCGGTTGGAGAAACCCCACTCGTTGTCATACCAGGACGATACCTTGACCAGGCGGCCCGACACTTTGGTCAGTGTGGAGTCAAACGTGCTGGAAGCCGGATTGTGGTTGAAATCCACCGATACCAGCAGGTCGTCGTTGTAGTTCAGGATGCCCTTCAATGCGGCGCTTTCGGAGGCATCTTTCATGATCCTGTTGATTTCTTCAACAGTCGTATCGCGCGCAGCGACGAAAGACAGGTCAACGATGGACACATTGATGGTAGGAACGCGGATCGCGTAGCCGTCCAGCTTGCCGTTCAGTTCAGGCAATACCAGGCCTACCGCGGCAGCGGCGCCGGTCTTGGCCGGGATCATGCTTTGGGTAGCGGAACGGGCGCGGCGCAGGTCTTCGTGCATCACGTCGGTCAATACCTGGTCGTTGGTGTAAGCGTGCACTGTGGTCATCAAGCCGTTGACGATGCCGACTGCATCGTTCAGGGACTTGGCCAGTGGGGCCAGGCAGTTGGTGGTGCAGGATGCATTGGAAATCACGGTATCGGTGGATTTCAATACATTGTGGTTGACGCCGTATACCACGGTAGCGTCGACATCCTTGCCGCCCGGAGCGGAGATGATGACTTTCTTGGCGCCGCCGGCGATGTGGGCCGAGGCTTTTTCCTTGGTCGTGAAGAAGCCTGTGCACTCCAGCACCACGTCCACGCCTTCTGCACCCCAGGGAATATTCGCTGGATTGCGTTCTGCGAATACGCGTATCTTGTCGCCGTTGACGATCATGTAATCGCCGTCGACTGTCACGGTGCCTGGAAATTTGCCATGCGCGGTATCGTAACGTGTCAGGTGGGCATTCGATTTGGCATCGCCCAGGTCATTGATCGCAACGATCTGGATGTCATGCTTTTTACCGCCTTCGTAGTGAGCGCGAAGGATGTTGCGGCCGATACGGCCATAGCCGTTGATTGCGACGCGAATCGTCATGGAGTTTCTCCTAGAGTAAAAACAAGAACAAAGGTAAAAAAAATCGCTAATGCATGCAAAATTCAAGCAAAACACCGGACCGCCGCACTGCTCGTTAGCACGCAGGGCAGCGGGCTCAATCCCGTTAGTGCAAATTCCTGCGGGCAGCCGCCATCTCCGGCGCTTCGGACAACAGCATGCCCAAATCCTTCCAGCCGTAACCGGCCTCCTGCAAATCCATGCCGTCCCAGTTGAAGCCCTGCTCTATCAACAGTTCTGCACCCAGGCTTTCGTAAAACTTCCTGGCCGGCTTGTTGCCGGATATGACCCATACCAGCAAACCGGTCGCGCCCTGGGCTCGGCAAGCCTTGGCTACTTCCTGCACCATGCGCCGGCCTATGCCGGCACGTTGCAGGGACGGGCTCAGATACACGGCGGTCAATTCTGCATCCAGCCCGAGCTTGGTTTCCTTCAGCAGCATGCCAGAAGCGAAGCCGACGATCTCGCCTTCGCTCTCGGCGACGAAAACACAGACCCGCTCGCTGGCCACTTCCAGTATCTTGGCCCAGTGCGCAGTGCTGTCCTCCAGCTTCATGTCGTCCAGGTAGGCATCCGGTATCATGCCGCGGTAGGTCGCGCGCCAGCTTTTAATCCTTACTTCGGCAATCGCCGCCGCGTCGTCCATTGTGGCGCGGCGCAAACTTATACTCATCATGCCAGGTTTTTCTTGATGGTCTCGTTGACTGTATTGACGACGTGCTCCACCGTGAAGCCAAAATGCTTGAACAGCACGCCGGCAGGAGCGGATTCACCAAAGGTGTCAATACCGACTACCGCGCCTTCCAGGCCTACATACTTGTACCAGAACGCCGTGACGCCGGCTTCGATGGCGATGCGCGGCAAGCCCTTGCCCAGTACGCCGGCCTTGTAGGCCGCGTCCTGGCGGTCAAACACGTCGGTCGACGGCATCGAGACTACGCGCACTGGCGTGCCTTGCTGAGCCAGTTCGGCGGAGGCCTTGACCGCCAGTTCCACTTCGGAACCGGTCGCGATCAATACTGCCTTGGCGTTTGCCGCGTCTTGCAACACATAGCCGCCGCGCTGGATATCGGCGATCTGGGCCGCACTGCGTTCCTGGTAAGGCAGATTCTGGCGCGAGAAGATCAGCGTGCTCGGGCCATTCTGGCGCTTCACTGCATGCGCCCATGCGCCGGCGGATTCCACCGTGTCGCAAGGACGCCAGTTGTCCAGGTTGGGGATCAGACGCAGGCTGGAAACATGCTCCACCGATTGGTGAGTAGGGCCGTCTTCGCCGAGGCCGATGGAATCGTGGGTAAACACGAACAGGGTACGAATCTGCATCAGCGCCGCCATGCGGATCGCGTTGCGGCTATAGTCGGAGAAGGTCAGGAACGTTGCGCCGAACGGGATATAGCCACCATGCAGGGCGATACCGTTCATCATCGCGCTCATGCCGAACTCGCGCACACCGTAGTTGATGTGGTTGCCGGCCTGGTTGCCGCGCACCGCCACGCACTCTTTCCAGTTGGTCAGGTTGGAGCCGGTCAGGTCGGCCGAGCCGCCTAGGAATTCGGGCAGCGACGGCGCAAATGCCTGGATCGCGTTCTGGCTGGCCTTGCGGGTGGCGATGTTTTCTTTTTTCTCTACGCAGGAAGCGATCGCCGCCTTGACCACTTCGTCGAAATTGGCCGGCAGCTCGCCCTTCATGCGGCGGCTCAGTTCAGCCGCTTCCTTGGGGAATTGCTCAGCATATTGTTTAAACAGGCCGTCCCAGTCTGCTTCCAGTGCCTGGCCGTTGGTCTTGGCATCCCAGGCGCTGTAGACCTCGGCGGGAATCTCAAACGGGGCCGAATCCCAATGGAGATGATCGCGTACCGCGGCGATTTCCTTGTCGCCCAACGCCGCACCGTGCACATTGTGGGTGCCTTCCATATTCGGCGAGCCTTTGCCGATCACGGTTTTGCAACAGATCAGGGTCGGCTTGTCGGACAGCTTGGCGGCGGCGATCGCTTGCGATACGGCCACGGCGTTGTGCCCGTCTACCGCAGGTATCACATTCCAGCCATAGGATTCAAAACGCTTCGGCGTATTGTCGGTGAACCAGCCTTCCACATGACCGTCGATGGAAATGCCGTTGTCGTCCCAGAACGCGATCAGCTTGTTCAGGCGCAGGGTGCCGGCCAGCGAGCAAGCTTCGTGCGAGATGCCTTCCATCAGGCAGCCGTCGCCGAGGAAGACATAGGTATGGTGGTCCACCACGTCCAGGCCCGGCTTATTGAATTCTGCCGCCAGCAGTTTTTCCGCCAGTGCCATGCCGACCGCATTGGTGATGCCCTGCCCCAGCGGACCAGTGGTGGTCTCTATGCCGGGCGTGATATGCACTTCGGGATGGCCCGGCGTCTTGGAATGCAGTTGGCGGAAGTTGCGCAGCTCATCCATGCCCAGCGCGTAGCCAGTCAGGTGCAATAGCGCATAGTGCAACATCGAGCCATGGCCGTTGGACAGTACAAAACGGTCGCGGTTGATCCATTTAGGATTGGCGGGATTGTGGCGATAGTGCTCACCCCACAGCGCCACAGCAATATCTGCCATCCCCATAGGCATACCGGGGTGACCGGAATTGGCCTTTTGTACTGCATCCATCGCCAATGCACGTATTGCATTGGCCATTTTGGTGATTGTTGCTGGCTGGAGAGAAGAAATCATGGCGGTCAGTGATAGTCTGGGGTTTTTGAGAAACTTGACAATGATGCAAGGCAGCGCGCGTGGCTCTGCAAAACCCAGTATTTTACCAGAGCACGGCGCGCATATTACAATTGCTGCTTTTATATCAAGCGATTCAAGGCTCCGTACAAGGTTTCCGCCTCTCGCCGCCGCTGACTTGAGCGCCTTGCAAGCCGCCTCTGTACAGAGAAGCCCAGGAGCTTAGGCTGGAGAGCAGTATACTGCTCGAATTAATTGCCCCCTGAAATAATCTATGCCCCGTTTTTATTGCCCCATGCCACTGGCGATCGGCGCCGTCATCAGCCTGCCCGACGAAGTGGCGCACCATGTCTTCGTATTACGCCAAAATGCAGGCGACAGCATCAGCCTGTTCAACGGCGAAGGGGGCTCTTTCGTCGCCACGCTGACCGGCGTCAGCAAGAAGCAGGTCGACGCCGAGATCAAGATTTTCCTGCCCGGCGAAACAGAATTGCCGTATGCGCTGACGCTGGCCCAGGCCCTGCCCGAAGCGTCCAAGATGGACTGGATCATAGAAAAGTCCATAGAACTGGGCGCCAGCACGATACAGCCGCTGGCGGCACAACGCTGCGTAGTCAGGCTGTCTGCTGAACGCGCCGAGAAAAAGCAGGCGCACTGGCAAGGCATCATCGTCTCCGCCGCCGAGCAATGCGGGCGCAACCGGCTGGCCAACCTGGCGCCCTTGATGGATGTCAATAAATGGCTGGGCCAGCAGGATATGCATAAACGTATTATCCTGACCCCACGCGCCGAGCTGTCGCTGGCAGACTGGTCGCGCCACCATCCGGCGCAGGCGGTGACGCTGATGGTAGGCCCGGAAGGGGGGTTTTCCGAAGCTGAAGAGGAATTGGCGGTGAAGCAAGGCGTATTGGCCCTGTCCATGGGGCCCAGGATCTTGCGCACCGAAACGGCAGGTCTGGCCGCCATAGCCATGCTGAACTCAGCATGGGGTGGAATGTAATACGGGTTAAATACAGGGTAGCTACTATTACCCGGCGTTAGCCTGACCACTCGCATTTCAATCACATCTTGAAAGGAACATCATGGGACTCTTAGACACAGCACTTGGCATGTTAAGCGGCAACCAGGACCCGAACCAAAGCGGCGATCCCAAACTGATGTTACTGCAGGCAGCGGTAGGCATGCTGTCCAACAACCAGGGCGGCGGCGGCTTGCAAGGCCTGATCTCCACCTTCCAGCAATCGGGCCTCGGCGATATTGTCGGCTCCTGGGTAGGCACCGGGCAAAACCTGCCGATCTCGGCGGAACAAATCCAGCAGGCGCTGGGCAGCGGGCAATTGCAGCAGTTGGCGAGCGCTGCCGGCATCTCGCCGGACAGCGCCGCCGGCCACCTGGCCGAGCTGCTGCCGGGCGTCATCGATCACCTGACCCCGAATGGCGCTGTGCCTGCAGAAGGATCTGGCGGCGTGGCAGACTTGCTGCAAACCCTGTCCGCCTCCTTCCTCAGCAACCGGGCTGGCAGTTAGGTAGTTAAATGAGCGCCCGGACGGTCAGGTGACCGCAAGCATATCCGACCTCGCCTGGCGCCGTCCCTTGCTGATGGCGCTGGCCCTGTCGCTGGGCACCACCATCGCACTCGGCCTGACCCGTTTTTCCTATGCCCTGCTACTGTCGCCCATGCGGGCCGACCTCGGCTGGACATATACACTGGCAGGCAGCATGAATACCGGCAATGCGCTAGGCTATTTCCTCGGCGCGCTGGCAACCCCCGTGCTGATGCGGCGCCTGGGCATACAGGCAGTCTTGCTGACAGGCGCCATTGGCGCCGGCATCTTCATGCTCTTGTCCGGCACCAGTATTGCCACTGGTCCTTTGCTGGCATTGCGGATATTGTCCGGTCTCGCCAGCGCCCTGATCTTCATCGCCGGCGGCGTGCTGGCAGCGCGTCTGGCCGCGCTACATAGCGGCCGCGCCGGTTTCCTGATCGGCCTGTATTACGGCGGCACCGGCTTCGGCATTATCTTGTCTGCCCTGCTGGTGCCAGTAGCGATGGACAGCGCCGCAGCGCACGGCCACGCACACGGTTGGCAATGGGCCTGGTACCTGCTCGGCGCTCTGTGTCTGCTCGGCGCCGTGGTGATGGCGGCTCCTGCGCGCCAGATTCCGGCGCCCGCCGCGCCGGCGGCACAGCATGAGAAATTCCGGGTCGGTGCCTTCGCTTATAGCCTGGCCGCTTATTTCATGTTCGGCGTCGGCTACATAGGCTATATGACCTTCGTCATCGCGCTGCTGAAAGAACAGGGTATGCCGGCCTCTACCCTCACCGTGTTCTACGCCTCGCTGGGAGTGGCCGTGGTCTGCTCTTCGCGCATCTGGGCCGGCATGCTGGACAAGTACAAGGGCGGGCAATCGCTGGCTATCCTGAATGCGCTGCTGAGCCTGGCGACGATACTGCCGGTGCTGACCGCCGCGCCGGTATTCGTGTTTATCTCCGGCTTGCTGTTCGGCGGCGTATTTCTGTCTGCAGTAGCCTCGACTACGGCGCTGGTACGGCACAACCTGCCGCATGCGGCCTGGTCATCCGGCATATCGGCGTTTACCGTCACGTTCGCGCTGGGCCAGATCATCGGCCCCATCCTGGTCGGCTGGATCGCCGACGGCGCCGGCGGCCTGCAAACCGGGCTGCTGTTCTCTGCCTTGGCCTTGCTGATAGGCGCGGCACTGGCCTGGCGCCAGCCGGCGCTGGCAGCAACCCCAAAACACGATTTGAACATGGCGGGCGGCGCCAGCCTGGATTAAGCCCGGATAGTTCAACTCTTCAGCATCAATTCCTTGATCATGCGCACCGGCGCACTGCCGTAGCTGAGGAACTCTTCGTGAAACTGCTTCAAATTGAATTTGTCGCCCAGGGCCTGTTTGCGTTGCTCACGGAATTCGTAGAGCTCGCTGTAACCGCTGAAATAACTGCTCAACTGCACCGAGGTATATTGCACGCGCAGCCACTTGCCGTTCGCCTCGGATTCGGTCTGGAAGGCTTGCTGGGTCAGGAACTGCTTGGCATCCGCCTCGCTCATGCCGAGCACGTGCACGCTGTAGTCGAGTATCGTATTGCACACGGCGCGCAAGTTCCATTTGTAATACATCAGCCACATCTCGGGCGTGTTGCCGCCGTAGCCGGATTCCAGCATCATCCTCTCGCTGTATACCGCCCAGCCCTCCACCATCGCGCCATTGCCAAACAGGCTCTTGATCAGCGACGGCGATTTGTTGGCATGCTGTAATTGCACATAGTGGCCCGGTATGCCCTCGTGAATACTGAGGATTTGCATGACCCAGTGATTGTATTCGCGCAAGGTGCTTTCCGCCTGTTCCGGCGTCTGCGCATCCAGCGGGGTGACGTTGTAATAGGTCTGGTCGTGCGGGCGGAACGGCCCCGGCGCTTCTATCGACGCCACGCTGACGCCGCGTTCATACATCGGTGTTTCGCGCACGACCAAAGGTTTTTTGGGGTCCAGTTCGACCAGATCATGCTCGCGTATCCAGTCCTGCAGCACCGGGATCTGGCGGCGGATTTCCTTGAATATATCTTCACGTCTGACGTGGTTTTCCGACAGCCTGGCGATCACCATCGCTATCTTTTGCGCCTGGTCGTCCGGCTTGGCCTGGCCCTCCATATAGGTGGGCCATAGCTGGTCTGCCAGCTTGCCCATGTTGCGGTGCGCCTCCTGCTTGGCCAGGATGGCGCGCTGATAAGTCTGCTCGGCACTGTAGCCGGACTGTATGTCGGCGGCGAATTTGCCTTCATACAGCTTTTTGCCTATCCGGAAAGAACGGGCGGTCGCCGGGTCCAGGGTTTTTTCCAGCTCCGTCAGCCAACTGATATAGCCTAGCGTCGCGGCGCGGGCGGCCGCGCCGCGCTGCTTCAGCAAGGCCAGCTCTGCCGGCGTCAATCTCACGGTCTGCGCTGTTTGGTCCATTTCCGCCAGCAACTCCAGGGCCCCGGCGCTCTGGCTGATCGCCAGCCGCGTATGCTCGGCGGTAGGGTTTTGTATGCTGGCGCGGGCCGCGCTGTAATAGGCCGGCACCTGCTGCAAGCGCTTGAGCAGGCTGCGGATGCGCTGCGCCTTGGGCGCATATTCGGTATGCAGGATCAGGTCCAGGCCGTAGGCCACGTTGTACAAGCTAGGATTCCATTCAAATTCGCGGAATTCCGTCAGGTACCAGCGGCTGGCAGCCAGGTAATTATTGATCAGCACCAGGTCGGTACGCTGGTTCACCGACAATTGCGCCTGATCCAGTTTGCCGAACCGGCCCAGCCACAAATCAGCAAAAGCCAGCCTCTGCCTGCGCGAGGCCTGGTCCGGGATAGGCAGGCGGGCGGCCCCCTCAAACTTCCCGGCCGCCATTGCAGTGTCGGCGTCTTCCTGCCACAAGGCCCTCAGGAAGCTGTCTTTCAGCGCGATGAAAGCCCGGTCTTGCGGTCCGGCTTGCCGCTGGGCCTGGACCGGCCTGGCGTCGGACGCCAAGGCATGGCCGGCGCCTAGAGTTAACGCCAGCGCGGCGACGAATATCCCTGAGATCAGGCTGGAGATGATTTTGTTGCTCATAGTGGTAGCCTTGCAGGTTTGGCGCCAGACGTCGGCCGGCCCTTGGTTCGCAAATATATTAAGCCGACAATAATAAAGCTTTGCACGAAAAATAGGGAGCCGGTTTTACCGCTGCTTTACGAATATTCGCTTTTCTTCGCGCCTATCTTCATTGTTTCCTTCATTGACAGGTCCCCCGACTTCCACAATCATCGCTGCTTGTCTTCGAACTAATCCCGGATTAACCGGTCCAAGCTGCGCCATCCGCCTTCCCCCGCCGTGCAAATGGCAATGGCATCCATCAAAATCAACCATCTCTTTTGGAGAGAAATATGAGACAGCTGTCCCAGGCAATCGCGCTCAGCGCACTCGCTTGTACCTTCATGGGCGCCGCGCAGGCGGCAATGGAAGCGCCGGACCCAGCACTGCAGGCGGCGATCGCCAATACGCAGCGCAGCCCGGCCAATGCCGCACGCGATAGCGCGCGCCATCCGTATGAAACCCTGGTCTTTTTTGGCATCAAGCCACACCAGACCGTCGTCGAATTATCTCCAGGCGGCGGCTGGTACACCGAGATCCTGGCCCCCTACCTGCGCGACCAGGGCAAGCTGATTGCAGCGGCCAATGACCCGAATGCCAGCAGCGAATTCTCGCGCAAGAGCATAGACAGGTTCAAACAAAAGCTGAATGCCAGTCCGGCCCTATTCGACAAAGTCCAGCTGGGCATTTTTGAACCGCCTAGTAAGCAGGACTACGCGGCAAAAAACAGCGCCGACCTGGTGGTCACCTTCCGCAATATCCATAACTGGGTGGACGCGGGTGGCGATGCGGATGTCAAAGGCGTATTCCAGACCGCTTACGACAGCCTGAAGCGAGGCGGCGTATTCGGCGTCGTGGAACATCGCCTGCCCGCCGGCAAGACCCAGGACGCCAAGGCCAGCAGCGGCTACGTGCACGAAGCCTATGTGATCAAGCTGGCGGAAAGTGTAGGATTCAAATTGGCCGCCAAATCGGAAATCAATGCCAATCCCAAGGACAATGCCGAACACGAAGGCGGCGTATGGGCCTTGCCGCCCACCTATACCAACAAGGATAAGGACAGGGCAGCGTACCAGGCCATAGGCGAGAGCGACCGCATGACGCTGAAATTCGTCAAACCTTGAACCCGATTGCGCCTCATTGAACCTAATTTGCGGATCACGGCATTAACCTGTATCTCTCACCTATCTGCACTTATCTGCACTTATCTGATAAGCTCGGCCATGGCAGCGATGCTCGCTGCCATGGCCGGCCAAATACGGGGACAACGTGACACTATCGAAGAGTTTGCTCATGGGCCTGGCCCTGACGGCGTCGACCGCAAGCCATGCATGGGCGGTCGACCGCTATATCATAGACCCGGAACACACCTACTCCAGCTTTGAGTATCACCATTGGGGCCTGTCCTACCAGCGCGGGCGCTTCGACAGCAATTCGGGCACGATAGAACTGGACCTGGAGGCTAAAACCGGCGCAATTAATATCGTCATTGACGCCGGCTCAATCAGCACGGGGTCGGAAACCTTCAATAAAGTCCTGCGCTCGGACAATTTTTTCGACACTGGGCAATATCCGCAAATCTCGTTCAAGTCCAGCGCCATGCGCTTTGACGGCGACAAGCTGGTGCAAGTCGACGGCGACCTGACCATCAAGGGCATCACCAAACCGGCCAGTTTCGAGATTACGCACTTCAATTGCCGCTTCATGTTCATCTATTTCAAGCAGGCTTGCGGCGCGAACGGCTACACCAGGATATCGCGCAGCGATTTCAAGGTGGGCCGCTACGTTCCTTTCGTCAGTGACGAAGTCACCCTGTCCTTTAGTGTTGAAGGCATCCGCGAATAAAAACAGCCGGTCCTCCCTGTTAAGTAGTAAGCAAATTCAGATCGGTTTGGGCTATTTGCCGGTGCAGCCGCTGTTTTTTGTTAAACTGCTAGCTTTTACAGGACAAGGGCAAGATACGCTGGGATTTCCCTGGCTTCCTGCCTGCCAACATGCCATTCAAGCAATATTACCTATCCAACTGCCCGTCCAAGGGAAGCCTGTGAGCGATTATCCCGTCATAAGCTGGACCGAAGACGGCGAAACCCGTTCCGCCCGCTGGCACTCGGAAAGCGGTTCGCCGCCGCCTAAAAAAGTCCTCATTGCCGACGACCGCATCACCGCCGACACCGCCTACCGGCTGGCCTGCGAGGGCACTGCGCTATTGTGGCGCGGCGATTTCCAGAATGCCCGCCAATTGCTGCAGGCGCTGGCGCGCCGCATAGAGCACAAGCCGGGCAAATCGCGCAAAGCGCCCAAGACCCCGTCCACCCCGACCGAGGCTTTCCACCTGCACCGGCAGGCGCAATCGCAGCGGGCGCGTACCCTGGCCATGCTGCTCTTGCCCTTCGAAGCCGATTACAGCATCCCGCTGCGCCGCGCGCCGAACGTGCAGCAAGCCTGCAGTGAAGCGTATGGCCAGGCAAGCGAGCCCTTTGTCGCCTCCTTGCGGGAATTATTGGGCTTGATAGGCGCCCATGAGTGGCGCAAGAACGGGGTAGAGATACCGGCGCTGGAAGGACGCATCCATCCCTACTACGGCGTGTTTTCGCCGGTCAGGGGCGAATACATCAAGCTGGTGGCAGAGGCCGAACTGCCTTCCACCTCACTGGCCTTCGACATAGGCACCGGCACCGGGGTATTGGCGGCGGTATTGGCCAGGCGCGGCGTCAGGCGCATCGTCGCGACCGACCAGGATCAGCGCGCCCTGACCTGCGCCCGAAAAAACCTGGAGCGGCTGGGTGTGCATAAGCAGGTCGAGGTCATCCAGGCCGACCTGTTCCCCGAGGGCCGCGCGCCTTTGGTGGTGTGCAACCCGCCCTGGGTGCCCGCCAGGCCGAATTCGCCGATAGAGTATGCCGTATATGACCCCGACAGCCGCATGCTGCGCGGCTTCCTGTCTGGCGTGGCGGCGCATCTGGAGCCGAAAGGCGAAGCTTGGCTGATCTTGTCCGACCTGGCCGAGCACCTGGGCCTGCGCTCGCGCGATGAATTGCTGGCGATGATAGATGGCGGCGGCCTGAAGCTGCTGGGCAAGGCCGACATACGGCCGCACCACCCCAAGGCCTCCGACGCGCAAGACCCCTTGCATGCGGCCCGCTCGGCCGAGGTGACTTCGCTATGGCGCCTGGCTCTCAAATAATGACCGAATCTACACAAAAAATTACTTTCAAGGAAACAAATGAGTAGCAAACCCGCCCGCATCCTGACCTTCAAATGCAAGGCCTGCACCAAGCCGGTCCAGGTATTCTTGCAAAAAGTATCGGCCTGCTCCCATATCCAGCCCTATCAAGGCATTTGCAAGTGCGGCGAAGTGATGCGCCACGCAACCGGCCAAAAAGATGCGGTTGAATCCTACCTGTCCTCCACGGATGGACTGTGGTCGCATCACCACCATTAAAATATGGCGAAAGATGATGCCTGTTTGACTACCAATCGACGGCGAATGATGAAAATTGCTTGAATATCCAGGTCAAAACCGCATCTGCACCATGCTGGCGGCAGAAACCCGGGCGAAAGCATTTATAATCTAAGGTTTTTGCAGTAGTTCTTGAAACAAATATGAAGGTATTTCGCGGACTTCCGAATGCTGCCTCGCGTGCGCCCTGTGCGCTGACGATAGGCAACTTTGACGGCGTGCATCTAGGACACCAGGTTTTGCTGTCCAGGCTGCGCGCAGCGGCGACACGCCTGTCGCTGGATGCCGCCGTGATGACCTTTGAACCGCACCCGCGCGCTTTCTTTGCCCAGTTGTCGGGCGATCTGTCGCGGGCGCCTACCCGCATCGCCAATCTGCGCGACAACCTGGCGTCCTTGACGGCCGCCGGCGTCGACCGGGTGATCGTGGAACATTTCAATGCCCATTTTGCATCGCTGAGCCCGCAAGACTTTATCGAAAAGATCCTGGTCGAAGGCTTGCACGTGAAATGGCTGATGGTGGGCGAGGACTTCCGCTACGGCGCCAAGCGCGCCGGCGATATCGCCATGCTGGTGGAAGCCGGCAAGCGCTACGGCTTTGAGGTCGAGACCTTGCCTCCAGTGCAAAATAAAGGCGTACGCATCTCTTCATCGGCGGTGCGCGCCGCCCTGGCCGACGGCAATTTTGCCGAGGCCGAAGCCTTGCTGGGTCACCCATACCGGATTTCCGGCCACGTCGTGCACGGCCAGAAGCTGGGCCGTACGATAGGCTATCCGACGCTGAACCTGCGGATCGCGCATCACCGCCCGGCCCTGACCGGCATCTTTGTCGTGCAGGTGCACGGCCTGGCGGAGCAGCCCTTGCCCGGAGTCGCCAGCCTGGGCGTGCGTCCCACGGTGGACGACAGCGGGCGTGTGCTGCTGGAAACCCACGTATTCGATTACAGCGGCCACTGCTACGGCAAGCTGATACAGGTAGAATTCCTGAAAAAACTGCGTAATGAAGAGAAGTTCATCGACCTTCCTACGCTGGTCAGCGCCATCGATCGCGACGCCGAACAGGCCAGGGCCTATTTCAGCAAGGTGAAGGACCAGGCCGCGTATGAACAGGGCCGCAAGCAGATCAGCTCGGCGACCGACCGAATTTGACGGCCATGCCCAGCCTTTAGCCGGCGTACGCCGAACCATGCAGGCCGCGCAAACGGCGCCCCTGACAAACCAACACGAAATATCCTACTGAAGAAAAATCATGTCTGAAAATCAATCCGGCAAGCCGAACAAAACCGTCAGCAAGTACCCGGTCAACATGACCGAGACGTCCTTCCCCATGCGCGGCGACCTGGCCAAGCGCGAGCCCAAGTGGGTCAAGGAATGGCAAGACAAGAAAGTCTATGAGCGGGTGCGCAAGGCGTCCAAAAACCGCCCCAAATTCATCCTGCACGACGGCCCGCCGTATGCCAACGGCGACATCCATATCGGCCACGCGGTCAACAAGATCCTGAAGGACATCGTGGTCAAGTCGCGCAATATGGCCGGCTTTGACGCGCAATATGTGCCGGGCTGGGATTGCCATGGCATGCCTATCGAAATCCAGATCGAAAAACTGTACGGCAAGAACCTGCCGGTAGCCGACGTGCAGGCCAAGGCACGCGCCTATGCCGACGAGCAGATCGAACGCCAGAAGGCCGACTTCATCCGCTTGGGCGTATTGGGCGAATGGGACAATCCATACAAGACCATGAACTTCAGCAATGAAGCGGATGAGTTGCGCGCACTCGGCAAGCTGCTGGAAAAAGGCTATGTGTACCGCGGCCTGAAACCAGTCAACTGGTGCTTTGACTGCGGTTCCGCGCTGGCCGAAGCCGAAGTCGAATATGAAAACAAACGCGACCCGTCTATCGACGTCGGTTTCCCGTTTGCCGAGCAGGACAAGATCGCCAAGGCCTTCAAGCTGGACAAGCTGCCGACGGACAAAGGTTATTGCGTGATCTGGACCACCACACCGTGGACCATCCCATCCAACCAGGCGCTGAACATGCATCCGGAGATCACCTATGCGCTGGTGCAAACCGTGCGCAACGGTGAAACCATCCTGCTGATCCTGGCGCAGGACCTGGTGGAATCCAGCCTGCAGAAATACAAGCTGGAAGGCAAGGTCATCGCGACTACGCTGGGCGCCACCTTGTCCGAAATCAAATTCAAGCATCCGTTTGCCCATCTGGATGCCGGCTACGACCGCCACTCGCCGGTATACCTGGGCGAATATGTGACGCTGGACAGCGGTACCGGTATCGTCCACTCTGCGCCTGCCTACGGCATAGAGGATTTCCAGTCCTGCAAGGCGCACGGCATGAAGGATGACGACATCCTCAACCCGGTCATGGGCGATGGCAAATACGCTTCCTGGCTGCCCTTCTTTGCCGGCATGAATATCTGGGAAGCCTCCAAGCCTATCTGCGCCAAGCTGGAAGAAGCCGGCGCGCTGTTCCACCTGGTGATGTTCGACCACAGCTACATGCATTGCTGGCGCCATAAGACGCCTATCATCTATCGCGCCACTTCGCAGTGGTTCGCCAGCATGGACAACACGCCCAAGGCCGGCGGCGCCAGCCTGCGCGAAACCGCATTGAAGAGCATAGACGAAACCGCCTTCTTCCCGGCCTGGGGCCAGGCGCGCCTGCACGGCATGATCGCCAACCGTCCTGACTGGACCCTGTCCCGCCAGCGCCAGTGGGGCGTGCCGATGGCCTTCTTCCTGCACAAGGAAACCGGGCAGTTGCATCCGCGCACGCCGGAACTGCTGGAACAGATCGCGCAGCGTATAGAAAAAAGCGGCATAGAAGCCTGGCAACAACTGGACATCGCCGAATTCCTCGGCGATGAGGCTCCAATGTACGTCAAAAACCGCGACACGCTGGACGTCTGGTTTGATTCCGGCACCACGCACCAGACCGTCTTGCGCGGTTCGCATAAAGAGCAGTCGCACTTCCCGGCCGACCTGTACCTGGAAGGCTCGGACCAGCATCGCGGCTGGTTCCACTCCTCGCTGCTGACCTCCGCCATGCTGAACGGCTGCGCGCCTTACAAGGCCCTGCTGACGCACGGCTTCGTGGTGGATGGCGAGGGCAAGAAGATGTCCAAGTCCAAGGGTAATGTGGTCGCCCCGCAAAAGGTGTCCGATACCCTGGGCGCCGACATCCTGCGCCTGTGGGTGGCGTCGACCGACTACTCCGGTGAGCTGTCGATCTCGGACGAAATCCTGAAGCGCGTGACCGAATCTTATCGCCGCATCCGCAATACCCTGCGCTTCCTGCTGGCCAACACCTCCGACTTTGACCCGCTCAAGGACGCGGTGCCGCTGGCCGAGATGCTGGAGATCGACCGCTATGCGATCGCCAACATGGCTGTCTTGCAAAAGGACATCCTGGCCCACTACCAGGTGTTTGAATACCATCCAGTGGTCGCCAAATTGCAGTCTTTCTGCTCGGAAGACCTGGGCGGCTTCTATCTGGACATCCTGAAGGATCGCCTGTACACCGGCGGCACCACGTCGGCTGCACGGCGCTCGGCGCAGACCGCGATCTGGCACATCACCCAGGCCCTGTTGCGCGTGATGGCGCCTATCCTGTCCTTCACTGCGGAAGAAGCCTGGCAGGCTTTCGCCGGCAAGGAAGAATTCGCCGGCAGCGACGAAACCATCTTCACGCAAACCTATTATGCCCTGCCTGAAATCGCCGGCGCCGAAGCCCTGCTGGGCAAGTTTGCAGCGCTGCGCGAAGTGCGCACCGACGTCACCAAGCAGTTGGAAGAAGTCAGGGTTGCCGGCGGCATCGGCGCCTCCTTGCAGGCGGAAGTGCTGATCAAGGCCAGCGGCGCCAAGTATGACTTGCTGAACGGCTTCGCCGACGACCTAAGATTCATCTTCATCACCTCCAGCGCTACCGTGGAGCAGGCCGCCGCCGAAGCTGACGAGGCCGTCGTGGTGACGCCGTCGACTTACGAAAAATGCGAGCGTTGCTGGCATTATCGCGCCGACGTCGGCACCCATGCCGAGCATGCCGGCCTGTGCGGCCGCTGTGTCAGCAATTTGTTCGGTTCAGGTGAACATCGCCATTTTGCGTGATACTAGCTGCTTGGATAGCAACATATATACCCGCATATCTAGGCAGGAAAAATCCTGAAGCCGCCCTCCCTATCGGGAGAGCGGCTAACATTTCATAAACTTAATGCTGAATATGGCAACCAAAAAACGCTCTGCCCCATCCAAACCGTCTTTCCAGTCCTCGGGATCGTCCGGCTCCAGCTCATCCCTGGGGCCCTGGCTGGGCGTGGCCGCGATCGTGATCCTGCTCGATCAATTGACCAAGATCACCATCGCGAAATTGTTTGTACTGGGCGAGACACTGCCGGTCACCTCCTTCTTCAACCTGACCTTATGGCATAACCCGGGCGCCGCGTTCAGCTTCCTGGGCCAGGCTTCGGGCTGGCAGCGCTACCTGTTCACCGCGATCGGCATAGGCGCAGCCCTGTTTATCGTGTACCTGCTGAAGCAGCACGCAGGGCAACGCCTGTTTTGCTGGGCGCTGGCGCTGATCATGGGCGGCGCACTGGGCAATGTGATAGACCGGCTGCTGTACGGCTACGTAATCGACTTCCTGGATTTTCACTACAAGCAGCAATACCACTTTGCCGCGTTCAACGTCGCCGACAGCGCCATCTGCCTGGGCGCGGGCCTGTTCATCCTGGATGAATTACGGCGCGTCAAAAAGTAAGCAAACAGATTGAAGAAAATTGAGGGGCTGAACATGAAGCTAGCCGGTAAAAAAATTGTCCTCGGTTTGACTGGCGGCATCGCCTGCTACAAGGCGGCGGAGCTGACTCGCGCGCTGGGCAAGGCCGGCGCCACCGTGCAAGTGGTGATGACCCAGGCCGCGACCCAGTTCATCACGCCCGTCACCATGCAAGCCCTCTCCGGCAATACCGTGTACACCGACCAGTGGGATGCGCGCATACATAATAATATGCCGCATATCGACCTGACCCGCGATGCAGACGCCATCGTGATCGCGCCCTGCAGCACCGACTTTATGTTCAAGCTGGCGCATGGCGCCTGCGACGACCTGCTGTCCACCCTGTGCATAGCGCGCCCTTTGGGCATGCCCTTGCTGATCGCTCCGGCGATGAACGTGGAAATGTGGCAGAACCCGGCCACCCAGAGGAACGTGGCGCAACTGATCGCCGACGGCATACGATTGCTGGGACCGGCGGCGGGCGACCAGGCCTGCGGCGAAGTCGGCATGGGGCGCATGCTGGAGGCCGACGAATTGCTGACCGAGATCATCGCCTCCTTCCAGCCTAAAGTGCTGGCCGGCAGGCAGGTGCTGATCACCGCCGGCCCCACCTTTGAACCGATAGACCCGGTGCGCGGCATCACCAACCTGTCTTCGGGCAAGATGGGTTACGCCATCGCCCAGGCAGCCTGGGAAGCCGGCGCCAAGGTGACCCTGGTGTCCGGCCCGACTGCCTTGGAAGCCCCCTACGGTGCGCGCCGCATTTCGGTGCAAACGGCCCAGCAAATGCATGACGCCGTGATGGCGGTGCTGGCCCAGCCGCAAGACGTCTTCATCGCCGTGGCCGCAGTGGCCGATTGGCGTGTGGCCAATGCCAGCGCGCAAAAGCTGAAAAAGAATGGCGACCAGGATGTGCCGCAGCTGCAGTTTGCGCAAAACCCCGACATTCTGGCGGCGGTCGCGGCCCTGCCGGCACGCCCCTACTGTGTCGGCTTTGCGGCGGAATCGGAAAACCTGCTGCAATACGGTGCCGCCAAGCGCGCCAAGAAGAATGTCCCGCTGCTGGTCGGTAATATCGGCCACCATACGTTTGGGCAGGACGACAACGAACTGGTGCTGTTCGACGAGCACGGCCACAAGAGCCTGCCGCGCGCAGACAAGCAAACCCTGGCCGGCCAGCTGGTTGCCGAGATCGCCAAGCGCATCCGCTAAGCACAGCTGAAAGCACACCTGAAAGCAGCAATGATGAAGTCAGCCGTTAAATTATCGGTACTGGATCAATCTCCGGTCATACAAGGCTATACCGCGCGCGACGCGCTGGCGGCCAGCATAGAGCTGGCGCAACTGGCAGACCAGCTCGGCTACACGCGCTACTGGTGCGCAGAGCATCACGGCCTGCTGGGCGTCTGCGACAGCGCGCCGGAAGTCTTGCTGGCCCGCATAGGCAGCGCCACCCAGCGCATACGCATAGGCTCAGGCGGCGTGATGCTGCCCTACTACAGCCCGTTCAAGGTGGCGGAACAATTCCGCATGCTGGAGGCGCTGTTCCCGAACCGCATCGACCTCGGGGTCGGCCGCGCTCCCGGCGGCGACCAGAAAACCGCGCAGGCGGTCGCGGCCGGCGCCTATAATCGCGGCGAACTGTTCCCGCAGCAAGTGCAGGAACTGATCTGGCATCTGCACGGCGGCCTGCCGGAGAATCATCCTGCCTATGGCGTAGCGCTGCAGCCGCAAGTCGACACCGCGCCGGAGATCTGGATGCTGGGATCGAGCGATTTCGGCGGCAGCCTGGCGGCGCAACTGGGCATACGCTTTGCGTTTGCGCATTTCATCAATGCCCACAATGGCCACGATGTGGCGCAGGAATACCGCGAGCGCTTCAATACCCAGCTGGAGCCCCGGCCCTACTCGGCCGTCGCCGCCTTCGTGATCTGCGCCGACACCGAGCAGGAAGCGCAACAACTGGCGCTGGCGGTCGACCTGCGCAGGCTGCAGATGGCCTACGGCGTAAATGCCCCCATCCCGCGCAGCGGAGAGGCGGACCCGGCCAGCTTCAGCGAACGCGACCGCATGATCATAGAGCGCGAGCGCCCGCGCAGCATCATAGGCACGCCGCAACAGGTCGCGGAAAAAATGCAGTCACTGCAACAGCAGTTCGGCGCCGACGAGATCATCGTGCTGACGGTGGCAGGCAGCTATGCGGCACGCCTGCGGTCCTACGAATTACTGGCGCAAACCTTCTCCCTGTAAGAATTAACCATTGACTATCACCAGCAAGAAACACAGATGAAAAATATCGACCTCAAAATCCTCGATCCACGCATGAAAGAATTGTTGCCGGCCTACGGCACTCCAGGCAGCGCCGGCCTCGACCTGCGCGCCTGCATCACAGAGCCAGTCACCATCAAGCCCGGCGAAACCGTGCTGATCCCTACCGGATTGGCTATCCATATAGCCGATCCCGGCTATGCGGCGATGCTGTTGCCGCGCAGCGGCATGGGACACAAGAACGGCATCGTGCTGGGCAATCTGGTAGGGCTGATCGATTCGGACTACCAGGGCGAATTGAAAGTCTCGACCTGGAACCGCGGCCAGGCTGAATTCGTGCTGCAACCGATGGAAAGGCTGGCCCAGATGATCATCGTGCCGGTATTGCAGGTAGGCTTTAACGTGGTGGACGAGTTCGACAGCAGCGAACGCGGCGCCGGCGGCTTCGGCAGCACCGGCAAACACTGACCCTGCTGGCAGGCCCATAAAAAAAGCCCGAATGTGAATTCGGGCTTTTTTACTTGCAGGACGCTTATTCGGCTTCAGCAACCTCTTGCGAGGCTTCCGGCGGGGTGCTGTTATCACCCTCGAAGAATTCCAGCTTGATCTGGTCTTTTTCATCAAGGTCGACCACCACCTTGCCGCCGGTGACCAGTTTGCCAAACAGCAGCTCATCGGCCAGCGCCTTCCTGATCATGTCCTGGATCAGGCGTGCCATAGGACGTGCGCCCATCAGCGGATCGAAACCTTTCTTGCCGAGGAACTTGCGCAAGTTGTCAGTGAAAGTCGCTTCCACTTTCTTCTCGTGCAATTGCTCTTCCAGCTGCATCAGGAATTTATCCACGACGCGCAGGATGATCTCTTCGTCCAGCGCGCGGAAGCTGATGATGGAATCGAGGCGATTGCGGAATTCAGGCGTGAACATGCGCTTGATATCCGCCATTTCGTCGCCGGCTTCCTTGCTGTCGTTGAAGCCTATCGAACGCTTTTGCAGGCTCTCGGCACCGGCATTGGTCGTCATGATAATGATCACATTGCGGAAATCCGCCTTGCGGCCATTGTTATCGGTCAGCGTGCCGTGGTCCATCACTTGCAGCAGGATGTTGAACACGTCCGGATGGGCTTTTTCTATCTCATCCAGCAGCAATACCGCATGCGGCTTCTTGGTGATCGCTTCGGTCAGCAAACCGCCCTGGTCAAACCCGACATAACCGGGAGGCGCACCGATCAGGCGGCTGACTGCATGCCGCTCCATGTACTCGGACATGTCGAAGCGTATCAGCTCTATGCCCAGCGTAAAGGCCAGTTGCTTGGCCACCTCGGTCTTGCCGACGCCGGTAGGACCGGAGAACAAGAAGGAACCGATAGGCTTGTCTGTCTTGCCCAGGCCGGCACGCGCCATCTTGATCGCCGACGCCAGCGCTTCAATCGCAGGCTCCTGGCCGAACACGACATTTTTCAGGTCGCGGTCTATGGTCTGCAGCTTGGATCTGTCGTCCTGGTTGACCGTTTGCGGCGGAATGCGCGCTATCTTGGCGATGATGTCTTCGATATCGGCCTTGCCTATGGTCTTCTTCTGCTTGGACTTGGGCAGAATGCGCTGCGCAGCACCGGCCTCGTCGATCACGTCGATCGCCTTGTCCGGCAAATGGCGGTCATTGATGAAGCGTGCCGACAATTCAGCCGCGGTCGTCAGCGCAGACGCGGAATACTTGACGTTGTGATGCTCTTCGAAACGCGACTTCAGGCCGCGCAGGATCTGCACGGTCTGCTCTATCGTAGGCTCGTTCACGTCTATCTTCTGGAAACGACGTGACAAGGCGTGGTCTTTCTCGAACACGCCACGATATTCGGTGTAAGTGGTCGCACCTATGCATTTCAGCTGGCCGCTGGACAAAGCCGGCTTGAGCAGATTGGAGGCGTCGAGCGTACCGCCGGACGCCGAACCGGCGCCGATGATGGTATGGATTTCGTCGATGAACAGCACGCCGTTAGGGGTGTCCTTCAATTGCTTCAGCACGCCCTTCAGGCGCAGCTCAAAATCGCCGCGATATTTGGTGCCGGCCAGCAATGCGCCCATGTCCAGCGAGTAGACCACGGCATTTTGCAGGATTTCCGGCACGTCGCCCTGAGTGATGCGCCAGGCCAGGCCCTCGGCGATCGCGGTCTTGCCTACGCCCGCCTCACCCACCAGCAAGGGATTGTTCTTGCGGCGGCGGCACAGGATCTGGATCACGCGCTCGACTTCGCTGTCGCGGCCGATCAGCGGGTCGATCTTGCCCTCGGCGGCAGACTTGTTCAAATTCTGTGTGAACTGGTCGAGCGGGTTTTCTTTTTGCTGGCCTTCGGCCTGCGCTTCTTCCACGCCTTCGGACGACTTGGCGGGATCGACATGCTGATCCTTGCGCACGCCGTGCGAGATGAAGTTGACCACATCCAGCCTGGTCACGCCCTGCTGATGCAGGTAGTAGACCGCATGTGAGTCTTTTTCGCCGAAGATGGCGACCAGCACGTTAGCGCCAGTCACTTCCTTCTTGCCGTTGGAAGCGGACTGCACGTGCATGATCGCACGCTGGATAACCCGCTGGAAACCTAGCGTAGGCTGGGTATCCACTTCACTCGTGCCGGGCACGGTGGGAGTGTTATCGCTAATGAAATTGCTCAGAGTTTTGCGCAAATCCTCAATATTCACCGCACAGGCGCGCATCACTTCGGCAGCCGAAGGATTATCCAGCAGGGCCAGCAGTAAATGCTCAACCGTGATGAATTCATAACGAGCCTGCCTGGCCTCCACAAAAGCCATGTGCAAACTGACTTCCAATTCTTGCGCAATCATACTTCCTCCATCACACATTGCAGGGGATGTCCTGCCTTACGAGCGTGCGTCAAAACGAGTTCCACTTTAGTCAAGGCGATATCTTTCGAATATACGCCGCATACGCCTCTACCGTCCCTGTGCACTTTAAGCATGATCTGCATCGCGGTTTCTCGGTCTTTGTTAAAGTATTCTTGAATGATGGTCACGACAAACTCCATTGGCGTGTAATCGTCATTCAGTAGCGTAACCTGGTACATCGCCGGCGGCTTCAGCTTTTGGGCTTGCCGCTCCAGTATCGTACCGTTTTCTTGCTTATTTCCCATACGTATATTCTAGTACGTTGATTCGATAGCGAGTTAAATAATAAGAGCATTATTTGGCTCCTTTTAAGATGATACGAGTTTTCTGTACTTCCCGCAGATGGAGACCAATTCCTATACATCAAGTGCCGCCGCTTGCTTTTAGCGATTCCCCGGCCCGCGGGCATCGAATCGGGTAAACATTGACGCTAATGCACCCAAGGTACTGCAGGCTTTGACAGGAATCCCGATATTCCGCGCCTAACTGTCTCAGGCTGGCAACATCGTGCCTGGCGGACCCTTACCGCACTTGCCGTTTTCCCCAGCCCGTGCCCGGCGGCGGCTTCGCCAAAACGCAGCTGCCGATTTTATGGCTGACAGGTTTTAGTATTAAGTGAAAAAACAACAATGATACAACGACCACTAAAATCTCTTGACTTTACCTTTTTTTCCGCCAAGAATGATATTTATTGACAAGATAATGCGGTACTTGTCAATAGAAGTGAGCAAGTTTAGGGGGAGGCAGCGTTGCGCTAGGTTTCTTGCTTTTACGGCTCGTGTGATTAGTTTATATTTGAAAGATGCATTATGGCAACAGGTACCGTCAAGTGGTTCAATGATTCCAAAGGCTTCGGCTTTATCACTCCGGATGACGGCGGTGAGGATTTGTTCGCCCACTTTTCCGCAATCCAAATGAACGGCTTCAAGACTCTCAAAGAAGGTCAGAAGGTAACGTTCGAAGTCACGCAAGGCCCTAAAGGCAAGCAAGCTTCCAACATCCAAAATCCTTAATCTCACGATCAGGTTTTTGTGTAAAAAGCCCCGCGCAAGCGGGGCTTTTTTTATATGCAGCTTCCTGTCTCGCTCCCCGCCTTCACCGTTGACTGGCCGGCCAGAGAAATAAGCGCCGCCTATTCCGTCGTTTTTTCTCTTTGCAGAAGTCGGCGCGCCCAATACAATCGGCGGTACTGTCGTTTTTGTCAGCAACTGCGCCCAGCATTCCATCCTGTGCCCCCCTAAGCAATATCATGAAACTCCGCTACAAAATCATCCTGTTCGCCATCATCCCGCTGCTGCTGTCGTTCCTGGCGATAGCCCTGGCGCTGCTGCACCAGACCACCCTGCTCGCCCAGCAGCAACGCAGCACGGTAGAGCAAGCCTACCTGGCCAGCAAGGAGGCCGAGTTGAAGCACTACGTCACGCTGGGCATGGCGGCGATCTCAGAACTGTATGAGTCGGACAGACCCGATGCCGAGAAAAGGGAAGAAGCCAAGGCCATCCTGTCGCGGCTCGATTACGGCAATGACGGTTATTTCTATGTCTACGACATGCACGGCAATAACCTGATGCACCCGCGCCAGCCCGACCTGGTCGGCCGTGACCTGTGGAACCTGACCGACCCCGAAGGCAATCGCACCATACAAAACCTGATCGCCAAGGCCCAGCAAGGCGGCGGCGTGGTCCGCTACCTGTGGGAAAAACCGTCCACGCACAAGATGGCGCCCAAATTGGGCTATGTGGTCGCGCTGGAAAAATGGGGCTGGATGCTGGGCACCGGCATCTACCTGGACGACGTCGACGCAGCCCTGAACAAGATAGACATACAAGTTGCCAAGAATATACAGAGCACGATGCTGTGGATAGCCGGCATCGCGGTCACCAGCGCCCTGCTGATTGCCTTGTCCGGGCTGGCACTGAACATCAGCGAATCGCGCGTGGCCGAAGCCAAGCTGAAGGTGCTGGCGCAAAGCGTGGTCAAGTCGCAGGAAGATGAGCGCGCCCGCCTGTCGCGCGATCTGCACGACGGCCTGAGCCAGCTGCTGGTGTCGATCAAGCTGCAAATCGAATCCGGCCTGGCCAAACTGGGGAGTCAGCCGCCGCAGGCGGATGCCGCCAAGGCATCATTCACGCGCGCGACCACGCAGTTGAACGACGCCCTGGGCGAGCTGCGCAGGATTTCGCATGACTTGCGGCCGGCCATGCTGGACGACCTGGGGCTGGCCGCCGCGTTCGAGCAGCTGGCCGGCGAATTCGCCGCCGCATCCTCCTTGCCGGTGCATTTCGAAGCCAGCGGCCAGACTTCTGGCCTGTCGGAAGTCGGCAATACGGTATTATTCCGGGTTGCGCAAGAAGCCCTGACCAATATCCACAAGCATGCGGCGCAAGTGACGGAAGTCAGCATGCTGCTGTCGGGCGATGCGCAGCAGGTCAGGCTGCTGATCTCGGATAATGGCGCCGGTTTCGACGTCGCCGGCATCGCCAGCCACCCTAAACGCGGCATAGGATTGAGCAATATGAAAGAAAGACTGGAGATCGTCAAAGGTCAGCTGGAAGTCCATTCGAATACCGGCGGCACTCAGGTCATCGCCAGCATTCCCAGCGGCCCCAGGGCTGCCGCCTATCCGGGAGCCGCGCTATGAACCAGCCAGCGAATATCCGGATTTTCCTGGTCGACGACCATCCCCTAGTGCGCGACGGCCTGAAAGCCAGGCTGGAGACCATTCCCCACTTCGCCATCGTCGGTGAGGCCGGCAATGCCGAAGAGGCGCTGCGCAAGGCCGCCGGCGCCACGACCGACCTGGTGCTGATGGACATCAACCTGGGCGGCCACAGCGGCAGCACAGGCTCCAACGGCATCGCGCTGACCGCGCGCTTTGCCGCGGAACATCCGGACGTCAGCATCATCATGCTGTCCATGCACGACAAGGCCGAATACGTGTCCCAGGCGATGCAGGCCGGCGCGCGCGGCTATGTGCTGAAAGATGCGCCGGCGGAAGACATCATCGCGGCGATAGAAGCTGTCATGTCCGGCAAGACCTACCTCAGCGCCGGCCTGCAGCAGCCGGGTAATACTTCATCGTCCGTCGCCGCGCTGACGCAGAGGGAGCAAGACATACTGAAAAGCATCGCCACCGGCAAGTCCAACAAGCATATCGCGCTGGAGCTGGGCCTGAGCGTGCGCACGGTGGAGACGCACAGGCTGAATATCAAGCGCAAGCTGAATATTGAAGGCCAGGCTGACCTGATACGCTTTGCGCTGAGCCTGAACGCGCTGTAAAAAAAGCGCGACAAAAGTAAAAGCCGGCGCGAAGCCGGCTTTTACTTGTAGAGGACAAACCGGAGCGTGCCAGCACGCCCCAAGTCGCCGGTATTACATCTGTTCTATCATCACATCGCCGAAACCGGAGCAAGACACTTGGGTCGCGCCTTCCATCAAGCGCGCGAAGTCGTAAGTGACTTTCTTGGCTGTGATGGATTTTTCGGTTGCGCTGATGATCAGGTCGGCCGCTTCGAACCAGCCCATGTGACGCAGCATCATTTCTGCGGACAGAATCAGTGAACCTGGGTTCACATAGTCTTTGCCTGCATATTTAGGCGCTGTGCCGTGGGTTGCTTCAAACATCGCTACCGAATCAGACAGGTTAGCGCCTGGAGCGATGCCGATACCGCCGACTTGAGCCGCCAGCGCGTCGGAGATGTAGTCGCCGTTCAGGTTCAGTGTCGCGATGACGCTGTACTCGTTTGGACGCAACAGGATCTGCTGCAGGAAGGCGTCAGCGATGGAATCCTTGACGATGATGTCCTTGCCGGTCTTAGGATTCTTGAACTTGCACCATGGGCCGCCGTCGATCAGTTCCGCGCCGAATTCTTTTTGCGCCAGGGCGTAAGCCCAGTCACGGAAGCCGCCTTCGGTGTACTTCATGATGTTGCCTTTGTGGACGATGGTCACGGAAGGCTTGTCATTGTCGATTGCGTACTGGATCGCCTTGCGCACCAGGCGCTCTGTACCTTCGCGGGAAACCGGCTTGACGCCGATACCAGAAGTTTCCGGGAAGCGGATCTTCTTGACTCCCATTTCCTTGATCAGGAATTCGATGACTTTCTTCGCGCCTTCGGAGCCTTCTTGCCATTCAATACCGGCGTAGATGTCTTCGGAGTTTTCACGGAAGATGACCATGTCGGTTTTTTCAGGCTCACGCACTGGGGATGGCACACCTTTGAAATAACGTACTGGGCGCAGGCAGACATACAGGTCCAGTTCCTGGCGCAGCGCTACGTTCAGCGAGCGGATACCGCCGCCGACAGGCGTAGTTAAAGGGCCCTTGATGGAAACGACGTAGTCTTTCAAGACTTTCAGCGTTTCTTCCGGCAGCCAGACGTCAGGACCGTATACTTTGGTGGATTTTTCGCCAGCATAGATTTCCATCCAGCTGATCTTGCGCTTGCCGCCGTATGCCTTGGCGACAGCAGCATCGACTACCCTGATCATGACTGGGCTGATATCAACACCTGTGCCATCGCCTTCGATGTAAGGGATGATAGGATTATCTGGCACGTTCAGCGAGAAGTCGGCATTGACGGTAATTTGCTTACCTTCAGCAGGAACTTTAATATGTTGGAACATCGTATTCTCCGTAGATTTCGGCGACCGAGCGGTTTGCGCTCTCGCTCATAACAAGTCTTGCTGGACAAAATGCTCATATTTGATTCTGCATTAACTTATTTGCAATGAACTCTTATATAAGACACAAGACTACCATTTCGTATTATGCACCAGTATTTTACTAGATGCCATAAGTTTGCGACACTGGCGCGTGTTAACATGCGATTTAACGGATGCACACAAGCCAAGCGGTCGCCAGGGAAGCCACAAGCCGCCCGCGCATGGATTCGCTGCGCATCGAAATGCTACCAACAAGTCCCGCATGAAACTGATCTTATTCAATAAACCGTACGATGTGATGTGCCAATTTTCGGTCCATCCCAGCCGCCCCACCCTGGCAGACTACCTGGACATCCCCAACATCTATCCCGCCGGGCGCCTGGACGCCGACAGCGAGGGCTTGCTCTTGCTGACCGACGACGGCAAGCTGCAGCACACGATCAGCCATCCGGACCACAAGCAGCCCAAGACCTATCTGGTGCAGGTAGAGGGCCAGCCTACGGTCCAGGCATTGGAGAAACTGCGCCAGCCGATGGACCTGGGGGACTTTGTGACCCAGCCCTGCATCGTCAAGCACATCCAGGAGCCGCAGTGGCTATGGCCGCGCAATCCGCCTATCAGGCAGCGGCAAGATATCCCAACCAGCTGGCTATGCATGATCCTGGCTGAAGGCAAGAACCGGCAGGTGCGTCGCATGACGGCTGCGGCAGGCCTGCCCACGCTCAGGCTAATTCGTAGTTCAATTGGCAATTTTTCCCTGGAGACCCACCCGCTGTTGCCCGGCGAATGGCAGGAAGTCAGCATAAGTCAGCATGTAAAGCCCACCAACTAGCCGCGGTTGCAAATAATTTTGATTATTTTGCGTGCAGCGGGAAATATGCTGTCAACCATAGTCGTTTAGCTCGCGTTATTTGCCTTGATTCGATTGAATCGTCGTTTTTTTTAAACACTACCCCCGAAGGACTAAAAATGAAAAAATTGATCGCCGCTCTGGTTGCAGGTCTGTTCGTTTCCGCTGCCTTTGCTCAAGCTCCCGCTCCTTCCGCACCAGCTGCCGCTTCCGCAGAAGCCTCCAAGCCTGCCGTCAAGAAGCATAAGAAACACAAGAAAGCCGCTGCCTCTGCAGCCACTTCGGCCTCCGCTTCCGCACCAAAATAATTCAGCATTTAGCTTCATGACAAAGGCAGGATTTCCTGCCTTTTTTTATTTCCGGCCCATAGCCTTGCCCGCTTATCCACTTACCCACCGTGCAAAACAGGACAGACCACCCGTCATTTGTTTCAGCGTGTATATGGGGATGCAGCACCCGCCTCGGCCGTAGTACACTATGCAGCGCCCGCGCCCTGCAAGGCGGGGCCGCAGCACCGCCCACATCAACCAATAACGAACCTACCCGGAACACCATGCATAAACTTCATTTGCGTGCCATCGCATCATTCTGCCTCGCCCTCACTGCAGCCGCCAGCGCCGGCGCGCAGAGCAAATTACCGGTCAAGCAACTCTCGGCCGGCATACACCTGATCCAGGCAGAAGTTGCCGCCAGCGATGCCGAACGTGAAATAGGCCTGATGAACCGCAGCAAAATGGGCACGAATGAGGGCATGGTGTTTGACTTCGGCGCACCGGCCGGCGTCTGCATGTGGATGAAAAATACCCTGATCCCGCTATCCGTGGCCTTCATAGACGGGGACGGCAAGATAGTCAATATCGAAGATATGCAACCGGAGACCCTGGAATCGCATTGCGCAAAAAAAGCGATACGCTATGCGCTGGAGATGAATCAGGGCTGGTTCAAGCAAAAGAACATCAAGCCGGGCAGCAAGATAGAAGGTTTCCCCTTGAAATGACGCCCTGATGCTGTTGCGATTTGCGCCGGCAGCACGCCGGCAACAAGCATCTGGCGCCAGTTCTGGCAAACCCGAACACCAAACACAAAAACCCGCATGAATGCGGGTTTCTTTTATCATCACAACCAGACCGGCAGGCCGGCCTAGCAAAGCAGGCTGATTAAGCCAGTGCTTTCAAAGCAGAAGACAGACGGCTCTTATGGCGAGCTGCCTTGTTCTTGTGAATGATGTTTTTGTCAGCAATACGGTCAATCACGGAAACCGAAGATTGAAAGATTGTCGTTGCAGCAGCTTTATCGCCGGCTTCGATTGCTTTACGAACAGCTTTGATCGCTGTGCGCAGCGTCGAACGCTGGCTGGAGTTGTGTGCATTTTGCTTAACTGCTTGACGAGCACGTTTGCGTGCTTGTGCTGTATTTGCCATGAGATTTCCTAAACTGGGCTGGGTCAAAGCGATCGCAACAACAATGCCACGCCGCATAATTCTGTACAGCTTTGCAGTATAGCTGTTTTTGACTATGTTGGCAAGCAATGCATCCGCTTTGCTGATCCAGTCGTAAAATAAACACATCGACAGCGTATTATTGCCCTATTACCATCGGGTCTAAGCACGCCACCTTCCGGATATCCGTATCCGCGGTTTTGGCTACAACCACTAACGATTGCCGCTATTTTATAGGAAATCCCATGCAATGCACTCCCCTCATCCTGCAAGGCCGGCACGTCAACCTGGAACCCCTGCAGCAAGAGCACCTGGCTGAGATCCGGGCCGCGGCGGCGGACGGCGAGTTATGGAAGCTGTTCTTTACCTCGGTTCCCGCGCCTGAAAATACGCAAGTCTGGCTGGATACGGCCCTGCTGTGGCAACGCGAGCAAAAGTCCATCCCCTTTGTCGTCAGGCACAAGGCCAGTGGCAAGATCATAGGCTCCACGCGCTACTGCAATATGGATCATAATAATAAGCGACTGGAGATAGGCTATACCTGGTATGCGCAAAGTTTTCAGCGCAGCGCGGTCAATACCGAGTGCAAGCTATTATTGCTGGGGCACGCGTTCGAGGTCTTCGAATGCATCGCCGTGGAGTTTCGCACCGACTGGTTCAACCACAAGTCGCAGGCGGCCATAGAAAGACTGGGCGCCAAGCGCGATGCGGTGTTGCGCAACCACATGATACAGCCCGATGGCCGCATCCGCGACACCGTGGTATACAGCATTATCCAGAATGAATGGGCAGGCGTGAAAAAAAACCTGCAATACTTGCACAGCAAGTACCTAGATTAATATTTGAATATCATAAGACTTAATAACAGGAGACGCCGTGCTGATCGATTTTTTCTTCATCCTGAAAGACGCCAAGATCCCCGTGTCCATCAAGGAATTCCTGATGCTATTGGAAGCGATGGAAAAAGGCCTGGTCAGCATGTCCATGGACGACTTCTACTTCCTGTCGCGCACCATCATGGTCAAGGATGAGGCCCACTACGACAAGTTCGACAAGGCCTTCGGACTGTACTTCAAGGGCATAGACACCATCTTCGAGAAAAATCCCGAGATCCCGCTGGAGTGGCTGAGCAAGCGCATGGAGCGTGAACTGAGCGATGAACAAAAGGCCCAGCTGGAAAAATTCGGCTACGACAAGCTGATGGACAGGTTGAAACACCTGCTGCAAGAGCAAAAAGAGCGCCACGAAGGCGGCAGCAAGTGGATAGGCACGGGCGGCACCTCGCCTTTCGGCAATGGCGGGCAGAATCCTGAGGGCATACGCATAGGCGGCAAAGGCGGCAATCGCACTGCGGTCAAGGTATGGGAGGCGCGCGCCTATCGCGATTACGACGATGAGCGCGAACTGGGCACCCGCAATATCAAGGTCGCGCTGCGGCGCCTGCGCAAGTTCGCCCGCCAGGGCGCCGAAGATGAGCTGGCGCTGGATGCGACCATCAAGGCCACCGCCAATAATGCCGGCTACCTGGACATCAAGATGCAGCCCGAGCGCAAGAACAACATCAAGGTATTGATGCTGCTCGACGTGGGCGGGACCATGGACGACCATATAGCGCGTACCGAGGAATTGTTTTCAGCGGCCAAGACCGAGTTCAAGAACATGGAATTCTTTTATTTCCATAACTGCGTGTACGACTACCTGTGGAAGAACAACAGGCGCCGCCATGCAGAGAAATTCCCGACCTGGGATGTCTTGCGCAAATACACGCCGGATACCAAGGTCATCTTCGTCGGCGACGCCACCATGAGTCCCTACGAGATCCTGCAACCGGGCGGTTCGGTCGAATATAACAATGAAGAAGCCGGCGCGGCATGGTTGCAGCGCTTCACCTCGACCTTCCCTAAATTCATCTGGCTCAACCCGGAACCGGAAGGCCTGTGGCAATACCGGCAATCGGTATCGGTGATACGCCAGATCATGAATAACCGCATGCTCCCGGTCACGATAGACGGCCTGGAACGCGGCATGCGCCTGCTGAGCAAATAGGGCGCTAAGCCATAGGCAGGAATTTCTGCATAGCAGCCACGACCACCTTGCGCGACAAGGGCTTGTCCAGGAAGCCTTCGCAACGCCCCCTGGCCGCCTCCTTATCGTAGACAAAGGCGCGGTCTATCAGCAGTATCGCGCTCACCTTGTGGGCCACATGCTGGCCTTTGATCATTTCGCACAAGTGGTAGGGATTGATGCCCGGGGTTGAAGTATTGACCATCATCAGCGCATGGCGATGCTGGGCATTCGATTCCAGCGCGCTGATATGGTCGGTCGCCAGGTTCACGGGGAAATGGTGGTTGATGCTCAGGCTGGCCACATAGTCCTTGAACCTGAAGTCCTTGTCGACGATCAATACGCCTCCCTGCGCCGGGATAGGCTTGCGCATTTTTTCATACTGGGCCGGATCGGACAAGTCCAGGTCGACCCGTTCCTGCAACCGCCGCTCGGGTACGCTGACGGTGTCCAGCGCACTCAGCGTGGTCAGCAGCAGGCGCCTCTTGTCCGCCAGCGCATCCAGCATCTCCAGCAACTGGCGCCAGCGTATGGGCCTGGCCATGATGGGGTGCGGCAGGGAAATGCCGGTTTTACCTATCAATAGCGCAGGTTGCGCATCGCCGGGATTCAGGTCGGATAGAATTGTCAGCGCTTTCAGGTCGTCGGCATTGACAATATACAACTCGGGATCTTGCAAACTACCTTGCCTCAGGACAAGATAGCTATAATCACGGTCGCGATCAACGGCAAACACGCTGCTGAAGGTCTCCTCCTCTTTCGGTGAGAAACCTATCAGACGAACGGCAATAATTGGAGTTTTTTGTGACATCAGGTATCCGGTGATGCATTGCAGCTACAATACCCGCTGCTTTAGCGGCTATTTATTGAGTGTAGTGCTTCATAAGGGGCTTAGCCACCAATGACGAAGCACTCAGGTTTGACCTCGCGCGTTTGACTGCATTAGCGCCGGTATGTTAAAAATTCTCATCGAAGCCGATATCAGCATACAGAGAATCGCCGCATGGGCGACTGACTGGCGACTAATATCTGCCCGCGCATAAAATAATATCGAACATTTTACTAAAATAACAATTCAACTTGTAATAATTGCATGTCCACCAAAAAATCTCCTACCGCAACATCTGATTACAGCGAATCATCCATCCGCGTCCTGAAAGGGCTGGAGCCGGTCAAACAAAGACCCGGCATGTACACCCGCACCGAGAATCCCCTGCATATTATCCAGGAAGTGATCGACAATGCCTCCGATGAGGCCCTGGGCGGACATTGCAAAAATATCCTGGTCACGCTGAATGCCGACAATAGCATTACGGTGGAAGATGACGGCCGCGGCATCCCGGTCGGCCTGCACCCGGAAGAACAGGTGCCCACGGTGGAAATCGTGTTCACCCGGCTGCACGCCGGCGGCAAGTTCGACAAGGGATCCGGCGGCGCCTACGCCTTCTCCGGCGGCCTGCACGGGGTCGGCGTATCGGTCACCAATGCGCTGTCCACCCGCCTGGAAATCACCGTCTGGCGCGAGGCCGGCGTGCACAGGCTGACCTTTGCGCATGGCGACGTAATAGAACCGCTGACGTCCCAGCCGATGATCAAGGGCGACAAGAAATCCGGCACCCGGGTTTCCATCTGGCCCGATGCCAAGTATTTTGATTCGCCGAATATCTCGCAAACCGAATTGCAGCGCCTGCTGCGCTCCAAGGCCGTGCTGCTGCCTGGCGTCAGGGTCACGCTGGCCAATGCCAAGACCGGCGACAGCCAGACCTGGCAATACGACCAGGGCCTGCGCGGCTACCTGACCGAGGCTCTGGCCCAGGCATCGCATGGGGACACGCTGATACCGCTGTTTGAAGGCGCCCAGTACGCCAATGCCGATACCGATGGCTTTGCCGAAGGCGAAGGCGCGGCCTGGGTCGTGGCCTGGACCGAGGAAGGCAATGTGGTGCGCGAATCCTATGTCAACCTGATCCCTACCCCAGCCGGCGGCACCCATGAATCCGGCTTGCGCGAAGGCCTGTTCGGCGCGGTGAAGAGCTTTGCCGAAATGCACTCGCTGTTGCCCAAGGGCGTCAAACTGTTGCCGGAAGACGTATTCGCGCGCGTCTCTTTCGTCTTGTCGGCCAAGGTGCTCGACCCGCAATTCCAGGGCCAGATCAAGGAACGCCTGAATTCGCGCGATGCGGTGCGCCTGGTGTCGGGCTTCACCAAGTCGCCGCTGGAACTGTGGCTGAACTCGCACGTGGATTACGGCAAGAAGCTGGCGGAACTGGTGATCAAGCAGGCGCAATCGCGCCTGCGTTCTGCGCAAAAAGTGGAAAAGAAAAAATCCTCGGGCGTGGCCGTATTGCCGGGCAAGCTGACCGATTGCGAGTCTAGCGACATCGCCCGCAATGAAATCTTCCTGGTCGAGGGCGACTCCGCCGGCGGCTCGGCCAAGATGGGGCGCGACAAGGAATTCCAGGCCATCCTGCCCTTGCGCGGCAAGGTGCTGAACTCCTGGGAGTCCGAGCGCGACCGCCTGTTTGCAAACAACGAGATCCATGATATCGCGGTGGCCATCGGCGTCGACCCGCACGGCATCAAGGATAACCCCGACCTGTCCAACCTGCGCTACGGCAAGATCTGCATCCTGTCCGATGCTGACGTCGACGGCTCGCATATCCAGGTCTTGTTGCTGACCCTGTTCTTCCGGCACTTCCCGAAATTGATCGCGAGCGGCCACATCTGCGTCGCCCGTCCGCCGCTATTCCGTGTCGATGCGCCGGCCCGCGGCAAGAAACCTGCTCAGAAAATCTATGCGCTGGACGAAGGCGAACTGATCGCCATCGAAGACAAGCTGCGCAAGGATGGCGTCAAGGAAGGCGCCTGGTCGATTTCCCGCTTCAAGGGCCTGGGCGAGATGAATGCGGAACAATTATGGGAAACCACGATGAACCCGGATACCCGCCGCCTGCTGCCGGTGGCATTGGGCGAGTTCGACCAGGAATTCTCGGAAGCCAGGTTCAATATGCTGATGGGCAAGGGCGAAGCGGCGGCACGCCGCTCATGGCTGGAAGAGCACGGCAATGAAGTCGAAGCCGACATTTAAGCAGCCGCGGAATCCTGCCTTCTCCAATACCAGAATATTGACGCGCTGAATAACATTGCAGCACGTCCGAATAAAAACATAAAGATATAAGCACCATGAGTGAACAAGCAAATTTATTTGACCAAGTCCCGCCACCGCCGCCTGAAGGCGAAACCCTGACGCTGGCCAGTTTCGCCGAGCGCGCCTACCTCGATTATGCGATCTCGGTGGTCAAGGGACGTGCGCTGCCTGACGTCTGCGACGGCCAGAAGCCGGTACAGCGCCGCATCCTGTTTTCGATGAATGAGCTGGGCCTGAACTCGGCCGCCAAGCCGCGCAAGTCAGCCACCGTGGTCGGCGACGTGCTCGGCAAACTGCATCCGCACGGCGACCAGTCGGTATACGACGCGATGGTGCGCATGGCGCAAAACTTCTCGCTGCGCTATCCGCTGATCGACGGCCAGGGCAATTTCGGCTCCCGCGACGGCGACGGCGCAGCGGCCATGCGTTACACCGAAGCGCGCCTGACGCCTATTTCCCGCCTGCTGCTGGACGAGATAGACCTGGGCACGGTGGATTTCCAGCCCAACTACGACGGTTCCTCGGAAGAGCCCAGCCTGCTGCCCGGCCGCCTGCCGTTCGTATTATTGAATGGTGCATCCGGCATCGCGGTCGGCATGGCGACCGAAATCCCTTCGCACAACCTGACTGAAGTCGCCAAGGCGGCGGTCACGCTGATACGCAATCCCGCACTGACGCATGCCGAGCTGATGACGATCATGCCTGGCCCCGATTTCCCTGGTGGCGGACAAATCATTACGCCGACCTCGGCGATTGCCGATATCTATGCCAACGGCCGCGGCAGCATGAAGGTGCGTGCACGCTGGAAAATCGAGGAACTGGCGCGCGGCCAATGGCAGGCCGTGATCACCGAACTGCCGCCCGGCACCTCGTCGCAAAAGGTGCTGGAAGAGATAGAGGAAATTACCAACCCCAAGATCAAGCTGGGCAAGAAATCGCTGTCGCCGGAACAGATCGCGCTGAAGCAGGTCGTGTTGTCGGTACTGGATACCGTGCGCGATGAATCCGGCAAGGATGCTCCGGTGCGCCTGGTGCTGGAGCCCAAGTCCAAGAACCAGGACCAGGGCGAATTCATGCAAATGCTGCTGGCCCATACTTCGCTGGAAACCAGCGCCTCGATCAACCTGGTGATGATAGGCGGCGATGGCCGCCCGCGCCAGAAAGGCTTGCTGGAAATCCTCAGCGAATGGGTCAGCTTCCGCTTTACCACGGTGACCCGCCGCACCCAGTTCAAGCTGAAGAAAGTCGACGACCGCATCCATATCCTGGAAGGCCGCGAAGCGGTCCTGCTGAATATCGACAAGGTGATCAAGATCATCCGCGAAGCCGATGAGCCCAAGCCGGCGCTGATGGATGCCTTTAAGCTGTCCGACCGCCAGGCGGAAGATATCCTGGAAATCCGCTTGCGCCAGTTGGCCAGGCTGGAAGCCATCAAGATCCAGCAAGAGCTGGCCGAATTGCGCAATGAAAAGAGCGGCCTGCACGACTTGCTGGACAACCCGGCCTCGATGAAAAAATGCATCATCAAGGAAATCGAGGCCGACGCCAAGCAATACGGCGACGCCCGCCGCACGCTGATAGAAGAAGCGCAAAGGGCCTCGATGGAACAAAAGGTCATCGACGAACCTGTCACCGTGGTCATCTCGCAAAAAGGCTGGGTACGCGCCAGGACCGGGCATGGCCATGACACAGGCCAGTTCGCTTTCAAACAAGGCGACAGCCTGTACGGCACTTTCGAATGCCGTACCGTCGACCAGATGCTGGTGTTCGGCTCCAATGGCCGCGTGTACTCGGTTGCCGTGGCCGCATTGCCGGGCGCGCGCGGCGACGGCGTGCCTGTCACTACGCTGATCGACCTGGCCAGCGGCACCCGCATCCTGCATTATTTCGCCGGTACGGCCGATATCAGCCTGCTGCTGGCATCGACTGCCGGTTACGGCTTCACCGCCAAGGTGGCCGATATGACCGGCCGCATGAAAGCCGGCAAAGCTTTCATGACGCTGGAAGACGGCGACGAACCGCTGCCGCCCGCCGTCGTGACCGAAGACGCCAGCGCGATTGCCTGCCTGTCTGAAAAGGGGCGCCTGCTGGTATTCGGCCTGGCAGAGATCAAGCAATTGTCCAGCGGCGGCCGCGGCGTGATCCTGATGGAGTTGGAAGACAAGGAAAAACTGCTGGCGACCCAGGCGATCAGCCAGAAAGGTGTGCGCGTCACCGGCGTGGGCCGGGCCGCCAAGGTGCAGGAGGTCAATCTGAGCGCCGCTGCCCTGGCGATCCATATAGGCAAGCGTGCGCGCAAGGGCAAGACGCTGGAAGCCAAACTGAAGCCTAGCGGGATTGCCAGGATTTAGTCATTACCGGCAATACGAAAGCCCCTGCACGGTGTAGGCCATGCAGGGGCTTTTCATCAAGACACTCTTTGGACTAAGGCACTCCTTGGACTAAGACAGTCCAGCGTTCACTCCCCGCTGGCAGCCACCACGATGCAATTCCTGCCGCTTTGCTTGGCGCGGTATAGCGCATCATCGGCGACATCAAACAACTCATCGGTATCTACTGTCAATTCCAGGTCGGCCACGCCGGCCGAGAAGCTGACCGAAAACTCGCCCTGCTCCGAGTGTTGCTGTATCTTGTTGAAGGCGATCCTGACCTGGTCCAGCACTTTACGCGCGACCGTTGCCGTGGTCCCGGGAAAGATCACGATAAACTCTTCGCCGCCATAACGACCGACGATGTCGCTCCTGCGCAGGCGCTGGCGCAGCAAGCGTGACAAGGTGCGCAATACCTGGTCCCCTACCGGGTGGCCATGGGTATCATTGATGCCCTTGAAATGGTCGAGGTCTATCATCGCCAGCGCCAAGGGGCCGCTATTGCGCCCGGCGATCGACATTTCCGCTGCGAGCTCTTCCTTGATCGCCGTATGGTTGTACAGGCCGGTCAGGCCGTCGCGCATGATCAGGCCTCGCAAGGAGCGATAGCGTTCGGCCCGGCTGGACAAGGCAGAAACCAGGAACTCCGGCTGTATCGGCTTGGTCAGGAAATCGTCGGCGCCGGATTGTACCGCCTCCAATTGCTTGCCCATATCGGCCTCACTGGACAGGAAAACGATGGGCACGTCCAGGTAGGAGTTATCCTGGCGGATGATTTTTGCCAGCTCTATGCCATTGCACATGGGCATATACACGTCCATCAACAACAGCTCGGGACGAAAATCTGTCATCACCTTCAATAACTGGCTGGGATCGTTGAGCAGCTTGACGCTCATGCCGGCGCTTCGCAGCACGGTGCCGTAATATTCGGAAGTCACGGCATCGTCGTCTATCACCAGTACGCGATAGCCCTTGGGTTCTTCCCTGCCTATCACCGCATCTATCCTGTCGGTCAAGGCGACGATGTCGATGGGCTTGGTGAAATAGCCTTCTCCGCCGGCGCGCACGGCCAGCAAGCGGCTTTCAAAACTGCTGGTATTGGAAATAAAGATGGTCGGGAACTTCAGCCTGCTCAATTTTTTGATGCGCGCAATTTCATCTGCGCCCGCCATGCGTCCTTCCGAGAAACCCAGCTCGATGACCACCGCATCCGGTCTCCTGGTCGCTATCGCCACGGACAGGAATTTGAGTTCGCCTATCCTGACGACTTCATAGCCGAAATGCTCCAGCTGCAGCGTGATCGCCTCGGTCAATGCCTGGTCGTCGTCCACCAGGTAGATCAGGCGCGACGATGCACCTTCGTCCAGGTCGTCGTCGCGTTCGTCGACATTGACCGACGCCGTCTTGTTTTCTGCGCTGCGGATAGTCTCGGCAAAATACTTCCTCAAATCGGCCGAGTAATGGCTCAACACGGTCTTGGGCCAGGTTTCGCCGTTGAACAGCGGTTTCAGCTTGCCTTCAAATTCGCGCGCGCGGGTACCCACCTCGGGGAAGCCGAAGGTGCCTGCCGAACCGGCCATCGTATGCAATAGCCGGTGCAGCAGGGCCAGGTGCTCCTTGTTTCCCGGTTCCTGCAAGAACAAGCCTAGCGCATCCTCCATCTCCTGCAACCTGGAAGGAAGTTTTGCCAAAAAAACTGCTTCAAGCGCACGCAGCTTTTCCTGCAAGCTATCGTTCTTTTCAGTCATCTGCTGTCCCCGGCGCCCCGGCTCCATAATTCGCGCACCTGCTCGGATAATTCCATGGGATCAAACGGTTTTGCGATGACGCCGATGGCGCCCAGCGACTTGTAATAAGCGAGTTCGCCCGCCTGCACCTTGGCGGTCATGAAGATCACGGGGGTAGCCGCGGTAGCGGGCAATAAACGCAACTCTGCCAAAGTCGTGGGGCCGTCCATATTCGGCATCATCACATCCAGTAGCAATAAATCCGGTTCGCAACCGGTTTTGACCGCGTCCAGCGCTTCCAGGCCGGAACTGCAAGTCTTCAGCGTAAATCCGCCGACCACTTCAAGTGCTATCTGCGCAACAGTCTGTATGTCCGGATCATCTTCCACATACAGTATGTTGGCAACAGGCATCCCACTCATCGCATTTCCCTTTTGTATTCCTGCCTAGAACCAGCCCGGTATTGGTGATTTGCGGCAATTATGATTATTCTTCGGGGACACCCCAATTTTGTGATTATATTGTCAAGCGAATTAGGGAGGTAAGAATTTTTCCCGATTCCTGACTATTTCTTCGCAGACACACAGTGGCGGGCTGGACCCGCAGTTTGTCCAACGAAGAAATCAGGGCTTGATATAGGCATAGCCTTGCTGCTGCAACCTGACGATCTCGACCACTCCGGCCGGCACGTAAGAAATCGCCGGCTGCATATCTTCCCTGGCCAGCTTTTGCGCCTCCATCGTATTTTCGCAAGCTGCAACCTTGACCTTGGACTGCACTGCTGCCTGGAGTCGATTGCCGACCGGAGTATCAAACTTCAGCATATTGATCCCTGGCCCGTAGGCCACGATTTCTATGTCCACGTTGTCGGCACCCAGGGCGGCCTGGATGTTTTTTACATTGTTCAGTGTCAGGTTCCATTTTGCCGGATCATTGTCGCTGACCTGGAACACGACCTTGGGGCGGACGCTTGCTGCGCTTGCTGCAGGCTCCGTGCCTGCGGCCAGGCCCGGCACGCTCGCCAAACTAGCTGCCAGGAATAAGGCTGCCCATAAATACTTTATCCATGAATACTTCATCAATGCCTCCTTTAATGATTATGCTGGGTGCCGGATAAAACGCTTGCACATTACCGTGCCTATCTTACTTCAGCGAAAAATCCACCCTGGTCGCCGGCCCCTTGTCCTTGATACCCTCGGCAGTCAGGCGCGGCGCGATCAGGAATAAGCGGTCTTTGCTGACCTCTCCTTTTTGCTCCAGGTACTCGCGTACCGTGTCGGCGCGCGCCTGCGCCAGTGCGCGCAGGGCTTCCGGCGTTACTGCAGTGTTGCTCAGGATGAGTCGCTCGGCTTCCTCGGTCGGCAAGGTCTTGGCGATGCCGATCACATTGCGCGGCTTGGTAAATTTTTCTGCCGAATAGACTTCTTCGATGTATTTTTTCCTGTCCGCATCGTCCAGGCTCACCTCCTCGGCATTGCCTGGTGTGCCGGCGCGGCGCAGGTCTTTCAGTTTCAGCGCCTTCATTTTCTTGAGCAGGCTTTCGCGGCGCAAACCCTCGGTGTCGCTGGCTGGATCCACCCGGCCGATAATGTCCAGTTTCAAACCGGAGCGGTTCTTGAGCGCCTTGGCCAGACTATCCAGTTTTCCCATCGTATCCGCCGCCAGGGTATTCTGGCCGGGCTTGAACTCGATGTAGGACAATTCCTCGCCGCCTCCGCCAAAGGCAGATGCCAGCAGCGAAAACGGCGCAGTAACGGCCTTCGTGATCAGGTTGACGAACACCTTGAAGATCAGGCCGCCAACCGAAAACTGCGGGTCCGACAGCGAGCCGGATACCGGAAGATTCACTGAAATCTGGCCATTGTTGTCACGCAGCAGCGCAACCGCGAGCATCACCGGCAGCTTGGTCGCATCCGGGCCCTCTATCCTCTCGCCGAAAGTCAACTGGTCTATGCGCACGTCATTCACGGCTTGCAGGTTCTGGTTTTCGACATGGTAAGCAACCTGCATCGACAATTTCCCCTTCTCTATCGCATAGCCTGCATACTTGGCGGCATACGGCGTCAGGCGGGTCAGCTCTATGCCGTTGGCGCTACCCTTGATATCGAGGAACAGCGGTTTTGCCAGCGGATTGAGCGTGCCGGAAATCAGCAAGGGCGCGTCATTGTCTATCTTGCCCGACAAGTCTATCGCCGCTGCCTGGGGATTGTCGGAGGCAATCGCGCCTATGCTGCCGGAAAGTCCAGTCAGGTTGGCGCTGTAATTGGGCTTGACGAAATTGTCGGTAAAATTGATGTTGCCGCCCTTGATGACGGTTTGCGCAATCCGTATCACGGGCTGTTTGCCGCTGGCGGCCGCTGGCTTGGCAGTGGCGGCAACAGTAGCGGAGACCGACTTGGTGCTGCTGCCGGAGATGACCAGGCCGCCATCCTCGACTTTGGCATCGGTCTGTTTCTCCACCTGCGGCGCGGCGACAACAACCTCTGCATCGGGTACGGCGCCTTTCGCCGCAAAGATGTTTTGCAGGTTCAGCCTGCCCTTGTCCGACAAGATGGCGCGCGCATAGAAATCGTTGAGCGTCAGTTTTTTCAGGCTGATCAGAGGTTGGTCCGCCGTCACCCTGGCGCTGATGCCCTCCGCCTCGATCGCCTTCCACTCCAGGAAATCGTCCGTCGCGCCGTTTTCCAGCAAGTGGAAATTGTTCAGCTTCAAGCTGCCGTCGTAAGCCAGCTGGCGGGACGCCTCCATAGGATTATTGATGCTGAATTTCCCTTTGATGCTGGCCTGCCCCCTGGTCAGCGAGGCATTCATGTATTGGGAAAAATACGGATAAAAGTTCGCCACCGGTAAATTCTGCCCGTCCAGCTCCACCGTGACGGTTTTCAAGCCGGCGGACGCATTGCCTTTCAGGTTCAGCTTGCCCTTGCGGTCAATCGCCGCCTGCAAGGCAACCGCCACCGGGGTTGCCTGGTCGCTGCTGGCATTCTCTATATCGAGCTTGATGCCATCCGCCTTCAGCGTCACCGCGGGGCTGACCGAATTATCGGCAAAGGCGATGCTGCTATCCGTGAAGGCAATTTTCTGTACGCTGGCCTTCCAGCTGTCCTGGGCGGCGGCATGCGCATTCGCGTTCGCCGCCGCCGGGCTTGCGCTGGAGGTGCCGGCGGCGGCCGGTTTACCCAAGACTATTTTCTGCAGGTTGAGCTGCGCCTGCGGGTCGCGCCGGACATCGGCCTGCACGCCGTCAAACACCACATTGGCCAGCTTGATACTGCGGGTTTCGGTATCCAGGCTCAATTTATCAATTGCAAAAGACTTCACAGAGACAGCACCGTCTGCCTTGCCCGCCTTATCCTTGGGCACCAGCTTGAAATCGCTGATATTGATACCCAGGTCGTCCAGCCTGAACTGGGCCGGGGTGGAGCTGACCCTGGAGGTGAGCGCCGCCAGCCCGCTCAGGTTGGCGGCCAGGCTCTTGTTGACATAGGGCTGATAGTCCGCCAGCGCCACCGCTTTCAATTCGGCCAGCCCGCTCAGGGATTTGCTGGCCAACTGGAATTCCCCCTGGAAGCTCAGCGCTTCCTCGTGTTCGCCGTTGGCGGCCAGGCTGAAGCCGGCGGCCTTGGCCTCGGCCGATGTGGATAGCTGCTTTGCATTCAGGCTGATATTTTTCAGCGTCAGCGTCTGTGCCGGCACAGCATTCGCGGCGTCCGACCAGTGCACTATGCCTTTTTGCACCACCAGTTCATTCAGCACGCTGGCCGGCGCTGGCGCCGCTGTGACAGTTGCAGCTGCTGCAGCAGTAGCTGCCGGCTGCGCCTGGCGAGCGTCGGGTGCCTTGGCAGCCTCGGCAGTTTTCATCGTCAGCCTGGCCCAGTTCAGCTCGCCCTTGCCGTCCAGCGCCAGCCAGACTTCGGGCGCGCTGATCAGCAATTTCTCTATCGCGGCGGCGCCGCTGAAGATATTGAGCTGCCTGATATGGGTAGCGACGGCGTCGGTGCGCAGCAAGGGAGCGCCATCCTTGTCGTTGATCACCACCGCGTTCAGGCCGACATCGCCGGACAGCAATAATTCAGGATGATCCTTCTTGCGCGAGAACACCAGGTCCAGCTTGGTGCTCAGCCTGGCGCGCTCCAGTTGGACCGGCAGCGGCACCGGCGAATACGCCATATAGCTGGCCAGGTCCAGCTGCTCCACGTCCAGCGCCAGCGCGGTATCCAGCGTAGCGTCGAAGGGCTTGGTGCGCCCCTTCAGCGAAAACGGCGTGCCATTGACTTTGGCAGACAAGAACGGCGACACATAGCTGTTCACCGATGAGGGAAAATTCGACAGGAAAGGCAAGGCCAGTTGCAGCGCTTCCACCTTGACGTGTCTGTCCACCACCTGATCGTCGAATTGCACGCCGCCGTCCTGCAACTGCACATTGGCCAGTGAGAAACGGAAGGGCGTATCGCTCTTCGGCATCGCCGCGACGCGCTGCAGGATATCGGAAAAATTGTAGTGGCCGTAGCCTTCGCCGGCCGTCCTGACGACGTGCAAGGAGGGCGAGACCAGCCTGATCTCATCCATCACCAGCGCCTGCCTGAATAGGGAAGCCAGCGACAAATTCATCACTATCGACTTGACGGTCAGCATGGGCGTTACCTGGTCCGGCTCATACAGGCTGACCTCATTGGCTGTCAGCGCCAGCCTGAGCGGGGAAAATTTCAGTTCGCCAATATGCAGCTTGCGCCCGAGCTGCTGCTGGACTTGCTCGGTAGTAATGCGATTGACGTAGTACGGTACGGCTAGCCAGCTGATCGTCATCAGCAACGCGAAGCCGATCAGCAAGCCGGCTCCCCACCTCCTCAGGCCTGGTCGCTTCAGGATCGGTGCTAATTTGTCTTTGATGGTTTGTGCGAGAGGCAGCAAAGCGATTTCCTCATTTTCTGTAGTACGGCGCCTGCTCCACGAAAATCATGGAAAGCAAAGCGCCTGAGCTGGTCAGTTTTTTTGACTAAAACGACAGTTTAACTATTTATTCAGAATATGATGAGATTCACAACTCGGTATTTGACAAAATCTTCTAAAGCCCGGCCCCGCCCTGCTTACCCAAAGTCGCTATACGTGGCGAAGCTGGCCGCCAAACACGACCGCCTGGCAGGGATTGCCGCCTATCGCATAGGCCAGGTCGCCCGGCCTGTCTATGGCCCACAAGGCGAAATCCGCCTGTTTGCCGATTTCCAGGCTGCCGATTTGATCCGCCAGGCCCAGCGCGCGCGCCGCGTGCCTGGTCGCCCCCGTCAATGCCTCCAGCGGCGTCAAGCGGAACAGGGTGCAGGCCATGTTCATGGCCAATAATAGCGAGGTCATGGGCGAAGTGCCGGGATTGCAGTCGGTGGAAATCGCGATCGGCACCCCCGCCGTCCGCAAGCCTGCAATAGGCGGCAACTTGGTCTCGCGCAGGAAATAGTAGGCCCCCGGCAACAGCACCGCGACCGTGCCCTGGTCGGCCATGGCGGCGATACCCGCTTCCGACAAGTATTCCAGGTGGTCCGCCGACAAGCCCTGATAGCGCGCAGTCAGCGCCGCGCCGCCCTGGTCGGACAATTGCTCCGCGTGCAGCTTGACCGGCAAGCCGTATTGCTGCGCCGCCCGGAACACCTTCTCGGTCTGCGCAGCGGAAAAACCTATCTTTTCGCAAAAGGCGTCCACTGCATCGACCAGGCCCTCCTCTACCAGCGCCGGCAGCATTTGCCCGCAAACCAGCTCCAGGTAGTCGTCGGCCCTGCCGGCATATTCGGCAGGCAGCGCGTGCGCGCCGAGGAAGGTGGTCTTGACCCGCAGCGGAAAATCATGCCCCAGTCGTCGCGCCACCCTCAGCATCTTGGCTTCGGTCTGCTGATCCAGCCCGTAGCCGGACTTGATCTCCAGCGTGGTCACCCCTTCGCGTAACAGGCTGGTGACGCGCGGCAAGCTGGCCAACATCAGCTCTTCTTCGCTGGCCTTGCGGGTAGCGCTCACGGTGGACAAGATACCGCCGCCCTTGCGCGCAATCTCTTCGTAGGCAACGCCGTTCAGGCGCGCCTCGAACTCGTCGCTGCGGTTGCCCGCATACACGATATGGGTATGGCAATCGACCAAGCCCGGCGTCAGCCAGCAACCCTTGCCGTCGTGCTGCACCTTGGCTGCATAGCCATCCGGCAAGTCGGCCCGCGGCCCCAGCCAGGCGATGGCGCCGTCCTTGACGGCAATCGCGGCATCGCGGATTTCACCGTAGCCGTCGCCATCTTTCATCGTCGCCAGATGCACATTGAGCCACAGTGCATCCCAATTATCAGTTGCCGCCATGTTCTTTCCCTATTTCAGCCAGGTGCACCACATAAAAGATGTCCTGCGCACCGCACTGCAGTTGCAGCCTGTCCAACTTGTCCTGCCGCTCCAGCATCAGCAGGTCGCCCGGCTGCATGCGCACTAGCGCATCGTCAATCTCGATACAGCCTTCGCCCCTTAGGCAATATAGTAATACCAAAGTCGCTTGGCGTTGAATCTCATGGCTGGTGCTGCCGCTCAGGCGCAGCAACTGATGGGAATAGCGATTCCGGCGCGTCATCACATTCAAGTCGACCACGGTCGCTTGCGCCAGCGTCGCGTAGACCTGCTGCTCGCCGCGAAAGCGGAAGATGGCGCTGGCCGGCGTCAGTTCCAGGCTGCTGACCGAGTCTACCTGCAAATCCAGGGCCTGGCCCTGCAGCAAGGCCAGGCTGCGGTCTATCCCGGCGAAATGCGAAAACGGTCCGGAACTGGACACAACGGCGCTACTGAAGCGCCAGTCAAAATTATCCAGCGTTGCCCCCTCGGGAGCAATCGCCAGTTCGGTCGTAATCCCGCCGCCGTTTTTCCACGGCATGGCGGGACAGTCTTTGGCATTCCAGCGACGCATAGCAAATGCCAATCTTTAGCCGATATACAGGTGCTGGAACAATTCCTTGCAGTTGGCGCTCAGCTCACCCTGCACCACCAGTTGCTTGGCCGCCTCTATGTCCGGCGCAAAGAACCTGTCCTTGTCATAGAAAGCCACGCGCTGGCGCAATAATTGATGAGCCTTGGCCAGGTGCGGGGAAGTCGCCAGCGGCTGGTGGAAGTCCACGCCCTGCGCCGCCGCCAGCAATTCTATGCCGACGATGGTGGCGGTATTATGCGCCATTTCATGCAGGCGGCGACCGGCATAGGTCGCCATGCTGACGTGGTCTTCCTGGTTGGCCGAAGTCGGGATGGTATCCACGCTGGCCGGATGCGCGATAGACTTGTTTTCCGAGGCCAGCGCCGCCGCAGTGACGTGGGCGATCATGAAGCCGGAATTGAGGCCAGAGGACTGCACCAGGAAAGGCGGCAGGCCGGACAGCGAGGCGTCGATCAGCAAGGCAATCCGGCGCTCGGAGATGGAGCCGATTTCGGCAATCGCCAGCGCCAGCGTGTCGGCGGCAAAAGCCACCGGCTCGGCATGGAAGTTACCGCCCGAAATCACTTCGCCCTCGGCCACGAACACCAGCGGATTGTCGGTCACGGCATTCGCCTCTATCAGCAGGGTGCGCGCGGCATTATTGATGATGTCCAGGCAGGCTCCCATCACTTGCGGCTGGCAGCGCAGGCAGTAAGGATCCTGTACCCGCTCGTCGTTGACCAGGTGGGAACGGCGGATCTCGCTGCCTTGCAACAGGGTGCGATAAATCTCTGCCGTGGCCATCTGGCCCGGCTGGCCGCGCACCGCATGGATGCGCGGATCAAAGGGTGCGTCGCTGCCCTTGGCAGCGTCGACCGACAGGGCGCCGGACACGGTCGCCGCTTCCAGCAGGCGTTCTGCCAGGAACAGGCCGTTCAGGGTCAGCGCCGTCGATACCTGGGTACCGTTGATCAGCGCCAGGCCTTCCTTGGCGGCCAGTACGACCGGCTGTATGCCGGCGCTCTCCAGCGCCTGCCTGGCCGGCATCAGCTTGCCGCCTACGCGGGCATCGCCCTCGCCCAGCATGGCCAGCGTCATATGCGACAGCGGCGCCAGGTCGCCGGACGCGCCGACCGAACCCTTGACCGGGATGCAGGGCATGATGCCGGCATTGAACATCGCTATCATGGTGTCGATCACCGTGGCGCGAATGCCGGAGTAGCCGCGCGCCAGGCTGGCGATCTTCATCACCAGTATCAGGCGGACGATGGCGTCTTCGATCAATTCGCCGGAACCGACCGAGTGCGACATGATCAGGTTGCGTTGCAACAGCTCCAGCTGGTCGTCAGGGATGCGGGTCTTGGCCAGCTTGCCGAAGCCAGTATTGATGCCGTAGGCGGCGTCGCCGCGCTCGACGATCTTGCGTATGGTTGCAGACGAGGCTTCGATCGCCGCATAGGCAGGGGCGCCCAATGACAGCGTGGGCGCTTCGTGCCAGATGGCGCGCAGCTCGGACAGGCTCATCTGGCCGGGATTGATTACTAGTGCTTGTTTCATCATGGTATGCATCAATAGGTAAAAAAGGGTTAGTTGGCCAGGCAACTATGCTTTGCAACTGCGCTTTGCAACTATTCTTTATTAATCATAGGTAATTTCAAGCCATTGCGCTCGGCACAGGCTACCGCAGTTTCGTAACCGGCGTCGGCGTGGCGCATCACGCCCGAGCCGCTGTCGTTCACCAGCACGCGCGCCAGGCGCTTGGCCGCGGCTTCGCTGCCGTCGGCCACGATTACCATGCCCGAGTGCTGCGAATAGCCCATGCCCACGCCGCCGCCGTGGTGCAGCGATACCCAGCTGGCGCCGCCCGCGGTATTCAGCAAGGCATTCAGCAGCGGCCAGTCGGACACTGCATCGGTGCCGTCGCGCATGCCTTCGGTCTCGCGGTTAGGGCTGGCGACCGAACCGGTATCCAGGTGGTCGCGGCCGATCACGACCGGCGCCTTCAGCTCGCCGTTCTTGACCATCTCATTGAAAGCCAGGCCGGCCAGGTGGCGTTCGCCCAGGCCCAGCCAGCAGATACGCGCCGGCAAACCCTGAAAGGCGATGCGGTCCCTGGCCATGTCCAGCCAGTTATGCACGGCCTTGTTATCAGGGAACAATTCCTTGATCTTGGCGTCGGTCTTGTAGATGTCTTCCGGATCGCCGGACAGGGCTACCCAGCGGAACGGGCCCTTGCCTTCGCAGAACAGCGGGCGGATGTAGGCCGGTACGAAGCCGGGGAAATCGAAGGCCTTGGCGACGCCGGTGTCAAACGCCACCTGGCGGATGTTATTGCCGTAGTCCACGGTAGGGATGCCCATCGCATGGAAGTCCAGCATCGCCTGCACGTGCACGGCGCAGGATGCGGCGGCGGCCTGGGTCAGCTGTGCGTGCAAGGCGGGGTCCTGTTGCGCATCCTTCCACTGCGCCACGCTCCAGCCGCTCGGCAGATAGCCGTTGATCAGGTCATGCGCCGAAGTCTGGTCAGTCACCAGGTCAGGTTTGATGCTGCCGGCCCTGGCGCGCCTGACCAGCTCGGGCAAGACTTCTGCCGCATTGCCCAGCAAGGCGATCGAGACCGCTTCCTTGCGTTCGCAATGGTATTTGATCAGCGCCAGCGCATCGTCGATATCCTTGGCTTGCTTGTCGACATAGCGGGTACGCAGGCGGAAATCGATGCTGCTTTGCTGGCATTCTATGTTCAGCGACACGGCGCCGGCCAGGGTCGCGGCCAATGGCTGGGCGCCGCCCATGCCGCCCAGACCGGCGGTCAGGATCCAGCGCCCGGCCCAGTCGCCATTGAAATGCTGGCGGCCGGCTTCGACGAAGGTTTCATAGGTGCCCTGGACGATGCCCTGGCTGCCGATATAAATCCAGCTGCCGGCAGTCATCTGGCCATACATGAACAGGCCCTTGCGGTCCAGCTCGTTGAAATGCTCCCAGTTGGCCCATTTCGGCACCAGGTTGGAATTGGCGATCAATACGCGCGGCGCGTCGGCGTGGGTCTTGAACACGCCCACCGGCTTGCCGGATTGCACCAGCAAGGTCTCGTCTTCGTCCAGATTTTTCAGGCTGGCCAGTATCTGGTCATAGCATTCCCAATTGCGCGCGGCGCGGCCGATGCCGCCATACACCACCAGGTGCTTGGGGTTCTCGGCAACTTCGGGGTCCAGGTTATTCTGGATCATGCGGTAGGCGGCTTCGGCCACCCAGGTCTTGCAGGTTTTTTCCGGTCCGCGCGGCGCGCGGATTTCGCGGCTCTCGTCCCAGCGTGGATCATTGTTCATCAAGCTTTTGTCAGATACAGTATTCATGATTTTTTCCTTCCGAATAATTCAAATATTTAAATTTTTAATGCAGGCCGAGGTAGGCCGCCGTCAACGCTTCGTCGTTGCGCGCATCTGCTGCCGTCCCCTGCCATACCGTGCGTCCCGATTCCAGTACGCAGACTTCGTTGGCGACCGATAGCACACGGTCGGTGTTTTGCTCTACCAATAAAATCGTCATGCCGTCCGCCCGCAATTGCTGCAAGGCGCGATAGCACAGGTCTATCACCTTCGGCATCAGGCCCAGCGACAACTCGTCTATCATCAGCAGCTTGGGCCTGGCCATCAATGCGCGGCCTATCGCCAGCATCTGTTGCTCGCCGCCAGACAGGTTGCCCGCCAGCGAAGTCAGGCGCTCCGCCAGCCGTGGAAACAGGCCCAGCACGTAGTCGCGGTCCTTGGCAAAGCCGCTGGCCGGATGAATCACCCCGCCGACCCGCAGGTTGTCTTCCACGCTCAGGTCCTTGAACAATCGCCGCCCCTCCGGCGAGATGGCGATGCCGCGCCTGACCCTTTCGGTGGCCGGCAGGCTGCTGATGTCGGCGCCGTCAAACCAGATGCTGCCCTGTTGCTGCGTGACATGTCCCGCGATGCACATCAGCGTGGAGGACTTGCCGGCGCCATTGGTGCCCAGCAAACCGTTGATGGTGCCAGGATGCAGGTTCAGGTTCAGCCCCTCCACCGCCTGCATCGCGCCATAGCCGCAACTCATATTCTTGATTTCAAGCATGTGCCACCTCTTTCTGCATATCTGCCTCTGCCTGGCTGTCGCCGCCCAGATAGGCGGCGCGCACCGCGGCGTCCTGCATCACCGCTTGCGGCAGGCCGCTGGCGATCTTGCGGCCGTTGTCCAGCACCACCATGCGCTGGCAGACGCGCATCACCTCGCCCAGATTGTGTTCGATCAGCACGATGGTGACGCCCTGTCGGTTGATGTCCTGTATCGTGCTGGCCAGCGCGTGCGCTTCCTTCGAGTTCAGGCCCGCCAAAGGCTCGTCCAGCAATAACAGCTTCGGTTTTTGCGCCAGCGCCCTGGCCATCTCCAGCCGCTTCAGGATACCGAGCGGCTGTATCGCTGGGTCCTGGTCGGCATACGAGGCGATGCCCACCCGCTCCAGCATCGTCATTGCCACCGCCAGCTCATCTTTTTGCGATACGTGGGTCAGGGCTCTCAGCGGCGAGCGGGTAAAGTGCGCGCCGGCAGCCAATGCCACATTTTCTATCACTGAAATTTTCTTGAACGGCTTCACCAGTTGCTGCGACAGGGCCAGGCCTTTTTGTATCCGCTGATGGGTCGCCAGGCGGTTCAGGCTGACGCCTTCCAGCTCTACCGAGCCATCCGATACCGTCACCACGCCGGTGATCGAGCGCAGCATCGTGGTCTTGCCGGCGCCGTTGGGGCCGATCAAACCCAGTAGCTCGCCCGGATAGACTTCAAATGACACCTGGTCGATGGCGGTCAGGCCGCCGAAGCGCACGCTGACGTTTTCCACTTTCAACAGGGGCGTCTTGATTGCGATAATGCTCATTTTGCGCCCCCTTTGACGGCCAGGCGCTTGACCAGGCCGGTCACGCCGTCGGGCGAGAAACGCATCATCAGGAACAGCAAGCCGCCGTACACCAGCAACTTGTAGTCGCCGACGAACTGGAACCAGGCCGGCAAGGCGCTCAGCATGGCCGCGCCGAAGATCACGCCGGTGACCGAACCTATGCCGCCGACCACCACCATGGACAGCACCGTCACCGATTCGATGAAGCCGAAGCTGTCCGGCCCGATGAACTTGAAGTGCTGTGCGTACAAGGCTCCGGCCAGGCCGGCAAGCGCGGTGCCGATGGCAAACGCCGCCAGCTTATACATAGGCACATCGATGCCCAGCACCCGCATGGTGTCTTCGTCTTCGGCGATGCCGTTGAAGACCCGGCCCATCCAGGATTTCTTCAGGTACATGCACAACAGCGCCGCGACCACGCACAACACCATGGTCAGCACCATGAAGGCTATTTTCGACAATCCAGATTCCGGAATGCCGGACACGCCCAGCTCGCCGCCCAGCCAGTCTTGCTGGCGCACCACGCCGACAAACAGGAAACCTACGCCCATCGTGGTAATCGCCAGGAAATCCGCCCTTACCCTGAGGCTGGCCAGGCCGACCACGATGCCTATGGCGCCCGCCAGCAGCATCGCCAGAGGCAGGGTGGCCAGGAAAGGCAGGCCCGCCTTACTCAATAAAGCCGACAGATAGGCGCCTATCCCCAGGAATGCTGCGTGTCCCAGGCTGATCTGTCCGCAAAAGCCGGTGATCAGGTTCAAGGACAAGGCAAACAGCACGCTGATACCCATCGAAGTCAGCAAAGAAATTTCATATCCCATATGCTCTCTCCGTTAGCGTTTGGCAAACAGTCCTTGCGGACGCAACATCAGTATCAGGATCAGGAAGGCGAATGCGATCGCATTCCTGTCCAGGAATTTACTCAGGTAAATCGTGCCGAAGGATTCGACCACGCCCAGTATCAGCGCCGCCATCAGGGTGCCGCGTACCGAGCCCATCCCGCCCAGCACGATAATCGCCAGCCCCTTGTAAGAAGCCACGCCGCCCATGGTCGGTTCGACCAGGTTATTCAGCAGCGCGACCCAGACTCCGGCAAATCCGGCCAGCGCCGAACCGATGAAGAAATTGATGTCGCGCACCTGGCGCAGGCGTATCCCGAAGGACTCGGCCATTTGCGGATCGGAGACAGTGGCCTGGCAAGCCACGCCGATGCGGGTCTTGGTTTGCAGGTAGCCCAGCGTCGCGATGATGATCGCGGTGCTGGCCATCACCATCAGTTCCGCCTGCTTGAACTGCAAGCCGCCGAACAGCGCCCACTGCTCCTGCAAGGGAGGGGTCGAGAACGACAAACCGGCGGCGCCGAAGAAAATGCGGAACACTTCTTCAAACGCGATATACAAACCTATGGAGGCGATCAGCGCGACATACGGCGGCTGCTTCAAGATAGGCTCATAACACAGCCGGTACATCGCGATGCCGATCAGACCGGCAACCACCATCGCCACTACAAATGCCAGCAACAGGCTGCCGCTGGCGTTGGCCACCATCACACCGACATAGGCGCCCATGGTAAACAAGGCGGCGTGCGCCACATGCAGGATACGGAGCAAGCCGTACACTAAAGTCAGGCCCAGGGCCACCAGCGCATAGATACTGCCCTGCACCAGGCCTTGCGCTATCAATTCCAGAAATAACACTGTGTCTCCCCCTCAAACTGTTTCTGCTGCGTTTCCACTGCTCCAGGCCGCGCCGCGGATGAAGCCGTTCGCTTCACCCGCATGGCGTCCTGAATTACTTACTTCCCTGACTTGGTCGGCGGCGTCAGCAGCAATGAGTCTGCGATGATGGAGTGATGATGGAAAGCCTTGTCCTTGACCACCTGCACTTGCACCACTTTTTTCACTTCGTGCAGGTCGTTGAAGGTCAGGTTGCCGATAGGGGTTTCGAACGAACCGCCGGCCAAGGCATTCTTCAGCGCTTCGCCGCCCTGGCCCTTGGTCGCTTTCAAGCCTTCGATCAAGACGCTGGTGGCGGTATAAGTCGAGGCGGCCACCATGTCGGCATTGACGCCGGCCGCTTTCTTGAAATCTTCCAGGAAGATCTTGGTGGCGGCAGAACTGGAATCGCGGTCCAGTGAAGTAGTGACCAGGGTTCCTTCCGAGGCGGCGCCGGCGATTTCTATGAATTTGTCCGAGTCATAGCCTTCCTGGCCTATCACCGGCGCGGTGACGCCGGCTGCCCTTAACTGGCTGACCAGCGGCCCGGCGGTATAGTAGTAGCCGGAAGCATAGATTATTTCGGGATTATCGGACTTGATCTTGGACACCAGCGGACCGAACTGGCGGTCGGCAATGCCGTATTCGTATTCATTCAGGATTTGCACGCCGGATTTGGCCGCCCCCTCCTTGAAGCCGGTCGCCAGGGCCTGGCCGAAATCGTTTTTCAAGGTAACCAGCACCACTTTCTTCTTGCCCAGCATTTGCACCAGGCGGGCGCCGGCGCGCCCCTGCACTTCGCCCATGGTCGAGGTGCGGAACATATAGTCGCCGGACAAGGTAATGTCGGGATGGATCGCGTAGCCGACTACGTAGGGGATCCTGGCCTGCTGGAACACCGGTGCGGCGGCACGGGTGGACCCGGAATACGAGCCCGATACGGCGCCGACCACCTTGTCTTTTTCCACCAGCTTGGTTGCAACCGGCACCGCTTCTTTCGGTGAAGCCTGATCGTCATAAATCACCAGTTCCAGCTTCTGTCCTGCCACGCCGCCCTTGGCATTGGCCTGCGCCACCGCCAGCTTGGCGCCTTCCAGCGCCGATTTGCCGTCAGACGCGGCAAAGCCGGTCAGCGGCACATTCAAGCCGATCTTGATATCGGCGTGCGCTGCAGATGCCATAAAAGCGGCACCCAAACTCAACACGACAGCCAGCTTCTTGTGATTAAAACGATTCATAGCGACTCCTCCGGAATTAAATTAACAGCAACGGTCTCTTGGCTTCCATCCCCTGCCTCCATCCGGCCTCTTATCCTGGGCCGGTAGCAAGCAAGTGCAAAACTTGAATATCTAAATTTAGTTTAAGTTGTATATACAACTTTTGCAAGCGGAATCTATAATGATATAAATCCCGTAGTGTTACCATGCGGGACTTGGCTCATTGCAAGACTTCAGGCCTATTGCGCGACGGTAATAAGCCCCATTTTTTATATGTAGAGGATTGTGTGGCGAAAAAAGAACAGCAGGAACTGATCCCGGTTTTCCAGCGCATCAAGGACTACTTGTTGACAGAAATACAGGCCGGTACCTGGAAGGAAGGCGATGCCATTCCATCAGAGCAAGTATTGGCCAGGGAATTCGGCGTCTCGCGGATGACGGTCAACCGCGCCGTACGCGAACTGACTACGGAGCAGATCCTGACCCGCATACAGGGATCGGGCACCTACGTTGCTCAACACAAATACCAGGCGACGCTAGTGGAAATCAAAAGCATCGCCGATGAAGTACGCTCCCGCGGCCACGAGCACCGTAGCGAACTGCATCAATTGCTGGAGGCCAAGGCCAGCGAACTGCTGGCCCGCCAATTCATGCTGAAGCAGGACCGCAAGCTGTTCCACTCCATCATCGTGCACTTTGAAAATAATATACCGATACAGGTAGAGGACAGGTGGGTCAATCCCGATGTGGCGCCGGACTATATGGACCAGGATTTCTCCAGGATCACGCCGAATGAATACCTGATGGTGGCAGCGCCTTTGCAAGGCGTGCAGTACAGCATAGAGGCGGTCAACCCGCCTAAGCATATCGCCGACATGCTGCACATAGCAACCAAGGAACCCTGCCTGGTGCTGCACCGGCAGACCCTGTCACTAGGGGAAATTGCGTCGGTGGTGACGATGTGGCATCCGGGGAATCGCTATCAATTCGCGGGAAACTTTTAGAAAGTTTTGCAAACTTGATTTGAGACTCGCCAAATGTTAGCGTTGCGCTTCGTGGGTACAAGCCGGGGGTGGCCCGGCAGCCACTCACTTTATTTTGCTCCGCACCTAGCCGGCCGCCCATACAGTAAGCAAACAAAAGGCGGCCGCAAGCCTCGCCCCTTCGGGGTGCCCGATTGTGCAGTACAAAAAATGGGAAACGGGCGAAACTCGCCTTCGGCTCAAACACACCCGTTTC
>JAZJYH010000006.1:0-273438 GCA_040390485.1 Pseudomonadota bacterium
GTGAGATTCACTCGGCAAGCTTTTTTCTCAGTAGCTCGTTCACCTGCGCAGGATTGCCCTTGCCCTTGGTGGCTTTCATCGCCTGGCCCACCAGCGAGTTAAAGGCTTTTTCCTTGCCGGCGCGGTATTCGTCTACCGATTGCTGGTTGGCTGCCATCACTTCATCAATGATTTTTTCCAGCGCACCCACATCGGAAATCTGCTTCAGGCCTTTGGCCTCGATGACCTGATCTGCCAGTGCGGCGTCGGCAGACGGCGCTTGCCACATCGCGGCGAACACTTCCTTGGCGATCTTGTTGGAAATGGTGCCGTCGGCGATGCGCTGCAGTAGCAGGGCCAGTTGCGCTGCAGTGACTGGGATAGCAGCAATGTCCATGCCTTCGCGGTTCAGGGTGGACGAGACATCGCCCATCAGCCAGTTGGCGGCTTGTTTGGCTTGCGCGACGCCCGCTGTAGTGACCACTGCTTCGAAGTAGGTAGCCATCGCTTTCGACTGGGTCATGATCATTGCATCGTATTCAGAGATGCCGTATTGGCTGATAAAGCGTTCGCGCATCGCGGTCGGCAATTCCGGCATGGTAGCGCGTACCTGTTCTATCCACTCTTTGCTGATCGCCAGCGGCGGTAGATCTGGGTCCGGGAAGTAGCGGTAGTCTTGCGCGTCTTCCTTGCTGCGCATGGAGCGGGTTTCCTTGCGGTCCGGATCATACAGGCGGGTTTCCTGCACGACCTTGCCGCCGTCTTCGATCAGCTCGATCTGGCGGCGCACCTCGATATTGATCGCCTCTTCCAGGAAGCGGAAGGAATTCAGGTTCTTGATCTCGCAGCGGGTGCCGAATTCTTTTTGTCCTACCGGGCGCACCGAGACGTTGGCGTCGCAGCGGAACGAACCTTCCTGCATATTGCCATCGCAGATACCCAGCCATACCACCAGCGAGTGCAGCGACTTGGCATAGGCCACTGCCTCGGCGGCGCTACGCATCACCGGCTCGGTGACGATTTCCAGCAGGGGCGTACCGGCGCGGTTCAGGTCTATGCCGGTCATGCCGTGATAGTCTTCATGCAGGGACTTGCCGGCGTCTTCTTCCAGATGGGCGCGGGTCAGCTCTATGCGCTTGACTTCGGACTTGCCGTCTTTTTCTACCACGCAGGAGACATAGCCGCCTTGCACTACCGGGATCTCGTATTGGCTGATCTGGTAGCCCTTGGGCAAGTCAGGGTAGAAATAATTCTTGCGCGCGAAGATGGATTCCGGCGCGATAGTGGCACCGACGGCCAGGCCGAACTGGATCGCCTTTTCTACCGCACCCTTGTTCATGACCGGCAATACGCCGGGCAGCGCCAGGTCCACCGGGCTAGCCTGGGTATTTGGCTCGGCGCCGAACTGGGTGGACGATCCGCTAAAAATTTTTGACTTGGTCGAGAGTTGCGCATGCGTCTCGAAACCGATAACCACTTCCCATTGCATAATGCTTTTCCTTCTTGTCTATTGGCTGCGCGGATAACGCATGCCTATGTCTTTTATTCGTCGTAACGGCAGCTGCCGGTCTTGGTGTTCACCGTCAGCGCCGTAAAATTGTTTCTTGATCCGCACAGCACCGGGCAGCTAGGCTTGATCAGCAATTCATCGCCATTGCGCTCCAGCCTGACGCTGCAATTGTTGCCGCGGTCGCTGTCGTAGCCGCGCGCCGCGCGTGCCGCCTGCGCATTCTTCAGCGTAATGCGCCAGCCTTTTTCTGTGACCTCTGCCTGCACGCCGTCGCTCTCATCTATGCTGCAATCGAAGCCGTGCGTGGTGCGAAACAGCGACGATTCCCACTGGAAGGATTTGATCTCTTTTCCGTCCAGCTTGAACTTGCCCTGATCCGCCAGGTTGATGCGCTCGCCGTCGCCGTCTTCCCTGCGTATTTCACTGCAGACGAAGCTGGTATCCAGCGTCTGGGCCAGCGCCGGCAGGATGGTAGCCGTCAGGCTGCAGGCCAGGAGCAGGCGGCGAGCGAATCTCATACCGGCGACTTCAAATGCCAGTCTGTCGCTTGCTGGAACTGGTGCGCGACATTCAGCAATTGGGCTTCTGCAAAATAATTACCTATCAATTGCAGGCCGACCGGGCGCCTGGCGTTTTTCTCGCCCTGGCCAAAACCGCAAGGAATGGACATGCCGGGCAAGCCCGCCAAGCTGGTGGACAAGGTGAAGATGTCGGCCAGGTAGTTGGCGACCGGATCATCGGCCTTGTCGCCCAGGTCCCAGGCCACGGTAGGCGCCACCGGCCCCATGATCACATCGCATCGCGTAAATGCGGCCTGGAAGTCTTGCGCGATCAGGCGGCGGATTTTTTGCGCCTGCAGATAGTAGGCGTCGTAGTAGCCGTGCGACAGCACATAGGCGCCGACCAGGATGCGGCGCTTGACTTCATCGCCGAAGCCTTCCGCGCGCGACTTGCTGTACATGTCGTTCAAGTCCTTGTACTCGGCCGCCCGGTGGCCGTAACGCACGCCGTCAAAACGGCTCAGGTTGGACGAGGCCTCGGCTGGCGCGATCACGTAGTACACCGGTATCGACAGTTCTGTCTTCGGGAGTGAAATATCGACCAGGGTCGCGCCCAGTTTTTCGTATTCGGCCAGAGCGGCGCGTACCGCTTGCTCCACGTCCTTGGCCAGGCCGGCGCTGAAAAATTCGCGCGGCACGCCTATGCGCAGGCCTTTCAAGTCCTTGTTCAGGTCGCGGGTGAAATCTTCCTTGGCGCGTTCCAGGCTGGTCGAGTCCTTGGGGTCAAAGCTGGTCATCGCATTGAGCAGCATGCCGCAATCTTCCGCGGTCTTGGCGATAGGGCCGCCCTGGTCCAGCGACGAGGCAAACGCGATCATGCCGTAGCGCGAGACGCTGCCGTAGGTAGGCTTGATGCCGGTCACGCCGCAGAACGATGCCGGTTGGCGGATAGAGCCGCCGGTATCGGTCGCAGTCGCCGCCGGCGCCAGGCGCGCGGCAATCGCCGCAGCCGAACCGCCGGACGAACCGCCGGGTACCGCCGTCAGATCCCAGGGATTTTTTACCGGGCCGAAATAAGAGTTTTCATTGCTGGAGCCCATCGCGAACTCATCGCAGTTCAGCTTGCCCAAGGTGACCATGCCGGCCGCCTTGAAGTGTTCCACCACGGTGGCATCGAACGGGCTGGTGTAATTCTCCAGCATGCGGGAGCCGGCAGTGGAGCGCCAGTCGCGGGTGACGAAGATGTCCTTGTGTGCAATCGGGATGCCGGTCAGCGCCGTCGCGTCGCCATTGGCCAGGCGCCGGTCGGCCTCGGCCGCCTGTTGCAGCGTCAGGGCGGCATCCACATGGGTAAAGGCATTCAGGTCGCTGGCCTGGATCCGGTCCAGGAAATGCTGGGCCAGCTCGGTGGCCGTAATTTGCTTGCTGTGCAGCAGGTCAGATAATTCTTTGAGGGTTTTGGTATGCATACCGGGGTGTATCCTTGCAGTTTGCGCCTTTGGTCTGGCGCTGTTACCGTGTTTTTATCGCAAATTGGGCAATTCAGGCGGCTGGCCTATTCAATCACTTTCGGTACCAGGTACAGGCCGTCCTGGGTCGCCGGGGCCGGTTGCTGGTAGTCTTCGCGGCGGTTGCTTTCGCTCACCACGTCTTCACGCAGGCGCAAGGACAGGTGTTGCATATGGGCGGCAATCGGATGGCTCAAAGGCGCAATGCCGGTAGTGTCCACGGCCTTCATTTGTTCAACCAATGAAAAAATGCCATTAAGCTTATCCAGCGTGGAGTTGGCTTCTGCCTCGGAAAGTTCGAGTCGCGCCAGGTTGGCGATTCGTTTCACATCGGAAAGGTCAAGTGACATGATGAGATCTTTTTGTAAGTAAATGCTAAAAAGCGGGTAATGCGGGCAAAATTGCTGAAAAATCGCGGATCGGTCACGCATTTTAGGTGTTTCGATCCGCCAAATTTATATAGATTATAAGGTAGAATGTCGGGTTAATGCCCTTAAAGGGGTGAATAAGCTACTGCGCGGGCCAATCTCGTGCCTGTGATGCTCGCCGTACTTTAGTACGGCTGCGCTTCTCGACACGAGCTTGGCGCGCTCGCTACGCTTCTTCATCCCCTTTTTAAGAGCTGATGAGCACTCTTTTTGTGCTCGCAAGACCTTTCTAAAAATTTAATTCTCGCAGCATTGGCTGCGGGTCAGTACATACAGGACTCCATACATGTTTGGTTTTTTACGCAGCTATTTTTCAAATGACCTGGCGATTGATCTGGGCACCGCCAACACACTGATCTACGTACGTGGTCTGGGCATCGTTCTAGACGAACCATCCGTTGTGGCGATACGCCAGGAGGGCGGTCCCAATGGTAAAAAGACAATTCAGGCGGTAGGTAAGGAAGCCAAGCAGATGCTGGGCAAGGTACCGGGCAATATCGAGGCGATACGCCCGATGAAGGATGGCGTGATTGCCGACTTCACTGTTACCGAGCAAATGCTGAAGCAGTTCATCCGCATGGTGCACGACACCAAGTTCTTCAAGCCATCCCCGCGCATCATTATTTGCGTGCCTTGCGGCTCCACCCAGGTGGAACGCCGCGCGATTCGTGAATCGGCCCTGGGCGCCGGCGCTTCCCAGGTCTACCTGATCGAAGAGCCAATGGCAGCCGCAATCGGCGCAGGCCTGCCGGTCTCCGAGGCAACCGGCTCGATGGTGGTCGATATCGGCGGCGGCACTACCGAAGTCGGCATCATTTCGCTGGGCGGCATGGTGTACAAGGGTTCGGTCCGCGTGGGCGGCGACAAGTTCGACGAAGCCATCGTCAATTACATCCGCCGCAACTACGGCATGCTGATCGGCGAACAAACTGCCGAGGCGATCAAGAAAGCAATCGGTTCCGCCTTCCCTGGTTCGGAAGTCAAGGAAATGGAAGTCAAGGGCCGCAACCTGTCCGAAGGCATCCCGCGTTCCTTCACCATCTCCAGCAATGAAATCCTGGAAGCACTGACCGACCCCCTGAATAATATCGTGTCCGCGGTCAAAAACGCGCTGGAACAGACGCCGCCGGAACTGGGTGCCGATATTGCAGAAAAAGGCATGATGCTGACCGGTGGCGGCGCCTTGCTGCGCGACCTGGACCGCTTGCTGATGGAAGAGACCGGTCTGCCTGTCATTGTTGCTGAAGATCCATTGACCTGCGTCGTACGCGGCTCAGGCATGGCGCTGGAGCGCATGGACAAACTTGGTTCCATCTTCTCCTACGAGTAATCCATAGTCCATGTCCAACGCCCTCAGCCCCCCTGATTCGGCGTTGGATTGTTAGCAGGCACATCAATGGAATACAGCCCACCACCACTTTTCAAGCAAGGCGCATCGGCGCGGGCTAAAGTGGTGTTCTTCGCAATTCTGGCAATTTTCTTGCTGGTGGTCGATGCTCGTCTCAAATCCCTGAAGCTGGTCAGGCAAGTACTGGGCACCGTGCTGTATCCGGTGCAGATGGTGGCCGTGATGCCGCGCGATGCGGTAGTCAACCTGTCCGACTATTTCACCTCGGCCAGTGCGCTGGAAAAAGAAAATATCCGGCTAAAGCGCCAGCAGACCGGCAATGCCGACAAGCTGCAGCAAAATTCGCAATTGACGGCCGAAAACGCCCACTTGCGCAAGCTGCTGGACGCCAGGGAGCGCATTCCGGTCAAGTCCATCATGAGCGAAATCCTCTACGATGCGCGTGATCCGTATACCCGCAAGATCATTCTGGACCGGGGATCGCAACACGGCGTCGAGCTGGGCCAGCCGGTCATCGACGACCTCGGTGTGGTCGGCCAGGTCACGCGGATCTTTCCATTGACCTCGGAAGTGACCTTGCTGACAGATAAGAACCAGGCCATACCGGTACAAATTGCGCGCAATGGTTTGCGCAGCGTCGTCAATGGGCGCGGCCAGTCCAATTACCTGGACATGCGCATGACCGCCAATGCCGATATCAAGGCCGGCGACATGCTGGTCACCTCCGGCATAGACGGCGTGTATCCGGCCGGGCTGGCGGTGGCCAAGGTGGTACAGGTAGAAAACAAGGCCGTTGCCACTTTCGAGACTATCCTGTGTGCGCCGTCGGCCGGCATAGACCGCAACAAGCAGTTACTGATCTTGCTGGTCTCGACCAATGACTTGCCGCGCCCGGATTCTGAAGAGGTCAGGGCCAAGAAAGAAAAACTCAATCGCAAGGTCACCCGCGATTCCGTGAAAGAAACGGGCAGGGAGCCCGGCAAGGAAGCCGAGCCGCAGAAAGATCCTGCTAAAGAGCCGCTGAAGGAGTCGCTAAAGGAGCCGACTAGAGACGACGCTGCGCCAGATGCGGCCAAAGACAAGCCCAAGGAGGTACAGAAATGAACAGCCCGCACTATATCTTGCTGCCGGTCAGTCCCTTCTTCATTACGGTCAGCCTGGCGCTGGCCTTCTTCCTGAATTTCCTGCCCTGGGGCAGGGCCATCGGCGTGCCCGACTTTGTGGCACTGGTGCTGGTGTTCTGGAGCATACACCAGCCGCGCAAGGTGGGCATAGGAGTCGCCTTCATGATGGGCCTGCTGATGGACGTGCATGATGCCACCCACCTGGGCGAAAACGCGCTGACCTATACTCTGCTGTCGTATTTTGCGATTACCATCCACCGGCGGGTATTGTGGTTCAAGCCCTTGACCCAGTCGCTGTATGTGCTGCCGCTGTTCCTGTTTGCGCAGACCGTGCAGATAATCGTCCGGCTGGCCGTGGCGCAGGACGTCAGGTTCCCCGGTTGGCTGTATTTTGTCGAGAGTTTCGTCACCACGGCGTTATGGCCGATAGCCACCTGGCTGCTGCTGGCGCCGCAGAGACGCGCAGTAGACCGGGACGACACGCGTCCCATCTGATATGCATGGATGGTCCCGCCTTGTGCGGATACATGAATTGTCGAAGGTATGACAGAACTCAAGAACACTGAACGCGAGTTGCATTTATTCAGGATGCGCCTGTTATTCATAGGCGGCTTCGTGTTCATTTGCTTTATTCTGCTGGTAACCCGCTTCGTCTGGCTGCAAATCGTCAAGCACGACCAGTATGCCCTGCAGGCTGACGAAAACCGCATCTCCATCGTGCCGGTAGTGCCCAACCGCGGCCTGATCATGGACCGCAACGGCGTCATCCTGGCACAGAACTATTCGGCCTATACGCTGGAAATCACCCCTTCCAAGATCACCGCCGACCTCGACGTCCTGATCGACGACCTGTCCTTGCTGGTCGACATACAATCCAAGCATCGCAAGCGTTTCCGCAAGCTGATGGAGGAATCCAAGAGCTTTGAAAGCCTGCCGATCCGCACTCGCCTGACGGATGAGGAAGTGGCCAGGTTCACCGCGCAGCGCTTCCGCTTTCCCGGCGTGGATATCCAGGCCCGCTTGTTCCGCCAGTACCCACTGGGGGATGTGGCTTCCCACGTGATCGGCTACATAGGCCGCATCAGCCAGAAGGACGCGGCGATCATCGACGACCTGGATGACGCGGCCAACTACAACGGTACCGACTATATCGGCAAGGAAGGCCTGGAAAAAAGTTATGAAAAGGTCTTGCACGGCAATACCGGTTTTGAGGAAGTGGAAGTTTCCGCCGGCGGTCGGGCGATACGCACCTTGTCGCGCAGCGCGCCTACCTCGGGCACCAACCTGATCCTGTCGGTCGATATAGAACTGCAAAAAGTGATAGAAGAGGCCTTTGGCGACCGCCGCGGTGCGCTGGTGGCGATAGAGCCTTCCACCGGTGACGTGCTGGCCTTTGTTTCCAAGCCGACATATGACCCGAACTTGTTTGTCGAAGGCATAGACCAGCAAAGCTGGAATGAACTGAACACCTCGGAAGAAAAGCCGCTGGTGAACCGTCCGCTGACCGGCTCCTATCCGCCCGGTTCCACCTACAAGCCTTTCATGGCGCTGGCGGCGCTGGAGCTGGGCAAGCGTACGCCTTCGCAAGCGATCTCGGACGCCGGATTCTTCATGTTCGGCGGTCACCGGTTCAACGACGATAAACCCGGCGGCCATGGCCTGGTCGACATGTACCGTTCCATCGTTGCCTCTTGCGACACCTATTACTACATGCTGGCCAATGACCTCGGTGTCGATGCCATCCATGATTTCATGAAACCCTTCGGTTTCGGGCAAAAGACCGGCATCGACCTGGACCATGAGAAGCAGGGCCTGCTGCCGTCCACGGCTTGGAAGCGCGCCGCCTACAAGAAGCCCGCGCTGCAGAAATGGTATGCCGGTGAAACCATTTCGCTGGGCATAGGCCAGGGCTATAACAACTTTACGCCCCTGCAGATGGCACATGCGATCGCCACTCTGGCCAATGACGGCATCGTGATGAAGCCGCACCTGGTCAAGATCGTGGAAGACCCCAAGACCAAGCAGCGGACCCTGACCGTGCCCAAGGAAAGCTACCGGATTCCCCTGAAGCAGGAAAACATAGAAATCATCAAGCGTGCCATGGTCGGCGTGACCCATGAGACCTTCGGCACCGGCTATCGCGCCTTCGGCAACGCCGAATATATCGCAGCGGGCAAGACCGGTACCGCGCAGGTGGTCAGCATCAAGAAAAACGAAAAATACGACGCCAAGAAAATGGCCAAAAACCTGCACGACCATTCGCTGTTCACCGCGTTCGCGCCGGCAGACAAGCCGAGAATAGCAATCGCGATCATCGTGGAAAACGGCGGCTTCGGTGCTGAGGCGGCGGCCCCCATCGTCAGGAAGGCGCTGGATTATTATTTGCTGGGCAAGCGGCCGCAGGAGAAGGACAAGACCCCGGCGCAAAAAGTGGATATCACGCAGACCCGCCCGGAGGCGGAAGTGAAGGCCGAAGCCGAGGCTGAGGGTGGCCCCAAGCCCGGCGGCGAAACAACTGGCAACAAGGACTGATCGGTATGCAAGGCAAATTGATTAACTGGCGAACTATTCGGTCCCACGTGATGGTATTCGACGCGGCCTTGGCAATGATCATCTTCCTGATCATGTCGATAGGCATCGTCACGCTATATTCGGCCGGGATGGATTTTCCGGGGCGGGTGGAAGGCCAGTTGCGCAATATCCTGATCGCCTTCATCGTGATGTGGATAGTCGCCAATGTGCCGCCGCAAACCCTGATGCGCTTTGCGATTCCCATCTATACCTTTGGCGTGGCGCTCTTGATCGCGGTAGCCCTGTTCGGGATGGTGAAAAAAGGTGCGCGGCGCTGGCTGAATATAGGCATGGATTTCCAGCCGTCGGAAATAATGAAGATCGCTACGCCGCTGATGCTGGCCTGGTATTTCCAGAAACGCGAAGGCGGCCTGCGCTGGAAGGATTTCGTGATCGCCGCCGTGATCCTCGGCGTTCCGGTAGGTTTGATCGCCAAGCAGCCCGATCTCGGCACCGCGCTGCTGGTGGTCGCCGCAGGGTTTGCGGTGATTTTCCTGGCCGGCTTGTCCTGGCGGGTATTGATCACACTGGCGCTGGTGGTGGCCGCCAGCATCCCGGTCATCTGGCCGCGGCTGCACGGCTACCAGCGCGACCGCGTGATGACGATGATAGATCCGACTACCGATCCGCTGGGCAAGGGCTTCCACATCATCCAGTCCACCATCGCGGTCGGTTCCGGCGGTATCAGCGGCAAGGGCTGGACACACAGTACGCAGGCGCGCCTGGGCTTCGTGCCCGAGCAAACCACGGATTTCATTTTTTCGGTGTTCTCGGAAGAATTCGGCTTCGTCGGCAATTGCGTGCTGGTGGTCTTGTATTTCCTGCTGGTGATCCGCGGCCTGATGATCGCGGCCAATGCGCCTACGCTATTTTCACGGCTGATGGCCGGTTCGGTGACAATGATCTTCTTCACCTACGCCTTCGTCAACATGGGCATGGTCAGCGGCATTCTGCCGGTGGTCGGCGTGCCACTGCCCTTCATGAGCTACGGCGGCACGGCGCTGCTAACCCTGGGCATGGGGGCCGGCATACTGATGAGCGTGCAGCGCAATAGAAAGCTGGTGCAGACATGAGCAAGCATTTTCGTCAGTTATGGCAGATGGCGCGCGCGTATCTGGCGCTGGGTTTGCCGTGCCTGCTGCTGGTGGCCTGTAGCAGCGCGCCCAAGGCCCCGCTATCCGAAGCCCCGCGTCCCGCCGGCCCTGCCGCCAAATCCTCGGCCAGCTCCGCTCCGCAATTGCCCAAGGCCGGGTCCGGCAAGGGCGGCTACTACAAGGATGACGGTCCCGGCGACAACCCGCCGGAGGGCCTGGAATTTACCGTCGATCCTATACCGGTAGTGGAAGCTTTTTCCAAATCGGGTAACAAGCCGTACTCGGTATTCGGCAAGACCTATACGCCGATCACCGATACTACGACCCCGCTGGTGCAACGCGGCGTCGGCAGCTGGTACGGCAAGAAATTCCATGGACAAAAGACCTCGTCCGGCGAGCTGTACGACATGTACAAGATTACCGCCGCCCACCCTATCTTGCCTATCCCTTCCTATGCCAGGGTGACCAATCTGGCCAATGGCAAACAGATTATTGTCAGGATCAATGACCGCGGCCCCTTCCACTCCACCCGCATCATCGACCTGTCGTATACCGCGGCGCTGAAGCTGGGCTACCTAGGGAGCGGCAGCAGCCAGATCGAGGTTGTGCGTCTATTGCCGGAAGATATAGAAAAGATGGCAGAGAACCGCAAAAACCAGCCGGCGCTGGCGGCAGTGTTGGCCGGTTCGGCACTCCAGCCTGGTAAAGAACCGGCGGACAGGAAACCGGCGGCCGCCGACGGGCAGGGCGGCAAGGCAGATCAAGTCACGATGGAAGATTTGCTGGCCATGCAGGACAGCAAGCCGGTAGAGAAGATTGCTACGGCAACGGGCAGCCCGGCCGCATCGGGTTTTTACCTGCAGTTCGGCGCCTACGCCATCCGCGCCAATGCCCAGAGCATCCTGGCCCACTTGCAGTCCAGGCTGGAAAACCGCCTGCCGGCTTTCGACATCGTGCAGCAAGGCAGCCTGTATCGCCTGCTCAGCGGCCCGTTTGCCAATCGTGCCGAGGCCAGTGCGGCAATAGGACAGGCCGGCAACCTGGGGGTGGCCAAGCCCCTGATCGTGCAGCGTTAGGTCTTGCAGTAAGCGCCTACTCTGCCTCTTCCTTCATTTCCAGCGCCAACTGGTAGAGCGCATTCTTCTTTTGCCCGGTAATCTGCGCCGCCAGCGACGCCGCCTGTTTCAGCGAACACTCTTCCAGCAAGATGGCGAGAATGCGCCTGGCCTCGTGCTGGTTGTCGTCGCTGCCGGCCGGCGCGCCTTCCAGCAGCAAGACGTACTCGCCTTTTTCGCTATGCGCATTGTTGGTCAGCCAGTCTGCCGCATCGGACAAGGGGCAACGGTGAATCTGCTCAAACAGCTTGGTCAGTTCGCGCGCAAAGACGATCTGGCGTTGCGGGCCGAACACCGTGGCAAGAGCCTGCACCGATTCCACGATGCGATGCGGGGCCTCATAAAAGATCAGCGTCGCCGCTACCTGTTCCAGCGAGCGCAGTGCGGTGTCACGCTGGCCGGCCTTGGCGGGCAGGAAGCCGACAAAATAGAACTGGTCGTTGATCAGTCCGCTGGCGGACAAGGCGGTAATCGCGGCCGAGGCGCCCGGCATCGGCATCACGCTCAGGCCCGCCTGGCGCACGGCATCGACGATCTTGGCGCCCGGATCCGACACCCCGGGGGTGCCGGCGTCCGACACCAGCGCGATCCGCTCGCCCGCCTGCAAGCGGGCCACCAGCTTGTCCGCGACTTCCCGCTCATTGTGCTGGTGCGCCGCAATCAGCGGCTTGTTGATGCCGTAGCGCGACAATAGCTGGGCGGTATTGCGGGTATCTTCGCAGGCGATGGCGTCGGCCAGCGATAGCAGGTGCAGCGCGCGCAGCGAAATATCGCAGACGTTTCCAATCGGCGTGGCGACTACATATAATGTGGCGGCGGGGTAGTTCTGTTTTGCCAGCGTTTCCATGACAGGGGAAGCGGCCAGCGAATAGGTGTCGGACGTGCTCATGCTATATTCCGGGGATATGGATTAATTCAGGATTGTACGACAATGCCGGTATGGGAATGGCTAAGCAGGCAGAAACAGGCTAAACCAGATGCCAATCGCCAGGGCGGGCAGGGCAATGGACGCACCAGTCGCCAGATCGCCGGCGACGAGGGCGAGCAAAGGGCCCTACTACACCTGCAGCAAGCCGGTTTGACCCTGCCGGAGCGCAATTTCCTGTGCAAGGGCGGCGAGATCGACCTGGTAATGCAAGACCGCTCCAGCCTGGTCTTTGTCGAAGTCCGGGCCAGGGCCACCGCGCAGTTCGGCGGCGCGCTGGTCAGCGTGACGCCGGCCAAGCAGCGGCGCATGATGGTCGCTGCGCAAGTCTTTTTACGGCGCTATAACAGGGTCCTGGCCTGCCGTTTCGACCTGGTCTGCATACAGGATGGCGAGCTGGAGTGGTTACAGGATGTAATAACCGGGTCATAAACGCCGTTTAAGTTGCAAAATGAGTTACAAAACGCGCACAAAATATATATTTTTATACAGTTTCTAGTACGGCTCCCTACTGTTTTATAATCCCGCATCATGACAAATCAACGTATCCTGGCGCACTTCCGCGAAAGTGCCGAATTAAAAATGCAGGCTGCCGAAGTATTGGCGCAGCCTATCGCTTACGCAGTGGAACTAATGTTTTCTGCATTGTCTAACGGTAACAAGATCCTGGCTTGCGGGAACGGCGGTTCCGCCGCCGATTGCCAGCATTTTGCGGCAGAACTGGTAGGACGTTTTGAACGCGAACGCCTGCCTCTGCCGGCCATGGCCCTGACCACGGATACTTCTATCCTGACCGCGGTTGCCAATGACTACAGCTTCCAGGAAGTGTTTTCCAAGCAGGTGCAGGCATTCGGCCAGGCCGGCGATATCCTGCTGGCGTTGTCCACTTCCGGCAATTCCACCAGCGTGGTGAATGCGATCAATGTGGCGCTGGAGCGCGAGATGCGCGTGGTCGCGCTGACCGGCAAGGGCGGCGGCGAGATCGCCAAGATCCTGACCGACGCCGACGTGAATATCTGCGTTCCGCATGACCGTACTGCCCGTATTCAGGAAGTCCATTTATTAACCATACACTGTCTATGTGACGGCATTGATGCCGCACTATTCGGAGGAGACGCAAATGATTGATCGTTCCACTGTCTGGAAAAAAGCGGCGCAACCGCTGGCGGCTCTGACGCTATGCTGTGCCGCCATCGTCAGCCTGCAGGGCTGCGTGGGCGTGATGGTAGGCGGCGCCGTAATGGGCACCCTGGCTGCGACCGACAGGAGGACGCTGGGCGCGCAAACTGAAGACAAGACGATCGCGGTGAAAGGCGACATCCGCTTGTCCCGCTTACTGGGCGATGCCGCGCATATCAATGTCAATAGCTTCAACCGCAAGGTCTTGCTGACCGGCGAAGTCGCCGACGAGCAAGCCAAGGCCAATGCCGAGCGCGAGATGCGCGCGGTGGAGGGCGTAGAGTCGGTCGCCAATGAGTTACAGATTGCCGGCTTGTCCAATTACACCTCGCGCTCGAATGACGCGCTGATCACCGGCAAGGTCAAGGCCTCCTTTGTCGACACCAAGGACTTGTACGCCAGCGCCTTCAAGGTGGTGACCGAGTCCAACGTGGTCTACCTGATGGGCCGCGTCACCCAGCGCGAAGGCAATCTGGCCGGCGAAGTCGCGCGCGGCGTCAGCGGCGTGCGCAAGGTCGTCAAGGTATTCGACTACATCAGCGAAACCGAGCTGAAAGATCTGGCGGTAACCCCGGCCAAGCAGGAAACCAGCACCGAAAAATAATACCGGACTGGACCGCGACAGCACAGTCATTACACTGCACGAATGGATGCATGGGCTCGTCGCCCATGCCCACACTCAACGGGAGCAATCATGTCGGCACTGATCATTTTATTGGTCATTATTCTGGTGTTCGTTTTCTGGGCGGTCGGCGCGTATAACCGCCTGGTCAGCCTGCGCAACCGCTTCAAGAATTCTTTTGCGCAAATCGACGTGCAACTGAAACGCCGCTACGACCTGATTCCCAACCTGGTGGAAACAGCCAAGGGCTACATGAAGCACGAAAGGGAAACCCTGGAAGCCGTGATCGCCGCGCGCAATCAGGCGGTCACGGCGAATGCCAAGGCCGTCAGCGATCCTGCTGATGCCGCCGCCGTGCAGCAACTGTCGGCCGCCGAGGGCACACTGACTGCGTCGCTGGGCAAGATGTTTGCGCTGTCGGAAGCCTATCCCGACCTGAAGGCGAACCAGAACATGATGCAGCTGACCGAAGAGCTGACCGGCACCGAAAACAAGATCGCCTTTTCCCGCCAGGCCTACAACGACAGCGTGATGCAATACAATACATCGATCGAACAATTCCCCGGTTCCATCATCGCCAATATGTTTGCTTTCAGGTCCGGGGAACTCTTGCAGGCGACCGAATCGGCCGAAGAGCGCAAGGCGGTCAAGGTCGCGTTTTAAGCATGGCAGACCGGCGCGGCCCGGCGCTTGCCTGCTGCGGTGACGCGCTCCCTTCTTTTCCTAAGCAACCACAACCGCCTTTGCGCAAATCCTGATGGATTTTTTCGAGCAACAAGACCAGGCTCACCGCCAGAGCAAGAAACTGCTCTTGCTGTTTTTCCTGGCGGTGAGCGCCATCGTGCTGGCCGTGAACGGCAGCCTGGCCTTGATCTGGATCTGGGCCCATGGCGGCACGCTGCCGGCGGCCCACCCATATCCGCGCGGCTTCTTCCTGACCAATACCGCATTGACCCTGCTGTTCATCGGCGGCGGTACCTTGCTGGAAACGTTCCGCCTGCGCGACGGCGGCGACGCGGTCGCGGAAATGGCTGGCGGCCGGCTGGTCATGCCGTCTTCGCAAGACTTGCAGGAACGTCGCCTGCTGAACATCGTCGAGGAAATGTCGCTGGCTTCCGGCATTGCCTGCCCGCGCGTGTATGTCCTGGACCGGGAAGACGCGATCAACGCCTTTGCCGCCGGCTATCACCAGAACGAGGCGGTAGTCGCGGTTACCCGCGGTGCTTTATCCCGGCTGACCAGGGACGAGCTGCAAGGCGTGATAGGCCATGAATTCAGCCACATCCTGAACGGCGACATGCGCATGAATATCAAACTGATAGGCGTGCTGTTTGGCATCCAGATGTTGGCCGGCTTCGGCCAGGAACTGATGTATTGGAGCTCGCGTCTAGGGGCCTCGCGCAGCCGCGACGACAAGGGACCGCCGATACAATTGGTGTTGCTGGTGGTCGGTGCGGTATTTTTCGCGGTCGGCTACGTCGGCATATTCTTTGGCCGCCTGATCAAGTCGGCAGTCTCGCGCCAGCGCGAATTCCTGGCCGACGCCAGTTCGGTGCAATTCACCCGCAATCCCGACGGCATAGGCGGCGCGCTGCGCAAGATAGGCGGGCTGACCCGCGTCAACCAGTGCGGCTCGCGCATAGATAGTCCCAAGGCGGAGCAGTTCTCCCATATGTTCCTGGGGGCCGCCAGGCCGAATCTGTTGTCCGGCCTGTTTGCCACCCATCCGCCATTGGAAGAAAGGCTGCGCCGCGTGTACGGCAGGCATGTAGACTTTATGGACGCCGGCGAATTGCATGAAGCCGTCGATATCGCCCCCTTGCCGGAAGGCGTGTACGGCTTCGGCTCGCGGAATATAGAGCTTGCGCAAGCCGCCAGGGCGCAGGCACAAAGATCGGCATCGGCGAATGCGAGCTCCATCGCTTTCGGCCATCGGCCGCAGCAGCAAACCCCGCTGACGCCGGAACTGGTCGGCGCGGTACGCGATCCGCTCGGCGCCGGCGCGGTGGTGTACGCCTTGCTGCTGGACCGCTCGGACCCGCAGGCCTATGCCGCGCAGCTAGCCATCTTGAAACAGGATGCCCAGCCGCAATGCGCGCTGGCGAGCATGCTGCAGGAGGCGATAGAAAAATTGCCGCGCAGCGCGCGCCTGCCCTTGCTCGACCTGGCCATGCCGGCATTGCACCTGCTGTCGGATCAGCAGCGCCTCGTCTTGCTGGCCGTCGTCGACAGACTGATTGCAGCAGACCAGAGGACCACGCTGGCCGAATTTGTGCTGCAGACCGTGCTGGGCCGGCGCTTAAGCGTGCAATCCCGGCGCGCCGGCGCCATCAAGTACGCCAGCCTGGCGGAATTGAAGGCAGAGACTATACTGTTGTTGTCGCTAATTTCATACGTCGCGGGGGAGACCGGTTCAGTCGGCCAGGCCTTCCTGCGCGGCGCGGCGGCCGTACCGGAGTTGGGAATATCGGGCCAGGACATGCTGGCGCTCACCAAGCTGGATTTTACCGAGGTGAAGCAGGCACTCGACAGGCTGAATCAATTGACGCCCTTGGCCAAGCCCTTTCTGATCCGCTTGCTATTGGCCAGCGCCGGTAACCGGCTAGATGTGCAGAGCGCCGACCTGATACGCTGCATCTGCGCCGCGATTGACAGCCCGGTGCCCGACCTAGTTGCCGCAAGCTATACTGCCCACCATTGGGCATTTGCAGGAGCCTCATAAAACCGTCTAAAGGAGGAAGCATGGCACGCTCGATGATCTGGGTAATCCTGGGATGCATTCTAATTCCGCTCCTGGCACAGGCTGGGCCCAATGACAAACTGGCGCAGCGCCTGGCAGCCAATTGTGCCGGCTGCCACGGCACGGCCGGCGTCGCGGCGGGCGGCAGCCTGCCGGCCCTGGCCGGGCAGCCCAAGGACAGCATCGTCGCCAATATGCTAGCCTTCAAATCGGGCGCCCGCCCGGCCACCGTGATGCACCAGCTGGCCAAGGGCTATACCGACGAGCAGATAGAGATGATCGCGGGCTATTTTTCCGGCCTGAAAACCAGCCAGCTGGGAGGTGCACGATGAAACGCCGCCAATTCATGCAAGCCCTGGGAGGCGCCCTGCCCATGGCTGCCGTGCTCGGCAGCACCGTGGCGCGGGCGCAGGCAAAAACGCAGGCCAGGGTGGTTGTGGTCGGTGGCGGCTATGGCGGCGCCACCGCCGCAAAATACCTGCGCCTGTGGGGCGGGGGTAAGATAGACGTGACCCTTGTCGAGCCGAATCCGCACTTCATTTCCTGTCCGCTGTCCAACCTGGTGCTCGGCGGTTTCCGGCAAATGGCCGACATCACATTGACTTACGACAACCTGGTCAAGCGCCATGGCGTCAAGCTGGTCAGGGACTATGCGCAAGCCGTCGACAAAGAACGGCGCACGGTGAAGTTGGCTGGCGGCCAGAGCCTGGGCTATGACAGGCTGGTGCTCAGCCCCGGCGTGGATTTCCTGTGGGAGCAATTGCCCGGCATGAATACCGCCGACGCCCAGCAAAAGATCATGCATGCCTGGAAGGCCGGCCCGCAAACCGTCACGCTACGCAAGCAGCTGGAAGCGATGCCGGACGGCGGAACTTTCATCATCACCATCCCGCTTGCCCCCTACCGCTGCCCGCCGGGGCCCTACGAGCGGGCTTGTCAGGTCGCCGCCTATTTTTCCCGGTACAAGAAAAAATCCAAGGTCATGATCCTGGACGCGAACGACGACGTGCTGTCCAAAGGCGCCCTGTTCAAGAAAGCCTGGGCCGAGCAATACCCGGGCATAGTGGAATATGTGCCCAAGTTCGTGACGGCCGACGTCGACGTTGCCGGCAATACCGTCATTTCGGATTTCGGCGACAAGATAGCGGGCGCGGTGATGAATGTGATACCACCGCAGCGCGCCGGCAGCATCGCCGTACAGGCCGGTGCCGCGAACATGAACAAGCGCTGGTGCGAGGTCGATTTCCTGACATTTGAATCGACCCAGGCGAAGAACATCCATGTGCTGGGCGATGCGATCCAGGTGGCGCCGCTGATGCCCAAGTCCGGCCATATGGCAAACCAGCACGCCAAGGTATGCGCCGCGGCGGTGGTGGACTTGTTGAACGGCGACACCCCCAACCAGGCGCCGATGATCAACAACACCTGCTACAGCTATGTGTCCGACAAGGAGGTGGTGCATGTAGCCTCGGTGCACGCGTATAGCGCGGAAAAGAAAACTTTCCTGACTGTGCCGGGGGCTGGCGGTTTGTCGGCCAGCGCCACTGAGGCGGAGACCAGGTATGCGGAGAGTTGGGCGCAGAATATTTGGGCGGATACTCTGGATTAAGAGGTGTCCACGATTTGATTTTCCAATGAGTAATGATGGTTAGAGGCGATGCTTGATAATTGTGATGTACTTCGCGGGTACAAGCCGGGAGGAGCAATTAATTTAACAAGTCTCGGCCCTAAATCGGTGGCCCAATTAATAACCAAGTTTTTGCTGCAATGCAAAATGAAATTTTCTTGTATATTCAGCTTATTAATTGATAATGCATATAACTATATGCGTAATTGCTCATATAGTTAATGGAGTGGCGATGGATGAATTGAATCAGTTGTTCGAAAAAGTTTCGGGATACTTTGCCCTGTTGTCTGAACCAACCCGGCTGAAGATACTGCATGCTTTGTGCGATGGGGAAAAGTCGGTGACGGATGTCGTGACATCGGTCGACTCTACCCAGGCCAATGTTTCCCGACATTTGAACACGATGTACCGCGCTGGGGTGCTGGGCCGCCGCAAGGAAGGCAATATGGTGTATTACGTCATTTCCGACGAAGCCTGTGTCGAACTATGCAGGTCGGTGTGCACGCAGATAGCCAGCAGCATGGAAGAGCAGAATATTTCCAGGCGCGCGGTCAGGGATTTCATGCCACTGGGATAATGATTGCTTTATAGGGCCGTCTCTATAGAGCAGTTTGTGGATGCGATAGAAGAGATGAGCCAGCAAAAAAAGCCAGGACACCTGCAAAAAGCACCGGAAAATTTCCTCGACCAGGGCCTGATCCAGGAAATCAGTTCACAGGGATGGAATGAGCACAGGCGGCAATTCCTGCGCAAGAGCTTTGCCGCCACCCTGGGCACGGCCGCCGCCGGCTTGGCCGTCCCCGGCAGGGTCGCGGCGCAAGTGGCGCAAGTGGGAGTTGACGGCGACCCGGCGATCTTGCACCTGCCCGAGCACTCCAAGACCCTGGGTTTGCCGGTAGCGAGCGCTCCCTATGGCCAGCCTTCCCAATATGAAAAAAACCTGCAGAGGCGGGAAAGCCCGGGCCTGACCCGGGTCGGCGCCGCCTCGGTGTCGTTTTCCCCGCTGCAAGGCATGTTTGGCATCATCACTGCCAACGGCTTGCACTTCGAGCGCCACCATCAGGGTTGGCACGATATAGATCCGCAGCAACATCGGTTGATGATCAATGGGCTGGTCAAGAATCCCAGCGTATTCACGATGGACGACATCATGCGCCTGCCTTCGGTGTCGCGCATGCACTTCATCGAGTGCGGCGCCAATACCGGCATGGAGTGGGGCAATGTCGCCGTGCCTACCGTGCAATACACGCACGGCATGCTGAGCTGCTGCGAGTTTACCGGGGTGCCGCTGGCGCTGTTGCTGGATGCCTGCGGCATAGACCGCAAGCGCGCCAAATTTATCCTGGCCGAAGGGGCCGACGGCTCTGCCATGACGCGCACGATTTCGCTGGAGCGCGCGCTAGACGACGTGCTCGTCGCCTACGGCATGAATGGCGAAATGCTGCGTCCGGAGAATGGCTATCCGCTGCGCCTGGTGGTGCCCGGCGTGCAGGGCGTGTCCTGGGTCAAGTGGCTGCGCCGGATCGAGGTTGGCGACATGCCGTACGCGACCAAGGACGAGACCGTGCACTATGTCGACCTGATGCCGGATGGCACGCACAGGCAATATACCTCCATCCAGGAATGCAAGTCGGTGATCACCACGCCATCCGGCGGGCAGGCGTTGATCGATAAGGGGTTCTTCAATATTTCTGGCCTGGCCTGGTCGGGGCGCGGCAAGGTCAAGCGGGTGGACGTGTCGGTCGACGGCGGCAAGAACTGGCGCACGGCGCGGCTGGAAACCCCGGTACTCAGCAAGTGCCTGACCCGCTTCAATATCGACTGGACTTGGGACGGCAGTCCGGCGATCCTGCAATCGCGGGCGATCGACGAGACCGGCTATGTGCAACCGCAGATGCGGCAGTTGCGCGAGATCAGGGGCAGCAAATCCATCTATCACAATAATGCCATCCAGTCATGGCAAGTGGCAGAGACAGGCGAGGTCGGCAATGTCCATGTTTCCTGATTTCACCAAGCTTGCCGGCTTGCGTCCCGCCTGGCGTTCACGATTTGGCCCCCTTTGTGCCGCCTTGCTAGGCTTGCTGTTGTGCTGTCTGTCGTTGTCGCTGTGGGCGGCCGACCGCTATCCCGGCATAGGCAGGAGTGCTACCGGCAAGGAGATTGCCGCCTGGGATATAGACGTGCGGCCCGATTTCAAGGGCTTGCCGCCGGGCTCAGGCAGCGTCGCCAAAGGCGTGCAAGTATGGGAAGGCAAATGTGCCAGTTGCCACGGCAGCTTCGGCGAATCCAACCAGGTGTTTACGCCCATCATAGGCGGCACCAGCCTACAGGATATACAGACCGGCCGCGTCGCCGCGCTGGTCGGCAATACCCAGCCGCAACGCACGACGATGATGAAATTGTCCCAGCTCTCCACCTTATGGGACTACATCAACCGCGCCATGCCCTGGAACGCGCCGAAGACGCTGAGCACGGAAGAAGTGTATGCGGTCACGGCCTATATCCTGAACATGGCTGAAGTGGTGCCTGACGATTATGTGCTCAGCGACAAGAATATTGCCGAGGCGCAAAAGCGTCTGCCGAACCGCAATGGCTTGCAGACCAGGCACGGCCTGTGGGAAACCACAGGCAAGCCGGACGTCAAGAATACCGCCTGCATGAAGGATTGCAGTAGCACGGTCAGCATCAGTTCCCGCTTGCCAGACTACGCCAGGAATGCCCATGGCGACATTGCAGCACAAAACCGCATCATAGGACCGGTGCGCGGCGCCAATACCCTGCTGGCTGCGCCAACCACGCCGCTGGCCGGCAAGGCCGGCCAGGCAGCCCAGCCTATGGAAGCGGCGCAGGCGAAAGCCGCCGGCGGCGCAGCGCCTGCGACGGCAGACGCCGCTGCACTGGGCAAGAAATACGCATGCATGGCTTGCCACGGGGTCAGCAGCAAGCTGGTCGGCCCCGGCTTCAGGGAGATACAGAAAAAATACGCTTCCACCGCCGATGCCGAGAACATGCTCAGTGCCAAAGTGAAAGCCGGTGGCCAGGGAGCCTGGGGCAGCATACCGATGCCTCCGAATCAGCAGGTGCCGGAGGCCGATATTAAAATAATCGTCAAATGGATACTGGCCGGGGCCAAGTAGGCGGGGCGCGGCGCCCCAAACGAAATACGAGCTTCCCGCCGAAAACTATTAAAATAGCGTAATACCAACAGGAGAGACAGCAATGAAGCAAAGTCGTCGCGATACCCTGCGCATCGCCAGCATCATGGGCCTGGCAGTGGCCGCAGGCCTGATCAAGCCGGGCGAAGCCTGGGCCCAGGCGCAAGATTGGAACAAGGCAGCGTTTGACGCCAAGAACCTCAATGAAACCTTGAAGGCACTGGGCGGCAGCAATGCCAGCGCCTCAAGCGCGGTACAGATAGAAGCACCGGACATTGCCGAGAACGGCGCCGTGGTGCCGGTCGCGGTGTCGTCCACCTTGCCGAACGTTCAGCAAATTGCGATCGTGGTGGAAAAAAATCCTGCAGCCCTGTCCGGTGCTTTCAGCATTCCCGCCGGTACCGAAGCCTATGTGGCGACGCGGGTCAAAATGGCGCAAACCTCGAATGTGCACGCGTTGGTCAAGTCGGATGGGAAATGGTTCCTGGCGACCAAGGAAATCAAGGTGACACTAGGTGGTTGCGGCGGCTAAAAACTCGCTGAGTTCGCCGCACACTAGAGTAGCTATCAATATCATTCAGGAGAGCAGCATGGCAGATCCTATGCGCATACGCGCGACAGAAAAAGCAGGCGTCACGGAAGTCAAAGTATTAATGAGCCACGAAATGGAAACCGGCCAGCGCAAGGACGGCGCCGGCAAGCTGGTGCCGGCCTGGTTCATCCAGAACGTGTCTTTCAAGCACAAGGACAAGGAAGTGTTCACGGCCCAGTTCGGCACCTCGATCTCGAAAAATCCTTTGTTGTCCTTTCGTTTCAAAGGCGCGGAAAAGGGTGACAAGATCACCGTCAGCTGGATCGACAACAAGGGCGAGAAGCGGCAGGACGAAGGCGTCGTCGCTTAGGCGGGCCTCCTCATTCGCATGATACCGGTAGCGAGCATCACGGAGACAAAATGAAAATAATCAATACGCTGAGCCTGCTGGCAAGCATGCTGACTGTGGTTGGCGCAGCCAATCTCGCCCATGCGCAGCAAGGCAAGGATGACCCGCTGACCAAGTATCGCGAAATGCTGGCCGGTGACAATCCGGCCGAGTTGTCGGAAATGAAGGGCGAGGCCCTATGGAAAGCCGCGCGCGGACCGAACAAGCTCAGCCTGGAAAAATGCGACTTAGGCCTGGGGCCAGGCGTGGTCGCTGGCGCTTACGTCAAACTACCGCGCTATTTTGACGATACCAGGATGGTGCAGGACCTGGAATCGCGCCTGGTCAGCTGCATGGTCACGCTGCAGGGGATGACGGTCGCCGATGCCAGGAAAAACCCGTTTTCATCCCCGGGAAAACCGTCGGATATGGAAGCGCTGGTGTCGTATATCACCAGCCAGTCGCGTGGGATGAAAATGGCAACGCCCATGTCGCATCCGAAAGAAAAAGAATCCTACGCGATAGGCAAGCAGATTTTCTACTACCGTGCCGGCCCCTACGATTTTGCCTGCGCCACTTGTCATAGTGCGCCGGACAAGCGCATACGCCTGCAATACCTGCCCGACCTGACCAATCCCAAAGATGCGCGCGAAGCCTACGCGACCTGGCCCGCCTACCGGGTTTCGCAGGGCGAGGTACGCACCATGCAGCACAGGCTGAACGACTGCTTCCGCCAGCAGCGCTTCCCCGAACCCTTGTATACATCCGATGCGATCACTGCGCTGACGATGTTCCTGGCCAAGAATGCCGAGGGCGCCACCTATAACGCACCTGCAATTAAACGTTGAGGTTAAAGAGACCATGATGAACCAGAAAAATCTTTCCATCACGGCAGCCTGTGCCCTAGTGATCGCCCTGGCCGGCTGCGCCGGCATCAGCGCCATCAGCAGCGGCCCGTCCGACGCCGAAGCCGCAAAATTGGCGCAGGACACGATGAAGGCCTCGTTCGTGACCAATGGCATCGCGACCATAGACCGCTTGAACCAGGATGAGCTGCAACGCCTGTGCACCGAGTATTCGGGCAAGGAAGTGCCGAAGGAAGTCGGCGACAGGATAGAAAAATCGCAGCTGGCCGCGATCGTCATGCCGGCCTCCGCCAGCCTGATAGGCAACTGGCAGGAAGGCGAAAAGATCGCGCAAAACGGACGCGGCCTGACCTTCACCGACAAGGCGGGCGACGTGGGCGGGGGCAATTGTTACGCCTGCCATCAAATTTCTCCGAAAGAAATTTCGTTTGGCAATATAGGCCCGTCGCTGTACCACTATGGCAAAGTGCGCGGCCAAAGTCCTGAAGTGGTCGAATACACCTACAAGAAAATCTATAACGCGCAAGCCTATGCGGCGTGCTCGAATATGCCGCGTTTCGGCCACCAGAAAATCCTCACGCAAAACCAGATCATGGACCTGGTCGGCCTCTTGCTCGATCCGCAATCGCCAGTGAACAACTAGTACCGCAGTCTTTATCAGGAGCTGTAATGCACAGGCGAGAATTCCTACAATTGCTGGCAGCGGCGACGGCTGCCGGCTTGCCGCTGGCAAAATATGCCGATGCGGCGGGTATGGCGCAGGCCGACGGCGGCATGTATCAGCTGCCGGCCTTCGGCAATGTGCACCTGCTGCATTTTACCGATTGCCATGCTCAATTGAATCCCTCCTATTTCAGGGAGCCCGATGTCAACCTGGGCTTTGGCCAGCAGTTCGGCAAGCCGCCGCACCTGGTGGGCGAGTCCCTATTGAAAGCCTATGGCATACAGCCCGGCACGGTGGATGCGTACGCCTTCAGCTACCTGGATTTTGCGCAGGCGGCCAAGACCTATGGCAAGGTGGGCGGTTTCGCGCATCTGGCGACGCTGGTCAAGCAATTGAAAAGCGGGCGGCCGCAAGCGCTGCTGCTGGATGGTGGCGATTCCTGGCAAGGTTCGGCGACCGCCTTGTGGAGCAAGGGCCAGGACATGGTGGATGCCTGCAAGCTGCTGGGGGTGGACGTGATGACAGCACACTGGGAATTCACACTGGGCGATAAAAGGGTCAAGGAAATTGTCGATAAGGATTTTGCCGGCAAGATCGATTTCGTGGCGCAGAACGTCAAGACCAGCGATTTCGGCGACCCGGTATTTACGCCTTACGTGATCAAGCAGCTGAACGGCGTGCCGGTGGCCATCATAGGCCAGGCCTTTCCGTATACGCCTATCGCCAATCCGCGCCATATGGTGGCCGACTGGACTTTCGGCATCCAGGAAAAAGAAATGCAGGCCACCGTCCTTGACGCCCGCGCCAAAGGCGCGCAGGTGGTCGTGCTGCTCAGCCACAACGGCATGGACGTCGACCTGAAAATGGCCAGCCGCGTGACCGGCATAGACGCTATCATGGGCGGGCACACGCATGACGGCGTGCCGGCGCCGGTGATTGTCGGCAATGCCGGCGGCAAGACCCTGGTCACCAACGCCGGCTCCAACGGTAAGTTCCTGGGCGTGCTGGACTTTAAGGTAGTCAACGGCAAGGTCAGCGACTTCCGCTATAAACTGCTGCCGGTATTCGCCAACCTGCTGCCGGCGGATCGGGAAATGCAGGCCTTGATCGGCAGGGTGCGCGCGCCGTATGAACAAAAACTCGGCGAGCAACTGGCCGTCAGCGAAGGCCTGCTGTACCGGCGCGGCAATTTCAACGGCAGTTTCGACCAGCTGATACTGGATGGCTTGATGGCCGAGAAAAATGCGGAGATCGCGTTTTCCCCCGGTTTCCGCTGGGGCACTTCCTTGCTGCCGGGCCAGGCTATCACGATGGAACACCTGATGGACCAGACCGCGATCACCTATCCCTACACGACGCTCAGCATGATGAGCGGCGACACCATCAAGACCATATTGGAAGATGTGGCCGACAACCTGTTCAATCCTGATCCGTACTACCAGCAAGGCGGCGATATGGTGCGGGTAGGCGGCCTGCAATACGCGATAGACCCGGTAGCGCCCATGGGCCAACGCATCACCGATATGCGGCTGGCCGGCAAGCCTGTCGAGGCCGGCAAGCAATACAAGGTGGCGGGCTGGGCGCCGGTGGCGGAGGGCGCCGGCGGGGAAGCGATATGGGACCTGATGACGCGTTACCTGAAATCGCAAAAGCAGGTGGCTGCGCGCAGCTTGAACCAGCCGCGCATCAAGGGCATACGCGGTAATCCCGGTATCGCGCCAGGCATGGAAAGCTGATGCTGAAGCGCCTGCTCCTTTGGCTATGCGCCAGCGCTGCATATTGTTTGCTGGCGCAGGCTGCCATGGCCGGGGAGACGCCTTTGCCGGCCGCGCTCAATTTGCCGCAAGAAGCTGGCGCCGCGTACCGGCAGGGCATGCCGCTGATCCTGCTGGTCAGCCTGCCGGACTGCCCCTATTGCGAGCAGGTGCGCAAGCAACACCTGGCGCCGCTGCACAAACAAGGTGTGCTGGTGAGACAGGTGTATATCAATAGCGAAGCCAGCGTGGCGGGCTTCGACGGCAAGCCGGTAAGCCACAAGCAGCTGGCAATCAGCTACGCGGTGAAAGCCGCACCTACCGTGCTATTCCTGGATGCGCAAGGGCGCTCGCTGGCGCCGCCCATCGTCGGCGCCCTGCTGGAGGATTTTTACGGCGCCTACCTGGACGAAGCGATCGCCGTCGCCAAACAGCAACTCGCTCAAATCAAGCGCTAGCCGTGTTTTTCCATATGCGAATGCAATAATTGCGCATACCGCTGGGCCTGCTCTATATCGGGAAAATGTCCGCACTCTTCACAGCGTATGATCTCTGCCTGCGGCAGGCAGTCCAGCAAGGACTCGGGTGCGGTCTGGCGATGTGATTTGTCCAGGCTGCCCCAGAGCATGGTGCAAGGCACATCCACGCCTGCCAACGCCGCGCTGTTTTCCCGAGCCAGGCCCTGCACTACGCCGGCCAGGCAAAAGCAGCTGCCGGCGGCCAGCGCATGCTGCGCGACCCGGCGATAGGGACTCTTGTCGGTGTTTTTGGGCAGTGCGCTGTGATACCAGCCATGCGCTAGTTTGCGCCGCAACAGCCAGGCCAGCAACTGGCCCAGCACCGGCACGCGCAAGGGCCAGGGGATGATGCGATCGGTCCACGCGTGCATCGCCGCCAGCGATGGCGTCTGCGATAGGAACAGGCTGCTGACCCGCTGCGGGGCCAGGCGCGCGGTACGTATCGCATAAAAACCGTTGGCGCAGCTGAAGGCCAGCGTGGCACGGGGAATTTGCAAGGCATCCATCAGGTCCAGCACCGCTTGCGCGCCCTGGTCCAGGCTGTGCTGGTAGCTGCTCCCCGGCAGCGAAAACCCGAAGCCGGGCATGTCGAAACACACCACCCGGAACTGGTCTTGCAATAGCCGTATCAGTTCGACATAGTGCTCTATCACATTCGGCCCGTCGGGCACGAAGACCACGCAGGGTTTGCCGGCGCCGGTATCCAGCACGCGCAGCGGACCTTGCGTGGTGTCGACATAGCGCAGCGGCGGTGCGCTGACCGCCGCCAGGGCGCGGCCGGACAGGGCGCTGCGCGTCAGGTAGCTGTCCAGCCTGGAAGCGAGCATGCTGCCCAGGCTTGTCAAGTGCGGCCTATGATGGCGGCGGTAGCGATCAATTCTTCTATCAGCGCCAGCGATGCCTGGCCTGACATCGCATACGGATTCAATTCCGGCAAGTCGGAATATTTCAGCAGGATGGAGGGATTGATCTTGCCCAGGTTGGCCTGGCCCATGGTCCAGCCGCTATAGTGGCGTTCGGTGATTTCCTCGTAATGCAGCAGTACCACATCGGTATTTCTTGGATCGCGCAAAATATGCGAATACAGGGTATTGACAGCTTCCCGGCCACCCTCCAGTACCTGCATGAATACCTGGTCGCTATGGCAGAGTATGCCGGTAATGCCGTGCTTGGGATTGTGGGTGCGCGATTGCTGCATGATGTCGGTGATCACGTCGCATAGTTTTTTGTCCGCGGCCCGGCTGGCGTACAGTAGTCTGACTAACATGCTGATCTCCTTGACCCGTGCTGATTAATGCTTGGTTACGCTTGGTTGCGCTTGGTTGCACTTACTTATTGACGCTTTTTATTCACCCGCGCTCATTACCGTTTAATGAGGGACAGGAATTCGCGGCGCAGGTTCGAATCCTTCAAGAAAGAACCGTGCATCACGCTATTGATCATTTTGGCCTCCATGTCCTTGACGCCGCGCCAGTGCATGCAGAAATGGTCTGCTTCCATCACGACCGCCAAGCCGTCCGGCTGCATCTTTTCCTGCAAGGCGTCGGCCAGCTGCACCACGGCCTCTTCCTGGATTTGCGGGCGGCTCATCACCCATTCGGCGATCCTGGCGTACTTGGACAGGCCGATCAGGTTGGAGTGCTCGTTCGGCATCACGCCTATCCAGACCCGGCCGATGATGGGGCACAGGTGGTGCGAGCAGGCGCTGCGCACCGTGATCGGGCCTATGATCATCAATTCATTGAGGCCCGCGGCATTCGGAAATTCGGTGACCGAAGGCATGGGGGTATACCGGCCCTTGAATACCTCGGTGAGGAACATCTTGGCGACGCGCCGGCCAGTGTCCTGGGTGTTATGGTCGCTGTCGGTGTCTATCACCAGGCTTTGCAACACCGCCTGCAGTTTCTCTTCCACTTCACCGAGCAATGCATCCAGTTCACCCGGCTGGATGAACTGGGAAATATTGTCGTTCGCATGAAAGCGGGTCTTGCTGGCCTCTATGCGCTCGCGTATGCGCTGGGAAATGGGGATAGGGCGGTCGACTGGAGTCAGGTTGGTAGGCATTGCTTGCTTCCGATTATTAGAACTTTTCCATCAGCGTTTCAGACGCGATTGAGGCAAGTCCATTGTTGTGTATACCTGCTAATGGTAACTGAAATAGGCCGGATTTGCCCCGCCGGCTGCCGGCAGCCGGCAGACGGGAGGATTACTTTGGCGGCTGCCTGGCGGCGTCTTGCTCCGCCTTCCAGGCTTGCAGGCAGGCGGGGCAGTAGCACCTGGCATCCTGGTCTATGGCGATTGTGCTGCTGGCAGGCAACTCGGCCAGGCTGAGCCGGGGCATGGCCCCGCACCAGCAATCCTGGCCGCTGCGGTCAGCCATGCAGCAAGTGAATTCGGCATTGCAACGGGGACAAGTACTCATCGTTATAGCGGCTCTTTATCGCTGGGCGTATCGTGCAGGGGCAGTTTTTTCATGGCGCGCCTTAGGGTTTGCATTTGCCCGTTGAAATTGGTGCAGGCGTCGCAGACGCCCAGGTGCAGGCGCAGGCGGGTGCGTTCGAACAGGCCCAGATCCCGGTCCAGGCCCTCGGACACTATCCGGTGCGCTTCCTTGCATGTCAGTCTTATCAGCATATATTTCCTGCAATTTTTGGCGTCATGGCGTCATCGGGGTCAAGCTTGCTTGCCGAACCAGTTTAAATCGAGGCACTCGCGCAGGCGCAGGCGCGCACGATATAGAACTACCCAGACATTAGACGTACTCAGCTGCAATTCCTTACAAATTTCCTCGGTATCCAGTTCCAGCCATTCACGCATCATGAAGACCCGGGCGGTCTTGGCCGGCAGTTTTTCCAGGCAGACTTCCATCACCTTGAAAAAGTCCTTTTGTTCCAGTGTGGCATCCGGGTCGCCCCAGGCCCGCGGCCTTTCCTGGGTATGGCCGTCGGCAGTAAACAAGCTGTCGATCAGGTCGGCCTCGGATTCATCGTCTTCGGTCTGCAATTGCTTTTCCTTGCTGGAGGCGCGCAGGCAGTCGATGATCTTGTATTTCAAGATGCCGATCACATAGGTCCGCAAGGAAGACTGGCCGGCGAAACTGGCCGGTTTTTCCAAGACCGCCAGCAGGGCGTCCTGCACGGCGTCTTCGGCCAGCGTATCGTTGCGCAATTGCAGCAGCGCAAAGCGCAGCAGGGCCGGGCGCATAAGCTCCAGTTGCTGGTGTAGGGTGGGGCTAGATGTCATTTGAGCAAAATAGTGAAAATCTCGATTGGAGATGGAAGACCAAAGAAACTTGGGCTATTTCCCTGTAAAATCCTGAAAACCTCATTGAAGACCCCATCAGGATACATTATGACCACTGCTACCGATACTGAAACGGCACCAATTGATAAATTGGCATCCGTTGCGCCGGAAATCAAGGCTGAGATTCTAGCTGAAGCGCTGCCTTATATTCGTAAATTTCACGGAAAAACCATCGTGGTCAAATACGGCGGCAATGCCATGACGGAAGAGCGCCTGAAACACGGTTTTGCGCGCGACGTGATTCTGCTGAAACTGGTGGGCATGAATCCCGTGGTCGTGCATGGCGGCGGTCCGCAAATCGACAATGCGCTGAAAAAGGTGGGTAAGCAGGGCACCTTCGTGCAAGGCATGCGCATCACCGACGAAGAAACCATGGAAGTGGTGGAGTGGGTGCTGGGCGGTGAAGTGCAGCAGGATATCGTGATGCTGATCAACCATTATGGCGGCCAGGCGGTGGGCTTGACCGGCAAGGACGGCGGCTTGATCCGGGCTCGCAAGATGAAGATGGCCGACCGTGAAAATCCGGGCCAGTTCCTGGACATAGGCTTTGTCGGCGAGATCGATGCGATCAATCCGGCCGTGGTCAAAGCCTTGCAGGATGACGCCTTCATTCCCATCATCTCGCCTATCGGTTTCGGCGAAGACGGCCAGGCGTACAACATCAACGCCGACCTGGTCGCGGGCAAGATCGCCGAGATCCTGAAGGCGGAAAAGCTGATCATGATGACCAATATTCCCGGCGTGCTGGACAAGCAGGGCAATTTGGTTACCGACCTGTCGGCGCGCGAGATAGACGAGATGTTTGCCGACGGCACCATCTCGGGCGGCATGCTGCCAAAGATTTCCTCGGCGCTGGACGCGGCCAAATCGGGGGTCAACACGGTGCACATCATCGACGGCCGTATCGAGCATTCGCTCTTGCTGGAAGTGCTGACCGAACAGGCTTTCGGCACCATGATACGCAGCCACTAGTTCTCTAGTCCTACCTATCCCGCCAAGGAAAACACGGGCAGCCTGCGTTGCCCGCTGACCCCACCCCTATGAAGCAAAAGCGTTCCGACCTGGTCTGGTTGTTCGATCTCGACAATACGCTGCACAATGCATCGCACGCCATTTTCCCGGCGGTCAATGTGAAGATGAATGCGTATATGGCAAGAGTGCTGGGGGACGGCATTCACCCGGCCGATCCCGACACCGTGAATGCCGCCAGGCTATTGTACTGGCGGCGTTATGGCGCCACCCTGATGGGCCTGATCAAGCATCATGGCGTGAATGCTGACGACTTTCTGCATGAGGCGCATACCTTCGACGACTTGCCGGCGATGATAAGGGCCGAGCGCGGCCTGGCCGGCCTACTCAAGCGCCTGCCGGGCCGCAAGATACTGTTGACCAATGCGCCGCGCAAGTATGCGCGCGAGGTGGTCCGCCACCTGGGGCTGCACCGGCATTTTGCCGAGCATATCCCCATCGAGGATATGCGTGTGCACGGCCGGCTGCGTCCCAAGCCTTCGCGCCAGTACCTGCGCAAATTGCTTGCCAGGTTGAAAATCAGCGCCGGGCGTTGCGTTCTGGTAGAAGATACGGTGGCCAATTTACGCGCGGCCAAGCAACTGGGCATTCGCACGGTATTGGTGACCCAGTATTTGCAGGAAGCAGTCAAACCGGCCAAACCGCACAAATCAAAAAAATCTGCCGCTTGCATAGATGTAACAGTAAAATCCGTACATCAGCTACCTAGCCGTCGTTGGCCCTGACCGGGCGAGCCCCGCACGGTCCTGGGAGATGCCGGTCCTTGCAGCCGGCGTGGCTACCGGTTACGCTCTAAAACTATAATTGCACCCTTCACTGAATAAAACAAACATGGCAACCACCAAACCAGGCGAGCGCAAGCTACAGATACTCCAGACCCTGGCCGCAATGCTGGAAAATCCCAAGGGTGAAAAAATCACCACGGCGGCGCTCGCCGCCAAGATAGAAGTGTCGGAAGCGGCACTGTATCGCCACTTCGCCAGCAAGGCGCAGATGTTTGAAGGTTTGATAGAATTTATCGAATCCTCGGTGTTCGGCCTGATCAACCAGATCAGCCAGCAGCATGAGGACGGCCTGCTGCAGGCGCAGGCCATCGCGCTGATGCTATTGAATTTTTCAGAGCGCAATCCAGGCATGACCAAGGTGATGATAGGCGACGCGCTGGTGCATGAAGACGAGCGCCTGCAAGTGCGCATGAACCAGTTTGTAGAGCGTATGGAATTGGCCTTCAAGCAGGCGCTGCGACTGGCCGTGACGCAAGGCAATGCGGCCGAAAACGAAGTCAGCAGCCGTGCCAATATGCTGTCCAGCTTTGTGGTCGGACGCTGGCACCGCTACGCCAAGACCGGTTTCAAGCAAGTGCCGACCGAGCACGGCGCCATGCAAATTGCCCTGCTGCTGCGCTAGCTTGCAGTCTAAGTCGGCTTAAAGGTCCGGTAGGTATCCTTGCCGGCGGCCTTGGCCGCCGCCAGTGCCAGGTCGCCGCCACGCAATAATTGCCTTTGCTCCTGCGCATGCAGGGGGGCGCAGCTCAGGCCTATGCTGGCGCTGACCACCAATTTTTTACCGTACAGCGCGATCGGCTGCCGGATGGCCGCCAGCAGCCTGTCGGCCAGGGTTTCCGCCAGTGCGAGACTGCCTGTTTGCGGCAGTATTGCAGCAAATTCATCGCCGCCTATGCGGCACAGGGTATCGGTGCCGCGCAAGGTCGCGCATAGCCGGGTGGCGATGGTCGCCAGCACAAAATCCCCCGCCTCATAGCCGTATTCGTCATTGACGGATTTGAAGTCATCGAGGTCGATGAACATCAATGCCGCCAGCTCGCCGCTGGCCAGCGCTTCGTCGACGTGGTGTACCAGCGCCCGGTGGAAGTAGTGGCGATTCGGCAGCTTGGTCAGGCTGTCGTGGTTGTCCAGGATCTCGACTTTCTGTTCCTGTTCGCGCCGTTCGCGGATACTGGCCTCGGCGCTGGATTCCCAGGTATTGATACGCGCCAGCATCTGGTTGAAATGCTGGGTCAGGTTGGCAAATTCATGATTCCCGTCATTCCATATGCGCACGCTGTAGTCGTTCAGGTTGACCACATGCTCGGACGTGTCGCACAGCTCGTACACCGGGGCCAGCGCGCTGATTTGCTGCCGCGTGAGGCGATAGCAAGCCACGGCCAGGACCAGCGCAATCAGCACCAGGCCGGCCAGCAGCAGGCTCAGCAACTCCTGGTATAGGGGCACGACGCTGGTATGCAGCTGCAGCCTGCCGATGATCTCGTCTTCCAGCAAGATGGGGGCCGCTACGCTCAATTGACCGAAGCTCCAGGCGGTCTGGACTGCATTATTGCGCGGCGAGGGAGCCGGCTCGGCCGCTCCGTTAAACTGGCCCAATGCGTTCCAGCTGACAAAGCTGTGCCCCTGGCTGTCGTATACGGCAACCGCTTGCAACTCCGGACGGATGCCGGCGTTCAGTATCAGCGCCCGGGCTGTGCTGGCATCCTTGGCGGTCAGGGTGGGCGCCAGGGATGCTGCCAGCGTGTCGGCCTGCAGCACCGCTTCGCTTTGCAGCCTGTGCTGCGCCAGCAAGGCGCTCAGCAGCAGCAGCCCGCTCAGCGTCACCAGCAGACTGGCCAGGAGCGCAACGGCATTGAAACGCAAGAATTTCCTTGCCAGCGGCAAATTAAGTGATGCCCTTTGCATTTGTTCCTCGTGGTCCGGTTTCCAGTCTATTATCAATGAATATTTACAAATGGGAAAGATTGTTGCGTGATTTAACAAATCTTGCGACATTGCTTGCCGGCTCCCATGTACGGGCCGCTCAGGTGTATAGTGCGGTGCCGGCCTTCTGCATTACACTGCAGGACCTCCGTATTTCCCTATTTTTTTGCCCGCATTTTCTTAGTCTGCCGCATGGCTACAGTTCATTCTACCGTGTCAAATTTGCCCACTCCGCCTGCTGACTCCCCCCTGTCCGCCCGATGTTTCGCCCTGTTGGACGATGCCCAGGCAGATCCTGCAATCGCCCGTTCGCGCCTGTATACCGGGTTGCTGGAAGTACTAGAGTGCGACCAGATCGCATCCTGGCCGGACCTGCTGGCCAGGACCCAGTCGGCGCTGCAACAGGGCACTTATGCGGTTGCCCTGTTTTCTTATGAAACCGGGGCGCAGCTGCAGGCAATTCGACCCTGGCCGGCGGCGGGGCTGGAGGCCCAGCCGTCCCGGGTGCTATTGTTTGCACAGTGCGAATGGATGACGGCGGCGCAGGTGCAAGCCTGGCTGGACGCGCAGCTCGCGCCCGGCGCAGACCCTGCTGCCGAATATGCTGCCGAATATGGCTGTCCCGCCGGGATTGCCAATATCCGGGCCAGCGTCGATGAACTGGCCTTTGCGGCAGCGATTGCCCAGGTGCGCGAGTATATTGCCGCTGGTGATACCTACCAGGTGAATTACACCTACCGCCTGCACTTTGAGGCCTATGGATCGCCGCTGGCGCTGTATCGGCGTTTGCGGCAGCGCCAGCCGGTCCCGTATGGCGCATTGATCAGCTTGCCGGACGGCGACGCGGTGCTGTCGCTGTCGCCCGAACTGTTTGTCCGCCATGAATCGGGGACGCTGACCGCCAGGCCGATGAAGGGCACTGCCGCCGCCAGCGGGGATGCGGCGGAAGACCAGCGCCGCGCGCAAGCGCTGGCGGCCGACGGCAAGAATCGCGCAGAAAATCTGATGATCGTGGACTTGCTCAGGAATGACCTGGGACGCATCGCCGTCACCGGCAGCGTCAGGGTGCCGCGTCTGTTTGAAGTGCAGCGTTTTTCCAGCGTGCTGCAAATGACCTCCACGGTCGAGGCCGGGCTGAAGCCGGGGCTGGGCCTGGAGCAAATTCTAGACGCGCTGTATCCCTGCGGTTCGATTACCGGCGCTCCCAAACGCCGCACCATGCAAATCATACGTGCACTGGAAACCGCGCCGCGCGGCCTGTACACGGGGGCGATAGGCTGGTTCGATCCGCCCGCGGCGGAGCAGGGCATAGGCGATTTTTGTTTGTCGGTGCCGATACGGACTTTGCATCTGCATGCGGCCACGGCCCCGCCCGGCGTCATGGCCGGCGTGCTCGGCGTCGGCGCCGGCATCGTGTACGATAGCGTGGCGGCCGATGAGTATGCCGAATGCCGCTTGAAAGCCGGTTTCCTGACCGGCTTGCCGGCAGAATTTGAACTGTTTGAGACCATCTATGCGACGCATGCCGGCGGCTGCCGTCATTTGCAACGCCATCTGCAGCGGCTGCGGACCTCGGCCGCCTATTTTGGCTTTGCCTATGATGAAGCCGCCATCCTTGCCGACTTGGAGAATGTATGTCGGCAACTGACAGGCGCAGGCGCCTACCGCGTGCGCCTGGCGTTGCGGGCATCTGGCGAGATCGCACTCAGCAGCGCCGGGCTGCCGGCACTGGCTACGCCGGCCAGGGCCTTGCTGGCAAGGGAGGCGACCCGCTCCGGCGAGCTGTTCCTACGGCATAAGAGCAGCGTGCGCCAGTTGTATGACCAGGCTTGGCGTCAGGCGGAGCAGCAAGGGGCATTCGACATCCTGTTCTTCAACGAGCACGGATATTTAACCGAAGGCGGCCGCAGCAATGTGCTGGTGCGCCAGCACGGCCGCTGGTATACCCCGCCCTTGAGCGACGGCGTACTGCCCGGCGTCATGCGCAGCGTCTTGCTGGAAGACCCAGCCTACCAGCTGAGCGAAAAACAGATGCGCCTGGAAGACTTGCGCGCTGCCGACAGCGTCATGCTATGCAATGCGCTGCGCGGGGCTTTTACGGTAGACGTCATTTTTTAAAAGCAGCTACGGCGCCAGCAGTTCTGCCGCCGTCACCGGTCCCAGCGCCCACAAATGGCTGGCTGTGCGGGGGTTGTACAAGCCGATTCCCGCCGCTTCGCCCGACGCTTGCCCGACCTGCCCGCTGCTCAGCGAAACTTCCTGCACTGCCCGACGGCAGCCGGCCAGCAAGGGCCCGTATTTTTTGAATTCGGGAAAATCCCCATTGCTCAATCTCGCTGCGCAGTAATACACCAGCGCGGTCACTGAGCTGTCCGGCATTGCGCTCGGCATCTCCAGGTACCAGGACCAGTGTCCGTCCGGGCGCTGTGTGCTGGCAAATTTTTCCAGCCAGGCATCGGCCAGCTCTAGCAGTCTTTGCCTGTGCGTTCCTGGCGGCATTTCTATTAGCGTGTCGGTGATGCCCAGCAGCAGCCATGCACAGCCACGGCCCCAACCTTGCAGCCCGATGCGCTTCAGGCTATGCGCATCAAATGCATGCGCGGGCCAGTTACCGGCGCCATCCACGCCATGCTGCAGAAAAGCCTCCAGCTGGCGCACTGCCAGCCCGGCATGCTGCGGGTCGCCGCTGATGCGGGACAGTCTGGCCAGGAAGGGGCAGATGAAACCCAGCGTGTCTATTAGTACCTCGGTCCTGCCCCTGGTGTACGCAATCATGCCGCTCTCTGCCCCTTGCTGCATATGGATTTGCTGAGCAAGCAGATGGGCGAATTTCAAGTATTTGGGATTTCCCTGAAGTTCGTACAGTCTCAAGGCCGCGTAAGCGAGGCCGCCCAGATCGATATGCAAGGACTTCAGCTGGAACTCGCCCTGTTCATCAATCAGGCCGGAAAAGGCATGCTCGATCCATGCCAGCTGGGGGCGTATGCTGGCGGCCGGCGCGTTCAGGAACAGGAAGGCTAGTCCCAGCGGCCAGTTCAGTGCTCCTGCCGGGCGGCCGCACAGCGGCAGTAAGCGCTGCGACAGGCGCCAGCCGCTCAAGCCTATCAGCTTGCGCAAACCCGCAGAGCGCCGGCCGAGCCACCAGGCGTAGCGACGCGCATCGGCAGCCAATGCGTTTTGCCTGCGGGACATAGCGTTCGATACTGGATTCATGCGGGGCATCCTCGACAATTGTTGTCCAAGGCAAGAGTGCCGGACCACCAGCGTGGTATGTGGCAGCTGGCGGATGTTGCATTGGAAGCAAGGTTCATCTTAATTACTTAAGACGGGTTTGTCTACTGGAGCGCGCCGGCCTCGGACCAGCCGGCGGCTCTACCCCGTTCAGGCGCCGGCGGGCAGGCGGATATGGCTCAGCATTTCTTCCGCCAGCCAGGTCTGCAGCCAGCCGGCGATCTGCGGCGTGATGGCAGGGTGATGTTCGGCTGCAAGGGCGCAAACGGTGGCAAAGCTCTGACCCGCTTGCAGACCCTGCAGCGCAGCGCGCTCATCGGTTGTCAGGGAGCGGAAATGCGCCTGCAAGTTCTTGCGCCAGATCAGCCAGGGGCTGGCGGCCGCTGCCTTCTCTGCCGGCGGCGGATCCTGGTCCTCGCTGAGCGCCAGCCAGATCGCCACCGTATTCCATTGCATGTCCAGGAAATGCAGGGAAGCCTGGCAATCGAAGCCCAGGCTTTGCCAGTCCGCCGCTGCCAGCGCACGTAGATCGTCCAGCGCCAACACCGGCTGGTCTGCGGCGTCAAAGGCCAGGCCCAGGGTCCATTCAAAGGCCGCCAGTTCCGCCACTACCGGGTGCTGTGGCAGCCGGTTCGCCAGGAAGGTGGGGAACTGCGCGCCGTACCAGCGCAGATTGCGCAATTGCGAGGGGTGGGCGTCCAGGTATTCCCGGCAACAGGCGTAAAACAGTTCGTCACCGAGGTAGGCGTGGGTGTTGCCGTAGGCTTCGGACAGGGCGTCGCGTATCCGTATCCGGTAGGCGTTGTAGTAGATGGCCAGGCGTTCCTGTGCCGGCAAGCCATACTGATCGCTGATATCGCTCAGTATGGCAGGCTGCATGTCTCCGGCTTCCGGCGTGCCCAGCACATAGTCCTGGAACCGTTCCTGTATCGCTGGCGTGGCGCTATCCATAGGCAAACCCGTACGCAAATTCATATGCACACTCATGCCTGGGCCTTCACCTGCGCGCCAGGCTGTTCCGCCAGCACGCTGCCGGCGATGCGGCGGGCGACGTCGAGTTCGGCGACCAGTTCCGGCAGCGGCGGGATATTGTCGTCGCGTTCTATCATGCTGGCCACTTGGCCGAAGCGGCGCAAGGCGGTGGCATACAGATCCCAGACCGGGTCGACGATGGGGTGGTCGTGGGTGTCGATGATGTGGGTGCCATGATTGCTGTGTCCGGCCAGGTGGATTTGCTGTACCCGGGCTACCGGTATGCCGTTCAGGTAGCTGATCGGATCGAAGCCGTGGTTGACGCTGCTGACATAGATATTGTTGACGTCCAGCAGGATCAGGCTGTCGGACTCTTCCGCCACCGCAGCGACGAATTCCCATTCGCTCATGCTGTCGCTATTGAAGGATACGTAGCTGGAGACATTTTCCAGTATCAGCGGCCGTTCCAGGTAATCCTGCACCCGGCGTATATTCTGCACCACTTGCCTGACCGTTTCCGCAGTATACGGCAGCGGGAACAGGTCGTGCATATTCTTGCCGTGCATCCCGGTCCAGCACAGATGGTCGGAGATCCATAGCGGCTGCACGCGTTGCGCCAGTTTTTTCAGTTCGCGCAGATAGTCGCCGCCGGGGCCTTGCGGCGTGCCTATCGACATCGATACGCCATGCATGACCATGGGATAGTCTTGCCGTATGCTGTCCAGCATCGCCAGCGGCTTGCCGCCGGGCACCATGTAGTTCTCGGACAGTATCTCGAACCAGTCTATCCGCTGCGGCCCGGCGAGGACCTCGTTGTAATGGCTGGTGCGCAAACCCAGGCCGAAACCGGGGGAGGCGGTACGAATCTGCATGCGGGTTTTCCCGGTGGATGAAAAAATGCGCCGGCAATACGCTGGCGCACCAATGCCGTTTCTCCTGATAAGTAAATCGGGAGAGTGCGACCGGTATTACTTGGCTTCCATGACCTTGCCGTTTTTGGCCTTGCAATCGGCGGCGCTAGTGTTAACGAAGCCGTGGCCCTTGCAGGAGTTTTGGCCCTTGCAGGCATTTTCCGCAGTTTTGCAATCGGCCGTGCCTTTGCAGCTATTGATGCCGTAACACTGAACCTTGGCAGCGCTGGCGGCAGTGTCGGCCGCAAAGGAAGCGCCGGACATGGCCAAGGCAGCGGCGGCAACGGCGATCAGGGCGCCAGTTTGGATAGCTTGTTTCATTGTATTCTCCAGTTTAAAAAAATTGTCTCATGGGATTAAGTACGTTGCGGTGGATCCACAGATCTGAAACAGTTCGTCTATCCCGCTGCATCGACTTGAGCATCAGTCGCACCAATTCGGGATAACTTACAGCATAGAACAAAATTTTTTTAAGGATATGCAAAATTCTTTGGGCCAGCCCGGACTTGCATGGATGTGCGAAATAGCGGCAAAAATTTCGGCGCCAGTTGTGTCATTGTGGCGGAAAGGCTACACTTGGGAAATTAACCGACCAAGCGGTCGGAAAATGCACTAAAACAATATTCAAAAATGAGGAGACATCGATGAAGAAGAAGTTTGCGTTGGCATTATTACCGGCCCTGCTATCCCTGATGATGGCGGGCAGCGCGTCGGCCCAGATCAAGATAGGTGTCAATGTCTCGGCGACCGGCCCTGCGGCTTCGCTGGGCATCCCTGAAAAGAATACCTTTGCCTTGCTGCCCAAGGAAATCGCCGGCAAGAAGATAGAGTACATCGTGCTGGACGATGCCTCCGACACGACCACCGCGGTAAAAAATGCACGCAAGCTGATCGCCGAAGACAAGATAGACTTGATCATAGGTTCCACCATTACGCCCAACTCGCTGGCCATGATAGACGTTGCCGCGGAGAATGAGCTGCCTATGATATCCATGGCTGCATCGTCGGCCATCGTGCAGCCGCTCGATTCCAAGCGCTACTGGGTGTTCAAGACCCCGCAAAATGATTCGCATATGGCGACCGCGATTACCGGCCACATGAATGACGCCGGCGTCAAGACCGTCGCCTTTATCGGTTTTGCCGACGCGTACGGCGAAGGCTGGTACAAGGAATTTTCCAAGCTGGCCGACTTGCGCAAACTGAAAATTGTCGCCAATGAACGCTTCGCCCGCAACGATACTTCGGTGACCGGCCAGGTATTGAAGATCATGGCAAGCAACCCGGACGCGGTGCTGATCGCCGGTTCTGGCACTCCGGCGGCGCTGCCACAAAAGACGCTGAAAGAACGCGGCTACAAAGGCAAGATGTACCAGACCCACGGCATCGCCAACAATGATTTCCTGCGCGTGTGCGGCAAGGATTGCGAAGGCACCTGGTTGCCTGCCGGCCCCTTGCTGGTGGCTGAGCAACTGCCGGCCGAAAATCCGGTCAAGAAATCGGCGCTGGCCTATGTCGCCGCCTATGAAAAAGCCTACGGCGCTGGCAGCATTTCCACCTTCGGCGGCCACGCCTGGGACGCCGGCCAGTTGTTGGGCGCCGCCGTACCGCTGGCGCTGAAAAAGGCCGAGCCGGGCACCAAGGAATTCAGGGCAGCCTTGCGCACGGCGCTGGAAAACATCAGCAACCTGGCGGTATCGCATGGTATCGTCAATATGAGCGCCACCGACCATCTAGGCCTGGACCAGCGCTCACGCGTGATGGTGCAGATACTCAACGGTAAATGGAAAATGGTGGGCCAGGCCAATTGATGGCCGACTGCCGACGCCGTCGCGCGATGTCTTGCATGCCGCTGTCGTCATCCGATGTCGTCATCAGGGGGGAGCCGTGGCTCCCCTTTTTTCAAGAGCCGGTTGCCGTAGAGTGGCGACCGGGTCAAACAGAATAATAGGCAGAAGCTAGAATGGATCTATCAATTGCCGCCATCCTGGCCCAGGACGGCATCACCAGCGGGGCGATCTACGCCTTGCTGGCATTGGCCCTGGTGCTGGTATTTTCGGTTACCCGCGTCATCTTCATTCCGCAGGGCGAGTTTGTCGCCTTTGGCGCGTTGACCCTGGCGGCGATACAGTCGGGCAAATTCCCGCACTCGATCAGCTTGCTGGTGGCGTTGGGCGTGCTCAGCTTCGTCCAGGAATGCATAGGCATGCTGCGCCAGCGTTCCAGGCAGCACAATCCGCATATTGCGCGCGATGCGGGCATCGCGGCATTGAAGTTTGTGCTGCTGCCGGCCGGCCTGTGGCTGGCGACCCGCAACCTGGCCGTACAAGAGTGGCCGTTGTATGCGCAGGTGATGCTGGCGCTGGTGATCGTGATCCCGATGGGACCGATGATCTACCGGCTGGCCTACCAGGCGCTGGCCGAAGCCAGCACCCTGGTGTTGCTGATCGTTTCCGTCGGCGTCCATTATGCGCTGACCGGCATAGGTCTGGTGATGTTCGGCGCCGAGGGTTCGCGCACCACGCCTTTTTCCGACGCCCGCTTTGAACTGGGGGCGCTGGCGATTTCCGGCCAGAGCCTGGTGATCATAGGCGTGTCTGCCGCACTGATCGCCGGCCTGTACTTCTATTTCGAACGCACCCTGTCCGGCAAGGCCTTGCGCGCTACCGCGGTGAACCGCCTGGGGGCGCAACTGGTCGGCATAGGCACTACCCAGGCCGGGCGCCTGGCATTTACGCTGGCGGCGGCGATGGGGGCATTCTGCGGCGTGCTGATCGCGCCCTTGACGACGGTGTATTACGACGGCGGCTTCCTGATCGGCCTGAAGGGCTTTGTCGGCGCCATCGTCGGCGGCCTGGTCAGCTATCCGGTGGCGGCGGCCGGCGCGGTGCTGGTCGGCCTGCTCGAATCGTATTCCTCGTTCTGGGCCAGCGCCTATAAGGAAGTGATTGTATTTACGCTGATTATCCCGGTCTTGCTGTGGCGTTCGCTCAGCAGCAAGCATAGCGATGAGGACGAAGAGTGATGAAGCAAGGTGTGAATCGCATTTACCTGTTGTTCGTGGCGGCCGTCATCCTGCTGCCGCTGCTGCCCACTCCCGAGTTCTGGATCACGCTGGCCAACTACATAGGCTTGTATGCGATCGTGGCGCTGGGCCTGGTATTGCTGACCGGGGTCGGCGGCCTGACTTCTTTCGGGCAGGCCGCGTTTGTCGGGCTGGGTGCCTACTCTACCGCCTACTTGTCTACCCGTTTCGGCGTGTCGCCGTGGCTGGGCCTGCTGGTCGGGCTGGCGCTGACCATGCTGGCCGCGTATGCGATAGGGGTGATCACCATGCGCCTGTCGGGACACTACCTGCCGCTGGGCACCATAGCCTGGGGTTTGTCGCTGTTTTTCCTGTTCGGCAACCTGGACTTCCTCGGCAAATACGACGGCTTGAACGGCATCCCGCCGGTCGAGGTGTTTGGCCTGAAGCTGGACAGCGGCCGCCGCATGTATGGGCTGATCTGGCTGATGCTGTTGCTGGCCGTCGTCGCCGTGCAAAACCTGCTGCAATCGCGGCCCGGCCGCGCGATCCGCGCGCTGAAAGGCGGCGGCGTGATGGCCGAGGCGATGGGGGTGAACACCGCTCGCATGAAAGTCATCATCTTCGTTATCGCCGCGATGCTGGCCAGCGTGTCAGGCTGGCTGTACGCGCATCTGCAGCGCGCCGTGAATCCTACGCCTTTCGGCCTGAATGCCGGCATCGAATACCTGTTCATGGCGGTGGTCGGCGGCGCCGGCCATGTGTGGGGCGCGCTATTGGGTTCGGCCCTGCTGACGCTGTTGAAGGATAAATTGCAGTCTATTCTGCCGGCCTTGCTGGGCGCCAACGGCAATTTTGAAATCATCGTCTTCGGCATCCTGCTGATACTGCTGCTGCAAAGGGCTAGGGATGGCGTCTGGCCCTACCTGCACAAGCTGTTTGCCAAATGGCTGCCGGAGGTCAAGCGGATTGCCGTCGCCGAACACGCGCAGGCCTTGCCGCATCGCGACAAGCCGGCCGCCGGCCAGCTGATACTGGAAGTAGACCTGGCCCGCAAGCAGTTCGGCGGTCTGGTGGCGGTCAATGACATGCAGTTCCAGGTCGGCGCCGGCCAGATCGTCGGCTTGATCGGCCCGAATGGCGCCGGTAAATCGACCATGTTCAACCTGGTGACCGGCGTACTGCCGCTGACTGCCGGCGCGATACGTTTTTTCCGCAACGGCGCTTTGCAAGAGATCAGCGGTCTGCCCTCGCGCGAGATCGTCAAGCTCGGCATAGGCCGCACCTTCCAGCATGTACGCTTGCTGCCGACCATGAGCGTGCTGGAAAATGTCGCGATAGGCGCCCACCTGCGCGGCAAGCACGGCGACATCAGCGAAGTGATCGCCAGCGTCTTGTGCCGCAACCAGCGGACCGAGGACTCCTTGCTGCTGGAAGCCAAGCGGCAGCTGGAGCGGGTAGGCCTGGGCGCCATGCTGCATGAGGAGGCCGGCAGCCTGGCGCTGGGCCAGCAACGGATACTGGAAATCGCCCGTGCGCTGTGCTGCGATCCCAGCCTGCTCTTGCTGGATGAGCCGGCGGCGGGTTTGCGCTACAAGGAAAAGCAGGAATTGGCGGACTTGCTGAGAAAGCTGAAGGCCGAGGGCATGAGCATACTGTTGGTCGAGCACGATATGGATTTTGTGATGAACCTGACCGACCACCTGGTGGTGATGGAATTCGGCACCAAGATCGCAGAGGGTTTGCCGCAGCAGGTGCAGCAAGACCCGGCGGTGCTGGAAGCCTACCTCGGTGGTATAGATTAGACCACGCCGCCTACTCGGACAAAGAAACAATATGACTACTCCACTACTACAAGTCAGCGAGCTGCAAGTCTTCTACGGCAAGGTGGAAGCCTTGCATAAGGTCGGCATGCAAGTCGGCGTCGGCCAGATCGTCACCGTGATCGGCCCCAATGGCGCCGGTAAATCGACCATGCTGAACGCGATCGCCGGCGCGCTGCCGGCCAACGGCGCCATCAAGGGCAAGGTCTTGCTGGATGGGAACGAGTTGAGCGGCATGGCGATAGAAAAGCGGGTGGCGCGCGGCATGTGCCTGGTGCCCGAAAAGCGCGAGCTGTTTGCCAGTATGCGGGTGGAGGACAACCTGCTGCTGGGCAGCTATCGCCGCTACCAGGCCGGAGAAAAAAATTATGCCGATCAGTTGCAGGTCGTCTATGAACTGTTCCCGCGCCTGCAAGAGCGCCGCAACCAGGAAGCCGGCACCTTGTCCGGCGGCGAACGCCAGATGCTGGCGCTAGGCCGCGCGCTGATGGCCAAGCCGCAATTGCTGATGCTGGATGAGCCTAGCCTGGGTCTGGCGCCCTTGATCGTCAAGGAAATTTTCCACATCATCCAGCGCCTGAAGCAAACCGGCGTGTCGATCCTGCTGGTGGAGCAAAATGCCAGGGCTGCCTTGCAGGTGGCGGACTATGCCTATGTGCTGGAGACCGGCGAGATCGCCTTGCAAGGGCCGGCGCAGGAGTTGGCGCATGACCAGCGCGTCATTGATACCTATCTGGGCCTGGCGAAGAAAAGCGCTTAGGACTGCCTGCGGTCTTCTTCGGCGCGCCGGCGCTCTTCCCTGACCTCCAGCCGGTAACGGCGCCTTTCCCGGCTGGCGCGGCGCTTCTCGCGCACCCGGAACAGCACGGCGGCGAACAGCGCGCAGCCGATCACCAGTGCGCACAGCAAAAAAATCAAGAGGTCGGTTTCGATGGCGCTAGCAGAGTTCATGCGATCTGAGGTCCATTCATCGGTGTGGACTACGGTTGTCTGTGCCGGTGTGATGCCCGGTTGGCTTTTGAGTTATTTCTTTTCGCTACCCGATTGTACAACCTAGCCATGCTTTGGTGAATATGTTGTGTAAAAATACATACTGAATTGCATTACACTCCAGATATTGCGCCTCGGGGGGAGGCGGCCGCCTTAACTGAGGGAAGCGTGCGCTTGCCCGCAGACCGCGCACCCCGGGTTGCGCGCTATCCTGATCTGTGTCCATTCCATATTCTGCGCGTCCAGCAGCAGCAGGCGGCCGGCCAGGGACTGGCCCAGCCCGATGATCAGCTTTAGCGCCTCCGCCGCCTGCATGGTGCCTATGATGCCGACCAGCGGCGCAAACACGCCCATGGTCGAACACAGCACCTCTTCAAATTCCTGGTCCGGCGGGAACAGGCAGGCATAGCAGGGCGAAGCCGCATCGCGCGCATCGAATACGCTGACCTGGCCGTCGAAGGAAATCGCCGCGCCCGAGACCAGCGGTCGGCGGTGTTTGACGCAGGCCTGGTTGACCGCATGCCGGGTCGCAAAGTTGTCGCTGCAATCGAGCACGACGTCGGCCGCGCTGACCAGTTGTTCCAGGCGGCCCCCTACCGCCCTTTCCTTCAAGGCAGTGACTTCTACTTCCGGGTTGATCTGGTTCAGGGCCTGCTTGCCTGAGGCGACCTTGGGCTGGCCTATGCGGTCGGTGGTGTGCAGTATCTGCCTTTGCAGGTTGGTCAGGTCCACCTCGTCGTCGTCGACCAGGCTGATCCTGCCTACGCCGGCGCTGGCCAGGTAAAATGCGGCCGGCGAACCGAGCCCGCCGGCGCCTATCACCAGCGCATGGGCTGCGGCGATTTTCTGCTGCCCCTCTATGCCTATCTGGTCCAGCAGGATGTGGCGCGAATAGCGCAGTAATTGTTGGTCGTCCATGGTGTAGCGCTTTCCTCCATAGTAGCCGGGCTGGCTGCCTGCTGTGGCCTATTATTGCCGTTATTGCCTATTGCTGCCATCTTATCGCGTCCGCGCCCTAGCCGCGGGCCGGGCAAAAAAAGGCCGCATACGCTGCGGCCTTTTTGTTGTTGCTGCCATTGCTCAGGGTGGCAATGTGCGGCAATTATTTTTTCTTGGTTTCAGTCTTGCTGTCCGGCTTGGCTTCCGGCTTGGCGTCGGGCTTGCTTTCCTTGTCGGCCTCCCTGTCTGCTTCCTTGGCTACCGTGGTTTTGACCGGCATGCCCTTCAGGTGGTTCAGCGCCTGTGCCAGCTGGTAGTCGTCCTTGCTGCCGTATTCCAGCGGCTTGGCTTTCTTGGCCAGCGCGATCAGGCGTTGTTCTTCTTCCAGTTCGTCGACCTTGCCCTTGGCTTGTTCAGCTTCCTTGTCGTTGCTCAGGTGTTTTTGCAAATCAGATTCGCGGGTGCGCAGCCCGTTAAAGCCGTCGCCATCGGCGGTTTCCTCCACGTTCAGGTCGGGGACTATGCCCTTGGCCTGGATAGAGCGGCCATTCGGCGTGTAATAGCGGGCGGTAGTCAGTTTCACCGCGGTATCGGCCGAGATCTGGCGTATGGTTTGTACCGAACCCTTGCCAAAGCTTTGGGTGCCGAGGATGGTGGCGCGCTTGTAGTCCTGCAAGGCGCCGGCCACGATTTCAGACGCGGACGCGGAGCCGGTATTGACCAGCACGACCATAGGCACATTCTTGATTGCTTCCGGCAACTTGGCCAGCGGGTCGCCGACTGCACGCGCCGCATAAAATTCGCGCTTGGCATAAAAGATCGCCTTGGAGTCCGGCAGCTGGCCGTTGGTCGATACCACCGGCACATCCTTGGGCAGGAAGGCGGCAGAGACGCCGATTGCGCCCGGCAAAACGCCGCCCGGGTCATTCCTCAAGTCCAGCACCAGGCCTTTGATATTCGGGTCTTGCGCATACAGGTACTGGATCTTCTTGGCCATGTCTTCGACCGTGGGCTCCTGGAATTGCGAGATGCGCAACCAGGCGTAGCCGGGCTCTATGATCTTGGCCTTGACGCTTTGCACCTTGATCGTTTCGCGGATGATGGTCACGACGATGGGCTTGTCTTCGTTTTTGCGGGCAATGGTGAGGGTAATCTTGGTATTCGGCTCGCCGCGCATCTTCTTGACGGCTTCGTCCAGCGTCAGGCCTTTGACCGGGGTCGAGTCCAGCCGCGTGATCAGGTCGCCCGGCTTCAGGTTGGCGCGGTAGGCGGGAGAGTCTTCTATCGGCGAAATGATCTTCACATAGCCGTCTTCCATGCCGACTTCTATGCCCAGACCGACAAATTTGCCCTGGGTGCCTTCGCGCAACTCCTTGAAGGATTTCTTGTCCAGGTAGGCGGAATGCGGATCCAGCGAGGCGACCATGCCGGAAATCGCTTCGGTCAGCAGCTTGTTGTCTTCGACCGGTTCTACGTAGTCGGACTTGATCAGGCCAAACACATCCGCCAGTTGCCGCAGTTCTTCCACCGGCAAGGGCGCATTGGCATTCTTTTGCGCCATCGCGGAAAACTGCATCGAGGCGGCGACGCCTGCCACCATGCCCAGACTAATCAAACCTATATTCTTCAGTCGCTTACCCATGTCTCACCTAATCATGCCTATGCTCAAAAAATCATCGAGCGGTCAAAGAAACTGCTGCCAGACCCGCTCTAAAACTACTCTTCGGTGATTGCTACTTTCCTACCCAATTCATTGGGTCCTGAACCTGGCCTCGATACCGTATTTCAAAGTATAAACCCGATTCTTCATTACCGCCGCTATTACCTGCACTGGCAATTGTATCGCCGGTCTTTACAATGTCGCCGACATGTTTCAGCACCGCCTGGTTATTGCCATAAATACTAATGTATTCGCTACCGTGGTCGACGATGATCATATTGCCGAAGCCCTTCAGCCACTGCGCAAACACCACCTTGCCGGTGGCGATCGCCTTGACCTCGGCGCCTTCCAGGGCGCGGATGAACAAGCCCTTCCAGCTGGGGCCGTCGGCCCGCCGGCTGCCGAACCTGGCGATCAGTTCGCCCTTGACCGGCAAGCGCAGCTGGCCTTTGAGGCGGCTGAACTCGCCATTATTGGTGCCCGGCACCGGCGTCAGCTCATTTTTGGCGATAGCCTTGGGCGGCGGTTCGTCGGCGTCGATGGCATCGGCCGGGTTGGGCGCCTTGCCGGGTTTCTTGCCCTGGTTGGCCAGGGCCAGCGCCTTTTCCCGCGCCGCTTTTTGCTGCGCCAGTTTTTCCTGGCGCTGTTTTTCCAGCTGTGCGGCGCGTTCCTGCTCGGCTTTGATTTGTTCTTCTATTAATTTATTCAGTTTTGTCACCAGGCTGCTCAGGCGCTGTTCGTCCTTTTGCAGGTTGTCGGCCTGTTTCTTCTGGCTGTGCAGCTTGTCTGCCAGTTGCGCCAGCAGCCCAGCGCGGCGCTTCTTCTCGGTTTCCAGCGCGCTCTTGTGTTCGCGTTCTTCCTGGGCGATCTCGTCGAGCTCATCTTTGGCGTCGCGCGCGTCTTCGGTATTCTTGGTGACGGCCTGCAAGCTGGCGTGCAAGCCGTCTATCATCTTGGCCTGGGTCTGCGATACATAGCCCATGTATTGCAGGTCGCGGTTGATGCGGTTGGGATTGTCGCCGGACAGCAGCAACTTGATGCGGTCGCTATTGCCGCGCATATATTGCCGGCGCAGGAAATCGGACAGCTGTTTCTTTTGGGTTTCGACCTGGATTTGCAGGCGATTTTGCTCTTCTGCCAACTGGCTCAGCCGGGTCTGGGTATCGGCCTGCTCTTTTTGCAAATCGCGCAGCGAGCGATTGGCCTCTGAAATCGCCTGTTCCGATGAGGCCAGGGCATCGCTCGCCTGGTCCTTGGCGGTCTCGGTCTTGCTGATATCGTTTTTCAGCGCGTTCAGTTTTTGCCGCAGCTCGGCCCGCTCAGCCTCGGCGGCATTCTTTTGCGTAGCGCGCGTGCTGGCGGCCAGTACGTCGCCCTGCAAGCCCGCCCACAGCAGCAAGATGCCGCAGGCCGGCAATACAGGACACTGCCGCAGCGTGTCGAAGTAGAGCCGCTTCAGTTGCTTCATTAATATGGCGAGGCGGGCGATTACTTGGCCTTGCCCTGGCTGGCAACGGCTTGCAAGGCTGCCTCGATCGCCGACTGGTCGCCCAGATAGTAATGCCGGATCGGCTTCAGGTCGGCGTCCAGTTCATACACCAGGGGCTGGCCATTCGGAATATTCAGGTTGACGATATCGGCATCGCTGATGCCGTCCAGCATCTTGATAAGCGCGCGCAGGCTATTGCCGTGCGCCGAGATGATGATGCGCTTGCCAGCGCGTATCGCCGGCGCAATGCTGTCGTCCCAGGCCGGCATCACGCGTTCCACGGTGTCTTTCAGGCATTCGGTCAGCGGGATTTGGGCGCGCTGCAGGCCGGCATAGCGCGGATCGCCGTAAGAGGTACGCGGATCGTTTTCCTCCAATGGCATGGGCGGTGTGTCATAGCTGCGGCGCCATACCAGCACCTGCTCGTCGCCGTATTTGGCTGCGGTCTCGGCCTTGTTCAAGCCTTGCAAGGCGCCGTAGTGGCGTTCGTTCAGGCGCCAGTCGTTCAGCACCGGCAGCCACATCATGTCCATCTCGTCCAGCGTGACCCATAGGGTACGGATCGCACGCTTTAATACCGAAGTATAGGCGAGGTCAAAGCTGAAGCCGGCTTCCTTTAATACTTGGCCGGCCTGGCGCGCTTCCGCCACACCTTTTTCTGTCAGATCTACGTCGGTCCAGCCGGTAAAGCGGTTATCCAGGTTCCAGGTTGATTCGCCGTGGCGCATTAAAACGATTTTATACATGTTGGAAGTCAGGGGTGAAAGTAAGGTTGATAGTGAGAAATGAGAAGATCGAATGCAGCTTTGCCTTCTATTTTATAATGATAGGGTTACCTAAAACCATTTATCCCCATTGGAAACCTGTGAAATTCTTTACTGACAACCTTTTTAACCTGCTGTTGCTGGGCTTGATCATCGCATCCGGCATTGCCTTGCTAATCCCCGTACTGCAAAGGCGCGGCGCCAAAGTTACCTTATTGCAAGCTACACAATACATGAACCAGGGGAAAACCCTGGTGCTGGATGTGCGCGACGCCGCTGAATTTGCCACCGGCCATCTTCAAAACGCCAAAAACATCCCGGTCGGCGAATTGCCGAATCGCATCAAAGAAATTGAAAAATCCAAAAATGCTACCATCATCACCGTATGTGACCGCGGCGTGCGCTCGGCGAGTGCGGTGTCGGCCCTGAAAAAAGCCGGTTTTGACCAGGTTTTCAGCCTGGACGGCGGCTTGGCAGCATGGAAGTCGCAAGGCTTGCCAACAGTTAAGTAAAGATGCAGGAGAGAATAATGACGTCCCATGTAGTAATGTATAGCACCGCCGTTTGTCCCTATTGCGTGATGGCAGAGCGCCTGCTGAAGTCCAAGGGCGTCGAAGACATAGAGAAAATCCGGGTCGACCTCGACCCCGCCATCAGGGAAAACATGATGCAAAAAACCGGGCGCCGTACCGTACCGCAGATTTACATAGGCGAAACCCATGTCGGCGGCTTTGATGACCTGTCTGCTCTGGACCGGGCCGGCAAGCTGGAACCCCTATTGCAGCAAGCTTGATTGCTGTTTGGGCGCACTGCTTGTTAGAATAGCGAGTTGCGGGCTTTAAATCGGTCCGGCCGGGCTGATGCAAGCCGGGGCTGGGCTGGAACTGGCGCAAAACAGCCATTTTCGCAATCTTGCTGTTCATTATTAATCTTTTAGTATTTTAGAAAGCCTCACATGTCTGACGAAAATCTGCAGCCCGTATTTCAAATTCAACGCGTTTATCTGAAAGATTTGTCGCTTGAACAGCCTAACTCTCCAGCGATCTTCCTGGAACAAGAAGCCCCTAGCATAGAAGTTGCCGTTGACGTAGGCGCGGAACAACTGGCCGAAGGCATCGTTGAGTCCACAGTAACGATTACCGTCACTGCAAAAATCAAAGACAAGGTTGCTTTCCTGGTAGAAGGCAAGCAAGCGGGCATATTTGAAGCGCGCAATATTCCAGCAGAACAACTCGACCCATTGCTGGGCATAGGTTGCCCGAATATCGTGTACCCTTATCTGCGTGCCAATATCGCCGATGCGATCACTCGTGCAGGTTTCCCGCCTATCCACCTGGCCGAAATCAATTTCGAAGCTTTCTATGCACAGCGTTTGCAAAACCTGGCTGAACAGCAAGCTGCCGCGCAAGCGAACGGCGCTGCCACTCCAGAAGGCGCAACGACGCACTAAGTGCGCGAAGAGCGGCGCCGTGCCGGGCCGGGCTTGCCGGCCGCCGCCGCTACCTTTCCTATTGGAGTTCTGAGATATATGCGTCAATACCTGTATGACACGCGTCGCTTACTGTTGCTGCCGCTGCTGGCCGGCCTGAGCCTGCTGGCCGGCGCCGCCCATGCGCTGGAGTTCAAGGCGATAGGCGCTGCCCCGGTGATTTTGTATGATGCGCCGTCCACCAAGGGCGGCAAGCTGTACGTTGCGCCGCGCGGCATGCCGGTCGAAGTGATACTGACCTACGGCACCTGGAGCAAGGTGCGCGACATGGGGGGGGACCTGAGCTGGGTAGAGTCCAAGGAACTGGTCATCCGGCGCAATGTGGTGGTGCGCTCCGCCAACGCAAAAGTGCGTGCGGCCGCCGACGACGCTTCTGCGGTCGTGTTTAGCGCAGACAAGAACGTATTGCTGGAGATGGCGGAATCAGCCGCCGGCGGCTGGCTGAAGGTCAAGCACAAGGACGGGCAGATAGGATATGTCAAAGTGTCCGAAGTCTGGGGCCTATAAGCTGCCCTATGTTATGCGCAGCAGCAGCCCAACATGAAAAGGACAGTCTGCTGTCCTTTTTTTATGGCATCAGCAGCTTATCGCATGCAGCCTCAATCGCAGCACTGACACGGCTAGAGAAACGATGAAAATTACAATTTTGGGTGCTGGGGCCTGGGGCACCGCACTGGCAATGTCGCTGGCAGCCAGGAACGATGTGCTGTTATGGGGACGCAATGCCGCCGTGATGCAGGATATCCAGGCCAGCCGCGAGAACCGGGCCTACCTGCCGGGCTTTGCCCTGCCGGCGGCCTTGCAGGTCACGGCCGACTTTGGTCGGGCTTTGCAGCATGTGGCGGACCCGGCGGGTTTGCTGATCCTGGCCACCTCGGTGGCCGGCATGCGCCCGACCCTGCAGCTATGCCAGGCTTACCGGCCGGCGCAAGTGGTCTGGCTATGCAAGGGCTTTGAAGAGGGCAGCCTGTTATTGCCGCATCAGCTGGTGCAGCAGGTGTTGGGTGACGAGGTGGCGGCCGGTGCCTTGTCCGGCCCCTCGTTTGCGCAGGAGGTCGCCAAGGGTCTGCCCTGTGCGCTGACTATCGCCTCCTCATCGGCCGGCCTGTGCCGGCAGGTGGTCAGCGCTGCGCACGGTAATGCGCTCAGAGTGTATTCCAGCGACGACCTGATCGGGGTCGAGGTCGGCGGCGCGGTGAAAAATATCCTGGCGATCGCGACCGGCATCGCCGATGGCCTGGGCCTGGGGTTGAATGCGCGGGCGGCCCTGATCACCCGCGGCCTGGCTGAAATCAGCCGTTTAAGCTCGGCCCTGGGCGGGCGGGTAGAGACCCTGATGGGACTGACCGGGGTGGGCGACCTGATACTGACCTGCACCGGCGACCTGTCGCGCAATCGCAAGGTAGGGCTGGCGCTGGCGCAGGGCAAGTCCTTGCCGGCCATCGTCGCGGAACTGGGCCATGTGGCCGAGGGCGTGCGTTGCGCGCAAGCGGTGCGGACGTTGGCGGCGAAGATGAAGGTGGATATGCCGATTACCGATGCAGTGGCGGGCGTGCTGTTTGAGGACGTGCCGGTGCAGCAGATGATAGAACGCTTGCTGGCCAGGGATGCCAAGCAAGAGTTGCATTAGGTTTCAGGCTCGCTTTTCTTGAGGGCCTGCTTGTGCGCCTGCCTGATTGCCGACGCCGATTTGCGATGCGGCCCGGCCGCGCGCTGTTTGGCCGCGACCGCGACCGGATTGCGCGGCCTGGCCTGCGCAGGCTCGACGCGAAAGCTCAGCTTTTGACGCGTTCCCAGGGTTTTATTGGCCATCACCAGCTCTCCTCGAATAAAAAAAGCCCGCTGCGACGGCGGGCTTTTGATCTGGCCTACAGCACGTAGCGCGACAGGTCTTCATTGACCGACAAGGCGCCCAGTTTTTCATCGACATAGGCGGCGTCGATGATTACCGTCTGGCCGCTCTTTTGATGGGCGTCGAAGGACACTTCTTCCAGCAATTTTTCCATCACCGTGTACAGGCGGCGGGCGCCGATGTTCTCGGTGGTTTCATTGACCGAATAGGCGATGCCGGCCAGCTTCTGTATGCCTTCGGCGGTAAACTCGACCTGCACGTCCTCGGTCGCCAGCAAGGCTTGATATTGCTTGGTCAGGCAGGCGTCGGTGCTGGTCAGTATCTGCTCGAAATCGGCGATCGACAGCGATTCCAGCTCCACCCGGATGGGGAAGCGTCCCTGCAATTCCGGGATCAGGTCGGACGGCTTGGCCAGGTGGAAGGCGCCGGAAGCGATGAACAGGATATGGTCGGTCTTGATCATGCCGTATTTGGTGTTGACGGTCGTGCCTTCCACCAGGGGCAGCAGGTCGCGCTGTACGCCGGCGCGCGAAACGTCGGCGCCGCCCATTTCCGCACGATTGGCGATCTTGTCTATCTCATCCAGGAAGACGATGCCGTTTTGCTCGACATTGACGATCGCCTGCTGTTTCAGCTCATCTTCATTGACCAGCTTGGCGGCTTCTTCCTCGATCAGCAGCTTCATCGCATCCTTGATCTTCAGCTTGCGCGATTTCTTGCGGCCGCTGCCTACGCCGGAAAACATGGACTTGATCTGTTCGGTCATTTCCTCCATGCCGGGAGGCGCCATGATTTCCATCTGCGGGCCGGCTTCGGCGACTTCGATCTCGATTTCCTTGTCATCCATTGCGCCTTCGCGCAGACGCTTGCGGAAAGTCTGGCGCGTGGTATTGCTGTTGTGGTCCGCCTCCGCAGCCACCGCCGTGGTCGAGTTGAAGCCGAAATCGCGCGCCGGCGGCAGCAGGATGTCCAGCACCCGGTCTTCCGCCGCATCTTCTGCCTGGGCTCTTACCTTGCGGGTGGCGGCCTCGCGGGTTTGCTTGATGCCGATATCGATCAGGTCGCGGATGATGGTGTCGACGTCGCGGCCGACATAGCCAACCTCGGTGAATTTGGTCGCTTCTATCTTGATGAAGGGCGCGTTGGCCAACTTGGCCAGGCGACGCGCGATCTCGGTCTTGCCGACGCCTGTGGGGCCTATCATCAGGATATTCTTCGGGGTGATTTCATGTCGCAAGGGTTCGGCCACCTGTTGCCGGCGCCAGCGATTGCGCAGGGCGATCGCCACCGCGCGCTTGGCGCGTCCTTGTCCGACCACGTGCTTGTCGAGTTCCGAGACTATCTCTTGGGGAGTCATGTTCATGTTGTTTTTCAGCCTATTCCAGCGTTTCTATGGTGTGCGACAAATTGGTATAGATGCACAATTCGCCGGCAATGGTCAGTGACTTCTTGACGATGTCGAGCGGCGCCAGATCGGTGTTTTGATAGAGCGCGATGGCGGCGGACTGGGCAAAGGTGCCGCCCGAGCCGATAGCCCCTATGCCGTCGTTCGGCTCCAGCACGTCGCCGTTGCCGGTGATGACCAGCGTGGTTTCCTTGTCGGCCACCAGCAGCATCGCTTCCAGGCGGCGCAGCATGCGGTCGGTGCGCCAATCCTTGGCCAGTTCCACCGAGGCGCGCATCAAATGTCCCTGGTGCTTTTCCAGCTTGGCCTCAAAGCGCTCTATCAGCGTAAATGCATCGGCGGTGCCGCCGGCGAATCCGGCCAGGACCTTGTCGTGGTACAGCCTGCGCACCTTGCGCGCGGTGCCCTTCATGACCACATTGCCCAGCGTAACCTGGCCATCGCCGCCAAGCGCAACCAGGTTGCCGCGCCGGACGGACAGGATGGTGGTGCCGTGAAATTGTTCCATATGAACCTCAAAAATTGATGGTAATGCAATTCTGCCTATGCCGCCTAAGTCGCTGATAAGGAGATGGCGGGGGAAAGAGGCTGATTGATATTGCATGGTGCCATGCACCAGTGCTAAATGAAATGGGGGCAGCAGTTTGGGTTTGCAAGGTCTGGCTGCGTTAACCAGGACCGGGGCCAGGCGGCCGGCTCCAGCCGCCCCGGAGCTAGAGCGGTGTTCTAGCGCTTGCGGGGGAAAATGGCGGCGACGTTTTTCAGGCCCATCGCATTGAACAGCGCCATGACCAGGTAATTCACTTCGTGAAACTGTATCGTGGTGTCTTTTTTGCCTGTCAGTGGCACCAGGCCGCTCAGCAATTGCGCCGAGGCGCCGAATTCCACTCGTTCCAGGCGCGAGCAATCGAGCAAGACGGTGTTGTGCTGCTTGGCATGCTCGGTGATCTGGCTGATCAGGTGTTCGGTTTTTCCTTCTATCACCACCGGCATCATGAAGCGGTCGCTAGGCTCTGCGACCTCTATTTCGGGCGCGGACGTGGTGACCTTGTTTTTCGGGGCTTCGAAAGACGGCGGTGAAACTTCAAAAGTGATGCAGTAGTCTATGCTGGTCTCTTCAAACACCTGCTCCAGCTGCAGCAACTGCAAGACTTCCAGCAATAGCAGCCACGGGGCCTCGGTTTCATCGCGCCGGCCTACTTCCAGTATGCCGCGCAGGCATACCGTCAGCTCATGCGCACCGACCAGCACCAGGTCATGGCCGGACTTGTTCAGGGTTTTTATCGCCCGCAGCAGCAAGGCGCAGCCGGCCGGATCCACTTGCTTGACGCGCATGAATTCCAGCTTGATGGTGCGGCTCTTCTGGCTCAATTCCTGCAATTTTTCCAGCAGCTTGACGATATCGCCGTCCAGTTGTCTGGGGAAGGATACGGTAGGTATGTCGCTGGGATGGTTTTTGCCATCGGTATCCGGTTTTTGCCGCGACGAGTCGGTCCAGACCGGCGGCGAGGTTTCGAATTTGTTGGCGTACTCCAGCGACAAGGCTTCAAACTGGGTTTGCTTATTACTGATCTGATACAGGTCAAACAGCATATACCAGCCTAGCTGGGCGGTCGCTCCCAGGCTGTCCTGGTGTATCCAGCTCAACAACATCTGTTCCGCCACTTCGGATTGTCCGCTGGCAAACAGGATGGCAGCCTCTTCCAGGATAGGCACTGATTCGGTCGGCGCCAGTGTGGCGGCGACCAGCGTATCGTGCCGGCCCAGCGTGTCGGAACCGCTCAGGGTGTCGGAACCTCTTAGCAGGTAGTCGGTATTCGGGCCCTTCAGCGGCATGGTGCTCTGGAAGTCCGAAATCAGTTCGGCCGGCGTGCTCTTTTTGGTCGACGGCGAATTTGCCGCCCGCTTGGCCGGCGGACTGGTCGTCTCCGGGTTGGTTTGGGTGATAGGGCCGCCTATCGTCGTATTCCTGCCGCCGGGCTTGGACCTGACGATATCGCGCGACATTTCAAATTCTATCGCGTCTATCTTGCGCTCCGTGGCGCGGGCCTTGTGCCTCTGGGCCAGGACTGATTGGGTAAATGCGTCGTCGGTCAGCGGATTTTCCGTTGGGGTATCCGGACTCCTGGGCTGCGAGTTTTTAGAGGAAGACTTGGCAGAGGAAGTGCTTTCCTTTTGCCCATTCTTCTTACCGAAAAGCGAAAAAATCCCCACGTTAATCCTGTGTGTAAAGGTAGTTGCGCCTACCGCTAGCTGTTGGTCTGGACAAAAAGGTTCACGAAGGCCGGCCTCGACACTCATTTGCGAGCCTCACGGCGTGCCCTAGGGCGAGCCTAAAGTATAGTCTCATTCGCTCAATTATTGTTAAGTGCGCCGACTTGGGGCAATAACAAACCTGCACTCGCCGGTTACCGAGGGGGTAACTGGTACTATGCAGACTATAAACTCGAGCGAAGGTTTTCAATCTATTAAATTGAAGGCAATGCCACCGCTAATTCTGAATCACAGATAGATGAAAGTGTTTCCAATTTACAATAATTTACATCTATTTGTTAAAAATACAATAAAATTGTTCGTGCCTTGCATCCTGGCCGATCTGTCTCGATCAAACCGGCCGGTGCAACATGGTTGCAATTAATGCATAAAAAAAGCGCGCAGTGTCTACCTGCGCGCTTTTTAATCAAGCGTTTCGGGCTGTCATGCTTTGCAAATCAGTCACCGTACAGCTTTTGCTTCATTTCACGTCTTTGTTGTGCTTCCAGCGACAGGGTAGCCGTTGGGCGGGCCAGCAGACGGGGAATGCCGATGGGTTCACCAGTTTCTTCGCACCAACCGTAGTCGCCTTCATCGATGCTGGCGATGGATTGTTGCACCTTCTTCAGCAATTTGCGTTCACGATCGCGGGTGCGCAATTCCAGCGCATGCTCTTCCTCTATCGTGGCGCGATCCGCTGGATCAGGGACCAAAACCGTTTCACGCAGATGTTCTGTTGTTTCGTCGGCGTTTTTAAGCAAATCTTTCTCAAGCTGTTGCAAACGGGCCTTGAAAAATGCCAGTTGTGCATCGTTCATATAGTCCTTCTCCCCCATCTTCAGAATTTCTTCTTCAGTGAGCAGAGTTGCAGGCGCATTGACTGTTGCAGTCGATTTAGGTGATTTAGTTGCCACTTCGCTTAACTTTCGATACGACGGGTTAACACACAAGTAATAGCTTGGAACTCAGTTCATGGTTCAGATTATCACTAAATTCCATAAAAGCAATCCAATCAAAGCCATTATCCTCCCCTTACTGACAAAGTAAATGACCTCTGTATGACGCGCGGCATTTACCTAAAACGGCATAGCCGCCCTCAGTAGCCCGCTAGTTTATACCAAACATTGGCTTAATCCTTCAATAAAAATATCTTTCGGTAGATTTTTGCCAATAAAGACCATCTTGCTTTCGCGCAATTCATCATCTGCCCACTTACCGCCGACATCTGTGCCCATAATCTGGTGTACTCCCTGGAAAATCACCTTGCGGTCGGCGCCATCCATCAATAGCACGCCCTTGTAGCGCAACATGCGCGGCCCGAAAACCTGCACCAGACCGCCCAGGAATTCATCCAGTTTGGCAGTGTCGAATGGCCTGTTGCTCTTAAACACAAAGGCGGCAATATCGTCCGTGTGGTGCGCATGATGATGGTCATGGTGATCATGCTGGCAGTTTTCATCATGCACATGATCGTGCTCATGTTCGTCCGCGTGCTCCTCCTCGGCCTGCAAGAAATCGGGATCCAGTTCCAGTTTGGCATTCAGGTTGAAACCGCGTAAATCCAGCACTTCGGAAATTGCCACCTTGCCAAAGTCGACCGGCACGATGCTGCTGCGCGGATTGATGCGCGTCAGGCGCGTGCGCAGTTCGGCCACTTGCGCCGCATCGACCAGGTCGGTCTTGGACAGCAGGATCTTGTCGGCAAAGCCTACCTGCCTTTGCGCTTCTTCGTGCTGGTCCAGTTGCTGCATGGCGTGGCGAGCGTCTACCACTGTCACTACTGCGTCGAGCATATAGTGAGTGCCAACTTCATCGTCCACGAAGAAAGTCTGGGCCACCGGTCCAGGGTTGGCCAGGCCGGTGGTTTCTATGATCACCCGGTCGAAGTTCAGCTTGCCTTCACTTTTTTGCTGGGCCAGCTTGCTGAGGGCGACGATCAGGTCGCCGCGCACCGTGCAGCAGATGCAGCCGTTGTTCATTTCTACAATCTGCTCATTGCTGTCCTGCACCAGGATTTCATTGTCTATATTTTCCTGGCCGAATTCATTTTCGATGACCGCGATCCTGTGGCCATGTTCTTCCTGCAGGATGCGGTTCAGTAATGTGGTTTTGCCGGCGCCCAGGAAGCCGGTCAGGATGGTGGTAGGGATCAGTGCCATGATGTCATCTCGTGTGGTTGTTCTTTACTCGGTCTTGCTTGAGCCTTGTTCGGGCGTTGCCCATCTCTTACTTCGCGCAGTCCGCGCACCAGCCCTTGATGGTCAGCTCTATGTCGTGGCTTTGAAAGCCGCGGCCCAGGGTGGCTTGCAGCGTGGCCTGCAGTTGTTCCTTCAAGGAAGGCGGGGCAGGGCCCGTTCCCTGGCCGCCGTGTTCATCATCCAGGCAAAATATCCGGGCGCAGCGCGTGCACTTGAAGTGGCCGTGCTGATGCTGGATCCCTTGCGCGCCCTGCGGGCCGGCTGCGGCATGCGGCGCGGGGTGCTCGCCGCCGGTGCTGTAGCGGAAGACCCGGTCGTCGCTGGCGATCTTGTGGGTCAGGCCGGCATCGGTCAGGCAATCCAGTACCCGGTACAGCGTCACCCTGTCCATGCTCTGCAGCGCATCCTGCACCTCCTGGTGCGACAAGGCACAGCGGGTGTCCAGCAGCACGGCCAGGACCTTGATCCTGGCATCGGTGGCCCTGACGGAAGAGTTGCGCAACATGTTTTCCGCCAGCGCCTTGTTGTGCAGGGTATGGCTGGGGTGCTGCTCAGGGGCCGGCGTAGCGCCGGCGGGCTTGGTTTTCATAGGGGTGCATCAAACAGCTAAAACCCTATTATGCATCAAATTGCAATTCAGTTGCAAAATAGGGCGGGGTGATACGGGCAAGAGAGCGGCACCAACTGTGGCGCCAATTCGCGGCACCAATCTGCATGGAAAAAGGAGAGGGAGCGGCCTATTTCTTGGCGCGCGGATGGGCCTGGTCGTACACCTTGGACAGGTGCTGGAAATCCAGCGCGGTATACACCTGGGTCGCCGCGATCGAGCTGTGCCCCAGCATCTCTTGCACCGCGCGCAGATCGCCGGAGGATTGCAAGACATGCGAGGCAAACGAGTGGCGCAGCACATGCGGATGGACGTCGGCCGGAATATCCAGCGACTGCGCGTGAGCCTTCAGCCGCATCTGCACCAGGCGTGCCGACATGCGGGTGCCGCGTTCGGTCAGGAACAGCGCGTGCGTATCCAGCTTCTGCAAGCTGGGACGCAGCGCCAGCCAGGCTTGCACCGCTTCCAGCGCCGGACGTCCGACCGGCACGACGCGCTGCTTGTTGCCCTTGCCGGTGACGACGACCTCGTGCTGCTCCAGGTCCACCCAGCCCAGCGAGGTATGGCCTTTTTCGGCCAGATTGGCGACGTCCAGCCCGACCAGTTCAGACACCCGTAAACCGCTGGAATACAGCAGCTCGAACATGGCGCGGTTGGCGGCCAAAGTCGGGCTGTTGGTATTGCTATTGTGTGTCTGCGATACCAGCCTGACTGCGTCATCGGGGCCTAGTGCCTTCGGCAGCGACTTGCTGCGCTTGGGCGCTTTGATGCCGTCTACCGGGTTGGCCGGCATGGCTTGCTGTTGCGCCAGCCAGCGGTAAAATCCGCGCCAGCTGGACAGCTTGCGCGCTATGCTCCTGGGACTCTGGCCCTGGGCGTGCAATTGCGAAGTAAAACGGCGGATCTGGAAATAGTCCAGCGCCGCCAGGTCGGCGGCGCCGGCTTGCTGCGCCAGCGCTGCCAGCTCGTCCAGGTCCAGCTTGTAATTGGAGACCGTGTGCCCGGATAAGTTGCGCTGGGTGCGCAGGACCTGCAGATATTCAGCCTTCAGGTCGCGCGCCTCCACGGCACTACTCGATCAGGCAGCTCAGTGCCGCGCTGCTGGTGTCGGCGATCTTGACCAGGAAGTCGGTCGCCATCTCCTTGGTATAGCGCGCCGGATCGGGCGAACCCAGCACCAGCAGGCCGAACGTGGCAGCGCCCGGCGCCAGCCGCAAGGGCAGCATCGCCAGCGACTGCACCGCATCTTCCGACTCTATCCAGCCGGCCGCTTCAAAATCCATATTCTTGCCGCAGAAGGGCGAGCTCAAACCCTTGGCAAACAGGCGCACATCCTCGGTCACCGATTTGGCGAACCAGGTATGCGCATAGTCGCCGGCCACGTCCCACAGGCGCAGGGTGGCGTGCGGTAGGTCGAAATATTCCTGCAAGCCCTGCGTCAATACATACGGCAGGTCGACGTCATTGCGTGCCAGCAGCAGCGAGCGGGTCCAGGTCTGGAACTTGCTGGTGATCGCATCATTATCCTGCGCTACCCGCATCAGATCCGCCATGCGCAGTTCCAGCTGCTTGTATTTTTCCCTGACGATTTCCATTTGCCGCTCTTGCAGCGAGATGGCGCGGCCCATGACCGGGCTGCTCAGTTTGACTGCCGACAGCAGTTCTGCGTGCTCTTCAAAGAAATGGGGGTGCTGGGTCAGGTAATCCGCGATGTCGTTAGAATTCATGAGTATTAGATTAAATGTTAATTTCGCCTTCGTACACCGACACCGCCGGACCGCTGAGGAACACAGGTTGGTTTTCACCCTGCCAGGCGATGGACAATTCGCCGCCGTGGGTAGTCACCCGTACCGGCGACTGCAGCAAGCCGCGCCGTATGCCGGCCACTACCGCCGCGCAGGCTCCGGTGCCGCAGGCCAGGGTTTCGCCGGCGCCGCGTTCATACACGCGCAGGCGTATGTGATGGGGATCGAGGACTTGCATGAAGCCGGCATTGACCCGGCGCGGAAAGCGCGGGTGATGCTCTATCACGGGGCCGTCGGCCAGCACCGGCGCCGCCTCGCTGTCTGCCACTACCTGTACCGCATGCGGATTGCCCATGGACACAGTGGAAAACCAGGCTGTCTTGCCATTGATCTCCAATGGCCACAAGGCATCGCGGCCTTCCGTGCGCGGGCTCAGGCCGCTGGCGTCGAACGGCACTTGTACCGGGTCGAGGATCGGTGCGCCCATGTCTACCGTGATACTGCCGTCCGCTTCCAGCCGCGGCTCTATGATGCCGGACAGGGTTTCCACCCGGATCGTGGTCTTGTCGGTCAGGCCCTTGTCCCTGACAAAGCGGACAAAGGCGCGCGAACCGTTGCCGCATTGCTCGACCTCGCCGCCGTCGGCGTTGTAGATGCGGTAGCGGAAGTCCACCCCTGCAGTCTCGGGCTGCTCGACCACCAGGATCTGGTCGGCGCCGACGCCAAAGCGGCGGTCGGCCAGGCGCTGCCATTGCTCGGGGGTAAAAGCGATATCCTGGTTGATCGCATCTATGACGACAAAGTCATTGCCGGCACCGTGCATTTTGGTGAATTTAAGTTTCATTTTGCCATTATAGACTTATTCACCTGTGCAATTGCTGTGTACAGGCGTGACTGGACGAGTCCAGCTGGTTTTTTATTGTGAGCAGGCCTAATTTGTTGCTTTTTTGAAATTTAAAACTATAAAGGCTGACGCAGTGCCAAGGAAGGCAGTTAGCTGAAGGTAGGTATTTCGGACACCGGGATGTTTCTCCAAGTGAATTAATAGCAATTTGACCGGTACACTTTGGGCAAGTGTCAGCAATGCTGTACCGGTCCAATTATGTTGCACTGTCCATTGAAGCGGCCGATACAGCGTGTTAATGTGCGATCCGTCAAAGAACAAGCCGGAGATTCGCAAGACAGGAATAGCTGCACTTTTATTGTGCAACTATCTTAGCGAATCCCATATATGATTACCCACAAGGTGATTCTGTTTGAAGCGATACCCTCGCAACGAGACTATAAGCACGGAGACCCCATGAATGCACCCCTGAAGGTCGATCAGCAAACGCCGCTGGCCGACGACAAGATTTCCCTGGACGACAAATTTACGCTGGAGCGCGGCCGCGCCTTCATGACCGGCACGCAGGCGATCATCCGCCTGGCGATGCTGCAGCGCCAGCATGACCTGAAAGCCGGCCTGAATACCGGCGGCTTCATCACCGGCTACCGCGGCTCACCGCTGGGCGGCGTCGACATGACCGCGCAAAAGGCCAAGAAGCACCTGGCCGCGCATCACGTCACCTTCCATCCGGGCGTCAATGAGGATCTGGCGGCGACTACCGTGTGGGGCACGCAACAAGTCAATATGTTCCAGGGCGCCAAATACGACGGCGTGTTCTCAATCTGGTACGGCAAGGGCCCGGGCGTGGACCGCTGCGGCGACGTCTTCAAACATGCCAACATGGCCGGCACTTCCAAGCACGGCGGCGTACTGGTACTGGCAGGCGACGACCACGCCGCCAAATCGTCGACGACTGCGCACCAGAGCGAACATATCCTGAAAGCCTGCGGCATTCCCGTGCTGTATCCATCGTCGGTGCAGGAATACCTGGACTACGGCCTGCACGCGTTTGCAATGAGCCGCTACACCGGCCTATGGGTGTCGATGAAATGCGTGACCGACATCGTCGAATCCGGCGCCGCCGTCGATATCGACCCGGACCGCGTGCAACCGGTGATCCCGACCGACCTGATCCTGCCGCCTGACGGCCTCAACATCCGCATGCCGGATGCGGTGCTGGACCAGGAAGCGCGGATGAACAATTACAAATGGTATGCCGCACTGGCCTATGTGCGCGCCAACAAGCTGAACCAGATCATCTGGGACAGCCCCAAGGCCCGCATCGGCATCATCACCGCCGGCAAATCCTACCTGGACACCCGCCAGGCGCTGGCCGACCTCGGCATCGACGAACAAGTCGCGCGCGACATCGGCATCCGCCTGTACAAGATAGGCATGACCTGGCCGCTGGAATCGCAGGGCGTGCACCAGTTTGCCGAAGGCCTGGAAGAAATCCTGGTAGTGGAAGAAAAACGCCAGATCCTGGAATACCAGATCAAGGAAGAGCTGTACAACCTGCCGGACGGCCAGCGTCCGCGCGTGGTCGGCAAGTTCGACGACACCGGCGAATGGAGCAACCTGCAAGGCGCCGGCCACGGCGACTGGCTGCTGCCGGCCACCTATGAACTGACGCCGGCGCAGATCGCCCGCGCAGTGGCATCGCGTATCTCCCGCTACTTTGCCGGCCATCCGGTAGAGCAGCGCGTGAAAGAACGCATCGCCTACCTGGAAGCCAAGGAAGCGGTGCTGAAGGTAACTACCTCCAGCAAGCCGGACCCGGCCAAGGACCGCATCCCGCACTTCTGTTCCGGTTGCCCGCACAATACTTCGACCAAGTTGCCGGACGGCAGCCGCGCGCTGGCCGGCATAGGCTGCCACTACATGGTGCTGTGGATGGACAGGGAAACTTCCACCTTCACCCACATGGGCGCAGAAGGCACGACCTGGATAGGCCAGGCCCCGTTCACCACCGAAGACCACGTGTTCTGCAACCTCGGCGACGGCACCTATTACCATTCCGGCCTGCTGGCGGTACGCGCGTCGGTATCCGGCAAGGTCAACATCACCTACAAGATCCTGTACAACGACGCGGTTGCGATGACCGGCGGCCAGGAGTTCGACGGCCCGCTGGATCCCGGCATGATTTCGCGCCAGATCGCCGCCGAAGGCGTGGGCCCGATCATCGTGGTCACCGACGAACCGGACAAATACCCGGCCGACTACAACTGGGCGCCCGGCGTCACCGTGCGCCACCGCAGCGAGCTGGATGCGGTGCAGCGTGAGCTGCGGGTAGTGAAGGGCGTATCCGCGATGATCTACGACCAGACCTGCGCCAGCGAAAAACGCCGCCGCCGGAAACGCAATGAGTATCCGGATCCAGCCAAGCGCGCGGTCATCAATGAAGCCGTGTGCGAAGGCTGCGGCGATTGCAGCGTGCAGTCGAACTGCCTGTCGGTGGAACCGCTGGAAACAGAATTCGGCCGCAAGCGCCAGATCAACCAGTCTTCCTGTAACAAGGATTTCTCTTGCGTCAACGGCTTCTGCCCCAGCTTTGTGACGGTAGAGGGCGGTAGCCTGAAGAAGCCGAAGAAAGCCAAGGTAGAAAACAGCCCGTCGCTGGACGTGGCCAATTTGCCGACGCCGGCGATTCCATCGACTGCCGAACCTTTCGGCATCCTGGTCACCGGCATAGGCGGCACCGGCGTGGTCACCGTCGGCCAGATCCTGGCGATGGCGGCCCACGTGGCCGGCAAGGGCTGCTCGGTGCTGGACATGAGCGGCCTGGCGCAAAAAGGCGGCCCCGTGCTGTCTCACGTGCGCCTGGCGGACAAGCCGGAAGATATCCATTCCACCCGCGTCGGCACCGGCGCGGCGGACCTGGTCATCGGTTGCGACGTGATCGTGACGGCAGGCAAGGATGCGCTGTCGCGCATGGGCGAAGGCCGTACCTTTGCCGCGATCAATTCCACCGGCACGCCGACTGCAGCTTTCGTCAAGAACCCGGACTGGCAATTCCCCGGCGCCGGCGCCGAGAGCGACATCCGCGCCGCCTGCGGCAGCGACCATGTGTCCCTGGTGGACGCCGGCAGGATTGCGACCGCGCTGATGGGCGACAATATCGCGACCAATATGTTCATGCTCGGCTATGCATGGCAAAAAGCCTGGGTGCCGTTGACTGAAGCGGTATTGATGCGCGCGATAGAACTGAACGGCGTATCGGTAGACTTCAACAAGAAGGCCTTCAACTGGGGCCGGATTGCTGCACATGACCTGGCAGCGGTAGAAAAGCTGATCACGCCGGGCCAGGTGATAGAACTGAAACGCGCACCGACGCTGGACGACATCATCGCCAAGCGCACGGCTTTCCTGACCGACTACCAGGATGCCGCGTATGCGAAGCAATATGTGGACTTCATCAATCAGGTCAAAGCAGCGGAAGAAAAGGTCGTCGACGGTTCCAAATCCCTGCGTCTGACCGAAGCCGCAGCGCGCTACCTGTTCAAGCTGATGGCCTACAAGGATGAGTATGAAGTCGCGCGCCTGTACACCACCGGCAGCTTCGAGAAAAAAATCTCGGACATGTTTGAAGGCGACTACAAGATCAATTTCCACCTGGCGCCGCCTTTGCTGGCCAAGCGCGATGCCAAGGGGCAATTGATCAAGCAGTCCTTCGGTCCGTGGATGATGAAAGCCTTCGGCCTGCTGGCCAAGGGCAAGTTCCTGCGCGGCGGCATGCTGGATATCTTCGGCTATACCGAAGAGCGCAAGATGGAACGCGCCTTGCCGGTCGAGTACAAGCAGATGCTGGGTGCTTTGCTGCCGCAGCTGAATGCGGACAACCTGGCCAAGGCGGTGGCGCTGGCCAGCATCCCGGAAGACATCCGCGGTTACGGCCACGTGAAGGAACGCCACCTGAACGTCGCCAAGGCCAAGCAGGCGGCATTGCTGGCGGAATTCAATGTGCCGCAGCAACCCCAGAAAGCGGCGTAGTGCTCTAGTTTGATGTCTTACATGAATGGCCGACCTAGTCGGCCATTTTTTTTGCCGCAATCGGAGTTGATCCAAAGACGCTAGAATACGCGTCTATCAAATACGCCAGCGTATGTGCTAACCATAAGGAATTCCCATGAATGAGCGCCTGATCATCACCGCCGCCGCCGTCAATATGTTCATCGCTGTCGCTGCCGGCGCCTTCGGTGCGCACGGCCTGAAGCCGGTATTGAGCGCCGACATGCTGGCGGTCTGGCACACTGCGGCGACTTACCAGGCCTTGCATGCGCTGGGCCTGTTTGTGATCGCCTTGCTGCTGCCGCGCCTGAATCCCGCGCTGCTGGGCTGGGCCGGCACGGCGATGCTGGCCGGTATCATCCTGTTCAGCGGCAGCCTGTATGCGCTGGCCTTGTCCGGCCTGCGCATACTCGGCGCCATTACGCCGCTGGGCGGCGTCGGCTTCCTGCTAGGCTGGGCGCTACTGGCCTGGGCCGCTTACCAATCGGCGCGCTAGAGCCTGAGCAATGCCGGCGCGGCAAATAAATCTGCTTAAGGAACGTCTAGTTTTCCGGGTGCCAATCATTTCCCAGCATAGCCGCAATGGATGTCAAACCCTCCAGCGCGCCCACGGCGAGGCCGACATCCTTGTCGCTCGCGACGTCGGCTTCGCGCGGATTGATGCGGATCAGCCGGCCGCCGTGGTGCTGCAGGATGGTCTGGCTGAAATGCCGGACCGAAGGAATCGCGCTGCCTGCGCCCAGCTCTATCACCAGCGGCCGTTCCAGGCTTTGCAGCCAGCGCTGCTGGCGCGTCGCCTGGGCTATTTGCCGCTGCTGGTTCCAGTCCCAGTCGCCGAACATCAGGATGTTCGGCCTGGCCAGGCGGCCGCAATGCGGACACAAGGGCGCTGCGTTGCGCAAGCGGCAGGTGACGTCGTCCACTTCGGGCTCAAATTGGTCGGCGCCCCAGATATCGGCGCTGCAGGCATGCAGGCACTGCAGGTGATGGATGGAGCCGTGGCATTCATTGACGCGGCCGGCATCGAATCCGGCGCGCTGGAACTGGCCGTCGACATTGCTGGTGAATACGCTATAGGCTTGCGGCATCTGTTCGCCCCAATGCCTGAGCAGTGCAAAGCCGGCGTGCGGCCGGGTGCGCCTGTATAAGCCGAGCCTGTGGCCGTAAAAGCCCCAGGCCAGTTCCGGCTGGGCGTGGAAGGCGGCGGGGCAGGCTATCTGCGCAAACTCCAGGCCGGCATTGGCCAGCGCTGGATAGGCTTGCCAGAACCCGCTATTGCCGCGAAAGTCGGGCAAGCCGGAATCGACGCCCATGCCGGCGCCGGCCGCCACGATCAAGCCGTCGGCCTGCTGGATGAGTTCAGCTGCGCGGGCTATCAAATGTTCTGGGAGTGGCATCGACGCTTGCTTCTTGTTTAGACGAACAGCTTCAGCCTATTCCTTGTCGACCAGGCTATTCAGCTTCTTCGCCACAAATTGCTGGTAACCGCGAGCCCGCAGTTCGCAGGCCGGGCACTTGCCGCAACCGTGGCCCCAGTCGTGCAGCTGGCCGCGTTCACCGAGGTAGCAGGTATGCGTGTCGGCGCGGATCAGGTCCACCAGCGCTTCGCCGCCGAGCTCTTGCGCCAGCTCCCAGGTCTGCGACTTGTCTATCCACATCAGCGGGGTTTCCAGCTTCAGGCGGGTCGCCATGCCGAGATTCAGCGCCACCTGCAAGGCCTTCATCGTATCGTCGCGGCAATCCGGGTAACCGGAGAAATCGGTTTCACACATGCCGCCCACCAGCACATTCAAGCCGCGCCGGTAGGCCAGCGTCGCGGCCACCGTCATGAACATCAGGTTGCGGCCGGGCACGAAGGTATTCGGCAAGCCGTTTTCCTGCATCACGATCTCTATGTCCTCGGTCATCGCGGTGTGCGATAGTTGCGAGATCAGCGACAGGTCTATCATGTGGTCGTCGCCTAGCCTTTGCTGCCAGTCCGCCGAGTGGCCGCGCATCTTTTGCAGCAGGGTGGGGCGTACCGTCAGCTCGATCGCATGGCGCTGGCCGTAGTCGAAGCCTATGGTTTCTACCCGGCTGTAGCGCGACAGGGCCCAGGCCAGGCAGGTAGTGGAGTCTTGTCCGCCGCTGAAGAGTACCAGGGCGCCGTCGGTAGATATGCTCATAAGTTGTTGTAAGAGGGGATGATGGCCTAATTGATGATGGCTGACTAATGACGGCTTAATACTACGCCAAAGCCGCGCACAATGGGAGTTGCTGGGAGTTGCATCATCCCATTGCCGGGCGCATTTGTGCAGCCTACTTCTTGATATTGCTGATCAGCTGGTCCACATAGTCGCCGTCGGCATCCTGGAACTTGACGCGCACCGGATACCATTCCAGCGAGGGCGCCAGCCACAAATCCAGTTGCTGGTCCTTGGAGTCGGCCGGCGGCGCTTTTACCACGTGGACGGTGGCCAGTTCGCCGATGGCGGTGGACAGGTTTTCTTGCGCCACCACCTTGAACGACCAGGGATCGGCGTCGCGCCGGCCCGCCACCAGGAATTTCCATTCGGAGCCGGGCTTGAATTTGTCGCCGGCGGCGCGCGCCAGCGCGATCAATTGCCAGGTGGCGCTGGTGCGGTCTTGTTCGCCGCCCTTGATGGGATAGTGCTCGGCCGATTCGGTAAAGCCGATTTGCTTGCTGGAGCGATCGAAAGTGGTCGTGCTTTCGCCCTTGCGGAAGCGTTTTTCAACGAATTTTTCCGGCGCCAGGCCGTAGCCGTCGATGCTGCCTACGCTGCTGGCGTCCAGTATCTTGCCGACCAGCATGGCCCGGGTTTCGGTGATCACGCTGTATTTCTGTTCCCCTGCAGGCCCGCTGACATGCCACTTGACGCTGGCGTCGCCGGATAGCGACAGGCCGCTTTGCTTGGCCTTGATCGCATATTGCAAGTCGGCCGAAGGCGGCAGGTTAAAGGCGGTTTTGCCGCTGTCGGCATGGGCAGCCAGCGCCAACAGGGCGCCGGCTGCGAAGAAGAGTTTGGTGCGGAGCTTGGTAGGCATGCTTAGTTTTCCTGGGTAATTTTTTGCGTGATTTTGGTCACGGTTTGGGTGGTGACGGCGCCATTGCTTTCCGTATTGCGAATTTGCACCGGGTACCATTGCAATTCCGGCGCCAGCCAGATGTCCAGCCTGGAGTTGTAGGAGCCGGGGCGGGGCGGGCGCACCAGGTGCCAGGTCGTCAGGCTGCCGAGCTTGGTCGTGATTTGCTCCTGCCCCTCGACCACGAAGCGAAAGACCGTGGCGTCACGCTCCTCGGCAATTTGTATCGCGAATTCTCGGCCCGGCTGTATCTGGCTGGGATCGGCATAGCCTATGCCGGCCAGCTGCATGCCTATCGTGCTCTTGTCCTGGGCGCCGTCGCTCAGGGGCAGCGTCTTGCTGGAAGCCGAAAAGCTGATGGTTTTTTCTTCCCGATGGAAATGGGTCGCGGTTTCCGAGCGGCCGCGCCGGGTCTCGCTGATGATGCGCGGGGCGATGCCGGAATCGTCTATGGCGCCCTCGCTGTGCAAGCTCAGCAGGTTGACCGAGGCGAACAGGATCACCAGGCCGGCCTTGGTCGTCATCTTGTACTTGCCGCCGGCGACTTCCCAGTTGATCTCGCCCTCGCCGTAATACGGGTTGGCCTGGCCCGGTTTGCTGCTGCTCAGTTCCAGCGTCAGCCGGGCGGACGGCGGCGGGGCCACGGTATACTGCGGCGCCTGCTCTGGCCTGGCTTGCTCGGGCGCCGGCTTGGCGGGCGGCGCTTCGGCTGCTGCTTCCGCAGCGGCCGTGTCGGCCTGCTGCTTCGGCGCTGCTTCCGGGATTCCGGTTGGCGCGGGGGCGGCCACGGAATCGGCCGCTGCCGTCAATGCCTGTGAGGACAGGACGGTAATGGTTTCGGCGGCGGGCTTGGTTGCAGGCTTGGGCTGGGGCCGTGCCAGCGCCGGGGCAAGCACGGCCACCGGCTTGGGCTCGACTTGCTCCAGGCGGGAATCCAGCGGCTTGGGGCGCAGGCTGATTTCTACCGTTCTTTCCGCCGGTGCTTGGCGCTCGGGCAAGCTGATGCGCGAAACGGCCCACTGCAAGACCAGCAGATGCAACACTACCGTGGCGAGGCAAAAGCCCAGCCATCGGCGGGAAACAGGGGTTGGTGGTTTGATAAGTGGTAGCGCAATACTGGTCATGGCCCTAGTGTAAACGTTCTTGCACGCGGCTGGGATGACCGGGTTTGCAGATACTGTGCAGGCATACAGTCGGCATGCCTGCATGTAGAATGGGCGATTTTCCCTATCAAGTAAGCAAGGATGGTCATATTGAAAATTGCAAGCTTCTTAGCCGCCGCATTGCTGGCTGCGTGTCTACCTGCCGCTGCTACCCCGACGGCGATCCGCATCGCCATGATAGATGGCCTGTCCGGCTCCTTCACCAATGCCGGCGAGGCCGTAGTGCGCAATTTGCAGTTGGCGATAGATAATGTGAATGCGCGCGGCGGCGTAAAATTGCCGGACGGCAAACATCTGCTGGCCCTGTCCACCTTCGACAACAAACAGGGAGTGGAAGACGCCCTGACCGAGCTCAAGCACGTGACCGACCAGCGCATCGCTTTCGTGGTGCAGGGTAATAGCTCGGCGGTGGCGCTGGCGCTGGTGGACGCCATCAACAAGCATAACCAGCGGGTGCCGGATAACCGGGTGCTGTTCCTGAATTATTCGGCGGTCGACCCCAGCCTGACCAATGAAAAATGCTCCTACTGGCATTTCCGCTTTGACGCCAATGCCGATATGCGCATGAACGCATTGACCGAAGTCATCCGCGACGACCGCCATGCGCAGCGGGTATACCTGATAGGCCAGGACTACAGCTTCGGCCGCCAGGTGGCCAAATCGGCGCGCGAAATGCTGAATAGCAAGCGGCCCGACATCGTCATCGTCGGCGACGAACTGCATCCTATAGGCAAGATCAAGGATTTCTCACCCTATGTCGCCAAGATCAAGGCCAGCGGCGCCGATACGGTAATCACCGGCAACTGGGGCAATGACCTGACCTTGCTGATCAAGGCCGCCAGGGACGCCGGCTTGAACACCAAGTTCTATACCTTCTACGCCAACGGTCTCGGCGCCCCGGCCGCGATCGGCGACGCCGGCCTGGGCCGGGTGCGGGCGGTGGCCGAATGGCACCCGAACGCCGGCGGAGCCGACAGCGACGCATTTTACAGCCGCTTCCGCCAGCGTTATCCCGACCCCAGGGATGACTATGTGCATATGCGCATGCACGTGATGATAGGCATGCTGGCGGCAGCGATAGAAAAGGCCGGCAGCACCGAAGCCGCTACGGTGGCCAAGGCGCTGGAGGGTGCGTCGTTCAAGAATTCGTTTTACCAGGCCAGCATGCGCGCGGCCGACCACCAGTTGATACAGCCGCTGTATGTTTCGGTGATGCAAAAACGCGATGGCGGCGGCGTGCGCTTCGATAATGAGGGCAGCGGCTACGGCTTCAAGACCGAGCGGTATTTCGAACCGGCATTGACGGCCCTGCCGACCTCATGCAAGATGTCAAAACCATAAGAGCTTAGCAAAAACTAGGGTACATCATGTCTGCCACACAGCCTTCCCCGTACGACAAGTATCAAGCCCTGCAACTGGTGCAGCATCCGGGTGGAATCCTGGAAATCGTGATGGGTGCGGCGCAAGCCGCCAATCGCAAGCTGTCCACCGCCGACCAGCACCTGCACCGCGAGTTGGCCGATATCTGGCGCACGATAGATGAAGATCCGCAAGTCAAGGTGGCGATCATACGCGGCGAGGGTAAGGGTTTTTCCGCCGGCGGCGACCTGTCGCTGGTGGAAGACATGGCGAACGACTTCGCGGTGCGCACCCGGGTCTGGAAAGAGGCCAAGGACCTGGTGTATAACGTCATCAATTGCAGCAAGCCGATAGTCTCGGCCATGCACGGGCCGGCGGTCGGGGCCGGCCTGGTGGCCGGCTTGCTGGCCGATATCTCGATCGCCGCCAAGTCGGCGCGCATCATCGACGGCCATACCCGCCTGGGCGTAGCCGCCGGCGACCATGCGGCTATCGTCTGGCCCTTGCTGTGCGGCATGGCCAAGGCCAAATATTATCTGCTGTTATGCGAGACGGTCAGCGGCGAAGAGGCCGAGCGTATAGGCCTGGTGTCCCTCTGCTGCGAAGACGCGGAATTGCGCGACAAGGCCTTCGAGATTGCGCAGCGCCTGGCCGACGGTTCGCAAACCGCGATACGCTGGACCAAGTATGCGCTCAACAATTGGCTGCGCATGGCCGGCCCCAGTTTTGACGCTTCGCTGGCGCTGGAATTCATGGGTTTCGCCGGACCGGACGTGCAGGAAGGCGTCGCCTCACTGAGAGAAAAACGTCCCGCGCGGTTCTCTTAGGCGCGGATTCAGAGTACCCTGCGAGTAATAGCACATTGTGTAGCTGACAAGGAGAGCAAGATGACTTCCCAATTTCCCGGTGGCGAAATGCCCGGCATGGCGGCGATGAACGATACGCTGGCCTTTGTGAAAAAATTGTGGGGAGGGATGCAGGTCCCCGGCATGATTACACCCACCGTTTCGGTCGACGACCTGGACAAGAAAATCAAGGATTTGAAAACCGTGGAATCCTGGCTCAACGTCAACATGAATATGTTGCGCGGGACGATACAGGCGCTGGAAGTGCAGCGGGCCACCATCGCCACGCTGAATTCGCTGGGCGCGAGTTTTTCCAGTGCCATGGCCGCTGCGCCGGCTCCCGCTGCGTCGCCCTTTTCGTCCAGCGCCACCAGCTCCACCGCCGGCAGCGCGCCGCCGGCAAGCAATCCGGAGTGGCCGATGCCGCCCGCGGCCGCTAGCGCTGCGCCAGCCCAGAACACTGCGCCGGAGCCGGAGCGCGCCGCCGCGGCAGGGGACGACGATGAGGAAGCCGAAGCCGGGGAGGCCGACACCGCAGAGGCCGCTGCCTCGTCCCAGTTTGTGAATCCGGCTGCCTGGTGGACCCTGCTGCAGGATCAGTTCAAGCATGCTGTCAACAATGCGATGGTCGGCGAACTGACGGGCAAGCAAGCGCAAGAAAAAGCGGCCAAGGCAGCGCCGGCGGTCAAGAAAACCGCGGTGAAACCTGCCGCCAAGTCAGCTGCAAAATCGCCGGCAAAATCCGGCGGCGCGGCAAAAAAAACGGCAGCCGGCAAGACCACCGCCGCCAAGCGCGCCAAAGCCAAGCCCGTTCCCGCCGCGAGCTACAAGCACGCTAAGCACGCTACCCCCAAGGCCTGACGTCAGGGCGCAATGGCGCGCCACTCATCCGGCCGGCCGCTTCAGCTAGCCGGCGGCGTAGTGGCGACGACCTTCAAATGCCGCGCCAGCCATATCGTCAGCAAGCCAAAGGCCACGGCCATATAGCCGACTAGGTTGTAGTGGCTAATCTGGCCGTCGGCCGTGCGGCCTATGATCAGGCCGGACAGTAGCGAGGCCAGGCCGGAGGCCATCATCTGTACCGACGATACCAGGCTCATGAAGGTGCCGCGCACCTGCGGCGAGGCCGAGGCGGAGACCATCGCCATGCCCGGTATCATCCGTCCCGATACCAGTACGAAGAATATCGTCGAATTGATCAGCACCAGCCATAGCGGCACCGGCCACAGGTGGGTGGTCACCAGCAAGGGCACCAGCGACGCCAGGGCGATCCAGCGGAACACGCGCGGCTTGCCATGGCTGTCCGCCAGCTTGCCTATGGCCCGCGCGGTGAACAGCGTGGCCAGGCCGCCGCAGACATAGATCAGGGCGATCGACGCTTCCGCCACGCCCACGTTGGCGGTCATATACAGCGGTATGTAGGGAATCACGGAAAAGCCGGACAACATCATCAGGGCCATAAACGCAAATGCTTTCAGGTGGTTGGGCTGTCTTGCCACGTCCAGCAATTGCCGCAGCACGCTGCCGCTGCGCGGGCGTTCCAGGTGGGCGGTCAGGCTGGGCAAGACCCGGTAGCCCAGTGCCAGGAAGGCCAGCGACAGCAAGACGATGAAGAAGAACGGTGCGCGCCAGTTCAGCGCGGGCAGGTGCACGCTCAGGTACAGGCCCAGCGGCACGCCGGCCACGGTGGACAGGGAAAACGAAGTCATCACCGTCCCCATGGCTTGGCCGCGGCGCTCGAACGGGATCATGTCGGCGATCACGGTTTGGATCATGGAGCCGAGCACGCCGCCGAATGCACCCGCCATGGCGCGCGCAATCAGCAGGGTAGCGAAGCTGCCGGCCAGCCCGCAGCACAGCGTGGCGATGATGAACAGCACGTACATGCTGAGCATCAGCTTGCGGCGGTCGAACTTGTCCACGTAGCTGGCCGCCAGCAGGCTGGAGGCCGCCGCGGTAAAGGTATACGAGGATAGCAGCAGCCCGAATTCATGGGTGTCCAGGTGCAGCAGCCGTATCAGCTGCGGTCCCAGCGGCATCATGATCATGAAATCCAGGATGTGGGTGAATTGTATGCCGGCCAGCGTCAGCAGCAAGACTCGTTCATTCTTGGCGGCAGCAGCCGGCAGGGCGGAAACCGGACTGGCCGGCGGACTGGAAGGGTTCATGGAGTTGCCTGGAGTGGGGCTGGGCCGCAAATTTTACGCTACTTCGCTGCAACTCGTTTTAGCCGCCGCATCTGGCCGCCGGGCAGCGGCATTTTTCTTGCGGATCTTCTGCGGCGTCCCGGTAGCCGCGATGATGGCTGGCTCGGCCTGCCGGATCGAAGCGGATATGGATGGCGCCGGGCTCCTGTCTTCCATCCGGTCTCGCAATTCGGCATACGTGAGTAAGGTATCGCGGGTTCAAATCCCACCCTCTGTGCCCATAATCAGGCACTTACAGCACACTTTGAAGATGTTACGATGGCGTTTATCATGCTAATTCGAAATAAACAATTATGGCCTCGCTATAAACCGTATGTAATTGCCCTCGCAATTTGCGTATGGCTTCTCGTGTTTATTGGTGGGCTGATTAGAAATCCTAGCTCATCTGAAACACAAGCAAAAATGGTGATGATGAAGAGCGATATGGATGTGTTGATGGTTCAAGGAGGAAGATAGCCGCTACCAAAGAAAATGCGAAGTATGGAAGTGCATTAGTTTACCTAACTCTATACGACGAGGGCTGGAGCAGTGATTTGGTGAAGCGCTACGAAGATCAGTTAGTAGCTAAAGGTTGGAAGAAGGTTGCTAAGTCATCTCATTCATTCTGTAAGGATGATGCGTTGGCAGAAATAATGCCAAACTCTGGTACAAGCAATAATCAGGGAACGAATTTTGTTTCCATGGTTTTTGATGCTTCTACAATAAAGACACGTTCTTCGCAGAGACCATAAGCAGGCTAGCCACTAAGCCTGCAGGTGTCGCTTCGGCAATCGCGCAGTAAGCGTAGCCGGGGCTAACGTAAGTTGCGGTTGAGCCGCAGGCGAAGCCCAATATTCGATAGAGCAAAACGTATCGCCACAGATGCGGTTGGCAATGCCTAGGGACACCCCTGGGCACAGCTAACCACAGACTATTGCTAGCCGACCTATCCCTTGGCGAAGAAGAGTGCTCCGGCTGGCCGGATTCGTCTATAATACGAATTGTTATACACTGTTGAACATTGTTAAACATTTCATGAAAACAGCCGCTATTGGTGCCCGGGTCTCCGGCGAACTTAAGAATGCCGTCGTTCAACTGTCCGCACTGTCGGGCCAGTCGGTGTCCGCCATTACGGAGGAAGCCTTGACGGAATACATGGCCTGGCGCGTGCCGCAAATGCGCGACTTGAAGAAAGCAATTGCCGCCGCCGACCGCGGCGAATTCGCCTCTGGCGACGAAGTAAATAGCTTCTTTGCAAAATATGGTGCCTAGCCTCGACCTGAAATGGTCACGCCGTGCACTTGCCGACATCGCCCGCATCATCGACTACATTGCCCAAGACAAGCCCGGCGCGGCCCAGGCGCTGGCGGTTGCCATGCGCGCCGAGGCGGAACACTTGCGCCTGCATCCCTATCTGGGGCGTGAATCGCTGGCCGGCGTGCGCGAACTGGTCGTCCACCGCAACTATCTGCTGTCCTACCGGGTCAAGCCGGGCCGGGTCGAAATCCTGCAAGTCTGGCATGTCGCCCGGCAGCGTTGAGCCGACGGCTAGCGCTGCATCCGCAGCAAGCGTAGCTCGGGCTAACGTAGGTTGCGGTTGAGCCGCAGGCGAAGCCCAGCATTTCGATAGAGCCGAACGCATTGCCACAGATGCCTTTGGCAATGCATCGGGTTCATCAGCAGAGGAATTTGCAGGTATTTGCACCGATTTGTATCCCGTTGCATTTCCGCGTTAAAGCCTGGCTCGGAGCAAATGAGATGCGTTACAATACACGTACGGTCCCGCTAATCATGTAGGAATATTGTGATGTTGACAACTGAAATGAAGCGCCAGGCGTTCCTGAAACTGCGTACTGAGAACTACCGCGCCAGCTTGCGCCTGGAAGGGCTGGAGCCACGCACGGTCAACACCAATAAGTCGACTGTCAAACCGGCGGTGCTCAAATCCAAGCATGTCCGATAAGTACGGGACGGGCCAGGACAAGCAGTACTGTTATACCAACTCCGATGTCTTAGTCAATAAGCTCGGCTTGATGGACGGGGATGCCCTGGAGGCGGCCGAAATCGAGCACACCCAGGCACGCATTGAGCAGTTCTTGCCTGACTTCGACGACATTTCCATGTCGGCCCTGCGCGCCATCCACTTCCACATATTCCAAGACATCTACGACTGGGCCGGAGAATTGCGCACGGTTGACATCAGCAAAGGCAGCACACGGTTCGCTAACGTCAGCCGGATCGAACCGGAAGCGGACAAGCTCTTTGGGCTTCTGGCGAAAGAGGGGCATCTTATTGGCTTGCCGCGCGAGCAGTTCCTTGCACGTTTGGCCCACTACTACGGCGAGCTCAATGTGGTCCACCCATTCCGCGATGGCAATGGACGCGCCCAGCGCTTGCTGTTTGAGATCATCAGCATCAATGCCGGCTATGCGTTGCGCTGGGAGCCGATTGGGCGAACTGAATGGGTCGAGGCCAACATCGCGGCCTACCATTGCCGGCTGGAGCCACTCAAAGCGCTCCTGGATCGCGCATTGACGCCGATTTGAGGCAGGGTAATCCCCCCCCAACTGATTGCGTTTAAAAGTAGAATTTTCCAAACCCAGATTTTAAGAGCGAAAAAAAACCTGGCTCGCGGCCAGGTCTTCATTGCGCAGGTTAGGGCTGAAACTTACTGGGCCAGCGCCTTCTCTATGTCGGCGACCAGCTTCTTGTCTTCCGGCGTGGTGTCGCTAGGGTAGGACGCGACCACGTTGCCTTTGCGGTCAATCAGGTATTTATGAAAATTCCACTTCGGCGTCTTGCCGGTGGCCTTGATCAACTCCGCGTGCAAGGGGTTCACGTCCTTGCCGGTGACCGAGGATTTGGAAAACATAGGGAATTTCACGCCATAGGTGTTGAAGCAGAAGTCAGCGATTTCCTTGCTGGAGCCTGGCTCCTGCTTGCCGAAGTCGTTCGAAGGGAAGCCCAGCACCACCAGGCCCTTGGGATTGTATTTGGCGTACAGGGCTTCCAGGCCCTGGTATTGGCTGGTGAAGCCGCAATAGCTTGCCGTGTTGACGACCAGGGTGACCTTGCCCGAATACTGGCACAGGTCTTGTTTTGCATCGTCTTGCAGGCGGTTGAAACTATGGTTCAGGATGGCCGGGCAGCTGTCGGCCGCCGCCGATGCACTGGAACTCGCGCCGCCTGCCAATACGCCCAATAACATTGCCATCTGGGTAATTGATTTCTTATTCATTCACTGATCTCCCTGTGAGTTAAGACTGACAGGCGCATGGTAGCCCAATATTAAATACCTTGCTGCCGGCTGCAAATTGGAGCGCAGCCGGTTTCTCCCCGGTAATTCGACCTGGATTTGTCTACAAAATTGACGGAACGATTCGCATTTATTAAACAACGTAGTGAAGTTGTCATATCTGTCTGTTAAAATTAGGTAAGTTACTCTATTTTCTATTTGTGTGAAGGTCAACATGCTTTACCCAGAATTGTTTAAATCGCTTGAGCAAGTCCGCTGGAATATGGATACCGATATTCCGTGGGATCAGTACGATGATTCCAAGCTGACCAAGGAGCAGGCTCAGACGATTAAGATGAATGCGATCACCGAGTGGTCGGCATTGCCGGCGACCGAGATGTTCTTGCGCGATAACCGCGGCGATAGCGATTTTTCGGCCTTCATGTCGATCTGGTTCTTCGAAGAACAAAAACATTCTCTGGTATTGATGGAATACCTGCGCCGCTTCCACCCCGAACTGGTGCCTACCGAAGAAGAATTGCACAATGTGCGCTTTGAGTTCGACCCCGCGCCGCCGCTGGAAACCCTGATGCTGCATTTCTGCGGCGAGATACGCCTGAACCACTGGTACCGCTGCGCGTCCGACTGGCATACCGAACCGGTGATCAAGCAAATCTACAAGATCATCAGCCAGGACGAGGCCAGGCATGGCGGCGCCTATCTGCGCTACATGAAAAAATCCCTGCTGGAAATGGGCGATACCGCGCGCGCCGCCTTCGCCAAGATAGGCGTGTTGATGGCGTCGGCAAGGCGCACCGAAAAGCCCTTGCATCCTACCAACCTGCACGTGAACCAGGCCCTGTTCCCGAATGACACGGTGCAGAGCCGCCTGCCCGACCCCGCCTGGCTGGAGCGCTGGCTGGACGGCCAGATCAATTTTGACAGCAACTGGGAAAAGAAGGTGGTCGAGCGCATCCTGCACAATATGTCGCTGCTGTTCGAGCGCACCTTTGAGTCGGTACAGGACCTGAACCGCTACCGCAAGGAAATCACCCAGCGTATCGCCGCCAGTGCTGCCGCCGCAGCAAGCGCGGTATAAATAAATGCTGCGCCGTGGCGCAGCAGTCTCATATAAAATGGCCGCTGATCCCTAGCGGCCATTTTTATTTCGGCTGGTCTTTCCAGCTTGACCTAAGCGTATTTCAGTCTACCTATGCCAGATTTCGAAAAAAAATTCACCAGCACTGACGACTTGCCGGGCCGGGTAGCCAAGCTGCCCAAACCGGTGGTGATGACCAACGGCGTGTTCGACATCCTGCACCGCGGCCATGTCAGCTACCTGGCGCAGGCCAGGGCGCTGGGCGCCTCGCTGGTGGTGGCGGTGAATACCGATGCCTCGGTCAAGCGCCTGGGCAAGGGCGACGACCGGCCGATCAACCACTGCGAGGACAGGATGGCGGTGCTGGCCGCGCTGGAATCGGTCAGCCTGGTGGTCGAGTTTGACCAGGATACCGCCTTGCAGGCGGTGCAGTTGGCGCACCCCGACATCTATGTCAAGGGCGGCGATTACGACATGACTGCGATACCGGAAGGCCAGGCGGTGCTGGCCTATGGCGGCCAGGTCGCCGCCATCAATTTTGTGCACGACAGGTCAACCAGCAAATTGCTGGCCAAGGTGCGCCTGCAGCGCAAATAACAGGCAGGAAAATACGCGGGAATAAAATTCAGGCGCCGCCGGCAAAGCCGTTCTGGCGCCAGGCTTCGTACACGACCACCGCTACCGTATTGGATAAATTCAGGCTGCGGTTATCCGGCCGCATCGGCAGGCGTATCCGCTGCGCAGGCGGGAAGGATTCGCGCAATGCCGGCGCCAGCCCGCGGGTTTCCGCACCAAACACAAACACGTCGCCCGGCTGGAACGCCACTTGCGCAAACGGCGTCGAGCCATGCGTGGTCAGCGCAAACATGCGGCCGGCATCGGGCTGCTCCTGGGCCAGGTAGGCTTGCCAGTCTTTGTGCACCTTCATCGTCGCATAATCATGATAGTCGAGGCCGGCGCGCTTCATCTTGGCGTCGTCCAAGGGGAAGCCCAGCGGTTCTATCAAATGCAGCTGCACGCCGGTGTTGGCGCACAGGCGGATGATGTTGCCGGTATTCGGCGGGATTTCCGGTTCGACCAGGACTACGTGAAACAAGGGACTCTCCTTATATGGTTCAATGATCGCGCAATGCCGAATTAATGCGGCAGCGTGCGGGCGAATACATAGTTGCTCACCTTGGCCGCGCCAAAGCGTTTCAGCATGCCGGCGATTTCATGCAGCGTGGTGCCGGTGGTCATCACGTCGTCGACGATGCCTATGTGCCGGCCTTTGACCAGGTCCAGCGCTGTCGGCGCCAGCATGAAGGCATTGCGCACATTCTTTTGCCTGTCGTCCGGATGCAGGCTGCTTTGGCGGGCTGTTTCGCGGCTCCTGTGCAGCAGTTGCGGCAGCACGTCTATCCCCAGTTGCCGGCCCAGCGGTTTGGCAATTTCCAGCGCCTGGTTAAAGCCGCGTTCCGCTAGCCTGGCCTCGCCCAAGGGCACCACGCTCAGCATATCGGGCAGGGCCAGCCCGCGCTGCTCCAGTATCGCATCGCGCAGCAGGCCGGCAAACACCGGGGCCAGCGCCAGTTGGTGGGCAAACTTCAGGTTCAACACCAGCTGGTCCAGCGGCGCCGCGTAATTGCACGCCACCACCGTCTGGTCAAAAGCCGGCGCATCCTGCAGGCAGGCCCCGCAGTGCGCGCGTACCGCTAATCCCGCGGCATTGGCAGGCAAGGGCAGGGCGCACTGCGTGCAGCGCGACGACTTGAGGCTGATAAAACGCTGGCGGCAAGATGGGCATAAGACCTGGTTGCCATGCTCGCCACAGAGCGCACAGGAGGACGGCAGCAATGTGAGTAATTTTGCAAGCATGATGGAAAGTCAGTGATGGTTGCGGGCAAAGCTGTCCAGCGACTTTGACGGCAAGCGTGTAAACTCTGCGCATTATCGCATCCCGCAACAATAATCAGAATTAATCAGAATATTTCCCTCTCCATGTTAAGTGCCCCCATAGACCAGAAAACCGTACGCCAGCTGTTTGCCAGGCCCGAGAAAATCCTCGGTTCCGATTTCCTGCGCCGGGAAATCGCCGGCCGCATGCGCGAAAAGCTGGAGTTGGTGAAGATACAGCCGGAACGGGTGCTGGATGCCGGCTGCGGCGACGGCGCCGACCTCGCGCATTTGCAGAAGATATTCGCCGGGGCGCACGTGCTCGGGGCCGACGCCTCGCCGCAGATGCTGGCGGCGGCGCTGCAAAACCAGCGGGTGGCGGGCAGTTCGGTCGGCCGCTTGCTGGCCAAATGGACGCCGCCGGCGCTGGCCCGCAGCCTGCGCAGCCAGAACGAGGGCCTGGCCTGCGCCGATTTTGCCCGCTTGCCGCTGGCTGCCAACGCGGTGGACCTGGTGTGGTCCAACCTGGCGCTGCACTGGCACCCGCAGCCCGACCTGGTGTTTGCCGAGTGGCGGCGGGTCTTGCGTACCGAGGGCCTGCTGATGTTTTCCTGCTTCGGGCCGGACACCCTGATAGAGCTGCGCCAGGCGTTTGCCGGCATAGACGAGCTGCCGCACACGATACCCTTTGTGGACATGCACGATTTCGGCGATATGCTGGTCAACGCCGGTTTTTCCACGCCGGTGATGGACATGGAAAAGATCACGCTGACCTATGACGCCATCGACAAGCTGATCGCCGACGTCCGGGCCCTGGGCGGCAATCCCTTGCTGACCCGGCGCACCGGTTTGATGGGCAGGCGGGCCTGGCAAAAATTGTGTGATGCATTTGATAAGATGCGTAGCGCCGACAACAGGGTGCCGCTCACTTTTGAAATTGTTTACGGCCACGCCTTCAGGCCGGCCCCGAAGAAGATTTCCTCCGGGGAAGCAATTATCCGCCTGGATTTGCACAAAAAACCGCCGCCTTAATGTCCCGCCGGCATCAAAAATTTTGATAATCGCCATCATATTTTGATTTATTTTTGTGCAATTAGCTGGCGTCAGAACAAGTATTCTGCTTGATATAAGCTTGCTTTACGCCTTATACTCTCGCAGTTGTGGAAGTCGCCAGCGAATGTCATTGAATGACTGTCGATCTTGGATGCGTTGAGATGGAACCTCATGAATGGCTGATGAAGCGCAATTGCGCCTTGTCACCCAAACAGCTAGCCTTGTTTTACTGTGTACTCTGTAGTGTATCTATTGGTATAGCCATCATCTTTCTGGTGCATGGCGCATGGCTAGTGCTTTGTTTCTCATTATTGGAAATGCTGGGTGTCGGTGCCGCATTTCTCATCTACGCGCGTCACGCTGGCGATCGTGAATATGTTTCCTTGACCAGGGATTGCCTGCTGGTGGTTGTGGTGCAAGGAAGTCGTGTTCAGGAATACAGACTTTATCCATTGTTTGTCAAAATAGCTTTGCCCGATTTTCCCGGAGGACTGGTGGAATTGCGGGCACAACAGGTTTTGGTCAAGGTGGGGCGGTATTTAATGGTTAACAGGCGGCGCGAATTTGTGCGGGAGCTGCAAAGCGCACTCGGGTCGGTCTGTTAAAAAAGAATTCTATTTGGGTTTTTGGGGAAATCATGAAACATGCGAAGCGATTACAATCGTTAGTGCTTGGAGCGTCGCTGCTGGCGGCAGGTTTGCCATCATGGGCGGCAGGTGAAGTCAAGGATATCCAGGGCGGTCCTGCGGTATTGCAGATGAATCTGCAACCACCGGTGACGCAAATTGCGCAGCAAATTTATTCGCTGCACAATTTGATGCTGATCATCTGCCTGGTGATTTTTGTCGCCGTATTCGGCGTGATGTTTTATTCCATCTTCAAGCATCGCAAATCCCTGGGCCACAAGGCCGCCAGCTTCCATGAGAGCACCTCGGTAGAGATCGCATGGACCATCGTGCCTTTCATCATCGTCATCGGCATGGCCTTGCCGGCCACGCGTACCGTGGTGGCGATGAAGGACACTTCCAATGCAGACGTGACCATCAAGGCCACCGGCATGCAGTGGAAATGGGGCTACGACTACCTGAAGGGCGAGGGCGAAGGCATTTCCTTCCTGTCCACGCTGAAAACCCCGAGGACACAAGTCGGCGCGCCCGGTGTGGCCCCGACCGAAGACCGCAGCGACACTTACCTGCTGGAAGTGGACAATGAAGTCGTAGTCCCGGTCAACAAGAAGATCCGTATCATCACTACCGCCAATGACGTGATTCACGCCTGGACCATCCCTGCTTTCGGCGTGAAACAGGATGCGATCCCCGGCTTCGTGCGCGACACCTGGTTCAAGGCAGAAAAAGAAGGCACCTATCGCGGCCAATGCGTGGAATTGTGCGGCAAGGAACACGCCTTCATGCCTATCGTGGTAAATGTAGTCAGCGAAGAAAAATACAAGGCCTGGGTAGACGGCAAGAAGAAAGAAATGGCTGCCAAGGCCGATGATCCTAATAAGGTGTGGACTGTCGACGAGCTGAAACAGCGCGGCGAAAAAGTCTATACGGCCAATTGCGTAGCCTGCCACCAGGCTAACGGCAAGGGCGTGCCGGGCGCATTCCCTGCGCTGGACGGCTCTCCTGTCGTCGCCGGCGCCAAAGCGGCCCAGATACAGCTGGTGTTGGCCGGCAAGGGCGGCATGCCTTCCTGGAAAGCCTTGTCCGATACCGAAATCGCTGCAGCTATTACTTACACCCGTAATAACTGGTCGAATAAGTCGGCTGAAAACATTGTTCAACCAGCAGAAGTTCTGGCTGCGCGCAAGTAATTGAAATTAGGAGATTGAGATGAGCACAACGGCAGTCGATCACGCACACGATCACGCTCACGACCACGCGCATGACCATCCACATGGTTTCCGCCGCTGGTTATTTGCAACCAACCATAAAGACATCGGCAGTCTGTACCTGTGGTTCGCATTCACGATGTTGTTGTCCGGCGGCGTATTGGCCCTGATGATACGCAGTGAGTTGTTCCAGCCGGGCCTGCAACTGATGCAACCTGAATTCTTCAACCAGTTGACCACGATGCACGGCCTGATCATGGTGTTCGGCGCGATCATGCCGGCCTTCGTCGGCTTCGCAAACTGGATGATCCCGCTGCAAATCGGCGCTTCCGACATGGCCTTTGCAAGGATGAACAACTTCTCGTTCTGGCTGATGCCTCCTGCAGCGCTGTTGCTGATGGCTTCGTTCTGGGTGCCAGGCGGCGCTACTGCTGCTGGCTGGACGCTGTATGCTCCGCTGTCCACACAGATGGGCCCAGGCATGGACATGGCGATTTTCGCCATCCATATCATGGGTGCGTCTTCCATCATGGGTTCGATCAACATCATCACCACCATCCTGAACATGCGCGCTCCCGGCATGACCCTGATGAAGATGCCGATGTTTTGCTGGACCTGGCTGATTACCGCCTACCTGCTGATCGCCGTTATGCCAGTATTGGCCGGCGCGATCACCATGACCCTGACCGATCGTCATTTCGGCACTTCCTTCTTTAATGCTGCCGGCGGCGGCGACCCTGTGATGTATCAGCATATCTTCTGGTTCTTCGGACATCCAGAGGTCTACATCATGATTCTGCCCGCTTTCGGTATCGTGTCCCAGATCGTACCTGCGTTTGCGCGCAAGCCTTTGTTCGGTTATGCGTCGATGGTGTATGCAACCGCATCCATCGCGATCCTGTCCTTCATCGTCTGGGCCCACCACATGTTCACCACTGGCATGCCGGTGACTGCGCAGCTGTTCTTCATGTATGCAACCATGCTGATCTCGGTTCCTACCGGCGTCAAGGTGTTCAACTGGATCGCCACGATGTGGAAGGGTTCGATGACTTTCGAAACGCCTATGCTGTTTGCGATCGGCTTCATCTTCGTGTTCACGATGGGTGGTTTCACCGGCCTGATCCTGGCGGTAACGCCGATCGACATCCAGTTGCAGGATACCTACTACGTGGTGGCCCACTTCCACTATGTACTGGTGGCTGGTTCCCTGTTTGCGCTGTTCGCAGGCTACTACTACTGGGGTCCGAAGTGGACAGGTTTCATGTACAACGAAACCCGCGGCAAGATCCACTTCTGGGGCTCGCTGATCGCTTTTAACGTGACCTTCTTCCCTATGCACTTCCTGGGCCTGGCCGGCATGCCGCGCCGCTACGCCGATTATCCGGCGCAGTTCACGGACTTCAATATGGTGGCAACTATCGGTGCTTTCGGTTTCGGCCTGATGCAGGTGTACTTCATCCTGGCGGTGGTAATTCCATCGATCAAGGGCGGCACACCGGCGGCAGCCAAGCCATGGGATGGCGCTGAAGGCCTGGAATGGACAGTGCCTAGCCCTGCGCCTTTCCATACTTTTGAAGAACCGCCAGTATTTAAATAATGTTCAAGGCGGACTGCCGAAACGGCAGTCCGTGCAAAAATGAAAAACGGTAAGAAACCAAGCAACATCAAGACCGCGCTGATCCTGTTTTCCATCGCGCTGGTATTTTTTGTTGGGGTCATCGTCAAGCAGTCGTTGCGCTAGAGGCCAGCCATGGATCAAGAATCGACCGAGGCGGCATCGGGAGCCAAGAAGCTCAATGCAGTCATACTGAAGAAGCTGAGCGTGATTGCGGTGCTGATGTTCGGCTTCGGTTATGCGCTGGTGCCGGTGTACAAGCAGATCTGCGAATTGACCGGTGTGAATATCCTGACCACCAAGGACGATACGCTCAAGGCGGTCGGCAATACGCAGGTCGACAAGAGTCGTGAAGTAACGATAGAGTTTGACGCCAATACGCAGGGGCCGTGGAGATTCCGTCCTACGGTCAGCAGCATGAAAGTGCACCCCGGCGAAATGGCCCAGATCATGTATGAAGTAGTCAACAAGCAGTCATACAAGATGGATGCGCAAGCGATCCCCAGTTATGCACCGCAGCAGGCTACGGCGTATTTTAAGAAGATGGAATGTTTTTGCTTCAAGCAGCAGACCCTGGGTCCGAATGAAGCAAGGCAGATGCCGGTAGTATTTTATATAGATCCTAGCCTACCGAAAGATGTGAAGACGATTACGCTGTCTTACACCTTCTTCGAAGTAGGCGGCCAGCCGAAAACGGCGGGCACGGTAGCAGACAAGGCAAGCTGATGGATGATTTGACACCGGCAACCAAGCGCAAGATGTCTTTTGGGGCGACGGTCAAGGCAGTGCTTTGGTCTTTCCTGGGCATACGGAAGGGTAAAGACTATGAAAAGGATGTGGAGCAGCTTAATCCGGTCCATGTAGTCATCGCCGGCGTCATTGGTGCAATACTGTTTATTACGATACTGATACTGATAGTAAAAAGTGTCGTTGCAAAATAAGGAATACGGCGTTCCGGCCGCGATAGCCGCACCGGGACCGACGTAGAGATTAAGTTTAAATTTGTATCAGGAGATGGAAATGAGTTCTCAACACGCTAAAGCACCTTATTACTTCGTGCCTGGTCCTTCCAAGTGGCCGGTACTGGCGGGCACTTCTTTGCTGGTCACCATGTTGGGTGCGGCAGGCTGGGTCAACAGCGTTCCTGGCGCCAACATCGTCAATATCGTCGGCATCCTGATGACCCTGGTGGTCTTGTATTTCTGGTTTGGCGATGCGATTGCAGAATCCGAAGGCGGCCTGTACAGCCCGCGCATCGACGTCTCCTACCGCTGGAGCATGAGCTGGTTCATCTTCTCCGAAGTGATGTTCTTCGGTGCTTTCTTCGGCGCATTGTTCTATGCACGTGCGATCTCCATGCCCTGGCTGGCCGACCTGGACCACAAGGTATTGTGGCCTGATTTTGTCGGACACTGGGGTAATACCGGTCCTGCAGGCACGATAGAAGCATTCAAGTCCATGGGACCTTTCCCTATCCCTACGATCAATACCGCCTTGCTGCTGACTTCCGGCGTGACGCTGACCATCTCCCACCATGCGCTGCGTGAAGGCCACAGGGCCAAGACCGCTTTCTGGCTGTTCGCCACGATCGTACTGGGCGCGGTGTTCATGGGTTTCCAGATGTTTGAGTACTACCATGCCTACCACGAACTGAACCTGAAACTGACTTCCGGCATCTACGGTTCCACCTTCTTCCTGTTGACCGGTTTCCACGGTTTCCACGTGACGATGGGTGCCATCATGCTGGCGGTAGTGCTGCGCCGCGTGCTGAAGGGCCACTTTACCCCTGAGCACCACTTCGCGTTCGAAGGCGCCGCCTGGTACTGGCACTTTGTCGACGTGGTATGGCTGGGCCTGTACGTCGTCGTGTACTGGCTGTAAGGCGAGCGGTAATGCCGGCAAGCAGGATTTGCTGAATAGACAAAAGCCGCACTATGTGCGGCTTTTTCTTAGGCTGCGAAACCTGGCTGGTGAGAACTTGCTGCCGGAAATCTGGTCAGACCCGGCGTGGCCCGTTAGCCGGCCTTAATGTATGCCGGTAGGCTGTATCCAGCCCAGCCGGTTGGCGATCAGGATCAGGATGAACAGGCTGATCGAAAAACCCACCCGGAACGCCAGGGCCTTGACGGTGCGATTGCTCTTCCCCTTGTCCTTCATCATGTACACGAGGGCCGAGCCCAGGCTGAAGATGATCAGGATGAATGCAACGGCGACAATAATTTTCATCATAGCTATATTTCTGACGGGAATTCCCAGTCAGTGAAGACGGAATAAAGCCATATTGTAATGCGAATCTGCGATGCCCCTTAAATTTCATGTCCGCCTGATACCCTTGCTGGCCACGATAGCGCTGGTCATACTCGGCGTCTCGCTGGCCCAGTGGCAAACCCGGCGGGCGCAGCAGAAAGAATTGATAGAGCTGCGCATGCAGCAGCGCGCCGCGCTGGCGCCGCTGGCCCTGGGTGCGGCGCCGGTGGCGGCGGCCGATATCGCTTTCCAGCGGGTCACGGTGACTGGCCAGTTCGTCAGCGCCTGGCCGCTCTACCTGGATAACCGCGCGTTGCACGGCGCGGCCGGCTTCTATGTGATGATGCCGTTTAAAATCCAGGGCAGCGAGATGCATGTGCTGGTGGCGCGCGGCTGGCAAGCGCGCAATGCGCAGGACCGCAGCAAGATGCCGCCGCTGTTCACGCCGCCGGGCACGGTGCAGATAGAGGGCATAGTCCGCGAAAATATAGACCGGGTCATGCAGCTGGGGCAGGCGTCGCCGCTCAAGCCGGGCGCCATCCTGCAGAATGTCAGCGCGGCGGAAGTGGCGCAGCAAGCGCAGCTGGGCATGCAGGACATGATACTGGAACAAACTTCGGCCGTGCCGGACGGCCTGCTGCGCGATTGGCCGCTGCCGTCCGCGGGCGCCGACAAACACCGGGCTTACGCCTTTCAATGGTATGCGCTGTCCCTGATGGCCATCATCTTTTTTGTAGTAACAGGATTTCGAGGAAATCGTCTTGGAAAAGTCAGTCAATAAAAGTAGCGGTCGCTGGAAGCTGTTTCTGATCGTCGCCGTGTGTGCGGCGCCGATGGTGTTTTCCTACCTGACCTATTATGTGATCAAGCCGGAAGGGCGCACCAATTACGGCGCTATCCTCGATCCGCGCCAATACCCTATGCCCAAACTGGGCAGCATCTTGCTGGGCGGCGAAGCCAGAGAACTGGACGCCTACAAGGGCAAGTGGATCATGCTGCAGGTCGACAGCGGCGCCTGCGCCGAGGCCTGCCAGAAAAAACTGTACGACATGCGCCAGCTGCGCCTGATCCAGGGCAAGGAAATGGACAGGGTAGAAAGGGTCTGGCTGATCACCGACGACCAGCCTATCGACACCGCCTTGATACGCGAATATGACGGCACCAGCATGCTGCGGGCCAAGCCCGAGCTGCTGAAGGCCTGGCTGCCTGCCGAAGCCGGCACCAGCATCAGCGACCACATCTATATCATTGATCCGCTGGGCAACCTGATGATGCGCTTTCCCAAGGATGCCGATCCCAACAAGATCAAAAAAGACATCATCAAGCTGTTGAAAGCTTCTGCGATAGGCTGATTGTTTTATGCACATCCTGCAACTTGCCATTACTGCGCTGCTGGTCGCGCTGCTGCCGCTGAGCGTGGTGTGGGTCTCGGCCGACCGTAACAAATACCGCAAGCTGATCGCGGTGACGCTGTTCCTGACCTTTGACCTGATCATGTTCGGCGCATTCACGCGCCTGACCGATTCCGGCCTGGGCTGCCCGGACTGGCCTGGCTGTTACGGCGAATCCAATCCTTTCCTGGCGCATGCGGCGATCAAGGCGGCGGAAGCGATCATGCCCACCGGGCCGGTCAGTGTGCAAAAAGCCTGGATAGAAATGATCCACCGCTACCTGGCGATGGCGGTCGGCGTGCTGATCATGGCGCAGATGATCATTGCCTGGCGTGACCGCAAGGGGGGCAAAAAAATCCTCAGCTCGCCCTGGCTGCCCACCGGCCTGTTTTTCTTTGTCTGCCTGCAAGGCGCCTTCGGCGCCTGGACCGTGACGCTGAAACTGCAGCCGGTCATCGTGACGACCCACCTGCTGCTGGGCATGGGCCTGCTGGGCCTGCTGGCCTGGCTGTCGGCGCAGCAATCGACGCACCAATACGTCGCCAACCGCAGCCTGGCGGCGCCGGCGACCTTGGCCCTGGTGCTGCTGGTGATGCAAATTGCCCTGGGTGGGTGGGTGAGCACTAACTATGCTGCTCTGGCCTGCCACGACTATCCTTTATGCAGCGGCGCGGTGATACCCGAGATGGATTTCGAACACGGTTTCACGCTATGGCGGCAACTGGGACAAAAAGCCAATGGTGACTTCCTGCCCTTCCAGGCGCTGGTGGCTATACACTGGGTGCACAGGAATTTCGCCTTGCTGGTGATCGCGGTAGTCGCCTGGGTGGCTTTTCGTGCCAAAAAAACAGCAGGGCTGGAGAGCCTCGGCAAATGGCTGCTGCTGGTGATCGCGGTGCAATTCCTGTCCGGCGTCTCGACGATCTTCTTTTCCTGGCCGCTGCTGATCGCCGTGATACACAATGGCGGCGCGGCTTTGCTCCTGCTCTTGCTGTGCATGTTAAACTATAGGGCTAGACTTGCCTCTTAAGTCCTTCTGCTGTCTTATCATTTTTCTATGAGCACTTTGAGCCTTCCTGCCAACCGCCTTGCCCAATATTTGGCCCTGACCAAGCCGCGCGTCACGCAGCTGGCCGTGTTTTGCGCGGTAATAGGCATGTTCCTGGCCACTCCCGACTTGCCGGACTGGCGCGTGGTGGTGGCTGCGACGATAGGCATCTGGCTGCTGGCCGGCGCGGCGTTCGCCGTCAATTGCCTGGTCGAGCGCGAGATCGATTCCCGCATGGCGCGTACGGCGCGCCGCCCTATGGCGCAGGGTGAGATCACCGTACCGCAAACCCTGGTGTTTTCCGGCGTGATCGGCGGCGCCGGCATGTGGGTGCTGTACAACTTCGTCAATCCCTTGACGATGTGGCTGACCTTCGCCACCTTTGTCGGCTATGCGGTGATCTACACCATCATCCTGAAACCGGCCACGCCGCAAAACATCGTGATCGGCGGCCTGTCCGGCGCGATGCCGCCGGCGCTGGGCTGGGCGGCGATCGCCAATGACGTGCCGATGCAAGCCTGGCTGCTGGTGCTGATCATCTTCATCTGGACGCCGCCGCATTTCTGGGCGCTGGCCATGTATCGCCGCGACGACTATGCCAAATCCGGCTTGCCCATGCTGCCGATCACGCACGGCCTGGAATTCACGCGCTTCCATATCTGGCTGTACACGATAGCGCTGTTCGCCACTACCATGATGCCTTACGCGGTGCACATGAGCGGCCTGATCTATCTGGTCAGCGCGGTGATACTGGGCGCGATTTTCCTGTGGTACGCGTGGCGTATCTACAAGCACTACGACGACATCCTGGCGCGCAAGACCTTTGCCTATTCCATCGTCTACCTGTCCCTGCTGTTTGCCGCGTTGCTGGTCGACCATTACATCAAGCTTTGAAAGCCTGCATGAAAACTCTGTTCCGCCTTGCCGCTGCATTTACATGCCTATTGCTGGCGCTGACCCTGGCGGCCTGCAGCCAGGACGGCAAACCCCAGTTCAAGAATACTGACCTGACCGGCCTCGATTATGCGAAGGATTTCACGCTGACCGACCACAACGGCAAGACCCGCACGCTGGCCGATTTCAAGGGCAAGGCGGTCGTCATATTTTTCGGCTATACCCAGTGCCCCGATGTGTGCCCGACCACCATGGCGGAAATGGCGAGCGTGATGAAGCAGCTGGGTCCGCAGGCTGACAAGGTGCAGGTGCTGTTCGTCACCATAGACCCCGAGCGCGATACCCAGGCCCTGCTGGCCAGCTATGTGCCGGCCTTCGACCCGCGCTTCCTCGGCCTGTTTGGCGACAAGGCCGCCACCGACAAGGTGGCGAAAGAATTCAAGGTGTTTTACCAGAAGGTGCCGGGCAAGACCCCGGACTCGTATACCATGGACCACACCGCAGGTTCCTATGTATTCGATCCGCAGGGGCGCATCCGCCTGTTCCTGCGCCATGGCCAGGGCGCGGAGCCCATCGTGCATGATTTGAAGCTGCTGCTGCAATAAAGCAGGCACACACAAGCAAATACAGAAAAGCCCGGGCTGCTGCCAGCAGCCCGGGCTTTTTAATATCCGCAACTGTGTCGCACAATAAAAAAGCCCGCACGCGGCGGGCTCATCAAAGCGCTTGGTGCTTATGCGTGCTTATGCGTTTTTGTTCTTGCCTGCCTTGCGACGGATTGCACCCATGCCGAACATGCCCAGGCCCAGCAAGGCCAGGGAAGTCGGCTCAGGAACGGTGGAGACACGTACATTGTCCAGGCCTTCTGTGGAAATGTAGCCGCCACGGGATTGCGTCTGGATAGTCGCAACCGAGAAGCTTTCGCCTGCTGTTGCAACGATACCGAAGAAACCGCTGGAGTTGAAGTGGAACACTTCCGTGGTCAGGCTGTTCACCGTCAGCGTATAGTTGTCGGTATCGTCGGTGTTGAACCAGTCAAAGCCGAATGCACGCGTGCCGGCTGTGAAGTTGAAGGTCGTAGTAGGTCCAACGCCGCCATCGCCGCCCTGGCCCCACCCGTAGAAATTCTGCCCAGAAAAGGGCGCGGGTACCGCATGATTCTCACTGCCACCGCCATTTCCGATGGTACCGGTGGCGATACCGCTGCGGTCACCATTGGAGACGCTGGAAAGCGTGAAGCCGTTAAAGCTGCGGGAATAATTGCTGTTTGAAAAACCGACCGGCGCGGTGCTGAAAGTTTCCAGCGTGGTGGCGCCCGACGCGGCCTGGAAAGCTGCCAGATTGGTGTAGGTGATCAGGGTCGCGCTGGCGGAACCGGAGAATGCTGCCGCAGCCATGACAACTGCGGAGACACAGATTTTTTTCGAAATAGTCATAAATTTCCAGGTGGATCAGGCCGTGGCGGCCCGGGTTGGTAGCAATCAGGGGTTTTTATAAAAGCAATTTTATGGTTCTTTTTGCTTTTCTCTCTTAGCTATTAGCAATATTTATGCCAGGAAAGTAAAACTGTTTTTAATCAAATACTTACGTACAATTAATAGTGCCTGAATGCAATAAGTGTAAAAATTTCCGACACATCGCTATTTAATTTTTGACAATTAAATTGTGAAAAATACAATAATGGCGCTGCGGCCAGCTGCCGCGTCTGCAGGCGTCTGGACTCACGTTTGATTGGGGCAGAGCGGCGGGAATGGGGGGCGAGGTCGCGGACAGTGCGCGCAGTAGCCCCTAAGCTTGAGCCGGGAAGGCCGGCGACCTAGGCTAACTTGCCAGGGAAAGCCGGGTAGGGAAGCCGGCCTGGGCTTAAAAATCACACGGTTAAATCACACGGTTTCTTCGGTTAGCACCTCGGTCAATAATTTCTTCAGCTCAGGCACGCAAGAGCCGCAATTGCCGCCGGCCTTCAGGCATGCGGTAATCTCGGGCACGCTCTTGATGCCCTGTTGCCGTATCGTCGCGCATATCGTATTGCGGCCGACACCGAAGCAGGAACAGATGGTGGCGCCGCTGTCCGCGCCTTTTTCTATAGGCTGGCCCAGCAGCAAACCGACCCGGTCCGCCTCTTCCAGTTGCGGCTTCAGGAACAAGCCGGACAACCAGGCGCGCGAAGGCAGGTCGGGCCGCGGCGACAGGAACACGCAAGACTCTATCCTGTCGTCGACCAGGTGCACCGCCCGGTACACGCCGGCGGTGGTGTCCTGGTATTCCAGCCAGTCGGCGTCGGCGTCCGTCACGCCGGACGTGGCGCGGGCCCAGGCGCCGTGGTCGCCTATCTGGCCGCGCCCGGCCAGTTCATAACGGGCAAAATGCTGGCCCTGGATACGGGTCCAGTGGCTGACTTCGCTCACCTGGTCCAGCGCCAGCTCGCTGCGGCTCAGCACGAAGCCGTGCCAGGCTACCTGGAATTCCTGTACCCGCACCGGGGTATGCTTGAATTCCGGCTCGCCGGAGATAGGGTCCACCACCGGGTTGACCAGCGCCCCCACCCGCGCGTCGGAGGCCGACTGGCCGCTCCAGTGGATGGGCACGAACACGCTGCCGCGCGCGATGCCGCCGCTGTGCTGCACCCTGGCCACCAGGGCGCCCCAGGGGGTGGAGACGCGCGCCAGCGCGCCTTCGCGCACGCCGCTGAGCAAGGCGTCCTGCGGATGCATGTCGACGAAGGATTCCGGCGTATGGCCGGCCAGCTTGGCCGACTTGCCGGTGCGGGTCATGGTATGCCACTGGTCGCGCACGCGCCCGGTATTCAGGCTCAGCGGGTAGTCGGCGTCCGGGGCATGGGCCGGGCCCTTGGGCACGGTAGCGATGAAGCGCGCCTTGCCGTCGGCATGCGCGTAGACCTTGTCGGTGAACAGGCGCGCAGTTCCGCCTGCCCCGGAGGGCGAGGCAAGCAAGGGCCATTGCACCGGCTGCAAGGCGTCGAAGCCGGCCTTGCCCAGGCCGGTCAGGCCGGCCAGGTTGAACAGGCGCGGCACGCCGTCCACAGCGTCGTTGCGGAAGGCGCTCAGGCGCGCGTGTTCATCAAACACTTCGTGCACGCCGGTGAAATCAAATCCTGCGTAGCCCATGCGTTTTGCCAGGTCGCACATGATCTGCCAGTCGGCCCGCGCTTCGCCGGGCGCAGACAGGAAGGCGCGCTGGCGCGAGATGCGCCGCTCGGAATTGGTGACCGTGCCGTCCTTTTCACCCCAGCCCAGCGCCGGCAGCAAGACATCGGCGTAGGCATTGGTGTCGGTCTTTTCCATGATGTCGGAAATCACCACCAGTTCGCACTTGCTGAGCGCGCGCTGTACCTGGTTGGCGTCCGGCAGGCTGACCACGGGATTGGTGGCCATGATCCAGACCGCCTTGACCTGGCCGCGCTCTATCGCCTGGAACAGCTCCACCGCTTTAAGCCCGGGCTTGTCGGCGATGGCGGGCGAGTCCCAGAAGGTTTGCACGGTTTGCCGGTGCAGCGGCTGGTCCAGCTCCATATGCGCCGCCAGGGTATTGGCCAGGCCGCCCACTTCGCGCCCGCCCATCGCATTCGGCTGGCCGGTGATGGAAAATGGACCCATGCCGGGCCGGCCTATGCGGCCGGTCAGCAAGTGGCAGTTGATGATGCTGTTGACCTTGTCGGTGCCGGAAGAAGACTGGTTGACCCCTTGCGAAAAGCCGCTGACCACTTTATCGGTGCGGGCGAACATGTCGTAGAAGCTCAGTAAGTCTTGCAGGTCGAGCTTGCATAGTTTAGCGACCTGGGCCGGATCGGCGCACTCTTGCGCGGCCGTCTGCAAGGCCGCGGCCTGGCCGTTGGTATGCGCGTCTACAAAATTGCTGTCGGTGGCTCCGTGCTGCGCCAGGTAGCTGAGCAAGCCGTTGAACAACCAGACGTCGGTGCCGGCTTTCAGCGGCAGGTGGAGATCGGCCAGTTCGCAGGTGGCGGTGCGGCGCGGATCGATCACCACCAGCTTCATCTCCGGTCGGGCTTCCTTGGCGCGGGCGATGCGCTGGAACAGGATGGGATGGCACCAGGCGGTATTGGAGCCGACCAGCACCACCAGGTCGGCCAGTTCCAGGTCTTCATAGCAGACCGGCACCAGGTCGGCGCCGAAAGCGCGCTTGTGCCCGGCCACCGCGGAAGACATGCACAGGCGCGAATTGGTGTCGATATTGGCGCTGCCTATGTAACCCTTCATCAGCTTGTTGGCGACGTAGTAATCCTCGGTCAGCAATTGCCCCGAGACATAGAACGCCACCGCATCCGGCCCGTGCTCGGCGATGATCTTGCTAAAGCCTTGCGCCACCTTGTCCAGTGCGGTATCCCACGAAACCCTTTGCGACGCCGCTTGCGGCGCATGCTTGTCGCGCAACTGCGGATACAGCAGGCGGCCTTCCAGGCTGACGGTCTCAGCCAGCGCCGAACCCTTGACGCACAGGCGGCCGGCGTTGGCGGCGTGGCTGTCGTCGCCGGCAATCTCCAGTTGCCCGTCCTGCTGCAAGCTGGCGCGAACGCCGCAACCTACCCCGCAGTAAGGGCAGGTGGTCTTGGTAGTGCCGCTCATGACGGGCTTCAGCGAAAGGTTCAATCCAGACTCCAGATCAGGGCTTGGGGCTCAGGCAGCAGCCTGCATGCACAGGGCCTTGCCGAACAGCAGATGGCTGCGCAGCGAGGAAATATCGGTCTTGTTCTGTATCAGGTCGAAATACCAGGGGCCGTCGTTGACGTCGCCGTACAGCACGGCGCCGACCACCTGGCTGCCCTTCAGTATCAGGCGCTTGTAGACGCCGCGACGCGGGTCGCGCAACACCAGGTCTTCGCTATCCTCGCCGCCGATGAAGTCGCCGGCGGAATACAGGTCGACCCCGGTCACCTTCAGCTTGGTGGCAGTGGCCTGCTGCACATAGCGCCGGTGGCCGGCGCCGGCCAGGTGGGCGCCGCACACCCGCGCCTGGTCCCAGATCGGGGCCACCAGACCGAAGGTGGATTTGCGGTGCTGCACGCATTCGCCCACCGCATAGATGCGCGGGTCGTAGCTCTGCAAGGTGTCGTCGACCACGATGGCGCGCTCGCAATGCAGGCCGGCCTGCTTGGCCAGGTCGATATTCGGGCGTACGCCTACCGTCATCACCACCAGGTCGGCCGGTACCTCGCTGCCATCCTTGAAGCGCACTGCGCTGACCCGCTCAGTGCCGACGATTTCCACCGTGTCGGTGCTGAGCAGGAAGCGCAGGCCCTTGATTTCCAGCGCCTTCTTCAGCAATTCCGCGGCCGGCTTGTCCAGCTGCCTCTCCATCAGGCTGTCGGCCACGTGCACCACCGTGACCTGCATGCCCTGGCGCAGCAAGCCATTGGCCGCTTCCAGGCCCAGCAGGCCGCCGCCTATGATCACCGCATGGCGGTGATCGCGCGCCGCCGCCAGCATGGTTTCCACGTCCTGGATATCGCGAAAGGCCAGCACTCCCGGCAACTGGTGGCCGGGCACGGGGATGATGAAGGGCTTGGAGCCGGTCGCCAGCAAGAGGCGGTCGTAGCGCATTTCTATGCCCGACTGCGAGCGCACGATGCGGTGGCGGCGGTCTATCTGCACCACCGGGTCGCCGGCGTGCAGCTGGATACCGTTTTGCTGGTACCACTCGCGCGTATGCAGCATGATGTCGGCCATGCCCTTGTCGCCGGCCAAGACCGGCGACAACAGGATGCGGTTGTAATTGCCGTGCGGTTCGGCGCCGAACACCGTAATGTCGTACAGGTCCGGCGCCAGCTTCAGCAATTCTTCCACGGTGCGCATGCCGGCCATGCCGTTGCCGATGACGACCAGCGCCGGCCTGGCGGGCAAGTCCGGTGCGCTGGGCACTGCCGGCATTACGGCCCCGGCTATCATGCGCCTACCCAGACCTTGCCGCCGGTGATGCGTACCGGGTAGGCATTCACCGAATGCTCGGGCATTTCCAGGCATTCGCCGGTCATCAGGTCGAAGTGGTTTTTATAGATGGGCGAAGCGACCACGATACGTTCGCCCAGGTTGCCCACCAAGCCGCGCGACAGCACCGAGGCCTGTGCCGAGGGATCGTAATTGTCTATCGCAAACAACCGGTCTTCGCCGTCGTTCAGGTAAAACACCGCGACCTGCTGTTCCCTGATCAGGGCGCATACGCCGGTATTCGGTACGATGTCATCCAGTGCGCAGACCTGTATCCAGGTTTCCTGTTGATGTTCGTTCTTCATTGCATACTCCTGTGTGGGGTTCAGCTTCAAGCGGCCTTGTTGACGGCGGTGACGATAGGGATCACGGCGTATTGCCGCTCTTCCGGCGTGGCCGGGCGTATCTGTCCGCGCTCTTCCATGAAGACCACGTTCTGGTCGGCCTGGTCGCTATTGACGAAGTGGCGGAAGCGCTTGCGGGTTTCGGGATCAGTCACCGCCGCCTTCCATTCGCACTCATAGGTATCGACCACGTTCTGCATATCGGCTTCCAGGTCGGCGCCGATGCCCAGCTTGTCCTGGATTACTACGCTGGCCAGGTACTCCAGACCGCCTTCCAGGTTGTCGCGCCAGACGCTGGTGCGCTGCAGGCGATCGGCGGTGCGGATGTAGAACATCAGGAAACGGTCGATGTAGCGGATCAGCGTGGGCTTGTCGAGATCGGCCGCGATCAATTCCGCATGGCGCGGCTTCATGCCGCCGTTGCCGCACACGTACAGGTTCCAGCCCTTGTCGGTGGCGATGATGCCGACGTCTTTGCCCTGTGCCTCGGCGCATTCGCGGGTGCAGCCGGAGACGCCGAACTTGATCTTGTGCGGCGCGCGCAAACCCTTGTAGCGATTTTCCAGTTCTATCGCCAGGCCGACGCTGTCGGCTACGCCGTAGCGGCACCAGGTGGAGCCGACGCAGGATTTGACGGTGCGCAGCGATTTGCCGTAGGCATGGCCGGATTCAAAACCGGCGCTGATCAATTCTTCCCAGATCAGCGGCAATTGCTCGACCCTAGCGCCGAACAAGTCTACCCGCTGGCCGCCGGTGATCTTGGTGTACAAGCCGTATTTCTTGGCGACCTGGCCCACCGCAATCAGGCCTTCCGGCGTCACTTCGCCGCCGGCCATGCGCGGCACCACCGAGTAGGTGCCGTCCTTCTGGATATTGCCGAGGAAGTAGTCGTTGGAATCCTGCAGGCCGGCGTGTTCTTTCTTCAGCACGAAATCATTCCAGCAAGAGGCCAGCACGCTGGCCGCCACCGGCTTGCAGATATCGCAACCGAGACCCTTGCCGTGCTGGGCTAGCAAGGCGTCGAAGCTCTTGATCTGGCCGACCTTGACCAGGTGGAAGATTTCCTGGCGCGAATAGGGGAAGTGCTCGCAGATATGGTTGTTGACCGCCATGCCCTGCTTCTTCATTTCCGACTTCATGATCTGGGTCACCAGCGACACGCAGCCGCCGCAGGTAGTGCCGGCCTTGGTGCAGGTTTTCAGCGCGCCTATGCTGGTGGCGCCGTCGCATACGGCGGCGCAGATATCGCCCTTGCTAACGTCATTGCAGGAACAGATCTGGGCGGCGTCGGGCAGCGCATCCACGCCCAGGCCGGGCTTGGCCTTGCCGTCGGCCTGCGGCAGGATCAGGAACTCGGGCGACTCCGGCAGCTCGATGCGGTTGAGCATCATCTGCAGCAGGCTGCCGTATTCGCTGGCGTCGCCCACCATGACGCCGCCCAGCAAATACTTGCCGCATTCGGAAACCACTATTTTCTTGTAGATTTGCTTGCGCTCATCGGTGAACTGGTAACTACGGCTGCCGGCCTCGGTTGCATGCGGGTCGCCTATGCTGGCCACGTCCACCCCCATCAGCTTGAGCTTGGTGCTCATGTCGGCGCCGGTGAATTCCGCCTTGTCGCCGTTGCCGAGGATGTGCTTGGCGGCGATGCGCGCCATGTCGTAGCCGGGCGCGACCAGGCCGAAAATCTTGCCGTTCCACAGCGCGCATTCGCCGATGGCGTACACGTCCGGGTCCGAAGTCAGGCAGCTGTTGTTGATCACGATGCCGCCGCGCTCGCCGACCTGCAGGCCGCTGGCGCGCGCCAGTTCGTCGCGCGGACGTATGCCGGCGGAAAACACGATCATGTCGGTGTCCAGGTGGCTGCCGTCTGCGAACACCATCCGGTGCGTGCCGTCTTCGCCGTCGACGATTTCCACCGTGTTTTTTTGCGTATGGGCGGTGACGCCCAGTTCTTCCATCTTCTTGCGCAGCACCCGGCCGCCGCCTTCGTCGACCTGCACCGCCATCAGGCGCGGCGAGAATTCCACTACATGGGTTTGCAGCTGCATGTCGCGCAAGGCCTTGGCGCACTCCAGGCCCAGCAGGCCGCCGCCTATCACGACCCCACTCTTGGCGCGGGCGCCGCATTCCTGCATCGCTTCCAGGTCTTCTATGGTGCGGTACACGAAGCAGTCTTTCCTGTCCTTGCCCGGCACCGGCGGCACAAACGGGTAAGAGCCGGTGGCGAGCACCAGCTTGTCGTAGCTCAAGGTTTCACCGCTGCTGACGGTAACGGTTTTGGCGGCGCGGTCGATCGCGGTGGCGCGCGCATTCAGTTTCAGCAGCAAGTTATCGCGCTCGAAGAAACCGGGCGCCACCAGCGACAGGTCTTGCGCCGATTTGCCGGCAAAGAATTCCGACAGGTGGACCCGGTCGTAAGCGGGGCGCGGTTCTTCGCACAATACCGTCACTTCCAGGTTCTGCACCTCGTTCGAGTACAGGCTTTCCAGGAATTTGTGGCCTACCATGCCGTGGCCGATGATGATGATTTTCATGCTGGGCGTCCTCTTATGCGGTGATATTCTTGTTCGGCAGCAGGCTGTCCAGCAAGGCTTGCTCGCTGGCCTTGTGTTCGGAACTGAAGCGCACCGCCAGCGCGCACAATGCTGATGCGGAAACCAGCGCACCCAGTACCGCCAGGGTTTGCTGGGTGTTGCCCATGCCCTTCATCAGGAAGCCGGCCGCGACCGCGCCGACATTGCCGCCGGCGCCGATGATGCCGGCCACGCCGCCCAGGGCCTTGCGATCCACAAAGGGCACCAGTGCATAGGTCGCGCCGCAAGCCATGTGGGTGAACAGGCCGAAGCTCAGCATGGCGACCACCGCCAGCGTCACACTGGAGGCATTGGCAAACCACAACAGGCCCAGGCCTTCGCCTATCATCAGCACAAACAACAGGGTGGCGCGGGTATTCAGGTTGCCGCGTAGCGCCGCCTTGTCGGACAGCCAGCCGCCCAGCGCGCGCGCGAACAAGGCCAGCAAGCCGAAACTGGCGGCGGCCATGCCGGCGCCCTTCAGGGACAAGCCGAAGTGGTCGACATAGTAGATAGCGGCGATGTTGTGGATGAAGATCTCTACCCCGAAGCAGGCGGCGTAGGTGATGAACAGCAGCCAGACGCGGTAGTTGCTGCTGGCGGCGCGAAAGCTGGCCCAGCCGCCTTTCTTGCCGCCGTCGACAGTCAAGCCCTGCGCGCGCAGTTCGGCATAGTTGCCGTCCGGGCAGTCTTGCGTATATTTCCAGTACAGCGCGGCCATGATCAGCATCACTATGCCGGGCACTACCAGCGCCAGCCTCCAGCCCATGGTTTCGCTGACGCCCAGCATCACCAGTGCGCCCAGCATCAGCGGCATCAAGCCCTGGGCCGCGCCGCCGCCGGCATTGCCCCAGCCGGCCGCGGCCGCATTGGCGGTGCCGACCACGTTAGGCGCAAACATCACTGAGGTGTGGTATTGCGTGATGACGAAGCTGGCGCCGACTGCGCCTATGCACAGGCGGAAGAATAAAAAGGCTTCATAGCTCTGCGCCATGGCCACGCCCAGCACCGGTAGCGCGCCGACCAGCAATAGGCCGGTATAGGTCTTGCGCGGGCCGTAGCGGTCGCACAGCGGGCCTATCACCAGCCTTACCAGGATAGTCACCGCGACTGCGGCGATATTCAGGTTGGCGATCTGGTCATTGCTGAGGCCGAATTCGGCCTTGATGACCGGCATCAGCGGTGCGCAGGCAAACCAGGCGAAGAAACAGGCGAAGAAGGCCATCCAGGTCAGGTGGAAGGCGCGCATCTGCGGCGTGGCGAGGCTGAACAGTTCGATCTTGGTTGCTTTATGGGCCATTTTATTTACCTGTAAAAACAAAAAGGCGTCCTCTGAACCTGATCTTGAAATCAGTTCAGAGGACGCCGTTGTCCGAACAAGTCCGCCGTTAGACCTGCATAAGAAATGGGGGGGATCATCGTTGATCCCGTGCCATTACCTGAAGCAAGCGCCGTGCCACTGGCAAGGAAGGCCGCTCTTCATAGGGGAAAGCAGGATGTTGATGAGGAAAGAGGGCGGCAAGCCGCTCCGCGACGGGGCGTGGAACAGCTTGCTTGCATGAAAATGGTGCAGTGCACCCTTGCGCCATGCAGCTTTTCTGGTGCGCAAGCTTGGCTGGGGCAAGCCGTTGTAGTTACGGCTATATTGAATTTTTAGCGGGCCGGAAAAGAAAAAATCCCCCAGCCTTGCGTGCTGGAGGATTTGCCAGAGGCCGGGCTAATTTTCCTGTCAGGTAAAATTAGCCAGCGCGCCTTTCATTTTTTTCAAGGCAGCGCTTTCTATCTGGCGGATGCGCTCGGCAGACACGCCGTATTCGCTGGCCAGTTCGTGCAAGGTCGCACCGGAGCCATCATCGTTCTGCAGCCAGCGCGATTCAACGATATGGCGCGAGCGTGCATCGAGCTTGGACAGGGCGGTTTCCAGGCCCTCAGTCTGCAGGCGGTCATAGCGCTGCGCTTCCAGCATCCTGGTCGGCTCTTCCGCCTCGGTCTTCAGGTAAGCGATAGGGGCGAATTTTTCATCGTCGTCATCGGTAGGCGCGTCCAGTGCGACATCGCGGCCGGACAGGCGCATTTCCATCTCTATCACTTCTTCGCGCTTGACGTTGAGCTCCTTAGCCAGTGAATCCACTTGCTTGGGAGACATCGCGTCCAGGCCTTCCTTATGGCTGCGCAGATTGAAGAACAATTTGCGCTGTGCCTTGGTGGTTGCCACTTTGACCAGGCGCCAGTTTTTCAGGATGTACTCATGCATCTCAGCCTTGATCCAGTGCATCGCATACGATACCAGGCGTACGCCCTGATCGGGGTCAAAACGCTTGACCGCCTTCATCAGGCCGATATTGCCTTCCTGTATCAGGTCTGCGTGCGGCAGGCCATAGCCGAGATAGCCGCGCGCGATCGACACGACCAGACGCAGGTGCGACAGAACCAGTTGTTGCGCTGCGCTCAGATCATTGTTTTGGCTCAGGCGTTTAGCCAGGTCAATCTCTTGTTCATGGGTAAGCATGGGCAGGCGATTAACGGCCGAAATATAGGCGTCGATATTACCCAGGCTGCCGGTAAATCCTAGCGCCAGCGCAGTACTATCCGAAGATTGCATCACAGGTAGTGTTGCTGAATTAGTCATTCTTCCTCCTCATTGCCGTCGGTGAAACACACATTGGTTTAATTACCAACGAGTAACCGACCATTTCCAGCTATATATTAGCACTCTCTCAGTTTGAGTGCTAATACTCGAAATTTATATGCTTAGAATAGATAAACTATCAATTTCTTGTGATTAATTTAAATCCGCTATAGCACTTAGAGCCAGGAAATGCCGGAAAGTTGCATAGTACGCTCACAAATTAGGGGACGATTTGCGGTATATCAAGTGATATCCCCTCAATAGCGTAGAAATGGCGGAATGTGCATACTACGATGATGAGTCAGCCGGCACGGTACGCTACGCCACCCAAGACGCGAATTGGTGGCGATAGCCTTGATGAATTAATTGGCGCGCGCCAATTGCCGCCGTACCGACAGGAAGGCTCCGCACAGGCCGAGCACGGTGCTGACGGCCAGCAAGCCTATGCTGGGCAGCAGGCCCAGCGGGATCAGGTGGAACTCGGACGCGTACAGCTTGGCAAACTCGGCGATAGCCTGGTTCAGCGGCTGCAGCGACAGCGCGATCAGGCCCAGCGCGGCGCTGCCGGCCAGCAAGCCCAGCAAGGCCCCAGTGTAATAATAGGGCCGGTGGATGAAGCTATTGGTGGCGCCCAGCAGTTTGGCCACGGTAATTTCAGCCTGGTGCGAAATCACCTGCAGGCGGGTGGCGTTGAACACCACCACGATCACGACCACGGCCAGCGTGACCGCGAGGAACAGCAACGACAATTGCAATACCTGCACCAGCGCGGCCAGGCGTTTTACCCAGGCTGAATCGACTTGCACCACGTCCACATCGGGCAGGGTCTTCAGCTGCTGGGCCAGCAGGTCGACCTTGGCGGCATCGGCATTCGAGAGCGACACCACATAGGCGTCCGGCAAGGGATTGCCGCCCAGGGTAGCCAGCACTTCCGCCAGGCTGGAAGTTTGTTCTATCGTGGCCAGAGCCTTGTCCTTGGTGATGAAATTGACGCGCGCAGTGACATTGGCGTCTTTCAGCAGCTTTTTGAGCGGCAGCGACAGCGCGGTGGCGGCGGCGCGCGGCGTGGCCGGCAGCATGAAGACGCTGATCTCCGGCTCTATCGACAATTGCGCCGAGACCGGGCGTATGTTTTCTATCAGTGTCAGCCCGGCGATAGGCAGGGCCAGCGCAATCGCCACGACCAGCACATTGAACAAGAAATTCCCCGGGCTGACCCGCAGGTGCGACCACGCGCTTTTCAGCGCAAACGAATGCTGACGAAACCAGACTCTCATCGTTTCAACCCCAATATAGACTGTAATACTTGCACCAACATTTAAGCGGCGATGGCGGAATGCCAGGAGTCGGTGAGCACGCCATTGCTCAGGTAGATCACGCGGCTGGCCTTGTCCAGGAATTGCTCGTCGTGGCTGGAGATGATGCAGGTCACGCCGGCGCTCTGGAAAGCCTTCAGTGCGCCCAATACCTTGTTGGCGTTGTCGCGGTCCAGGAAGGCGGTAGGCTCATCGGCCAGGATGATTTGCGGGCGGTTGACGATGGCCCTGGCGATCGCGACCCGCTGCTGCTCGCCACCGGACAGCGCCTGCGGCAGGGCATGCGCCTTGTCGGCCAGGTTGACCTTGTCCAGCGCGGCGCGGGCCCGGCTTTCCGCTTCCGTGGCCGCAGCGCCGGTGACGACCAGCGGCAGCATCACATTGGCCAGTACGCTGCGGTCCAGCAACAGCTTTTGTTCCTGCAGGATCAGCCCCAGCTTGCGGCGCAAATACGGCAGGCTGCCGGCTTTCAGCTTGCCTATGTCCTGGCCGTTCACGCTGACCGTGCCGCTGGTGGGGCGCTCCAGGCCGGCGATCATCTTCAACAAGGTGGATTTGCCGGCGCCGGACGGCCCCGCCAAAAAGATCAGCTCGCCGGCCGCTATCGACAGCGACACATCGCGCAAGGCATACACGTCGCGCGAGTATTCTTTGGACACATTCTGGAATTCGATCATGGGCTAGGCAATCAGGGAAATTAGTTGAGCAAAGCGTCGACAAACTCCTGGGCATTGAACGGCTGCAAATCTTCTATCTGCTCGCCGATGCCGATGAAATATACCGGTACCGGCCGGGTCTTGGCAATCGCCGCCAGCACGCCGCCCTTGGCGGTGCCGTCCAGCTTGGTGATCACCAGGCCGGTCAGGCCCAGCGCGTCGTCAAAGGCCTTCACTTGCGCCAGCGCATTCTGGCCGGTATTGCCGTCTATGATCAGCAAGACTTCGTGCGGGGCGCTGTCCATGCCCTTGGCGATCACGCGCTTGATCTTTTTCAGTTCTTCCATCAAATGCAGCTGGGTAGGCAGGCGGCCGGCGGTATCGACCATCACCACGTCGGTGCCGCGCGCCCGGGCGGAAGCGACCGCGTCGAAGGCGACCGCGGCCGGATCGCCCGATTCCTGCGCGATCACGGTGACATTATTGCGCTCGCCCCAGATCGTCAGCTGTTCGCGGGCGGCCGCGCGGAAGGTGTCACCGGCGGCCAGCACCACCGACTGGTGGTGGGTTTGCAAATGCTTGGCCAGCTTGCCTATGGTGGTGGTCTTGCCGGCGCCGTTGACGCCGGCGATCATCATCACCAGCGGCTGGTGGCGGCCCAGTTCCAGCGGTTTTTGCAAAGGGGTCAGCAAGTCCAGCAGCAGGTCCTTCAGCGCCGCCTTCACCTGTTCGGCCTCGGTCAGCTTGCCGTCCTTGACCTTTTTCTTCAGCGCATTGAGCAGGAACTGGGTAGCTTCCACGCCGGCGTCGGCCACCAGCAGCGCCGATTCCAGCTCTTCGTACAAGTCGTCGTCTATCCGGGCGCCGACGAACAGGGTGGTCAGGGTGGACGAGGTTTTTGACAAGCCCGCCTTCAGGCGGCTGATCCAGGAACGTTTTTGCTCGGCGGGCGCAGGTTCCGGCGGGATGGCTGCAGGCTCTTCGATGACAGCTGCCGGTACCGGAGCGGAGCGTGCCTGCTGCTGGACCGGCGAAACAGGAACTGGAGCGGGGGCCGGTTCTTCCTTGGGTTTTTTCTTGAAAAAGCTAAACATCGAATAGGGGAGCAATTACGGTAGGTTGGCAGCTTGTGCCAGCATAAATACCGGCAAAAAGCTACAATGCCTAGCATTCTAACAGAGCGCAGTGATCCCCCAAACCGCCGCCTGGGTTTTGGTAGTAAATTTACATCAAACGCCCACCCTGTCCACACCTCCGATAGCATCCCAAAAAATGAACGCAGTAGCAAAAAATCAGCAAAGCAAGCCACAAACCAAGCCGCAAGCCAAGCGTCCCAGCCGCCCGCCACAACAGGTGCGCATCATAGGCGGTCTGTGGAAGCGCACGCCGCTGGCCGTGGTCGACGCCGAGGGCCTGCGTCCTACGCCGGACCGGGTGCGCGAGACCGTGTTCAACTGGCTGGGGCATTTGCTGGACGGCTCCTGGTCGCAACTGGCTGCGCTGGACCTGTTTGCGGGCAGCGGCGCGCTCGGCTTTGAAGCCGCCAGCCGCGGCATGGCCAATGTGACCATGGTGGAATACCACACGCCGGCTTACCGGCAGTTGGAAGCCGTCAAGCAAAAATTGCAGGCCGGCCAGGTCAGCCTGCTGCGGGCCGATGCGCTGACTGCGGTGCAGGGCATGGCCGCGCGCGGTCAGCGCTTTGACCTGATTTTCCTGGACCCGCCCTACAATCTGGGCCTGCTGCCCAAGATGTTGCCGGTATGCGCCGACATCCTGAGCGCCAAGGGCTTGTTGTATGTAGAGTCCGAGGTCGCGCTGACGGTGGACGGCGAGGCCGGGCTGGATGAAACCACAGCGGCGATGCTGGACGGCTGGAGCGTGATTCGCGCCGACCAGGCGGGCAGCGTCTATTTCCATATACTGCAGCGCAATAATTAGCCCGGTGGATTGCCTGAAAATCAGGCATAATGCCCGAATATATTGGTGCATCGTGGTAATTACTGGTGCACAATCCAATGACATACAAGGGAGAGAAGATGGTCACAGCCGTTTATCCGGGAACGTTTGATCCGCTGACACGTGGGCATGAAGATCTGGTGCGCCGCGCTTCCGGTCTGTTTGACACGCTGGTCGTGGGTGTGGCGGACAGCAAGAACAAGAAGCCCTTCTTTTCCCTGGAAGAACGCCTGACCATCGCCAATGAAGTGCTGGGCCACTACCCAAATGTCAAGGTAGAGAGTTTTTCTGGCCTGCTGAAAGATTTTGTGCGCAAGAACGACGCCCGGGTCATCGTGCGCGGCTTGCGCGCGGTGTCCGATTTTGAATATGAGTTCCAGATGGCAGGCATGAACCGCTACCTGCTGCCGGATGTGGAAACCCTGTTCCTGACCCCTTCCGACCAGTACCAGTTCATCTCCGGCACCATCGTGCGCGAGATCGCGATGCTGGGCGGCGACGTTTCCAAGTTTGTGTTCCCTTCCGTGGACAAGTGGCTGCAGCAAAAGGTATTGGCTGCAGCTGCAGGCGAATAAACGCAGGTCCAGAAGAAGCGATTTTAGTAAAGTAAGAGTTTGTATGGCACTGCTGATTACCGACGACTGCATCAACTGCGATGTATGCGAACCCGAATGCCCCAATGAAGCGATTTACATGGGGCAGGAAATCTATGAGATAGACCCGCACAAGTGCACCGAATGCGTCGGGCATTTCAGCGAGCCGCAGTGCCAGCAGGTGTGTCCGGTGGCCTGCATCCCGTTCAACCCGGCCTGGCGCGAGACGCCGGAGCAGTTGATGGCGAAGTATGAGAAATTGCAGGCTGAGGCTAAGGCGAAGTAGGGGGTGAGTCTGCGTAGCCGCTGATATCGGCCGCGGAAAAAAGCGTCATCGAGGATTGAAAATCCTTGTACCGGAGGTTCGATTCCGTCCCGGGTCACCAAGAAAATCAAAGGGTTACAGCGTTTTACTGGTAAGCCTTTTTGTTTTTTCAGCGCTTGTGGACGGCCCAAAACAAAAACATTGGAACGCTGCGTCAGGCTATTGCCGCATCCATCTTTATTTTCCCATTGTCTCAGTTTCACGACACATTACGCGGCACTCTTGTCTCAGCCAAAACCTCAAAGCCTCAACCGCGCCACCCAGCGCGAAGGAACCTTTGGGGCCAATGAGATAGTAGCCTTCATCGACGGGAAGTCGCGCTTCAAACGGGTCGATCAATTCGCCGCTTGCAATTTCATGCTCCACGAGCGATGCACTGGTCAGCACGACCCCCTGATGGCGCTTGGCCGTATCAATCGCCAGATGGGATGCATCGAAGTTGACGGTGGGGATTTCGCCAATTTCTCGTCCCGGCAACTTGGTAAATTGCAGAAGCCAGCGCTCCCAATAGGGGTGAATTTTGGTTGCCAAAAGAGTCGCTTTTGCTAAATTTTCCGACTGTTTCAGTTCCAGTTTTTCGCAGTACATTGGGCTGCAATATACTCGCAGTTCGTCAAGAAAAAGCAATTCAACGTCGAAGCTGTTGCTCTCCTGCGCCTTAAAATGCCTGATCGCGATATCAATCGATTCGTTGTCAAATTCCACGAGTGCCGCGCTTGCATCGATGCTTAGACGGATTTCAGGATAAAGGTCCATGAACCGCACCATGCGTGGAACAAACCACTTCCTCGCAAAGCTGGGCGGCATCGAAACTCGTAACTCATTGTGACGGCGCTGCTTGAGCAGAATGCTGGCATGCGAAATCTGGCCTAGGGCGGTACTGATACGTCCGAAATAAGCGGCGCCGGCTTCGGTTAGAGAGACCTTTCGCACTTCCCGATAAAATAGTTTTATTTCCAGCCAGTCTTCCAGCTTATAGATTAACTGCCCCACCGCCCCCGGGGTCACATACAGCTCCTCAGCAGCTTTCGCGAAGCTCAGGTGCCTCGCTGCAGCCTCGAAAGCGACCAATGACCGGAGAGGGGGAAGATTTTTCATGGGATAGTTATTCTATTTCATATGCGAATAAAAGTCAGTTGTCGGGTGCTAGCCGTACGATCACAATGCCTGCGTGGGAGTCATTCGTTGGTGATGGACACGTGACGAAGCTTCCTAATTAAATCCCAACATTTCCCACCGTTCACAAGGATACCTCTCATGCCGCTCGTTCGCATCCATGTTCCACAAGGCAAATCCGCCGAGTATCGTAGTGCCATAAGTGACGTTGTTTACGACACGACGATCGCCGTACTGAATGTTCCAGAATACAATCGATTCCATGTGATTTCCGAGCACTCGACCACAGATTTGGTGATTGACCCAAGCTACTATGGTATTCACAGAAGCGAAGACGCCATCATCATCCAGATCACGCTGAACGAGGGGCGAGCGACATTGGAACTGAAAAAGGTGTACTACAAGGCTTTGGTGGACGGTTTGCACGAGCGTCTGGGGTTGCGCCGTGAAGATGTGCTCATTAACCTGGTCGAGGTAAAAAAGGAAAACTGGTCCATGGGCAATGGCGAAGCCCAATATGCCTGATGACCGGCTATGTCGACTGCGATACCAGTGGCTTACCTTATTAGATAATCCAGGTCGATTGCCAAGCCAAGTTTGGGCGAGCTTGCGTCGGCGCCCAGGAGTACCCTGAGTGATCAGCAAAAACTGACGAGACCGGGAAAATCTCTCGTCAGTTTTGGCATCATTTGAGACTATTTACAAACGACGTCACTGAATGGCCGTACTGTTGTCTATATTGGGATGTCGTCATTCCAGTCATCTTTTTGAAGGTGCGCATTAAGCTTGCCTCGTCGGTAAAGCCTATCTCGGCACATATTGTCTTTACCGATGCCGTAGACGATAGAAGGGCGTTTGCGACTTGACGCAGCTTAATCAGACGCAGCCATTCACCGGCACTAATTTGAGTAGCCTGGTCAATTTTTCTACTTAAGGTTCTTGACGACATAAAAAGGTATTTTGCTGCCGCATTGAGGTTTAGGTCGGACGCCGGCACCGTTTGGGCATAAGCGATCAAGCGCTGTAGTTGCGGCTCAGTCTGGCCAATCATTTCAACCGATCTGAACACTGGATGGGCGGTGTTGGCGCGAGGAACCAACAGTGCCTGCTCAACGTCACGAATGACTTCTGCTGGTATCCGAGTGATTAATAGTTTGCTTAGCACTGCCCAGTAGCCATTCGCGCCAGCCGCGGTAATGGTTTTGCGATCCGCTATGACGGTTTTCTGAAAGTTCCACCCGACTGCCGCAAATCGTTTGCGAAGTGACTGTTCAAGCCACCATGTCGCCGTGGCTTCACAATGATCAATTTTTCCTGCCGCGGCCACTAATGCAACGCCCATGCAATAGGTCCACAATGCGGCCTCTTTCGGGGCTTGACGTATCCAGTCGATAAGGAGCGATTGCCGGTCCAGCATCCGGTCAATGTCAGTGGCGGTTTCGGCCCAAAAACCAGGTATTAAATAGGCGTCGCACGGGTCCTGTGGTGAATAGTCCATCACGAGTGCCGGTCCACCGCTCAAGCCCACCCTTTCGTTGCCAGTGCTGATCCATCGCGGCTCGAAGACAGGTTTTCCCATACGTCGGTTGACGGCATGAAAAATATCAGACGCAACAAAAAGCCCGGCCGGCATGCATCCTGGGTAGACCAAAAGTCCGATTTTCATAAGATTCTATAGTCAAGGCTCAATAAAAGAGGGTGGCATAATTTGCATGAATTATGACATAAATTGCTATATGCATTTATTTGTGAATCGATGACACTACGGTCATGCGTGCATTTCTGTTGCACGCCTTACTTAAAGGCGGCCACTATGTTTGTGAATGTTCAAGGATCAAAGATACATTTTTCAGATTCAGGAAAAGGCATACCAACACTCTTTTTGCATGGCATACCTGATTCCGGTTCTGTGTGGAAGGACGTTATTCCCGCCGTGAGTTCCTCGTACCGATGCGTTGTGCCAGACCTTCCCGGATTCGGGCAGTCAGCAGTGCCGGCAGGCTTTCAGATCACCCTGAATGGGATGGCTGAATTTATCGATGCTTTCCTTGCAGCCGTTGGTATCAGTGAGCCAGTCAATCTGGTTGTTCATGACATCGGAGGTCCATTCGGTCTGGCGTGGGCGGTGCGCCATCCGGAAAAAGTAAAAAGCATCACCATCATGAATACGGTTTTTCAGTCCGAGTACCGCTGGCACCGCTATGGACGTATTTGCCGCATTCCAATTCTCGGTGAGTTGCTCCATATTCTCATGCCTCAGTCAGGACTGGCACGCTCAATGCGCAGCAACTCAGGGGTAACTAAGCCTAGCCGCGAGCACATCAGCGCCACTTACCGTGGTTTTACCGGTCCGGTGCGTCAGATGGTGCTTCGGGTTTACCGGGGACTCGATCCGGAAGTCTTTCAGACTTGGGATACTGAATTGCGTGCACTTGCAGCTAATATACCTTCCCTGGTCATTTGGGGCGATCGTGATACGTATATCGACGGTCGATTTGCAGAGGGTTTTGGCGCTCAGAAGGTGAAGCACTTTCCGCAATGTGGCCATTGGCCGATGGTCGAGATTCCGGACGCCGTATCCAGAAGTTTGTTAGAGCATTTTTCTAAGGCGGCGGCTTTGGCCTGAAGAGTCGAGACAAGGATTGAATATGGTACGCATTACGGCCCATGGATTTGTATGTTGGCAGCGCTCTCTTCCGTGACCGCCGCTATGGCCATTTTTTCGCGTATCACAACTGCGGTGAATCCCACTACGCCGCCAGAGGCTTTCGCGTACGCCTCAAGGTTTAGCGACTCAACTATTGCGCACTGCCGTGCCGAGATTCGATATCGCTTCAGCAAACTGAGTATGGCAGCATACGGCGAATACTTTTCCCCACCAACTTAGCTCTCCCTTATGGAAACATCAGCCCGCCATCTCGCGTTTCACGGCGCCATCGTCTTGCTCGTAGGCTTGCTTTACGGCGCGCCGTATGCGCGTGCCGTGAAGCGCAATGCGGAAGCGCACATCGTGCATTCCTGGCGCGTGGCCTATGCCAGCCTGCCTATAGGCGCCACGCTGATGTTTGCAGTGGCCGGTCTGCTGTCTTCATTCTCGGTTCCAGCGCCATTCAAGTGGGCTATCGCAATTGCACTGATTATCTCGTCCTACGCGTTCTGCTTTTCATTGCCCCTTGCCGCCACCGTCGGCCAGCGCGGACTTTCTTCGCAGGGGCCGTTTTCGGCCAAGCTGGTATACGCTGGCAATATGCTGGGCGCCTGGGCTTCATTGATGGCGGCGCTTGCTCTTGTCTATGCTGGGTATGTTTCACTTTGAGCGATAAGGCCGCAGGAGGAATGCTTTGTACGAACTTTTTCCCGCCAGCTGACTCCGTGAAGCCATTGACTCCGGATACAGCCGGCGGAGAGTATTTGGAGGCAAGCCGGGGTGCGGATTCAAGCTGAATTTTCAGACGAAAGAAATTATTACCCCAGCCCCAGTGCTTGCAATATTTCGGGAGCAAGGACGGGAAGTATTGTTAATATAGCTCTATGTTTTAATTTTTTTCTTGCTCGAATTTTGCGATTTACGTCTGCTTTTCCCCTCTAAATGAAAAGGATATCCATGCGTTACTTCAGCCTTGCCATTGCCGCCGCCGGCCTGCTCGCCAATCTCGCTTTCGCTACACCGGCCAGCCCGCAAAATGGCGCCGAGTACAGCACGCTTGCCAATTCGCAGCCGGCGCAGTCGGTGGGCAAGAAAATCGAGGTCATGGAGTTTTTCATGTACCACTGCCCAGCCTGCAATATGCTGGAGCCGGAGTTGCTGGATTGGGTGAAAAAGCAGGGCGATAATATCGTATTCCGCCGCGTGCATATTCCGCATACCGGCCCCAATGACCCGGAAGCGCACCTGTTCCTGACGCTGGAGGCAATGAAGAACGAAGACGCCTTGCACGGCAAGGTGCTGGCGACCTGGCATGTCGAGCGCCGCCGCCTGATGAACGATGCAGACAATCTCGACTGGGCCCTCAAGAACGGCATCGACAAGGCCAAATTCCTTGAATACTACAATTCGTTTTCGGTAAAAACAAAGCTGCAGAATCTGCCGCGCATCGCCGCCGGCTATCAGGTCGACAGCACGCCTACCCTGGTCGTCGATGGCCGCTTCCTGACCAATCCGGCGATGGTCGATGCCAGCAACCAGGGAATACCGCACCCGGCCTTGAACAAGGCGACGCTACAGGTGGTTGAGGCGTTGGTAGTGAAGGCCAGGGCGGGCAAGGGTGGGTAGTCGAGTGCCACGGATGGATTGGTAGGGTGGGCACCGTATGCGCGTGCCGTGAAGCGCAATGCGGAAGCGCACATCGTGCATTCCTGGCGCGTGGCCTATGCCAGCCTGCCTATAGGCGCCACGCTGATGTTTGCAGTGGCCGGTCTGCTGTCTTCATTCTCGGTTCCAGCGCCATTCAAGTGGGCTATCGCAATTGCACTGATTATCTCGTCCTACGCGTTCTGCTTTTCATTGCCCCTTGCCGCCACCGTCGGCCAGCGCGGACTTTCTTCGCAGGGGCCGTTTTCGGCCAAGCTGGTATACGCTGGCAATATGCTGGGCGCCTGGGCTTCATTGATGGCGGCGCTTGCTCTTGTCTATGCTGGGTATGTTTCTCTTTGAGCGATAAGGCCGCAGCAGGAATATCGCGGACGTTAGACTTTCCAAGTAAAGTGAATTGAAGTGTCGTCGATAAAACAGTGCGACAGCATCACTCACCACCTTGCTTTCCGATAGCAGCCGGCTAGGTCGGCGATTACTGTGCGCCCCAGCTTTTCAATTTTCATTTAAAACTCAAATTCCAAATAAGGGGCCGAAATATGATTTTTACTTTGCGATTGACACAACATAGGATTCCCATGCGACGGGCAATTACCACTAGAAACAAATACCTTGGCGTGATCTTGCTAGGCGCGGCTCTGCCGCTCGCGGTTTTCGCTGCGGCTGATGATGGGTTCGCAACGCCGCGGGCCTGCGCCGGCAATGCACTTGCGGCTGCGCTGCCTTCGCAACCGTCATTGAACGGCTATCGCTATGTCGGCACGCAATGCCTGTCAGGCACGAACACGGCTCGCTATCGCGCAGGCTCGAGCGTGGTGGAAATCAGTTTGATCGACGCCGGTGGCCAACGCTCCGGCGCCGGCGGTCGCCCGAAATCGGCGGCAGCGAGCGACGGCATGGCGGAGACCTACGAGAGCATGAAGCTCATCGCGCGGTCGAACGTGGACATGGAAAAGGCGAACATCGCGTTATTCAAGCGCACGCCAAGTGGCGTTGGCCCGGAATACTATCCCGTCATCTCGAAACTCGGCGAGGACGAAGTAGCGACCCATATCCCGGCCAAGGAGGAGGCAACTGGCGACTTCACGACTTCCGGTGTGCTCAAGAAACGCTATATCTTTGGTGTTCAAGTGATCAGCGCACTGGCGGGTAAAGACGGGCCGGCGGCCAGGCGGACGATAGAGCCGTTCCTGGAGGCGGTCAAGCTCGGCATGCTGTGACGAGATTCAAGAACGGAGAGAGATGCATGTAGCGCCGGACGGCGGATTACGTCGCTGGCCGTAAACCCTCGCACGCGCGAAACGGTATCGGGACGCCGGGGCGAACGGCTTGTTTGTTCTGGGTGTCGTTGACCCAAACAACATTCTCGAAATTGCCGGCGGTATCGACCTGCTGTTGAACGTTATCGCCTGGCCCGGATTGCCTCCAGCGGCGGAACTTGCCGCGCTCGGCGTGCGGCGGATCAGTGTCGGGTCGTGGATTCCCCAAAGTCTTTGGGCGCGCACATCAACGCTGGTTACAAACTTCCTTGCCGATGGCCGGTCCGAGCCTCTCTTCGACGGCGCAGCCCCCTATTCCGAGGTCAACTCCCATTTTTCGGATTAACCATTTGAACTCATGACTGCCAAGCGTTTCTTCGATGCTCGAATGGGTGATTTTTTGGTGCGCCAGAGGCGACATTTTTGCGATGCGAATCAGTGGCTTAGGCCATGCGAATATGCAGTTCAACATCTCCAAGGGACATTCAATCATTGCGTTGAAATCAACAATGCTTTGTTTTTTAAGCTAATTGTGTATTTCTTGAACGCTGGGGATAATCGTTCCATATTGACGACGTGGACCCAACATGAATACTAGTAGCGGAATCTGGCGGATGGTGGTCGCGATGAGCTTATCCGGAACGATAGGATTGTTTGTCTTGATGAGCGGGCAATCGGCCCAAACAGTGGTGTTCTTTCGTTGCCTGATCGGTGGGCTGTCCCTTTTGGGCTGGTTGAGTTGGCAAGGAGGTTGGCGGCGACTAGCTTCCCGTGAAATCGGCTGGTTGATCCTCGGCGCTATAGCATTGATTTCGAACTGGCTATGCCTGTTCTCAGCTTATCGATCAAGTAGCATTTCCATTGCCACCGTGATCTATCATGTGCAGCCGTTCTTCCTTATTATCTTGGCGGGGATTGCACAGAAAGAAGTGCCTTCTTGGAGCAAACTGTCATTGCTGGCACTAGCTTTTCTCGGCGTCGCCATGATTTCAGGCATCAATTTCGGCGACGGCGGAAGGATGATGCTGGGTGGGGCATTGCTGGCACTTGTTGCAGCCTTTCTGTATGCGGTGGCGACACTCACGACCAAAAAATTGGTCGGGGTACCTCCAGCACAGATCGCTGGCTTGCAACTGATCCTCGGTGTCCCCGTGTTGGCACTGTTGGCCGACTTCTCTTCGCTCGGATTGGTGTGGCAATCATGGACCAGTTTGCTGCTCTTGGGGCTGGTTCATACTGGATTAATGTATAACCTCTTGTATTCCGCCTTCCAACGTTTGCCCGCCGGCATGATCGCCTCGCTCTCGTTCGTCTATCCCGTTGTGGCCATCTTGGCTGACGTGACTTTCTTTCACACCACTATCAACTCCATGCAAATGCTTGGCATATTGTTGATAGCGGTCGCTGTCGTCGCCAACCAACGCGGATGGAATTTGCCGAGGTGGCACACCCTTCTTCAACTATGGAGTAGCAAATGATCAAGCAGCGTAAATTAGGATCCGTTGGACTGACTGTTTCAGCCTTAGGTCTGGGATGCATGGGCATGAGTGATGCTTATGGCGCTGGCGATGACATTGAATCGATCGCCACGATCCACCGCGCGATTGAACTCGGTGTCACCCACTTTGACACGGCGGAGCAATACGGGCCGTTCGAGAACGAAAAATTACTCGGACGGGCTTTGCAAGGGCGGCGAGAGCATGTGGTCCTGGCCACGAAGTTCGGATTTACCATCGAAGACGGCGAAGTAAAAGGCACCAACAGCCGCCCTGAGCACATAAAACAGGCTGTCGAAGGATCTTTGAGGCGCCTTGGCACGGATTATATCGATTTGCTGTATCAGCACCGTGTTGATCCCCTGGTGCCGATCGAGGACGTGGTTGGTGCAATGGCCGATTTGGTAAGGGAAGGCAAAGTTCGATTTCTGGGCCTCTCAGAAGCGGGAGTCACCAATATCCGCAAAGCGCATGCCATTCACCCGATTAGCGCGTTGCAGAGCGAGTATTCGTTGTGGGAACGCAATCTGGAAGCGGAGATTTTGCCGGTCTTGCGAGAGCTCGGTATCGGCTTGGTATGCTTCAGCCCACTAGGGCGAGGGTTCTTGACCGGGATGGCGAAACGGGCCGAAGACTATCCTCCAACCGACTTTCGTCACCTCGACCCGCGTCTGCAAGGTAGCAATTTCGATGTGAACATGCAGGCGGCCAAGACGGTTCGCGAGATCGCAAATAGCAGAAATCTCGCCCCCGGTCAGATTGCTCTAGCTTGGGCACTCCACAAAGGAGAGGACATTGTGCCTATCCCTGGTACCAAGCGCAGAACGTATCTCGAACAAAATGTCGCTGCCGCCGGCGTTTCTTTGAACGTGTCGGAAATGGATCAGCTTGATCGAGCCTTGACGCAAGTCGCCGGGCTTCGCTACAACAAGGAACGAATGTCGATGGTTGATCGATGAGCTGGGGCGGCGGCGCCCTGCGTTTTCTGCCGTCAGAGGCTGGCCACAAAGGAGCATCACCCCGCGTGTGAATGCTTCATTTTAACAACAAGTGTTGAGACAGGTGCTTGAAGACAGCGGAAACACGCTGCAGGTGCCGCGACTCGGCATGCGTCAATAGCCAGAGATCAGTCTGACACTCTTCGATCTCGTCCGTGAGTTGCACAATACCAGGGTGGGAGCCGACGAACACCGGTAGCAAGCCGACGCCAAGATCGAGGGCCACAAGTTCCATGACGGTATGGATGCTATTGACGCGATATTCCGGCGTCACCTTTGGGTAATGCCGCTTCCGCCAGATCACGGAGGGATGTTCAGGCAAGGCATCGTCAGGCGCGATCCAGGTAGCCTTACCTGATTCGACATGCGACAGCTTGGTCGCTCCGCCCTTTGCCGCAAAAAGGGCCACCCGAATTGGGCCTATTCGCTTGCCAACCAGATGTGGCGGCGGCCGCTTGGTCGCCCGCACCGCGATATCGGCGTCGCGCCGTGTAAGGCTGAGGAGCTCGTTACCCGAATGCAGGTCATAGGAAATCAATGGGTGCAGCAGGCGCAAGGGCCCGAGAACCGGTGCAATCAAGCCATGAAGAATGGTGTCTGTCGTGGTAATGCGCACGGATCCCGACGCCTGCTCCGGCGCCAGCCGTGCTGCGGCGCGAGCCGCTTCCAGAGTTGCTTCAATTCGTTCCCCCTGTTCCGCCAGGGACAGCGCAAGCTCCGTGGGTGCGTAGCCCGATCGCGAGCGCGCAAACAGCACAATGCCAAGCCCACGTTCGATACGTTGAAGCGATCGAAAGATCGTGGACGAATCCACACCCAAACGCTCGCCGGCTTCGGCAAGCCTGCCTGCGCGCGTCAGCGACAAGATCAGGGTCAGGTCTGCGGCACTTAAAGTGTATTGCATTATTGCATTCATAGTGTGCTTCGATGCGTATTTTCATTGCAGTAGCGCACTGCTATATTACCCTCATCGACAACTTAATTGAAGAAAAACAATGAATCAAATTTCAGATCCGGGACCGGGCAAATATGGCGTCACACTATTGCGCGTGAGCCTGGGCGTCATGTGGCTGGCCCATGCCTTACTCAAATGGTTGGTATTCACGTTGCCGGGCACCGCGCAGTACTTTCATAGTGTCGGCATTCCTGGTTTTCTCGCCTACCCTGTCTTCGCGCTCGAATTGCTAGGTGGCGTGGCGCTGATGATGGGCTTCTATGCCCGACAGGTCGCGCTGCTTCTCGTGCCCGTGATGGCGGGGGCCGCTTCAGTGCATTTTGGAAACGGTTGGGTGCATAACAGTCCTGGCGGCGGGTGGGAGTATCCGCTGTTTCTTATCGTAGCTTCGATTGCGCTATGGCTGCAAGGCGACGGTGTACTCACGGTTCGTCGCAGTGCGCGCCTTGTGCCGAATTTCTGAGGTGCCATTATGAGCGCCACGTTAACACTGATCAGCCACAGGCTTTGCCCGTACGTCCAACGCGCGGCCATTGTCCTGTTCGAGAAAGGGGTAGATTTCAAACGCGTCGACATTGACCTGGCAAACAAGCCCGAATGGTTCTTGAAAATTTCGCCTCTAGGAAAGACGCCGGTGCTTTTGGTCGACGATCAAGCGATTTTTGAATCTGCGGTCATTTGCGAATTTCTGGATGAAAGCTTTGGGGCCCAGTTGCATCCAGAGAACGCCCTTGAACGCGCACAACACCGGTCCTGGATGGAATTTTCATCGGCCACCCTCAACGCCATATCGGCGTTTTACCGGGCGCCCGACGAAGAAACATTGCGGATTAAAGCCAATGATTTGCAAGAAAAATTCGAGCAGCTTGAAAAAATCATCAAGGCGCATCCCTATTTCGCAGGAACGCATTTTTCTCTGGTAGACGCAGCATTCGCTCCGGTGTTTCGCTATTTCAAAACATTTGAACAAGGTGGCGATTTTGGCTTCTTCACAAATACACCAAAGGTCAGCGCATGGCGCGATGCCCTCGAAGCACGCTGTTCGGTGAGAAATGCGGCACCATCCGACTACGATGAATCCTTACGGGCTTTCCTGATTGAACGTCACTCAGCTCTGTCCGTACGCATGAAACTGGGAGAATTCGTTGAACCTCAAGAAGTTACCGATGAGCGCACAATTTAAAATTCGCCCAATTGAACGCCAAGACTATTCCAGCTGGAGACTGCTGTGGGATGGCAGCAACGCGTTCTATGGCCGCAGCGGCCCAACCGCGCTCCCGGAGCAAATTACAAGTGCAACATGGGAGCGGTTCCTCAATCCCGTAAATCACCCGTTCATTTTTTTTCACCGAATTCAGGCAATATCGGCCGTCTACCAGTCTGGTCGATTGTCTGCGCAATTTTGGTTGCTATCTCTTGGTAATGTGGAAGAGAATCTGGTAGATGCAGTTCAAACGAAAATATCGAGCACGCGTGATCGCTGCGTTGCGATACGAATAGAATCACTTTTCCATCACGCCCGGAAAGGGCTTCAAAAGCGCTGCCTAGATATGCCTGTGCTTCCGGCACTGAAGAAACGATTTGGACTTTCGCAGTCCGGCCCTCAGGCATTGAAGGGAGCGGCCTCATTTGGGATATTCCTCCCAAATTTGAAATCAGTATGCTAAGAGCCGTGCCGACCGACCCCATATCGGTAGCGCTCACGCCAGGAATTTCAAAATATTTGCTTGCCGTGTTTGCGGTACTACGCTCGCCTAGTGTTGCTAGAAATCGTTCGGCACAATCATTTTCATAGGGATTGGCGCGAGCCATGTTCGTAGAAACAAGGCAAATTACAAAAATTTGGAGATATTTGAACATGTCAATTAAATGAGCGCCCGACGAGCGACGCGTAAAAGTTTGATGTGATGTATGTTGATACAAAATTATTATTAAAACGGCATCATAATTTCTGCCGAGAAGCCGCTTCTTGCAGACGCGCTTGACCGTCTCGTATTGGCCGACTGCGGCATTTTCTCTCGAAAGAATTAGCGCGCCTTAAACACTCTACAGCGCGACCTGCTTTTTCAGAAAGTAGCTAGTGTGCCCTGGCGGATAATCTAGCAATTCCCCAAATTGGGTATATCCCATTTTTGTGTAAAAGCCGAGGGTTTGAAAACTGGTCGTCTCCAGGCGGTAGCTCGTAACCCCTTTTAAACGTGCGTATTCTTCAAGCGTACCCAGCAGCTTTGAACCCCAGTCGTTGTTGCGAATAGCGGCATCAATCCACAAGTCTTCGATGTATAACCAGCCCCATTTGATTTCTCCAAGAATGCCGCCAAAAACCGTCCCGGAGCTGTCTTCAATGAATGACGATATTTTCTCTCTTGGAAGAATGCTGGTGAATGACTCTTTGTATGTGTTTAGGCCGTGCTTCAAGATTTCAAAATCCTCATCTGTCGGCAGCGCCGGTATTGTTAGTTGCATGTACGTCCTTTTGAGATGGCCTCACGAAAATTGTCGGTAATGTAAATGATCCAGCAAGAGGCGTGGTCGAATGACAGCTCCTGATCGGCTACGGTCCTTACTCCAAAGCGGCCGGTCGCGTTTCTCTATAGCGGACGTTCTGGAGCACAATAACTTGATTCTGCGAGGTGGATTAGTCTCTAACGAGCGCAGAATTTTCCTGCAAATTGGCAAAGCGCATCGGGGGGCCACTACGCTAGACGAAGACGAGTGCGCTCTCATACGGTCCGACGCTGAACAGTGACGCGTCCTGAACATTTCAAGGTGCTTGATAGCTGACTCCGTAAAGATAAGCCCACCAAAGCGGGCCTTTCTACTCTCAGAAGTGAAGTCTTAGTATTTGCGACGACGTATTACGCCCAGGCCCAGCAAGCCGATGGCGAACAAACCTAATGTCAAAGGTTCGGGAACCTCTGCTTCAAGAGAGGTGTGAACCGTGGCATATTGTGCGACTAGGGCTCTATCGCCATTCTCCCAAGAAAACCAAGCAAAATTTGGATATCCCCAACCGGTGGCATCCGAATTCCAAGTATTGATTCCGATGTTATAGGAACCAAAAGAATCCAGCATGGCTAGGTTGATTCCCGTGGTGTCTACCAATGGATATTCAAAGTCGAATGAGGTCAGTTCATCGAAAGTCAAAATTCCATCATGGTTGGTATCTACACCAGAGAACGAACCGTAGGGTACCCCAGGAAGATCGAAGGTGTAATCAACAACCATTGCACTGGCCGAAAATGATGCCGCAGCCAGGACGGTAGTACACAAGACAGACTTGAAAAGTTTAAATATGGACATGAAAGAACCTAAGTTTATAAATAAAGAGACATCGTTTCTGACAACATTGGTACCAGGAAACATTTTTTACATTCGGCTACTTACGAAATAATGGTGTAAGTCGGGCGTCTCCGTTAGCGGTGCCGCGCAGATTCTAGATCGCTATTTCCCTAGCGATTTGCGGCACTGGAGTTCGATTTTGCTAAATTTTGCTTGGATAGCGACCTGCTCAGCTTTATCGGCGAATGGGTGCTTTGCCATTTCCCTGAATTCTTCATCACTGATACTGTCGACATAGGTCCTGGCAGTGCATTGACAATAGGTCGATAGAGTTTGCGGGTTTTGGGCTACGTCAGATTTTCGATACCGCTCAAAATTTAAGCAAATATCCCTATTTGTTTTCACCATGGCGTCGCGTACCTGCTGCAATTGTTCCGCGGTTTGTGCCAGCCCGACGTCACTTGCCAATACCATCAAGCTAGCTATCGCGATTTTTTTCATATGGATTATTTTCCGAGGCATGTTGTGAATCGCTATGTCAAAGCTGAGCCCGCTGGGGAGTGGCCACGCGCTGCACATTGCAAATTTGCACGCTGTAATCGAGAAAAGCATGTTGAACTCCCAGTTCTATCGCTTCCTGGTGTGCTGGGTGGCTGGCGAAAGCCAGTTGCGCTTCTTCGGTTTCGAATTCGACTATGACAACACGCTCGCCGTCCTCAGATCCAAAGCCCTTATGTGAGATATACCCCGGCATCGTTGGCGCGAGTGCGCTCATGCGCCCGAACATTTGCATAAATTTTTGTAGCTGCTCCGGCTTTAAATCACTCTTCAAGCGTGAACGAAAAACTGTAAGTATCATTGCTTTCCCCTTTAGGAAATATCGGTGTGAATCAAAAATCGGATTGATAATGAAAAATGCGGATCTGCAACCGGTGCGTCGGTGATTTGTGCAATGTTGCATATATCCGAGCCGCAAATACCTAGGCCAACGTAAGAGGGAGAAGGCTCACGTCCATGCAGCTTTGATCAAGCGAAAGTAAGTTGGCGCTCCGGCTTTGGATACGTTGGCGTCCGTCATGAAACGTTGCAAAATTTCCTCGCGGCTAATGCCCTTGATTTCTTTCATCTGCCTGTAGATTTCCGTGGCGATCTTCATCTTGGTATGCTCAGTCGGCATATCCCATGGATATTTGACCTCTTTATCCTCGGTCGAATTTTGGGCATATGACTTGGAACGCATAGAATTTTTCAGTGTGATATCGATGAAATTAACGAAAGAGCGAACCTTGCGGCACGAAAGACACTTCGATGTTAGATCGCCGCGCGGCAATAGGAAAATAGCAGGCGTTGGAAGGGGCCCAAGCTTGCAGCGAATCGGTAACTACGCCGCAAAATAAGACCGGCAACGCCAGGCTCAACTAGCGTTGCAATAAGGGGTTCTTCATGGGCTCCCCTTTTTTATTGCACATTGCATCGGAAACTTCGCGGCCGAAAATACCTACCGTGCCTGTCACATAGCAATTGTATTGCGCCCCCGATTTGGTTTTGACGAAGTAGGTTGTCTTGAATCCTTCATCTACGCGGTCATGGATAGTAAATCCGTCTTTATCCAAGCCCAGCGCAAATGCCGTATTTTTTACGAGTTTGTCTTCGGTGACAGCGACAGACGCGCATCCCGAGAGAAGTGCTGAGCAAACGCACATAGCTACAAAGATGGAATTTTCGAAAGGTAATTTTGAGAACATAGGTTTCTTAAGCTGGGTTGGTGAAAATGATGAAAACATTCATACAATAAAATTGGTCGACAATTAGTCGCTCAACAAGGGCAGATAGCAAGAGGAAAGGTCAATATTCGCTGCGACCCGACTGCACGGGGGGGGGCGCTATGCGACCATTTCGCTACTCATTGCAGAGCGATGCAAAGGTGGTGCGGATTCGGCAAGAAATTCCATCGTTTCGCCGTCGTTAGGAATACGTAAGCGAGCTGCGACACCTGCACGTATCGCCGCTGCCGCCAGATCTGCGCGCGTTACTGGACAATGGCTGACCGCTTCCATATGGTTGGCGACCACGATGCCCTGCGCAATTTGCGCAAACTCCATCACTTCATCCATACCCATGATGATGTCCTGGCCGATATCCATGCTGGCGCCCCCTGCCGGCACCACGCATACATCAGGTTGATGACGCTTCACAAAATCCCGGATACGGGGTGTCAGCACGGTGTCTCCTGCAAGGTACACGCTCGGCTCTCCCGGCATTTCTATCAGATAGCCGACACCGTGTTCCATGACCAGTCCTATCATTCCCTCACCGTGGGTGCAGCGTACCGTCCGGATTTTTCCTTCAAAGAACGGATTTTCTTGCGCATGATTTTCTGGCAAAGGCTGGACGTTCAAGCCACGTTCGCGTAAATGATTTTCGTCGTGTGGAGTGCAAATCACAGGAATCCGATTTTCACGCAGCCATTTTTTTCCGGCACGGTCAAGATGGTCGAAGTGGCCTCTCTGGCAGTGGGTGATCAGGCAATGCGTGACTGATTTGAGGGCGGCATCGGCTTCGGCTGGCAGTCCGACGGTGGGGTTGCGCAGTCGCTGGCCGTCGAACATTCGCAGTGCGGGGAGCGCGCCTCGTTGCGCCAGCATAGGGTCGACCAGAAAACGGTAACTGCCGAGCTGCACGATAATCGTTGCATTGCGCAAGTGAGTGATTTTCATAATGGTTTGCTTTGGAGAGGATGTGTTGAGCAGCGTACTTGGCTGGTTTGCGTCAGAATGGCGCTCGCAACGACTCAAGGCGTTCCGGTCCGGCTTGCTCAAAGGCGCGAATCAACGCTTGTGCGGCTGCGGGCGCATCGTCAGGCGTGCCGTTTCCAAACGGCGGGACGGGATAGTACTCGATGCCAAGCTGTATGGTTTTGGCAATGTCTTCTCCTGCAATCAAACCCGCCAGAAACAAGCTCGCATCAATGCTGGCCGAAACTCCCGCGCTGGTGACGATCTTGCCATCTCGATGGAAGCGCTTCGTATTCACTTTGGCGCCATAACCAGCCATGCGGTCGCGGCAGGTCCAGTTGGTAGTCACTTCCTTGCCGTCGATGACGCCCGCTGCACCCAGTAATTCCACGCCATTGCAGATGCCGACAGTCCACGTGGAAGTTGCATGCAAGCGCCTGATCGTGTCCAGAAGCTCTGTGTTCTTTAATCCCTTTGTCACACCGAGTCCGCCCGGCACGTACAGAATATCGGTGTCGAGGATTTCTTCAAAAGTGCGGTACGCGTGCATGGCTAGGCGGCGTGTGTCGGCAGTCACCAATCCCTTGGTCTGCGCAACAAGCTCGGTTTCAATGCCAGGTACATTGGCCAGTACTTCATAGCCGCCAACAACGTCAAGCGCGGTGTAGCCGTCGCTGAGCAATATAGATAAACGCATGATCTCTCCTGGTTGGTTAATCGCTGATTGCAATTGTCGGGCTGATGCGCTTGATCTCGTTGTGGCGATACTGCCATTTTTAATGTTAATATCGCCAATCATGTGAATTCCCTGTTGAAAGTGATAAAAATGAAGACTGTGCGCATCGCCATCTTGGCCTACGACGGTTGCATGGGCACCGAGGTCTTTGGGATTGCCGATGTGCTGCTGATGGCTGGCCACGTCGCCCGTTCGCTTCGGAAGATCCAGCAAACTTCATTCGACCTGCAAGTGATAGGACTGGGGGGACGCACCGTCACGATGGCCGGCGGCATTCCGCTGGGGGTCAAGCGCCCTGTCGGCAAGTTTGATCTGTTGATCGTCCCCGGTCCGGAAATCAGCCGGCGCGGGGAGTGGGATGCCAAACTGGCAAACTTGTCACGCGAGATTGCCTACATCCAAAAAACATTCGCGCAGGGCACTTCGGTCGCCTCAGTGTGCATAGGCGCTTTTTTGCTGGGCGAAGCAGGACTGATAGCGGGGCGAAAAGTCACCACGTCGTGGCTGTTCGCCCCCGATCTGGCAAGCCGCTATCCGGCGGCGAAACTGAGCGCGGCGGAAATTTTGATTGAAGACGGTGCAGTGATCACTACTGGCGCCTTCAGCTCTGCGTTTGATCTGGGTATCAACATCGTGAAGCGTAACCTCGGCGCTCAGGTTGCTACGGCGACCGCCCGCCTTGCCCTGCTGCCGAACCAGCGTCCCAGCCAGGCACCCTATGTGGATAGCTCGCTGATAGGCCAGCGCATGCCTTCGTTCTCCCACGGCGTGATGCAGTGGCTCAATGACAGGCTGGCTGAGACCTACGACCTGGAGCGTCTGGCGCTGGCCTTTCACGTGAGCGTACGTACGCTACTGCGCCGGGTAAAGGCTGAAACCGGGCAATCGCCGCTGACGCTTTTACAGCAAGCACGAGTGGAAAAAGCCAAACAGTTGTTGGGAAGCACGACATGGAGTATCGCTCGCGTCACTGAAGAAATAGGCTACTCGGATGTTGCGACATTTTCGCGGCTGTTTGCCGAGTTGGTCGGAGAGACGCCCGCTAAATACCGGCGCCGGTGACGTGCCCGTTTCGGTCATCGTTGTCAGGACGGACTTACCAGATAATCGATCAGTGCCCGTACTTTTAAGGCCAGATGCCGGCCGGGAACATATACCGCATGCACCGCGCCGGCATAGGGTTCGCAGAACTCCCATTCCGGCAGGACTTGTTGTACCCGCCGCTCCTGCAAGGCGGTGTACGCGGTAAAGTCAGGCACCAGGCCTATGCCACCGCCCGCTTCCACTGCGGCCAGGATCGCGGCGCTATTGTTGATCGTGAGACGTGCCGGCACGCTGATGTTGACGCTGGCCTCGCCACGCCTGAGCGTCCAACGATCCCCGAATGCCGCATAGCCAAGATAGATGCAGCGGTGTTCCAATAGGGCTTCCGGCATCGCCGGTGCGCCATGCTTTGCCAGGTAACCGGGTGACGCAACCAGCACATAGCGCATGGTGCACAATGGCCGTGCTGCCAGGCCCGGCGCCAGTTCGCGCGCGATGCGAATGGCCAGATCGACTCCTTCTTCAATCAGATCGACGGTGCGATCGACCAATGTCAGGCGCACATCGACGTCTGGATATAAATCAAGAAACTGCGGCAGCTTAGGCGCCAGCCAGACTTGCCCGAAGACCACAGGCGCGGTAACGCGGACGATGCCGTTTGGGCGAGCGCTGTAGCTGCCGGCGAGAGCGTGTATCTCGCGCGCGGTGCTGAGCATGCGCGCGCATCCAGCGTGCACTTGCTGGCCCAGCTCAGTCAGCGCCAATGAACGCGTCGTGCGTTGCAGCAAGCGTCCGCCCATGTGCGCTTCCAGCCGCGATACATGGCGGCTGACCGCTGACGTAGTCAATCCAAGCTGCCGCGCCGCGGCAGAAAATCCCCCGCTATCGACCACCTGGGAAAAAATTGCCATCTCTTTTAACATTTCCACTACTAGCCTCCATTATTGCGCCAGTTCCAGCAATCATTTGCATCATAGGTGCGTGCCGATCAAGTATGCGATCGAGATCGACGGCATACTCGGCCCGCAAACCAGGCAGTAGATTAGCATCGCAGCGCTCATGCAATGAATGTACCGGCTGGAGCGCCGGGCCGCGGCGAAAAGTTCGGCACGCATGCAGCCGGGATAAATCAGCAAGCCGATCCTGATCGCCTGCATTTCACGAAAATATGCGATTGACATGAAATGCATATATTACGGCATAAATAGCCATAGGCTAATAGGCTGCGCCTGACGCATACTCGCCCTGAGTGCGGATCGCCGCATCGGTTCCTTAAATCGGGCATCGCGGGCAAAACAAATCGGGAGAGACGTATGAAAGCATGGGGATGCGCGGCGATCGCTTGGGCGGCCGTCTGGTTGGCGCTGGGCTGGCGGGAAGTGGCCGGCGGCGCGTGGCTAGGGCTGGCGGCGCTGGCCATCGCGCCGATGGTCTTGTGGGTCTTGGCTTGGGCAAAGCGGAGAGAAATCCGAGGACTTCGGGCGGTTGAGATAGAGGCCTTGACGTGGGAGCAGTCCGAATCCACGCCTCCGCACTGAGCAATCGGAGGCGAAGATATGCCATTGGGGATTTTCATTGTGGGGGCGTGGCTCATGCTGACGACACTGCTGGTGTGCAAGCTGCTTCGGGGGGGGGGGCTACTCCAAGCGTTACGCGCCCTTGCAAGCCTGTATTGGATATAATTTCCACCCAAATTTGGGCACCGCCTGGCACGCCACACTTCGAGCTATGACACTTACCCGCCCCTACCAATATCTGCTGTTCCTTCCCTTGGCTGTGACAATGGCGAGTGCCTACGCCGCATCGGGCACCGCTCGCATCGAGTTGTACAGCGCGAGAATCCTGGACACTTCAGGATTCCTTATGGATGTTTCCGATGATGTTGGAGGAAGCTGAGTAAGGCCATGACTGAGCGGGACATGGGATGCACGCCGATCAGTCATTTACTTAGCCCCGTTTAGGGCAGCTTGTCGAAGAACAGATAAACGGCGGCGATGCGGCCTTCCCGGGCGACGATGAAGTCGGTTCCAGCGTAGGCCGGAGCCTCACCCGGACGACCCGATACCCATTGGATCCGGCCGCCATCGCCCGACACGTCGGGCTCGGCGATTGGCTGGTACTGAAAGTCAGGGTGAGTTGCCTTGATCACGCCCGCGATCCTATCGATCTCGTCACGGCCGCGGTAGGCACCCTTGTTGGGGTCGTAGAACACGCAATCCTCGATGAATATTTCGTCGATGAGCGCGCGCCGGCGCGCGGGATCGTTCTCACTGAAGACCTCGAGATTGCGTTTCAGTAGTATAGAAATACTGTTGGACATTGGCTGCCTCCTTTGGGTAAGTAGTCGTCTCTCACAATCGCAGTTTCAGTTCGCGCCCAAGCTCGCCTTACCGGGTGGCGAATGTGCAGCGCGTGCGTCCAGGCTCCACGCGCCGGCTCCGAAGTAAGCAATCTGGAGCAGGCCGCCGGTGATCATGACGTTCTTCAGAAAATGGATCATTTGGTTTTGGTCACCGAAGTTGCGGTGAAAGAAGATCGCCGTGGCCAGGCTGAACACCGCCATCGCCAGCGATGCCAGGCGGGCCCGGTAGCCCGACAACAACATCACGCCGCCACCCACTTCGATCGCCACTGCGACGATGTAGGCGAGCGGTGCCGCTGGCAGGCCGACGGCCGAAATGTAGCCGACCGTCCCGGCGTAGGCCCCTAACTTGCTCAGCCCGCTCATGAGAAACGGCACTCCGATCAAGATGCGGCCCAGCAGAGGAACATATTTATTGCTTTCCATAATAATCTCCCTAAATAAAAAAAGTTTCGGTGGATAGAGAAGGCACTCTCAGCCGGCTTCCACCATCACCAGCTCAGAGTCTTCAAGAGCAAATACATCGATAGCCGCAAGGTTCGTGATCGCGGCCCCGTCCAGCGGCCCCATAAGCTCCCCCTCCACTTCGATTCGTCCCGAAGCAACCACGAGATAGGCGCGATGAGGCGGGCCAAGATGCTGTCGGATGCTCTCGCCGGCTTTCAGCGTGGCACCGAGCAGGCGCGCATTTGCCCGGATCGGCAAGGCATCTGTGTCGTCGGCGAATCCGCTGGCGAGTACGGCAAAACGCCCGGACCGATCACTTTTGGGGAATGCTCTGGTACCCCACCGGGGCTCGCCACCGTTTTCGCGGGGCTGCAACCAAATTTGGTAAATCCTGAGCGGCACGTCGCCTTGGTTGAACTCTGCGTGGCGGATTCCCGTACCTGCACTCATTACTTGAATATCACCCGCCTGTATCGTTCCTTCGGAACCCAGGGTGTCACGGTGCCCGAGCACGCCTTGGCGGACATAGGTGATGATTTCCACATCGCGGTGCCCGTGTAGGGGGAATCCACTGCCAACGGCGATCTCATCGTCGTTCCAGACGATCAGGGAACCTAGTGCCGCGTGTGCGGGGTTGCCCTCAGGACTGACCTGAAAGTGATACCTGGCACGCAACCAGCTGAGGTCAGCCCTGTCCAGTGATTCCCAGCGCCGATGCGAGATCATGTTTTTCTCCTGTTTCTCCCATATAACCGGCCCCCATGGACCGGCGGAACGGACGGCACTACTTATCGAGCCAGCGCCATGGTTTTTTCGATAGCCGTGACGACTGCCGGCCGCGCCAAAATCTCGGTGTACCAGCGGGCGACGAAGGGGAACTTATCGAGAGTCGCCCCGACTGCCTGGTGACGCCAGATCCACCCGAAGTGAGCGATATCCGCAATGCTGTAGGTATCACCCGCGACATATTTGTGTGACTTCAGGCCATGATCGAGCACGCCTAGCACCCTGTCGACCTCCGACAGCGCTCTTGCCTGAGCTTCGGCTTGTGGCGACGACTGGATCGCGATCAGGAATGCCTGCAGGAACGCCGGGCTAAGGCCGGACGCGTGGAAGAACAGCTGCTCGAAGACCTTGCCCCGCAGGGAAGCATCTTGCGGAAGAAGTTGCCCGGTCTTCTCGGCGAGGTAAACCAGAATCGCCGCGGACTCGCTTAGTACGACATCGGCGCCGTCAGGAACTGAGCGGTCGACCAGAACCGGCACCTTCGCGCTAGGGTTCATGGCCTTGAAGGCATCGCTCTTCTGCTCGCCCTGGCGCAGATTGACAGCAATGAGCTGATAGTCGAGCCCCATCTCCTCCAGCGCGATTGGCACTTTGAGGCTGTTGGGCGTGGTATATGCATGAACTGTGAGCATGGTTAATTCCTTCATAGGTTGCAAAGTCGGTGTTGGTGTGAGCCTGTGAGGACTATATTAGGATCGCAACGATCATTTGCATATGTTCTGTTTTGCAAAGAATCGTTGCTCAGGATAGAATGATCAGAGCAAACTTGAGCGCATGACTCTTATGGACCACATCTCAGATCTGAATGATCTTCGCCTCTTCGCCGAAGTGGTCGAGCGCGGCAGCTTTACCGCGGCCGCGCGCAGTCTTGGCCTGCAGACGTCGAAATTGAGCCGGCGAGTTCGTGCCCTGGAGGAAGAGCTCGGCGTACGCCTACTCAATCGCACCAGCCGCAGCCTGTCATTGACGGAAACCGGGCGTCGGTTTCACCAGCATTGCCTCGCGTTGGTGGCGGAATCCAAGGCGGCCAAGGAGATCGTGGATCAGACGCGCGCCCAACCACAGGGCACCGTTCGTATCAGTTGTCCGGTAGGACTACTGAACGCCGGTATCGCCGAGATCATTTCGCAATACCTCCTGGATAATCCACAGGTCCAAGTTCTGGTCGATGCGACCAACCGCCGCGTGGATGTCATCGAGGAAGGACTGGACTTTGCGATACGTGCGAGGCAACCGCCCTTGGAAGACACCGACCTTGCGGTACGGCATCTGGGACTATCGACCTTGGTTCTGGTTGCTAGCCCAAGTTTAATAGAACGATATGCAACCCCGACATCGATCGATTCTTTAAAGGACTGGCCGACTCTCGCTATGGCCAACCACAGCCAGCGTTATGTCTGGAACCTGGTCGATGACAGCGGACCAGCGGCCTCATTAGTACATCAACCTCGAATGGCGACTGACGACATGGCCAGTCTGCGAATTGCTGCGATGCTAGGCGTTGGAGTCGCAATGCTGCCCCGGGAACTGGTGAACGATGATTTACGGTCGGGTAGGCTGCAGCACATCTTGCCGAACCTCGCATCAAAGGCGGGGCTTGTGCACGCAATCTTCCCTACACGCCGAGGCATGGTGCCGGCAGTGCGGCACCTGCTCGATGCGCTCGTTGCCGGATATGAAAATCCCAGCTGACCGTTGGACAGGCCCGATCGCCGATGAATGGCAATGCTGCGCAGTATCATTGCTATACTGAGCCGCATGCCAATGGAGAGTCCGTCCGGCTGGGACTCCGGGAAAGTGCCTCAATGCCAACTACGCGCGTTTTCATCCTGACGCTCATTGCGTTGGTCGCATTTGCAGGAAATTCCCTGCTATGCAGGGCTGCGCTGTCGCGGACTCAGATTGATGCCGCCACCTTTACCACCGTGCGCCTTGTTTCGGGCGCGGTAATTTTATGGCTGCTGGTATGGCGTCGGGGCGGAGTAAAGGGTGGCAGGGGCAGTTGGCTATCCGGGCTGGCCTTGTTTGCGTACGCGGCCGGCTTTTCCTTTTCCTACCTGAATCTATCTGCATCAGCCGGGGCGCTGTTACTGTTCGGCGCCGTACAGACCACCATGATTGCCTATGGTCTCTGGCAGGGCGAGCGCATGCGCCTGGCTCAGCTGTTGGGGCTGCTACTGGCCGGCGCCGGGCTGATCGGCCTGTTGCTGCCCGGCCTGTCCGCGCCCCCATTCCTGAGCGCAGTGCTGATGCTGGGCGCGGGTATTGCCTGGGGCATGTATTCCCTGCGCGGCAAGGGCGCCGGGGATCCGCTGCAGGTCACCGCAGGCAATTTCGTGCGGGCCGCTGCCATGGCTCTTATCCTGAGCGCCGTGCTGCACCGTGGTGCCTCAATCGACCCGGCGGGTGTCTGGTATGCGTTTCTGTCAGGTGCGCTAGCCTCGGGAGTCGGCTATGCCATCTGGTATACGGCGCTGCCTTTCTTGAAGTCGACTACTGCCGCAACGGTGCAACTCAGCGTGCCGGTGATTGCGGCACTGGGCGGGGTTTTCTTTTTGGCCGAGCCGATAAGCTTGCGTCTGCTCGTCGCGTCGCTGGCGATTATCGGCGGCATTGCCTTGGTGGTCTTGGCCGGCAAGCCCCAACAAACGCCCCACAATTCCCTGAAGCATGAGGTCACCGACCGGCCGCAAGCTTGAGCGGCTAGCCCGGCTTCGCCTATTCCTTGCTGTTCGTCGCGGCTTCGGCAGGGTTGCGGCTTTTCCTGAAATAAATTGTTAGATTGACAACAATCGCGGAACACGCGATAATCCCGGACTTTGACGTTCCAATCATCAAACCAATTCTCAGATCTTTTTCCAGCGCCAGGAAGACCCAGGGAGGGGTCGTGCGATATGAGTAAACCGTTTTCAGTTCGTCCCTGGGTGCTGGCCTTGAGCTTGCTGTTAGCGGCCTGTTCGGGGGGAGCAATCAGTCGGCCACCGTACCGCCGGTTGAGCCCTCGGCCGAGGCCAAGCTCGCCACTGCCATCCGTAACGATGCCCAGCTCAGCCTGGTCCGAGCCAAGGCCAAACAGCTGATTGCCAAGGGCTCGACCGCAGGCAGCGTCTATCCGGAAGTGTTTATCCGCGATCTCAACACCTTTGTCGAACTTGCCATCGAAGCCCAGGGGCCGCAGATCGTGCGCTCCCAGCTCAGGCTGTTCCCGGAGCACCAGGCCGGGGACGGAAATATCGTTGACGCGATTAACACCAAGGATGGATCAAGCTACAAGAACACGGTGGAAAGTGACCAGGAGAGTTCGCTGGTGCAGGCGGTGGCCAAGTACGTTGCAATCACCGGCGACAAGGCGTTTTTGTCGGAAGATGTCGGCGGCGTGCCGGTGATAGGGCGGCTGGAAAATGCCCTGATGTTCCTGTACACGCAGCGCTACTCAAGCAAGTACGGCTTGATTTTCGGCGCCACGCGGGCCGACTGGGGCGACGTGCAACCAGAAGATGCCCCGGGCACCATGTTGAACGCGGCTAGCCACCCCAGCCTCAGCATCTATGACAATGCGATGCTGACTCTGGCGCTGGTCGACCTGCAAACCCTGGAAAAAGCGGCGGCGCGCGACGCCAGCGCCTGGGCCGGGCGCGAGCGCGATTTGCGCAGCGGAGTGCGGGCCTATCTGTGGAACGGCGCGCAGTTCATCCCGCACATCTATCTGGAAAAGGGATCGCCGATTCCGGCCGATTTCGACGAATCGCGGGTTTATTTCCAGGCCGGCTTGCTGTTGCCGGCCGAAGTCGACCAGGCCTTCGTGCGCATGATCAAGAACAAGACCGATTCCAAATCGGGCAGCATCGGCGTCAGCCTGTATCCGGCCTATCCGGCCAGCTTCTTCTAGAACAGGGAGTACATGGGCGGGGAATATGTGTACCAGAACGGCGGCGACTGGCCATGGTTCGGCGCGCGCATAGTGCAGCAGATGGTCGCCCACGGGCAGGTGCAGCTGGCCTACCAGGAGCTGGCCCCGATGCTGAGCCGGGTAGTGCGGGACGATGCTTTCTACGAATGGTATACCCGTGACGGGATCAAGCAGGGTTCCGGAGATTATCGCGGGTCTGCGGGGCAGATTGTCAAAGCGATCGACATGCTCCAAGCGTGGGCGGCGCAGCACTGAAGTCCAGGCGGGCGATGCCTATTAGCTGGTCCGGTCAGCGACCAATATCCTAGCTGCTACTTCGCTTTCTCCCCCGGCCATCGGAACATTCCTTGCAAAACGCCAAGCCATGCAGCTTGGCGTTTTTGTTTGCGTCCTTAGTTTGCGTCCTTACGGGGAGGCCGATGGACTCGAACCTATTGATTCATCTCTGCTTGACTTCCTGTCATGTGTAAGATATTGTTTACATATGAAAGAGAAATCGCATTTTTCGCTCACGGGAGACCAGTTGCTGGCGATGCTGGCGGCGCTCGCCAATCCGCACAGGCTGCGCATCGTTGCGGCACTCGCGTCCGGCGGGCGCAACTACGTCAGCCAGCTTGCGCGCGAGATCGGCATCAGCCGCCCCTTGCTGCATCTGCACTTGAAGAAGCTGGAAGAGGCGGGCCTGGTCACCAGCCAACTCGAGCTGTCCCAGGATGGCAAAGCCCTAAACTATTTTGCCGTCACGCCTTTCGGCTTCGCCCTTACACCGGCCGCCATCGCTGAGGCGGCGAAGTCCCTGACCACCAACCTTGAACCGTAGAGGCTCCCATGTCCGAACACATCTACCTTTTGACGATCTGCCTGCCGCTCGCGACGATTTTGCTCGTCTTCGGCATGCGGTATTTCGCGGCCGTCCAGCAGGCCAGGGCGCGCCTCGCCAATGATGAGGCTTACCGCCAGATCGCGGCAAAAGCTGCGGCCGCCCAGGCCGAGACAGCGGCCGTGTTGGCTTCCATCGACGCCAGGCTTGCCGACCTGAATGTCCGCCTGACGGCGGTGGAGAAGATACTGAAAGAAGTCGAGTAAGCCGGTAACAAATAAGCAGTTCTTTTTTGAACCCACGCCGGTCCAGGCATCTGGCGGCAAGGAGCTAGCAGCATGAACGAAGTCTCGTCGTTTCGCCTTTATTTGCTGAGGGCGCTCTACCTTCTGGTCGTCGTGGGGCTCGGTACCCAGGTCTGGCCCGATGTCATCCACCACGCGCAGTCATGGAAACTCATGCAGGGTGTGGTGGCTTGCATGCTGGCCGCTTTTTCCTTGCTGTGCATGCTGGGGCTGCGCTATCCGCTGCTAATGCTGCCAATACTCCTGTGGGAATTGCTGTGGAAGACGCTCTGGCTGGCGATCGTGGCGCTGCCGCAATGGTGGGCGGGCCATATTGACGAGGCTATCCAGCCCAATCTCTTTGCCTGTTCCTTTGTCGTGCTGGTGTACATTGCCATACCCTGGCGCTATGTATTGACGCACTACGTGAAGACACCGGGCGACCGGTGGCGCTTATCCTCCGGCCGTCCCGCAAACGAGGGCGCGCTATGAGGAGAGTTCTGCGTTTTCTCGGTTACTGCCTGCTGAGCCTGGTCGCCTTCGTTGCGGTGGCCGGCGCGCTGCTCGGCTACTTCGTCTACACACCCGAGCCTGAGCTGCCGCCACTGTCCGGCACGCTGACCAAGGCTGCCATCGAGGTCGACGGGCTGAAGCGGACTTACCTCAGCTACGTACCGCGCGGGCTTCCGAAAGGCGCGCCGCTGGTGCTGGTGATGCACGGCTCCGGCGAAAGCGCCGCGCAAATCCGGAGCGGGACCGGCTATGGTTTCGAGCGCCTCGCCGACCAGCATGGCTTTGCGGTCGTCTATCCCAATTCCTACAGCCTGGACTGGAACGATTGCAGCATGGTCGGCGACTTCAGCGCGAACGGGCACGACATCGACGATGTGAGGTTCCTGGGCGCGGTGGTCGACCTGCTCATCACTGAAATCGGTAGCGACCGCGGCCGCGTGTTTGCGACCGGTGTTTCGGCCGGCGGCTTCATGGCAATGCGTCTTGCGCTGGAAGCGCCCACCCGGTTCCGCGCGGTGGCGGCGGTAGCGGCCAATGTGCCCTCGCCGGAGAATTTCAAATGCAAGCCTGTGGAGCAAGCTACTTCCGCTACCTCCGTCATGATCATGAACGGCACCAAGGATCCGCTGGTTCCGTTCGCCGGCGGCGAGGTCAATCTGCTCGGCTTGTTCTACAAAGGCGGCAATGTGCGGTCGTCGTCAGAGTCGGGCCAATATTTTGCTGACCGCAACCATATCGCCGGCAAGCCCGCGACCAAGCAGGCCGTGGTGGCAGACGGAGTCAGCGTCGAGCAGGCCCTCTGGCGCAACGACTCCAAGGTGGAGGTGGAACTGGTCGCCATTCACGGCGGCGGACATGGCCTCCCGCAGCCCTACTCGCGCCGTCCACGCTTACTAGGCCCGTCGCCGATGGCGCCGGACGGACCGGCGATGATCTGGGCTTTCTTCGAGCGGCAGCGGCCATGAGCCGGCGGCGCCACGTTGCGCTATGACGCCTTGCATATCAGGCCTTACGGCCGCTGCTTAGCTGGGCAAACCAGCCGTCCGTCGTAAATGCTCGGCCAGCTGGTCGAAGGTACCGCCGTAGCCCTGCGCCAGCGATGAGTGTAATTCCACAAAGTAGCGGAGTTCATCATCGGTGGCGCCGAACGGCTCAGCACGCAAGCTGACGGTGGTTTGCCCGGCCTGTTCGCCGAAGCTCACGGAATTCTGGATTTCCAGCGGGCAGAGTTCGCTGAACGGCGCGCGCGCCATGCCGCAGCCTTCGTTGGAAAAGGAGTTCAGCCATACCAGGCTCTGCAGCGGCACAATTTCCCGGTAGTTGAAGCGGCCCCACACGGCCGGCGCGTCTTGGAAATTCATCGCGTAGTGAAAGAAGCCGCCCGGCCTGAATTCAAAGCGGTGAATGGCTATGCTGCATCCCTTCGGCCCCCACCAATGCTGCAATTGATCGGCCTCGCTCCAGGCCTGCCACACCACGGCCAGCGGCAGCTGGAACTGGCGCGTGATCACGAATTCGGTCTTGTCATTATCAGCGGACATTTTTTTTCCTTTCCTTGGCGGCAGTTGGCTTGACTGCAAAAACGCATCGAGTCGTTCGAAGCTGTCTTCCCACAGATTGCGGTAGGACTCTACCCATAGTGCAATGTCTTTCAGCCTGGCCGTCTCCAGGCGGCATGGCCGCGTCTGGGCGGCGCGGCCGCGCGAGATCAGGCCGGCGTGTTCCAGCACCTTCAGGTGCTTGGAGATGGATGGCTGCGTCATGTCGAACGGTTCGGCCAGCTGATTGACGGTGGCCTCGCCTGCGGCCAGCCGCGCCAGGATGGCGCGCCGGGTCGGATCGGCTAGGGCGGCGAAGGCCAGGTTGAGTTGGTCGGCATGCATTAGATAGCCTGTTGGTTATATAGCTAATTATGAATATAGTGCAGCAGGCCGATATGTCAAGCCAGCTTTTGCCGGCGGCACAGGCGAACCTGTATGCCCAGATGCAAGGATTTACATGGGGCAAGAAGGATGATATCCGTGATATCCATAAGATAGGGCCGCAAGCCTGAAAACAGGATGGTATGGATGCTGAATCGTGTTTGCAGGCAGAATAGGTAAAAGCGGAATAGACTAGATTGCCAGCCAAGCCAGGAATGCATATGAAGCCAGAATTGTTACGTTCTTCCCGCACAGCAGTGTGCCTCGCCGCGTGCCTCGCCTTGTGCTTGACCGTCGCCGGTTGTGGCGGTGGCGGCTCTGCCAGTAGCGGGGGAGGGCAGGTTCCCACTACCGACCCATCCAACCCGGCGGGGCCCGGGCATTTTGAAACGGCTATCTTCATCAGGACGGTCAGTGCCGGCGAGGTGGCGGCGGCACTGCCGGCGGAAGTCACGTCCGTGCTTAAGCCGCTGTATGCGGTGGACACCTACAAGCTCACTTACACCACCACCGACGCTAGTGGGCACAGCGTCACGGCCTCCGGGCTGGCTGCCATCCCGCGCAAGACAACCGGCCTGGCCAGCCCGCTGCTGAGCTACCAGCACGCCACCGCCAAGACCGATGCCGAGGCGCCCAGCAACCACGCGACGGCTGACGAACCGGCGGTGCTGTTTGCCTCCCTCGGTTACTTGGTCAGTGCGGCCGACTATGTCGGCTACGGCGCCAGCAAGGGCTCGCCGCATCCTTACCTGCTGGCTGCGCCGACCGCGGCCTCGGTGGCAGACTTCATGACCGCCAGCGCGCGCTGGCGAAAAACCGCCGCCATTGCCGACAATGGCCAGCTGTTCTTGACCGGCTACTCGGAAGGGGCCTATGCCACAATTGCGACCCTACGCTCGCTGACGCAAAACCAGAGCGCCGCCAGCCCGCTGCCTGTCAGCACATTCGCCGGCGCGGGACCATATGACGTGGCGCTGACGCTCAATTATTTATTGGCTGTCATCAGCCAGCAGAATCCCACCTTGGGTGCAATTATCAGCCCGGGTTTTTTAAAGAATCTCGGTGCGAATGACAGGGCCAATGTGCGCAAGCTGCTGCTGTTCGCCGCGCTCGGTACGCAAAGCGATATCAGCTTCGACCCGACTTTTCTGGATAATTTCCTGAATGACGACACGGCTGCGATCGCAGCCCAGAGCAGCGTCTATGACTGGACGCCGCAATCGCCTATCGTGTTTTTTGCCGGGCGCGACGATACTACCGTGCCTTATGCGAATACCGATTCCATCTTCCAGGCGATGAGCAATCGCGGCGCTGCTGCCTTCATCGCACGTATCGATTGCCCGGCCACGCCTTCGGAACACCTTGCCTGTGTGCCGTCGTTTTTGATCAACGACATCGCCCGGCTGGGGGCTTTGGCTAAGGGGCTTTGATTTTTTTGGTTTTTCTGCGCGCTTATTTTGAATGTGTACGGCGCAAGATTACTGCGCAGTACTCAGTGTACGTGCCGCGTGCTGAAGTTCTACAAATTAAGCCTTACCGCGTCACTTTTGATACCTATTGGCACCCTATTTCTTTTGTCTAAACAATGGCAGAAAGCCATAGCGACAAAAAGTATCTCCACAGTTTGCTAAAATTGATCCCATTAGAAGCAGAACAGGTTCTTTCCACGGATTTTTATCCAACTTGCACAGGATAAGACGTCCTGGCATATCGACGTTGCCGCTTAGAGGTCGCTCTGCTTGTCTTAGATCAAGGCAGGATTCAATATTTGCTTGCGAACTAAGAAGTTTGGACAGGTACGGGGCTTCAAGGGTAGCTTTGTTTTTATGGTCCTTTGCATACTGCAGCGCATATTTTGCCTCAGCATAAGTGGAGCGCCGTATCAGACTTACCTTATCGTAAATTTGAGGAATATCCTCGCCAATGCCAAGAGTGCAATTCGCTCCCAACTCGCACCGAAGACTTGCGCTATTCAATGGAGCTGCCGATCCTTCAAATGCAGGAAATTTTGCCGCATACTCGCCTGCAAAATCTCTCGGGTCAACTGTCGGAGGAGTGGGTAATATCACCTGAGCACCGGCCTTGATAGAAAGCTCTGGAGCTGGAGAGGGGCTCTTGCGGACTTCCCATGGCCAAATTTTTCCTCTTATCTGAAATGACATACCTGTCATGGAGGCATCTTTTATTTTTCCTTTTAATCCATAAGTGCCGCCATCCAACAATATACTAATCGTAATCTCCTCGTTATTGACAAACCAACGTCCAAACGACGGCTTGTCCTCACCGATCTTAGCCACAAGTCTATTGTTGTCGAGCAGATAGATCTCTAAATGCATTTCAACAGCTTCTCCTGCCCAAGATGTTCCTATCATCGAATCGACAAGTTTCTCTGTGGGTGTGAGATCCAGTATCTGTGCCACAGCCAAGCCGGCTACAAGGTATATTGCTATTCCGAGTAAAACCAATGGCCCAAGAAATTGACCTCTATTGTTCACTTTTTTATGCATAATTTCTTATAAGTAGTTGGATGAGTAAATAACGTGTAATTGGCTATAAGTGAGGTAGGCTGGGCTACAAAGCCCGAGATTTTTGCACAACGTTTAACTTCTTTTTGGCAGCTTGCTCAATGAATTTTTGACAAATAAAACTCTTGCCCAACCCACCGACTATCTGACTTGGTGCGAAGACGTCTCAAACGTAGCATTCATTGTGTTTCGGTCAAAATCTAATAAGAACTGGTTGTGTTTTTTATAGAGAGCGGACAACAGGTTTTTATTGGGGCCGACTACATCCATACCTCGATCATCGTATGGCCAGACCATGACCCGCTGGTTCAAATTGAAAAGATATATGGCGCAGTGTGGATTTGGTCTGATCGTCCCAAAATCAGTGGCAAATGCGCACCATAGCAAATTTTGAAGGGCTGATTTTGGCAATTCGAACGCAACGTTTAACCATTGCTCTTTAATTGCTTCATCGAACCACTCCTCCAAGGGTTTTGGCGCTAACCAAATTTGTCGCGTGCGAGGAATAATAATACCTGCCGAACGAAGCTCACGTAGCACATCTCGAAGTGAATGTTGATTTGGCTCTGCCGATCTTCTCAGGCAAACCGTAATCTGCGTTTCGTCTGGAAACACGTCAGCACAAATTGTAGTGGCTTTATTTAGCGCTAGAAGAAACTGTTCAATGGATGTGCCGCTTTCAGATAGCTCGAATCTTAGGCCTCCTGCATATGAGTAGAACAGTGGGCGAGTAAAAGCAAGTCCTTCGAACATCGATTCAATGGTAGCCCGTAGATCCACTTAGCCCTCAATTTTTATTGAAATTACGAACAATGTCTTACCTATTGACGATGCATATTTTTCCAGTGAAACTCTAGCTGTCAAAAAACAGGCAGTCTAACCCGCACACCGCACCTGATTCCGCCCTTTGGTCTTAGCCTCATACAGCGCACTATCGGCCCGCACAACCATCTCGCGCGCCACGGTGTCTATCTCCCCGGTATTCCGGGTGGCCGGCAGGGTCGCGATGCCTATCGATATCGTCGCCTTGCAAAAGCCGCCCATGCTGAGCAGGAAGGGTTTGTTGGCGATGCTGGCGCGTATGCGTTCTGCGACCTGTACTGCGTGCTGCTGGTTGGTATTGATCAGCAGTACGACGAATTCTTCGCCGCCGAAGCGGCCCAGCGTGTCGCTCAGGCGTAGCTCGGCCTTGATGCGGCTGGCGACGTCGCGCAGTACGTCGTCGCCGCCCTGGTGGCCGTGCTTGTCGTTGATCTGCTTGAAGAAGTCGATGTCCAGGTACATGCAGACTATGCCGTATTGCTGGCGGCGGGCGCGGCCTATTTCTTCCAGCTTGCGCTGCTCGATATGGCGGCGGTTGCTGACGCCGGTCAGCGGGTCGGTCAGGCCTATATAGGTCAGCCGCTCATTGTTGATCACGTTTTCCAGGCAGATCGCGATGATGGACGCCATGTGCTCGATGAAGTCGGTCGCCATGCTGGGGGCGAAGCGGCTGGCGTGGTAGCTGCCCAGGTTCAGGCAGCCTATCAGCTTGTTCTGGCGTATCAGCGGCACCACGGCGACGCTGCTGGGCTTGGTCCTGCATTCGGCAAACATGCGGCCGTGCAGGTCGTCTTCGTATTTGCCCAGCACCGGTTTTTTCAGGTGCTGGCGCAGCTGGCCCAGCTCAAACTCGGTCTGCACGAACAGCAGGTGCGGAAACTCCATCAGGTCTATGTTCAGGTCCAGCAAGATGCGGCGCAGGCTGCTCTTGGGGTCGATCAGGGTCAGCGTGACGATGTCCAGGTCGGAGGTCTTGGCCAGCGTGCTGAAGATGTTTTCTATCAGCTCGCGGAAGCTGCTGGCGCCGATCAGCTGCAAGTCGAAGGTCTGGTGGCGCAGCATGATGCGCTGGTTGCGGTGGGCCTGGCTCAGCAAGTCTTCCAGTTGCTCGCGCAATAGCTGGTTCTCGGTACGCAGCTGGTCCGGAGTTAAACTTTGCGCCTGTCTGGTCACCACCTTATGCATGGCTGCGTCCGCGAGTGGAATTACGAAGATAAATAAACAATATACCGGATTAAAATGCCAAAGACACTTCTACCTGGTCGCCGACCTGCAGTATTTTTTCATCGCCGGCCAGCAGGATGAGGTTCATGCCGAAGGTGATGCCGCCGTCCACCAGCGGGTTGGCGCGGTAGCTTTGCAGGATGTCGACCGGGTCGGGCCCGAATTCGCCCGTGGCCTGGTCCACCGAAGGCATGGGGCAGCGCGAACAGGGCTTGACCGGTTTCAGTTTGATCGCGCCGATCTCGAAAGATTCTGCATAGTCTTCCTCATAGGCTTCGATGCCGTCCACCACGATATTCGGGCGGAAGCGGTTCATCGGTATCGCCTCGCGGCCCTGCGCCTGCAGCCTGCGGTTGAGGTCGTCCAGCGAAGCGGTGGAGATCAGCAGCATGGGGAAGCCGTCGGCAAACAGGGTAGGCGCGTCTAGCTCGCCGGTCCATTTCTTGCTGGCCAGGCGCTTGGCGTCGGGGTGGAAGCGCACCAGCTTGCACGGGGTGCCGATGGCGTTAGTGAACCAGGCCGCGGTGGTGGCGTCGCAGTCGTAGGCGGTGACGATGTCGTCCCACACCTGTACCTGCAAGGTCGGCGCCTGCGCCGGGTCGGGCAGGTCCAGCGGGATTTCCAGCTGCAGCATGCCGGGCGCGCGGACTACCAGCGCATCGCTGCGGATAGCGGTCTGTATCAGGGCCATCTTGGGATGGGTGCGCTGGGTCAGGAACTGGCCTTCGTGGTCCACCACCATCCATTCCCTGTCGTAGATCAAAGCGTGCGACAGGCCGGCCGGGGTGACGGTCGCTGCGCGCAGCGCGATGCCGGCGCAGGATTTGATCGGGTACAGGTTCAGTTCGGTAATGGTGGGCATAGATATACTGGTCAACGCTTGTTCAACGCGCATTCAACGCGCATTCGACGCTTGTTGCGGGTGGGCGGCTGCCCACCGGCTACCTGAAAACTGGAATACAAATAAATTGCCCATCACTAGATGGGCAATATGTTCATACTTTTATGCATGCTTTATACGTGCCTTTAGGGCATGTATTTTAACCACTTATTTAAGCACCGGTATTAGACATTGCTCAGACATTGGTCAGACATTGAACAGGAAGTTCAGGACGTCGCCGTCCTTGACTACGTATTCCTTGCCTTCGGCGCGCATCTTGCCGGCTTCCTTGGCGCCGTGCTCGCCCTTGTAGCTGATGAAATCCTCATAGGCGATGGTCTGGGCGCGGATGAAGCCGCGCTCGAAGTCGGTATGGATAACGCCGGCCGCTTGCGGCGCGGTGTCGCCTACGTGGATGGTCCAGGCGCGCACTTCCTTGACGCCGGCGGTGAAGTAGGTTTGCAGGCCCAGCAGCTTGAAGGCCGCGCGTATCAGGCGGTCCAGGCCCGGCTCGTCCATGCCCATGTCGGCCAGGAAGGCGTGCTTGTCTTCATCGTCCAGGTCGGCGATTTCAGATTCTATCGAAGCGCAGATGGCGACGATGGGCGCGTTCTGGCCGGCGGCAAACACCGTCAGCTGGTCCAGCAGCGGGTTGTTGGTAAAGCCGTCGTCGGCTACGTTGGCGACATACATGGCCGGCTTGGCGGTGATCAGGCACAGCGGCTTGATCAGCAGCATTTCTTCCGCATCCAGGCCCATGGCGCGTACCGGTTGGGCGTCGTTCAGGTGCGGCATCATGCGTTCCAGCACGGCCACCAGCTTGGCAGCGTCCTTGTCGCCGGAGCGGGCCTTCTTGTTTTCGCGGTGGATGGCTTTTTCTACGGTGCCCATGTCGGCCAGCGCCAGCTCAGTCTGGATCACTGCGATATCGTCCAGCGGGCTGACCTTGCCTGCCACGTGGATCACGTTGTCGTCTTCAAAGCAGCGCACCACGTTGACGATGGCATCGGTTTCGCGGATATGCGCCAGGAACTGGTTGCCCAGTCCTTCGCCCTTGGAGGCGCCCGCCACCAGGCCGGCGATGTCCACAAATTCCACCGTGGCCGGCAAGATGCGCTCGGGCTTGACGATTTCTGCCAGCTTGGACAGGCGGGGATCGGGTACTTCCACCATGCCGACGTTAGGCTCTATCGTGCAGAAAGGATAATTTTCCGCCGGTATGCCCGCCTTGGTCAGGGCGTTGAAGAGGGTGGATTTGCCGACGTTAGGCAGGCCGACGATGCCGCATTTGAGACTCATAGTAGTACCGCTATTCGCGAAGTTTTTAGATTAACCCCGTATTTTACCGGAACATCGCACAGCCTAGGCACTATTCGATGTCTGCCGCCGGGCCTGAATCAAAAAGCCATAGTCCACGAAAAGCACGAAAAACGCGAAAAAATTCAAAACAACGAGGCTTAGACCAGGCTTGGCTGACAAATTTCTCTTCGTTGGTGTTTTTCGTGCCTTTCGTGTCTTTCGTGGACAAAATGTAGTGGTGGTCAAACCATTTAAGTCAATATTTTATGCAATGGCCTGCTGCCCGGCCCTTTGTTGCGATACCCGCTGCAAAAAAGCCACCAGCAGCACCGCCGCCACGGTCAGGCCGACGATCAGGCCTATCCAGAAGCCGTTGGCCGCCATCGGCTGTGCCGGGCTCCATGGGAACCAGGCCGGCGCCAGCCCCAGTATGCAGCCTATCGGCAGCGAAACGCCCCAGAAAGCGGTCAGGTGTATCAGCATGGGCGTGCGGGTGACCTTGTAGCCGCGGATGGCGCAGGCGGTGGCGACCTGGGTGCAGTCGGACAGCTGGAACACGGCCGCAAACAGCAGCAGGCTGGAAGTCATGGCCTGGATCGCCGGGTCGGAGGTGTAGGCGATCGCGATCTGGTGGCGGAACAGCAGGATGAAGATCGCCGAAGCCAGCCCGAAGCTGACCGACATGGCCACCCCCACCCAGGACACGAAGCGGGCCCGCACAGCATCGCCTTCGCCCAGCGCCTGGCCGACCCGGGTGATCAGGCCTATGCCGAAGCTCATCGGCACCATGAACACCAGCGAGGTGAAGTTCAGCGCGATCTGGTGAGATGACACATTGACTACGCCAAAACGCGCGACCAGCAGACCGACCGCGCTGAAGGCGCTGACTTCGGCAAAATAGGTGACCCCGATAGGCATGCCCAGCTTCAGCATGCTGCGGATCTCGCCCCAGTGCGGGCCTTCCCATTGCCGGAACGGGTAGGTCTGGCGGTAGGCCGGCGAACGGCGTATCCAGACCAGCATCGCGCCCAACATCAGCCACAGGCCGCTGCCAGTGGCCACCGCGCAGCCTATCGCGCCCAGCTTGGGTAAGCCGAAATGGCCGTAGATCAGCAGCCAGTTGACGATGATGTTGTACAGCAGTGCGCCGATGGCGATCACCATGATGGGCTTGGTCTGGTTCAGGCTGGTGCTGTAGCCGTATAGCGCGCGGTAGGCGGCAAAGGCCGGCAGGCCGATGCTGATCACGTGCACGAAGGTGGCCGCTTTTTGGGCTACCGCCGGTTCCAGTTGCAGGTGGTCGAAGATCAGGGTTGCGATATTGGCCAGCAGGCAGGCCACCAGGCCCACGCCCAGCGCCTTCCACAGCGATTGCCTGACCACGTGCGGGATGCGCCCCAGCTCGCCGGCGCCGACTTCATGCGCGACCACCGCGTTGATCGCCATCATCACCCCCATCACGGTCACGATGATGATGGACCAGATCGACGCCCCCAGCGATACCGCGGCCAGGTCGCCGGCGCTGACGTGGCCGGTCATGGCGACGTCGGACACCGCCATGCCGACCGTGGCCAGCTGGCCTATCAGCATGGGCCAGGCCAGTTGCCACAGGGCGCTTACTTCGCTGCGTATTTTTGTTTTCATGACAAGTCTGCACCTGTGCCGGAGCAATTTGTCATGCGATGTTGTTTGTTCAGGGAAACGCTGCTGGTCGTGTAATACGCGAAGAAACGTGTCGAAAATGGTGTTTTTATAGTAAAAGTCATGCGAAAACCGGTTCATTTGGCTAGCCTGCATCTTACCATCCTATCCGGCTGCCTGGCGGGGCAGGGGTGAGCGAACCTTCTTGACAAGCTTATAGTGCGATACTATAGTGATATCAGTTTGATTTCATCTAAGGGGGTAATATGGATGCAGTTCACGCCAAGGCTAGCGGCGTCGCCGGCAAGAAGCCGGTACAGGAGCGCACGCGCTCGTCGATGGATGGCTACCTGATGGCGGCCATCGGCATCTTGCTGATACCGGGCGGCGCCTATTGGGCCTGGACCGGGCTGGCGAGCATGGGCGAGGCGGGCTTGTTATCCAGCGCCCTGAAATTGCTGCTGTGCCTGCTGGGCGTGTTCATCCTGTCCGGCCTGTACATGCTGCAACCGAACGAAGCCGCCTTGCTGTCGCTGTTCAGCAAGTATGTCGGTACCGACCGGCAGGAGGGCCTGCGCTGGGCCAATCCCTTGTTCAGCAAGCGCAAGATCAGCCTGCGCGCCCGCACCATGAATTCGCCGCCGCTGAAGGTCAATGACAAGCGCGGCAATCCGGTCGAGATCGGCGCCGCGATCGTGTGGCGGGTCAAGGACACCTCGCTGGCGATCTACAATGTCGATGACTTCGAGCGCTATGTGACGGTGCAGGGCGAGGCCGCCTTGCGCCACCTGGCCTCGCAGTATGCGTACGACGACGGCGAAGACCTCGCTGAAAAAGAAACCACCTTGCGCGCCGGCCTGGATGAGGTGGCGCATGCCCTGCAGGCGGAATTGCACGTACGCTTTGCCGCCGCCGGCGTCGACGTGGAAGACGCCAAGCTGACCCATCTGGCCTATGCGCCGGAAATCGCCCAGGTGATGTTGCGCCGCCAGCAGGCCGAGGCTATCATCAGCGCCCGCGCCAAGATCGTGCATGGCGCGGTGACCATGGTGGAATCGGCACTGAAGGGTCTGTCCGAGCGCAAGATCGTGGTGTTGGACGACGAGCGCAAGGCGGCCATGGTCAGCAATTTGCTGGTGGTGCTGTGCTCGGATAAAGAGACGCAGCCGATTGTGAATGCCGGTACTTTGTATAACTGATTTGCCGCGCTCACGCGAAAGCGGGTGGTTTTTTTAGAATGTTGGGCTGATAGAGCTTCAGCCCAACCTACCTTGCTGCTCTTTCCGGCTCGAGTGCGAAGACCTTGCTAGCCCAACACTCTGCGTAGCCCCGATTAATTGATTTTGAGACTGTGATGAGCCATCCCGTTTACATAGAACGACAATTCGCCAGCGTGCTGTGGATAGTGCTGCCGGTGATCAGCCTGCTGGTGTTCATGTTTCACTACAATGCTGCCCAGCAGGCCGCACAGACCTGGGCCCTGGGGATTGTTGTGCTGGCCAACGCCTTGATCTTGCTGCTGCTGGGCCGGCTGACCATCAGCATAGACGCCACCCATCTGCGCTGGCATTTCGGCTTCATAGGCTGGCCCGCGTGGAGCATTCCCTTGGCCGAGATTGCCGGGGCAGAAGCGACCAGTTCGCGCTGGATAGAGGGCTGGGGCATCAAATACACCAAGCAAGGCATGCTGTACAACGCGGCCGGCACCGCCGCCGTCCGCATCCGCCGCCGCAATGGCAAGAGCCTGCGCTTGGGGTGCAGCGACCCCCGGCGCTTGCTGAGCTTTCTGGCGCCGCGCATTACGCCGGTTGTAGCGGCTGCGACGGTTTGAGCCATGGCGAGCCCGGGTAAAAAATCCTTCCTGTTGCGCATCGATCCGGCGATCTGGGCCGAGATCGAGCGCCTGGCCGCGCAAGAGCTGCGCAGCAGCAATGCCCAGGTGGAGTATTTGCTGCGCCAGGCGCTGGCGCAACGCGGGCGCGCGCTGCCGCCGGCCGCACCCGATCCGGATGCTGACGATGAGGCCAGCGATGCCTGAAAAAAAGAGCCTGGTATGACCAGGCTCTTTTTTTAGTTTTTTTTACAGGGGGCGCACCCGGCCCAGGTCGGGGTTGTCGACAAAAGCCGCGAACTCGTCGCGCAGGCGTTCGCTCTCATAGATGGCGATGCGCCAGTTCTGGATGCGGAACTCATGGTTGGTGCCGTAGTAAAAGAAATCCTTGCGGTCCGGCAGCTTGCCCAGCGACAGGCTTTGCAGGAAGGCTTGCGAGGGCGACAGCATGATGACATTGTCCAGCCAGCTGCGGTTGCGGCCCAGGCTGGCGCGCCGCCACGGTATCGGCTTGTCCAGCCAGCCGGGCACGATCTGGTCGGTAAAATGCGGATACAGCACCAGGCCGCCGCCGTCGGCGGCGCTGGCCAGGCGCGAATACGGCAGCGCCAGGTGGTAGTCGATGATGCCGCCGTCCCAGTAAGAGCCGGCCGGCGCGTGCAGGATATCGCGCACCGGTTCCATGATCAGCGGCAGGGTGCCCGAGGCCAGCAGGGCTTGCTTCAGGTTGTCTTGCTGCAGCGGCGCAAAATGGGTTTCGAATTGATCAAACCTGGCCTTCAGCCAGAACAGCGGATCGCGCATGTCGCCGATGACCACGCGCTCCATGTGCCTGGCCAGTTTGGCGCGCGAGGCCATATTGGCCAGGGCGGCGGCGGCAAAGCCGGCCTTGGCGGCGACACTGCCTTTCGGCGATTTCAGCAAGCCCAGGCCGCGCACCGCCAACAGGTGCAGCCTGTGATTGGGCTGGTGCACGATCTCTGCTTCATGCCCGCCGACAAAATCATCCAGTAGCTGCAGGCAGGCGTCCGTCACATATTGGGCGCTGGGCTTTTCCGGATAGCGCTGTTCACAATACAGGTCGCCCAGGCGCTGGAAGGCTGCCGCCGGATCCGCGTGGCTGGCGGCGGCCATGCGCCAGGCGCCTATCGAAGAGCCGATCAGGGTACGCTCGCGCGGCGCGGCCGCCAGCCAGGTGCCGAACAGCCACTGGTCCAGCGATTGCAGGATGAGCCCTTTGGGGCCGCCGGCCGCGGCCGGGACGATGGCGATGTCCCTGGCCTGCAAGCCGTGCTGGCGCATATGCTCCAGCGCTTTTTTGCCGGCGTGGATGGTCAGCGTCGGGCCGGTGCGGGAGATATGGGTATAGGTCATTTAACGGTGTGCAGCTGCATCATCGCAGCGTCAAATTTTCCTTCAACCAGCAAGGGGATGATGTCCAGGCCGCGGGCGATGGCTTCGTCTATCAGCGGCTGTTCTTCCTTGCGCGGCCGGTGCAGCACAAAGTCGGCCACGCCGTGCTGCAGGCTCAGGCTGCGCGGGTGGCCTATGCCTATGCGCAGCCGCCAGTAGTCTTGCGTGCCGAGCGCGGAGGTGATGTCTTTCAGGCCGTTGTGGCCGCCGGAGGAGCCGCCTTTTTTCAGCTTGGCGACGCCGGGCAGGACGTCCAGCTCATCGTGCACCACCAGGATCTGTTCCGGTGTGAGCTTGTAAAAGCGCGCCAGCGCGCCTACCGACTGGCCGGAGCGGTTCATGAAGGTTTGCGGCTGCAGCAGCCATACCTCTTCATTGGCGATCCTGGTCTTGGCCACTAGCGCGTTGAAGTTCTTGTCGCGCTGCAGATTGTTGCGGGCGAGCTGGTCCACCAGCCAGAAGCCGGCGTTGTGGCGGGTTTGTTCGTATTCTGGGCCTGGGTTGCCTAGGCCTACTATCAGACGTATGGACATAAGAGTTTTTATAATTTTGTCTTAACTTATACAGACCTGCTTCGTGGATGCAGGCCGGGGGTGGCCCGGCAGCCACTTACCTTTTTTGCTTCGCACCTAGGCGGCCCCCAAAAAAGGTAAGCCAAAAAAGGCGACCGCAGACTTGCCCTACGGGTGATGGAGCTTTGCTCCATCACATTTTGTGCGTTACAAAAAATGGGAAATGGGCGAAACTCGCCTGCGGCTCAAACACACCCATTTCTGATCCATTTTCTGTAACGCACAAAATGCAGCGTCCAGAGCGGATTGAAGATCAACGGCAAATCAAAAACCACTTCAAAGGCAAATTCAGATCGCGGGGTGAATTGTCGTTTATTCATCCCGCGATCTGCACAAACTACTTTTTACCGATTTACTTTTTTTTCTTCAACAGCGGTAACAAATACTTACCTGTGACGCTGGCCGGGTCGGCTGCCACGTCGTCCGGGGTGCCGGCTGAGATGATCTGGCCGCCGCCGGCGCCGCCTTCGGGGCCGAGGTCGACGATCCAGTCGGCGGTTTTGATCACGTCCAGGTTGTGCTCGATGATGACCACGGTGTTGCCCTGGTCGCGCAGGCGGTGGATCACCTTCAGCAGCAGGTCGATGTCGTGGAAGTGCAGGCCGGTGGTCGGTTCGTCCAGGATGTACAGGGTGCGGCCGGTGTCGCGCTTGGACAGTTCTAGCGACAGCTTCACGCGCTGCGCTTCGCCGCCGGACAGGGTGGTGGCGCTTTGGCCCAGGCGGATATAGCCCAGGCCCACGTCCAGCAGGGTTTGCAGCTTGCGCGCGATGACCGGCACCGGTTTGAAGAATTCGTGCGCCTCTTCCACCGTCATGCCCAGCACTTCATTGATGTTCTTGCCCTTGTAGTGCACTTCCAGGGTTTCGCGGTTGTAGCGCTTGCCGTGGCAGACGTCGCAGGGCACGTACACGTCCGGCAGGAAGTGCATTTCCACCTTGATCACGCCGTCGCCCTGGCAGGCTTCGCAGCGGCCGCCCTTGACGTTGAACGAGAAACGGCCGGCGCTGTAGCCGCGTTCCTTGGCCGACGGCACGGTGGAGAACAGGTCGCGTATCGGCGTGAACAGGCCGGTGTAGGTCGCCGGATTCGAGCGCGGCGTGCGGCCGATGGGCGCCTGGTCGACCGAGATCACCTTGTCGAAGTGTTCCAGGCCGCTGATGCTGTCGAACGCCGCCGGTTCGGCTTGCGAGCCGTACAGGTGGCGGGCGGCGGCGTGGTACAGCGTGTCGTTAACCAGGGTCGACTTGCCGGAGCCGGAGACGCCGGTGACGCAGGTCAGCAGGCCTACCGGCAGCTTCATGGTCACGTGCTTCAGGTTGTTGCCACGCGCGCCGGCGATCACGAATTGTTTTTCCGGGTTGAACTTGGTGCGCTTCTTCGGCACTTCTATGCTGAGGGCGCCGCTCAGGTATTGCGCGGTCAGCGACCGCTTGCTCTGCATGATGTCGTCCAGCGTGCCCTGGGCGATCACTTCGCCGCCGTGCACGCCGGCGCCCAGACCCATGTCGACCACGAAATCGGCGCAGCGTATCGCGTCTTCGTCATGCTCGACCACCAGCACGCTATTGCCGATGTCGCGCAGGTGCTTCAGGGTGTCGATCAGCCTGTCGTTGTCGCGCTGGTGCAAGCCTATCGACGGCTCATCCAGCACATACATGACGCCGGTCAGGCCGGAGCCGATCTGCGAGGCCAGGCGGATGCGCTGCGCTTCGCCGCCGGACAGGGTGTCGGCGCTGCGTTCCAGCGACAGATAGTCCAGGCCGACATTGTTCAGGAAGGTCAGGCGCGAGCTGATTTCCTTGATGATGCGGTCGGCGATCTCTTTCTTGGCGCCGGTCAGCTTCAGGGTTTCAAAGAAGGCCAGCGTGGCGCGCAGCGGCATGGCGCTGACTTCATAGATGGCGCGCTCCTGCTTGCCGTTGCCGACCTTCACATACCGCGCTTCCACGCGTAGGCGCGCGCCTTCGCAGGACGGGCATTCCTTTTCATTGATGAACTTGGCCAGCTCTTCCTTGACCGCCATCGAATCGGTTTCGCGGTAGCGCCGTTGCAGGTTATTGATCACGCCTTCAAAGCTGTGTTCCTTGATCACGGCGCGGCCGCGTTCATTGATATAGGTGAAGGGGATGGCTTGCTTGCCGGAGCCGTACAGAATCACCTTTTGCGCCGCTTCCGGCAATTGCTCGAAGGGCGTGTCGATGTCGAATTCGTAAAACGCCGCCAGGTTGGACAGCATCTGGAAGTAGAACTGGTTGCGCCGGTCCCAGCCCTTGACCGCGCCGCTGGCCAGCGACAGGTTGGGGAAGGCGACGATGCGCTTGGGGTCGAAGAATTCTATGTGGCCCAGGCCGTCGCATTCCGGGCAGGCGCCCATGGGGTTGTTGAACGAGAACAGGCGCGGCTCCAGTTCCTGCAGCGAATAGCCGCAGATGGGGCAGGCGAACTTGTTGGAGAACAGGTGTTCCTTGCCGCTGTCCATCTCCACCACCAGCGCGCGGCCGTTGGCGATGCGCAGCGAGGTTTCAAAGGATTCCGCCAGGCGCTGCTTGATCTCGTCCTTGACCTTGACCCTGTCGATGACGACGTCTATCGTATGCTTCTCGGTTTTCTTCAGCTTGGGCAGGTCGTCCACTTCATAGATCTTGGCGTCGTGTGTGCCGCTCTGTACGCGGAAGCGCACAAAACCCTGGGCCTGCATCTGTTCGAACAGGTCCAGGTGCTCGCCCTTGCGGTTGGCCACCACCGGCGCCAGTATCATCAGCTTGGTGTCTTCCGGCATGGCCAGCACCGCATCCACCATCTGCGACACGGACTGCGCCGCCAGCGGGTTCTCCGGATGGTCCGGGCAATACGGCGTGCCTACGCGAGCGTACAGCAGGCGCAGGTAATCGTGGATCTCGGTCACGGTGCCGACGGTGGAGCGCGGATTGTGCGAAGTGGCCTTCTGTTCGATGGAGATCGCCGGCGACAGGCCCTCGATCAGGTCGACGTCCGGCTTTTCCATCAGCTGCAGGAACTGACGCGCGTACGCAGACAGCGATTCGACATAGCGGCGCTGGCCTTCTGCATACAGGGTATCAAACGCCAGCGAAGATTTGCCGGAGCCGGACAGGCCCGTGATCACCACCAGCTTGTTGCGCGGCAGATCCAGGTTGATATTTTTCAGGTTATGGGTGCGCGCGCCGCGGATACGGATTTCGTCGCGGTTGTGCACACTCATGCCGGTGGCGCTGAATTCCATTTCAGCGGGTTTGGCCGATTTTGCCGTTTTACTGGTAGTAGAACGTGGTTTGGTCCTGGTTTCTGTCATTTACTGCTTTCCGCATGGGTGAAGTGGTTTCCCGTATTTCGGATATGGGAACAAGCAACCTGATACTATAACGGGTTTTTGAAATTTGACGCAGGCCGCATGCCTGCTTTGTCCTTGTCTTTCGCAAGTATTATGTCTATTGCAACACAATCCAGCTCACTGACTGCCTCGTCCAACGATACGCTAGCCGATTCCATCGGCGGCCCTGCCCATGCCGCAGCCGGGCAAAGCGCGGGCATGAGCCGCGACGAGATCCGCGCCGGCACTTCGCTGGCGTCGATTTTTGCTTTACGTATGTTGGGCCTGTTCCTGATATTGCCAGTGTTCGCGATACACGCAAAAACCTTGCCCGGTGGCGATAATGCCACGCTGGTCGGCATCGCGATGGGCATCTACGGCGCCAGCCAGGCGCTGTTGCAACTGCTTTTCGGTATGGCCTCGGACAAATACGGCCGCAAGCGCATTATTGTCTTGGGATTAATCTTGTTCGCACTGGGCGCCTTTATCTCTGCCGGCGCGACCAGCGTGATGGGCATCGCCATAGGACGGGCCATCCAGGGGGCTGGGGCGATCTCGGCCGCGATTACCGCGCTGATCGCCGATACGACCAGGGAAGAGCACCGCACCAAGGCGATGGCGATGGTCGGCGGCTCGATAGGCCTGAGTTTTGCGATCTCGCTGGTGGCCGCGCCGGCGCTGTACCACAGCATAGGCATGAACGGGATCTTCATCGCGACCGGCGTGCTGGCCATCCTGGCGATAGGCGTGGTGTTGTTCGTGACACCGGCTGCGCCTATGATCAAGGCAGAACGCGTTCCCTTCAGCGTGGTGCTGAAAAATAAAGAACTGATGCGGCTGAATTATGGTGTTTTCGTCCTGCACCTGAGCCAGGTGGCGATGTTCGTGGTGGTGCCGTCGGCGCTGGTGCAATACGCCGGCATCCCGCTGGAATCGCACTGGAAAGTATATTTGCCGGTGGTGTTCGGTTCTTTCGTGGCGATGCTGCCGGCGATCTTTATCGGTGAGAAGCGTGGCAAGATGAAGCAGGTCTTCGTGGCCGCGATCGCGTTGATGCTGCTGGTGCAATTTGGTTTCTGGCAATTCCTGGATCACCCGGCTATCTTGATAGGCCTGCTGTTTGCGTTCTTCCTGGCTTTCAATATCCTGGAGGCCAGCCAGCCTTCATTGGTATCGCGCATCGCGCCACCGGCAGCCAAGGGTACGGCGCTGGGCATCTACAATACCTTGCAGGCGCTGGGCCTGGCCTGTGGCGGCGTACTGGGCGGCTACCTCAAGCAACATGTAGGGCCGTCATCCATATTCGTAATTTGCGCTGGCCTGAGCCTGGCATGGCTTATAATAGCGGCCAATATGCCAGACTTGCCGCGCCGGACCAAAACGATGCAGCCCGCACAGGCATGAATTCAGTTTTATTTTAGATTTACCTAACACGCATGGACTATACATGCGCAACCCTCTGGAGAAATACATGGCATCTGTTAATAAAGTCATCATCGTAGGCAACCTGGGCCGCGACCCGGAAACACGCTATATGCCTAGCGGTGATGCAATCACCAGCATCACGGTCGCCACTACCGACAAGTGGAAAGACCGTGCATCCGGTGAGCAAAAAGAAGCAACGGAATGGCACCGTATCTCCTTCTTCGGCAAGCTGGCCGAGATCGCCGGCCAATACCTGAAAAAGGGTTCGCAAGTCTACGTAGAGGGCAAGCTGAAAACCCGTAAATACACCGACAAGGACGGCGTGGAAAAATACGCCACCGACATCGTGGCCGACACTATGCAAATGCTGGGCAGCCGCCAGGGCATGGGCGGCGGTTCCGGGATGGACGAAGGCTACGGCGCACCATCGGCACCGGCACAGCAGCGTCCAAGCGCCGCACCGGCACCGCGCCAGGCACCGGCTTCACGTCCTGCGCCGAACTTCTCGGACATGGATGACGATATCCCGTTCTAGGACGCACTTTCCTGCATTTGTAAACAAGAGGCCGGCAATCGAAAGATTGCGGGCCTTTTTCTTTGCCGGCAACCCAGAATCTGCAGTAATGCATCGCTGTCCACGGTCGCTCGTGCTGGTCCAGTGACGAACGATCAGGATACGGGCGGTCTGCCGCGGCTCAATGGGCGATGGCGAGCTTGCCGAAGTGGCGCCCGCCGGCACTGAGTTCGGCATACGCGGCGCTGGTGTCGTTGATGCCAAAAACGCGGTCGATGACCGGCACGATGCGGTGGGCGGCAATGGCCCGGGCCGCCTCTGCCAGGTCGGCTACCGAGCCGGTGTTGTTGCCGACGATGCGCAAGGCCTTGACGATGATGGGCAGCAGGTCGATCGAGGCTGCCGTGCCGCCGATAAAGCCGACCGTGAATACCGTGCCGCCTACCGCCGCTGCGTTGAGCGAGCGTACCATGCTGGCCCCGCCCACCGTCTCCACTACCAGGTCGGCGCCGCGCCCTCCGGTGAGTTTCAGCACTTCCTCGTCCCAGGCCGGGGTGGCGCGGTAATTGATCAGGTGATCGGCGCCGAGCCGGCGCGCACGCTCCAGCTTTTCGTCGGAGGACGACGCCAGGATCACCGTGGCGCCAGAGGCCTTGGCAAACTGCAAGGCAAAGATACTGACGCCGCCGGTTCCCAGCAACACCACTACCGAGCCGGGGCGCAGTTGGGCCGAACGCACGGCATTCCAGGCCGTGGTTGCGGCGATGGGCAGCGCCGCACCCTGGACGAAATCCAGGTGGGCCGGCAAGGCGACCAGGCTGGTGGCGGGAACGGCCACGTATTCGGCTAGCGAGCCCGGCAGCGTGACGCCGCGCATTGCGGCCACATTGCGCGGTGTGATGGCCCCGCCTTGCCAGTTCGGCATGAAGTGCGGGATCACCCGGTCGCCTATGGCCAGGCCGCTGACGTCTTCGCCCAGCGCGGCGACTTCGCCGGCACCATCGGCAACCGGTATCATCGGAAAGTCGGGGCCGGGGAAGTTGCCGGTTGCGATGGCCACGTCCAGGAAGTTCAGCGTGGCGGCGCGCAGGCGCACCAGCACTTCGCCGCGACCGGCCTTGGGGTCGGGCAGTTCGGTCTGGCGAAATGCGGTGAGAGAGGGTGCGGTGAGTGTTATGGCTTTCATGGTCTTTTCTCTGAAATGAAACAAGGCTGGAGAACGCTTGCCTGAGCAGCGCTTGGCCGCTCTACTTGCGAGGGAGGCACCAGTTTCATTTAAAACCAGTTGGCGATAAATGGCGATTTAGTTTGTTGATTTAAAATCAGGGGTTTTTAATAGATGTGCCGGCCAGCACCCTGGCCGTGCAGACGAGTGCCGATAGGGGGCTAAGGGCAGATGTTCGGCTTGGTCGGCTGCGGGCCGGAGCGTTACTATTGCCGCGCTGCGCCGGCAGCGGCAGGTGCAGGACTCATGCCGCTGCCGTTGCGCACAATGGCAGCTCTATCCTGATGAGGCCGCCACCCTGCCGGTTTTCAGCCCGGACCTGGCCACCGTGTTCCTGCACTATCGAGGCGGCTATCCATAAACCCAGGCCCATGCCCTCCGCTTTGGTGCTGACGTAGGGGGCAAATACCCGCGCGGTATCCTGTCCGAATCCGGTTCCGGTATCGGCAATCGAGATGCGCGCCTGGTCGGCGCCGAATACGGAGGTCTGGATCGCCAGCTTGCGCTCCGGCCCGTCTTTTTCGCCTATGGCGTCGATGCCGTTGACCAGCAGATTAAGCAATACCTGCTGCAGTTGCACCTGGTTGGCCGCAACCACCAGGGCGCCCGGCGTGAGTTCCATCTTCAGCTGGACGCGGTGTTTCCTGGCTTCTGCTGCAAGGAATTTCACCGCCCTGCGTACTACCAGGTTGATGTCTAGCGGCTTTAACTCAGACTCGGAATTTGCCGGCAAAGCCTGCATGTTCTTTAGCAGCGTATTGGCATGCAGATTGTCGCGACGAAGATTGGCCAGGGCCTGTTGCACCAGGTTCAGCGCAAGCGGTTCTTTTTCCAGCAAGGTTTGCGCGGCCTCGGCATTGCTCGCTATTGCAGCGAGCGGGGGCGCCAATTCCCTTGATATCGTCCTGGCATGGATGGACGTGCTCATTTTGCGATTCATGCGGTCGATTTGCACCAGCACCTGGCGCGACTCGGCGGTCGCCGCGGCGCGCCGTTTGCGTACCAGCAGCAAGGCGCCTGCAAGTGCCAGCAGTCCGGCGCACAGCGCCAGGCTTGCCAGGATGCGCCAGCGATACTTCTCCCAGATGCCGGGTGTGTAAAAGCGCATTTCGTTAGGGAAGGGCAAAGTCTTTTCATCCACGTGCCAGTGCTTCACCTGTTGCCAGTCCAGCACAGGGATATAGCCGGAACTGACCATATCCAGCGACGACACACTGGCGCCGCCCAGCACCTGCTTCACCAGCTCTGCCGTTTCACTTCCTTGGGTAGCGGGATCAAACGACAGGGCTGCCAGTGGCCCCAGCCCCACGCTGTCGGGGTCATCCGTCAATAGCGGAGCATTGGCGATTTTGGAAATTTCAATCAGCGCTCCTTTATCGATCATCTTCTTGTGGGTGTCGTCGACCGCGAGCATGGCGGCATAGATGACGCTGTCCTTGGGCAAGCCGGAAACGGCTTGCTTGACTTCGTCCAGTGCCCGTCCGCGCAAGTCCGTGACCTCGATTTGCCTGGACAGGCGTGCTATTTGTGCGGCCGAATAACCGCCGGCAATTTCATCGCCGGGCGGATTTCCTATCAGCGCTATGTGCCTGGTATCGGGTAATAGCGATTTTGCCGTAGCCACCATATCGGCAAAATTCGCCCTGACGGTCTTGCCGCTGACGTTGGGAGGCAAAGGAATCTTTGCTATTTCAAATGCATTGGCCATGGTAAACAAGATGGGAACGCCGGGCCACAAATCCTTGTCCTGGCTCAGCAGGAATTTCAAGGGGGCGTGGCCGACGACGACTATCGCATCAATTTGTATGTTCCTATATTTTTCCTTCAGCCATTTTTTGTAGTCAGCCCTATAGCTATCGGACTGCAGTCGCGACATATCCAGGTTCTCTGTATGCACCAGGATAGAATCTGCGCGCTTGTTGTCGAGGCCGTTCTTGAAGGAAGAATAAAACGGGCCGCTGACCATATCCGAGCTGAGTAGCAGGATGGACTGCTGCGTGCGGTCGGCCGCGCTGGACGCAGCCGCCGAGCAAAAATAGAACAGCAGCGCCAGCAGTATAGAACGAGATGCTAGGCCTTGCACGACGGACTCCCGGGTGATGATGGATGGATTGCTGTGCGTCGAATATGCGTCATGTCTTTATAAGCCAGGAAGGGATTTTTTGTTTTCGGATGACGGATTCTAGCCTGAATTGAGCCCTGCTTATCGTCATACTTATCATTTCCTGGATGCTGGAGGCTGCATGTATTTGAAAGTGATTGTAAATTTGCAAACCGCGTAGACAGTGGGGGATTGCTCCGCGCCTACGCGGCGCTCATGGCTGCACTTTTCTTAAGCGGTCAAGAAACGGCCGCTGACCAAGGCGTATATCGTGCGAATTGACAGCGCGGCGATAGAAGCCGTCAGCAGGAACAGCAATGCCACGGCGATCAATCCCAAGCCTGTGCTGCCGACCGAATTGGAATACATCAATGCGGAATTGGACAGCGCTGCCATCGGGAAGCCGATAGCCCACCACGCCGGCGAAAACGGCGCGGGTTTTAGCGCGAGCCGATAGCCGATAATCACGAACAGGAATAGGGCGAAGTAGAACAGCAGCGCCGCAAACATGTCCACTTTTTGCACCAGGTTGACATAAGCGATAAAGCCGACGGCGAAAGGGGCAACCAATATCATCTTGGATGGCCGCATGGGTTCCGCAAGAGGTTCGTGATGAATCAGCCTCGAAAAAATCAGCACGAAGAACACGAGAGCGCTGACAGCGCCTATGGCCGCCGCAAGCAAGTTCACTTCGTGCGTCCATTGAGCCGGCAGCGCGCCGCCTGTCACCACGATGTCGAGACTGCCGACACCGGCAATCAGCCAGGCCGGCACCACGCTGGTGGGGGCGGCATTTCCATTCAGCAGTCGGGAAATCATGACAACGCTAAGCGCCAACGTGGCCGCTGCTCCGACAGCCCAGACTATCAGCTGTGCATCGGCGCTGTAGCCGCTGATCACGCTGGAGAGCAACAGGATACTGATGCCGACGGTACCGAAGAAGCTGCCGATGACGGGATGCGAGAATTCGTGTTTCACCAGGTCTGGATATCTGAACAGCTTGCTTAGGTAGGACACGCTCAAAACGGCGAACAGCAATAGCGCGATGATGCCGATACTGTTCGATACCGCGATATCGGCGCCATAGGTCTTGCTGGCAAGGCGCCAGGCTAGCGAGAGGCCGGCAACGCTCATGACGGAACCGAACAGGCTGATTGGCAGATAGCGAGCAGACGGCAGCGCTCGTGCTGGAAGGGGGTGGCGCGACTGGACGGATTCCATGATGGCTCCATAGGTGGTTGCATGCCGGGATTGTGCCCCAACAGCGGCGGCCTGTGGGCAGGTCTGCCCCGGCTTGACCCAAAACCGGTGCTAGTTGTCCCCAAAGCCGCCAAGCGGCCCGGCGTTGAGTGGCCCAGTGAGCGCGGTTTCGCCGGAAAACCGGCGAAGAACGCGCTTTGAAGACCAGTGATGAAGAAGTCGTCTGCCGGAAATTTTGCTCAAGCCCCTGGCGGAGCATCGCCCGCACGAAAGCGCTCTCTATACAGCTTGGGCGTTGTACTCATTTGGCGCGAGAATATCATCCGCATTTGCGTAGCGTTGTGGAAGCCGCATCTGAACGCGACGGTCTTCAGCGGCACATCCGTTTCCTCTAACAGCTTGCGGGCAAAATCGATACGGACCTGGTCTACAAAAACAGAGGGCGTTACGTGAGCATGCTTGGCAAAGGCGCGGGAGAATGTGCGGCGGCTTACCCCTAGCGCGTCGGCAATGTCTTCAATGGTCAAGGCATCGCTGATGTGGTCGCTCACATACTTCAAGACCCTGGCGACCAGGGAGTCTTCGTCCGGGCCGACCGCCAGATAGGGGCTATATTGCGACTGCCCGCCATCCCGGCGGATGTACACGATAAGGCGCTTCGCTACTTTCATGGCGAGCGCATGGCCCCAATCCTCGGCAACCAGGGCCAGACATAGATCGATTCCTGCGGTAACGCCACCGCAAGTGAACAGATTTCCATCGCGAACGAATATCTTGTCGGGCCTCACGTTGGAACCAGGAAATTGTTTGGAAAGTCGTTCGGCGTGATCCCAGTGCGTAGTGATTTCTCTGCCTGCGAGGAGCCCGGCGTGCCCAAGTAGAAACACACCGTTGCACACGGCGCCAAAGCGGCTGGCACCTTGCGCTCGTTCCTTCAACCAGGTAACAAAGGCCGGCTCTGGCCGGTATTCAGGGAAGCGCGGTCCGCCGGCAACGAGCAGCAGGTCGCTCTCCGAGTGGAAATTCAGGTAGTCGTACTGGACTTTGAACTCCATGCCGCTTGAGCACACCACGCTTTCCGGGCGCCCGCCAACGAGTGTAATTTCGTATTGGTCTTTCTCGGGCAGGAAGTGATTTGCCTCTGCAAAAACGTCCAACGGGCCTGCCACGTCAAGCGCTTGCACTCCATCCAATACAACCAAAGTCAGCTTCATCGTACTTTCCTCTTTCCTGAATCCTGCCCGTCTTGGGGACGGTCTTTTGACTATCTCAGCCATCAGTATGCACGAACAGGGACAGGGCAACAGCGGACGGCCCTGCGCGCGCCGTGAATGTCACGCGCACAATATTTCCTTTTATGTCATTGCAGCCTGGATGCCGGCCCGCACGAGGTATGCGAAGGCCAAGCTATTTTTGATATCGCTACAGATAAAATTTCATCGGGCCGTTCTAAAATACGCCCGAGACAAAGTTGTCAACAAGACCCCGATGAGCTTAGGCGACTGGGGAGGCTGGTTTACTTGTCTCGGCTTTCAAGCCGCAACAGCTCCATCAGCCGTGTTTTGTTCTTTTGGTGAAAAATACTAGCATGGCCGCGATGACAGAGGCGATGGCCAAGCCGTACAGTCCGCCCTGGATGGAGCCGGTTTTTTGTTCCAGGTACCCGAAAGTGGCGGGCGCTACAAATCCGCCCAAATTGCCGAGCGAGTTGATCAGTGCGATCACCCCGGCCGCGATGCGGGCATCCAGGTAGCCTTGCGGAATGGGCCAAAAGAGTGAGGAAGCCGCCTTAAATCCGATGGCGGCAAAGCAGATGGCAACGAACGCAAAAATGGGGCCGCTGGTGGTGGACATGAACATGCCGCAGGCCGCAACGAGAAGGGCAATGGCAACCCACATCTGCTGGCGCTTGAAGCGCGCCGCCAGGGAGGCAAACATATACATGGCAACGATGGAGATTAACCAGGGGATGGAATTGAACAGGCCGACCTGGAAGTCGCTGAAATGGCCCATTTTCTTGATGATGCTAGGCAACCAGAATGTCGCGCCGTAGATGGTTAATTGGATCGCAAAATAGATGAAACAAAATAGTGCGATGCGGCCGTCTTTCAGCAAGGACAATGAACTTGCATGTTGTGGCCTGCTTGCTTCACGCTCCTTTTGCTCGGCGTCGATCACATCGGCTAATACCTTGCGTTCAGAATCCGACAGCCATTTGGCGTCGCGTGGGTGGGAGTCTAGCCGGAACCATACGACCAGGCACAGCACAACCGACGCCAGACCTTCTATGATGAACATCCATTGCCATCCGTGAAATCCGCCGCCTTCGATTTGCAGCAAGGCGCCCGACAAGGGGCCGGAAAGGACCGACGCCAGCGCCGAGCCGCTCAGGAAGATCGCCATGGCCTTGCCGCGCTCGCCGTTCGGCAGCCATTGGGTAAAGTAGTAGACCACGCCGGGGAAGAAGCCGGCCTCGGCGATTCCCAGCAAGAGGCGCATCACATAGAACGAGGTCTCGCCGGTGATGAATGCCATTCCGGTTGCCACTACGCCCCAGGTGAACATGATGCGGGTCAGCCAGGCCTTGGCGCCGAAGCGTTGTTGCAAAATGTTCGAGGGTACTTCAAACACTGCATAGGCCACAAAAAACAGTCCTGCGCCCAGTCCGAACGCTGCGGCGCCTATGCCGAGATCGGTCTGCAAATGCGAGCGGACGAAGCCGATGTTGACGCGGTCGATGTAGTTTGCGATGAACATGACGACGAACAAGGGCAGTATGCGCCATTTGACCTTGCTGACCGCGATGTCCAGTTCGCTTCGCACTGTGTCCGTGCCTGCGGTTGCGCCGCCTGCCGGGGTAGATATAGCTGTACTCATGTTGCTGTCTCCTTAGTTATTCTTGGCTATTCGAAATTGCAGGTCTTGTTATATTTTTAGCGGACCATGCAAGGCATCTTGTTATTGAATTTCCATCCTGAAATCAGATACTGCATCGCTACCGCATCGTCCCTTGCGCCCAGCCCCATGTTGCGATACAGCTGATGGGCTGTTTCAATCTCCGCCATGTCGATCTCTATGCCCAGACCGGGTTTTTTCGGCACTTGAACCAGGCCGCCCTCGATTCTTAACGGTTCCTTGGTCAGCCTCTGCCCGTCCTGCCAGATCCAGTGGGTGTCGATCGCCGTGATATTTCCAGGGGCAGCTGCGGCCACATGGGTGAACATGGCCAGGGAAATGTCGAAGTGGTTATTGGAGTGCGATCCCCAGGTCAGGTCCCATTCATGGCACATCTGCGCTACCCGGACTGAACCCTGCATGGTCCAGAAATGCGGATCGGCGAGGGGAATATCGATGGATTGCAACTGGATCGCGTGGCGCATCTCGCGCCAGTCCGTGGCGATCATGTTGGTGGCGGTTAGCAAACCGGTGGCGCGGCGAAATTCTGCCATCACCTCGCGGCCGGAATAACCGTTTTCCGCGCCGCAGGGATCTTCTGCATAGGCCAGCACGTCGTGCTTGTCGCGGCACAGGCGGATAGCGTCTTCCAGCAGCCAGCCGCCGTTCGGGTCCAGCGTGATGCGGGCCTCGGGGAACTGCTCCGCCAGGGCGGTCACGGCGTCCATTTCGTCTTCGCCGCGCAGTACTCCGCCCTTGAGCTTGAAGTCATTGAAGCCGTAGCGTTGATAGGCGGCTTGCGCCAGGCGCACGATGGCCTCGGGTGTCATCGCGGCTTCATGGCGCAGGCGCAGCCAGTCGTCGGGCTCATCGGCGGCGGAAGCATACGGCAAGTCAGTCGCATGGCGGTCGCCGACATAGAACAGGTAACCCAGCATTTCCACGGCATCGCGCTGTTGCCCTTCGCCCAGCAGAGCAGCGACCGGCACCTGCAGGAATTTTCCTAACAGATCAAGCAAAGCCGCTTCCAATGCGGTGACGGCGTGCACCGCTATGCGCAAGTCGAAGGTTTGCAAGCCGCGACCGCCGGCGTCGCGGTCCTGGAAGGCTAGGCGCGCCTTGTTGAGGATGCTGTTGTAGTCGCCGATAGGCTGTCCGATCAGCAAAGGGCGGGCGTCTTCCAGTGTTTGCCTGATCTTTTCACCGCCGGGAACCTCGCCGAGGCCGGTGTTGCCGGAACTGTCGGTCAGGATCACGATATTGCGGGTAAAGTAAGGTCCATGCGCGCCGCTCAGGTTGAGCAGCATGCTGTCGCGACCGGCGACGGGGATGACTTGCAGCGACACGATCCGGGGCGTCCCGGCAGCGGCTGAAGAATGGGTGTGGTCGGACATTGTTGTCTCCTTGTGCAAAGGCATATTTTTATGGGGGGCGCCGGATAGGTCCGGGCGCCCCGGGATGCAGAGGTTTGGCGTCAGGATAGCGCCAGTTCGCCGTCACGCACCCGCCATAAGTCCAGCGGGTTGTTGTCTTGCAATGCTGCCGGCAACAGGTAGGCCGGCAAGTCCTGGTAGCTGACAGGACGCAAGAAGCGATCAATCGCGCTCGCGCCTACCGACGTGCTGCGGCTGTCCGAGGTGGCGGGAAACGGCCCGCCATGCACCATCGCATGCGAGACTTCTACGCCGGTTGGATAGCCATTGACCAGGATGCGGCCAGCCTTGCGCTCCAGCGTGGGCAACAGTGCCTGGGCGGCGTCCCTATCTTTTTCGGTCAGGAATATCGTCGCGGTCAGTTGGCCCTCCAGATGTTCGGCCAACTGCTGGAATTGCGCACTGTCCTGGCACTTGACGATCAGTGAGCTGGCGCCAAAGATTTCCTCTTCCAATACAGGATTTGCCAGGAAAGTCGCGGCATCGGTCACAAACACGGCCGCCTGGCCAGAGCACGCACGGGCGCCTGCCTGCCCGCGCGCCAGCAGGCCGACGCCTGCCGCTTTGGATAGACGTTCGACGCCGCTGTTAAATGCGGAATGTATTCCCGGGGTTAACATCGTGCTGGCCGATTTCGCGTGCAGCGCCGTGGCGGCGGCATCGCAGAATTTGTTCAGCGCATCTCCCTCGAGCGCAAAGATCAATCCTGGATTGGTGCAGAACTGGCCCGAGCCCAGGGTCAGCGAATCGACGAAGCCTGTTGCAATCTGGCCGGCCCGCTGCGCCATGGCGTCGGGCAGCATGAACATGGGATTGATGCTGCTCATTTCTGCATAGACAGGGATGGGCTCGGGACGTTGGGCCGCGGTCCGCATCAGCGCCATGCCGGCCTGGCGCGAGCCGGTGAAGCCCACCGCCTTGATTGCAGGATGGGCCACCAGCGCCTGGCCTATCGTGCGACCATCGCCGTGCAGCAAAGAGAACACGCCTTCCGGCAGGCCGCAGCTGGCGACTGCAGCTTGTATCGCCTTGCCCACCAGTTCAGAAGTGCCGGGATGGGCGCCGTGCGCCTTGAGCACAACCGGGCAGCCCGCTGCCAGCGCAGACGCGGTGTCGCCGCCGGCCACCGAAAACGCCAGCGGAAAATTGCTGGCGCCGAATACAGCCACCGGGCCCAGGCCGATTTTGCGCAGGCGCAGGTCGGGGCGGGGCGGGGTGCGTTCGGGTAGGGCGGTGTCGAGCGCGGCGCCGAGCCAGCGCCCGTCGCGCACCACCTTGGCAAACAGGCGCAGCTGGCCGACGGTGCGGCCGCGCTCGCCCTCCAGGCGCGCTTGCGGCAGGCCGGATTCCAGCATCGCCCGCTCTATCAATGCAGCTCCGAGGTCGAGGATGTTTTGTGCGATCTGTTCCAGGAATGCGGCACGCTGGTCCAGCGTGGTTTCGCGATAGATGTCGAAGGCTTGCGCCGCCAGCGTGCAAGCGCGTTCAGCGTCTGCGGCGCTGCCGCTGCCAAACACGGGATCCATCTCCAGCCCTGTGGCGGGATTGATGGCGCGGAAAGGATCTGAAGTTCCAGGGACGGAAGCGGCGCCGATCAGCATGTCGCCGTTGATAGTGTGATTCAAGATGGACTCCTTAGGGCATATAGGGGAAGCGCGCCAGGGCATGAAGCCGGAGCGCGCAAGGTAAAGCTGGGACCGGGCCGACGATAGGGCTGATGACAGGGCCGATGACAGGGCGGGCTTATTGCGGACCGAGAGCTTTGATCAGCACGTCGAGCTGCTCGCATTCCTGCGGCGTCATATCCGTCAATGGAGTCCGTACCGGGCCGGCACTGTGGCCTACCAGGGTGGCGCCGGCTTTCACGATACTCACCGCGTAACCGGACTTCCTGTTCCTGATGGCCAGGTAGGGCAGGAAGAAATCATCAATCAGCCGATTAGTGGTGGCGGTATCGTCGCTGCGGACTGCCTCATAAAATTCGATCGCAGTTTTTGGGATGAAGTTGAATACGGCGGATGAATAGACCGGCACGCCGATGGCCTTATATGCGCAGGCATACACTTCGGCCGTTGGCAGGCCGCCCAGATAGGTGAAGCGATCGCCCAGTTTGCGACGGATGCTGACCATCAATTCGATTTCGCCGATGCCGTCCTTGAAGCCTATCAGGTTAGGGCAGCGATCGGCCAGTTGCAGCAGCGATTCCGCGTCCAGCCGGCATACGTTGCGGTTGTAGACCACGACCCCGAACTTGACCGATTTGCAGACTGCTTCGATGTGCGCCACCAGGCCGTCCTGGCTGGCTTCGGTCAGGTAGTGCGGCATCAGCAAGATGCCGTGGGCGCCGAGCTTCTCCGCTTCCTGGGCATAGGCGATCGCCGTGCGGGTCGGGCCGCCGGCGCCGGCCAGGATGGGCACTTTGCCACGGCAGGTCTCGACCGCGACCTTCACCACTTTGGTGTAATCCTCCGGGGTCAGGGAGAAGAACTCGCCGGTGCCGCCGGCAACGAACAGCGCCGTGGCGCCGTATGGGGCCAGCCATTCCAGGCGCTCTGCATAGGGCTTGGAAACAAAGTTGCCTTCCACGTCAAAGTCGGTGATTGGGAAAGAGAGCAGGCCGGAAGAGAGGATTTGTTTCAGGTCTTGTGGAGTGAACATGATGGTCGCTAATGAAAGGTTGATCAATGAAAGTAGGTAAGGCGATGGCGTGCTGCAATTTCATATTTTTGCGCCACTCGTTGTCAGTCATCGTACAACATGAAAAGACAGTTAGCAAGATTTGTTTGAAAATAAGCGGCTAACAGCACAACAGCGCCGGCTGGCGCTGTTGCAGGGGAGGCGGGGAAGGAGGATTACGCGGGGGTGCCGTCCAGCTGTTCCTGGGCACGGCGTAGCCGCTCGCGGCTATTGCTCAGATGCGTGCGCATCGCTGCACGGGCCGCTTCCGCATCCTGGCGGGCAATTGCATTAAAAATATCGTCATGCTCGCGTATCACCCTTTCCAGATAGATAGACGGTTCATCGTGTGCGAGCTTGGCTGAATTGAGGCGCGCGCGCGGGATGATGTTCGTTCCCAGATGCTTCAGGATGTCGTAAAAGTAACGATTTCCCGAGGCCTGCGCTATGGTCAGATGAAACTGTACATCGGCGCCGACCGTGTCGCCGCCGTTCTTGGCATTTCCCTGGAAGTTATCCAGGGCACTACGCAGCGCCTGCAATTGTTCGTCGCTACGGCGCATGGCGGCCAAGCCGGCCGACTCGGTTTCCAGGCTGATGCGCAATTCCAGGATTGCCAGCACGTCCCTCATCGTGACCACGGTTCCCGGGTCTATCCCGAGCTTATGTGCCGGCGGCGGCTCAAGCACAAAGGTGCCCACGCCATGGCGAGTTTCCACCATGCCTGCCGCCTGGGCGTGCGAAATTGCCTCCCGGACAACGGTGCGGCTGACTCCCAGTATTCGCATTATCTCGCTCTCGGTAGGCAGTCTTTCCCCCGGTCGGATGGCCCCATCCCGAATGCTGTCGGAAATATAGGCGACCACTCCTTGCGCAAGGTTGCGGTGCCGCTTGGGTGGCGCTGCCGGTGTGGGGCTGGGATTCATGGTGATGGGCCTGATTAAAAATAAGGTGTGAGCACTGGTTGCTATTTCCGTACGAGCTAATTATACTACGATGTCAGTTGTCTGATGACTGACAACAAAATGATGCTACTTTGATTTGAGCGCAAAGAAAAAGAAACGCGAGCGACCGGGCTTTTTGGTTCGCCACAAGTTCATGCGGCGCATTCGTGATATTTTAGGAGACAGTATGAAACCGCAGTCCACCATGCCCGGCAATGCTGCAGCCTATGCCGATACTAAGCCTACCCGTGTCCGCTGGGGCATACTGGCAGTCCTGTTCATCGTCACGACCATTAACTACGCCGACCGTGCGACGATTTCCATCGCAGGCCCCGAACTGAAAAAACTGCTGGACTTGTCGCCGGTTCAAATGGGCTTCGTTTTTTCTGCATTTGCCTGGTCTTATGTGCTGGCGCAACTTCCCGGCGGCTGGCTGCTGGATCGCTTCGGCTCCAAAATCACTTACTTTTTCAGCATCTTCCTATGGTCGGTATTCACCCTGATGGTGGGCTGGGTAGGATTCTTTACAGGCGCGACGGCGGTCATGCTGCTGTTTACCCTGCGCCTCCTGGTGGGCGCCGCAGAATCGCCGGCTTTCCCCGGAAACAGCCGTATCACCTCGGCCTGGTTTCCCACGGCCGAGCGCGGCACCGCCGCCGCCATCTTCAATTCCGCCCAGTATTTCGCGACCGTGCTGTTCGCGCCGCTGATGGGCTGGCTGGTGCACACCTATGGCTGGCAAAGCGTGTTCTATGTCATGGGCGGTCTGGGCATCGTCATGGCCTTGGTCTGGCGTAAAACGATCTACGGCCCCAAAGACCATCCTCGCATCAATGCGGCCGAGTTTGCCCATATCGAATCCGGCGGCGGCCTGGTCGACCTGGAAAGCGACAGCGCCCACAAGCAGGCGTCGAAAATCAATACCTGGTTGTGCATCAAGGAATTGCTCGGTAATCGCATGCTGCTCGGTATTTACATCGGCCAGTATTGCATCAATACCTTGACCTACTTTTTCCTGACCTGGTTCCCGGTGTACCTGGTGCAGGAGCGCCACATGACGATCTTGAAAGCCGGCTTCATTGCGGCCTTGCCGGCTGTTGCCGGCTTCATCGGCGGTGTGCTCGGCGGCCTTATTTCCGATAGCCTGATCCGGCGCGGGAACTCGATTTCACTGGCACGCAAGACCCCGATTGTGGGCGGCATGCTGCTGTCGATGACGATGATCGTGTGCAACTACGTTTCCGCCGACTGGGTCGTGGTGTTCGTCATGTCAGCGGCGTTCTTTGGCAAGGGCATAGGCGCCTTGGGCTGGGCCGTCGTTGCCGACACTTCCCCCAAAGAGGCGGGCGGCTTGAGCGGCGCCTTGTTCAACACTTTCGGCAATACCGCCGGGATTACCACTCCCATCGTCATCGGCTACATCCTGCAGGCGACCGGTTCCTTTTCCGGAGCGCTGGTTTTTGTCGGCGCCAACGCGGCGGTAGTCATCCTTTCCTATCTGTTCGTGGTCGGCGAGATCAAGCGGGTGGAATTCAAAAGGCCGGTGACACTGGCGCTTGATCCCGCCCTGCGGCATGCCCCGCAAGCAACGAGTCATTAGCAAACCGCCTGATGTAATCGTCGGGCACACACCGAGGTTGAACTATGTCAGATATCGCCATCCAGCTACCGGCAGCCAGCAAGCCGCTAAAGCCGCTATACATACGCATGCACGCCAACGACAACGTGGCGATAGTCGTCAATGACGGCGGCCTGAATGCGGGCACGGAGTTCCCCGGTGAATTTGTGCTGAAGACGCGGGTGCCGCAGGGCCATAAGATTGCACTGAGGGATCTTGCCGAAGGCGACGCCATCCGCCGCTACGACGTGGTTATCGGCTATGCCACCAAAGACATACCACAGGGTAGCTGGATAGAGGAGTCGGTGGTGCGCATGCCGCCCCCGAGGGAGTTGCTGGACCTGCCGATTTCAACCCGGGTCGCCCCGGCGCAAGAGCCCTTGACCGGATTTACTTTTGAGGGTTACCGCAATGCAGACGGCACTGTCGCAACCCGCAATATCCTGGCGATCACGACCACGGTGCAATGCGTTGCCGGCGTGGTCGAGCATGCGGTCAAACGCATCAAGGCCGAACTGCTGGCCGACTATCCGAATGTGGACGACGTCATCGGACTGGAGCATACCTATGGCTGCGGGGTCGCCATTGACGCGCCCGATGCGATCGTGCCTATTCGCACGCTGCGCAACATCAGCCTCAATCCTAATTTCGGCGGCCAGGCGATGGTGGTCAGCCTGGGCTGCGAGAAGTTGCAGCCGGCCCGGCTATTGCCCGAAGGCGCGATTCCGATCCAGAACGGCCCCTACATCGTCACGCTCCAGGATGAGGCCCACGTCGGCTTCGAATCGATGATAGCGTCCATCATGGACATGGCCAAACTGCGGCTGACGGCATTGAACAAACGTCAGCGTGAAACCTGCAGCGCGGCCGACCTGATCGTCGGCGTGCAGTGCGGCGGCAGCGATGCCTTTTCCGGCGTCACCGCCAATCCGGCGGTTGGTTACGCCACCGATTTGCTGGTGCGCGCCGGCGCCACGGTCATGTTTTCCGAAACGACCGAAGTCAGGGACGGCATAGACCAGCTGACCTCGCGCGCGGTCAACGCGGATGTGGCGAACGGCATGATCCGCGAAATGGCCTGGTACGACGAGTATCTGAAAAAAGGCGGCGTCGATCGCAGCGCCAACACTACCCCTGGCAACAAAAAAGGCGGCCTGGCCAATATCGTCGAAAAGGCGATGGGTTCTATCGTCAAGTCGGGCAGCAGCCCCATCTCGGGTGTGCTGTCACCGGGCGAAAAGCTGCGGCAAAAGGGCTTGATCTATGCCGCGACCCCTGCCAGCGATTTCATTTGCGGAACGCTGCAACTGGCGGCCGGCATGAATCTGCATGTCTTCACCACTGGCCGCGGCACGCCTTACGGCCTGGCCGCGGTGCCGGTGATCAAGGTCGCCACCCGCTCGGACCTGGCCCGCCGCTGGCACGACCTGATGGACGTCGATGCGGGCCGTATCGCCACCGGCGAAGCGAGCATCGAAGACGTAGGCTGGGAATTATTCCATCTGATGCTGGACGTGGCGAGCGGACGCAAGACCTGGGCCGAGCACTGGAAATTGCAGAATGCCCTGACCCTTTTCAATCCCGCCCCGGTGACTTGATCGGTGATTTGACTCAGCGTTTCCAGCCGGAAGCCCTATGGCGGCCAGCCTGGACGGCTGGCGCGGTTCAAAACATTTGCTTACTTTTCATTCCTGCAAGCGAGTGCAACTATGTGTACATTGTTGAGTAAGCACATATGCTGCCTGAACGCCAGGTATGGAAATGAAACGCTTTGCCCTTCGCTACGCGATACTGCCGATTGCATTGATGATAGCGTGCAACATCGTGTACGCACAGCCGCAAGCGGCCATACGAAGCGCGCCGCCGGTCACCATCAGCAGCATGCGCGACCCAGTCGACAAATCCTATCGCAAGATGCTGAAGGGCATGGAGCTGTTCGAAAAATTGCATGGCATGGCGCCAACTGCGACGCTGCGCTACAAGCTGTTGCCGCGCCGGCCGGATACCAATATGGACGGCATCGTCTTGAAAATTGTCGGCGACTCCATCACGATTCCGGTGCCGATTGCGCCAGACCACACCTTTATCCTGCAGCGCAACGACAAGGCCTTGCGGGAAGATGCTGCGGTAATCCCGAACCGCAAGGCCGGCAGCATGACCTGGCGCACCGAGATCCGCACGCCGGGCCTGCCGCCGAATACGCGGCGACTAGGCGACCTGCGGCTGGAGTGCCGGGTGGGCTTGGAGGCCGACCTGGTGTCGAACGACCCTCCCCTCATCGGCCAACTGGCCAGCCTGGTGCGCGGCCTGACCGGCTACTGCGACGCCGCCGAGCCGCAATACCTGTTTTTCTCCGAACGTCCGCTGTTCAGCGTCACGCTGACGGCGGGCGGTCGCAGCGAGATACTGTCGGTGGACCAGTTGTACGCCGGCATCAGCCGCCACCCGATCTCGGAGTCTGAATTATCTTATTGCGATTGCCAGGTGCTGCTGGACCGCACCTATTTCCTGCCGCTGGGCGACCGCAGTTGGCCGGACGACACGCTGGTGAGGCTGGAATACATGGATGACAGTGCTGTTACGCATCAGTCACTTGAGGCGGTCCCGTCAGCCGCACCGCGGGCGAGCAAGGAGGCGCGATGAACGGGATCTCCCGCCTGGGCCTGGCCCTGCTTTGCTGTGCCGGCATCGCCGGATGCGCGGCGCCGGTAGCGAATGAGAATAGGGCCGTGGCAGCGCCTGCCGCCAGCCAGGCAATCGTCGCGGGACAGAGCAGCAAGGCCGACGTCATCGCGGCGCTAGGGGCTACGCAAACGATACGCTTCGACAGCGGCTATGAGGTATGGATCTACCGCTACCGGGACGAGAAGCCGGGCCCGCTGGCGCAGCCGGCCAGCAAGGAACAGTTGGCCGCCGAGAAGCAGTCAGGCAATGCGCCTGAATTCCTGGTCTTGTTCACGCCGTCCGGCGTCGTTGCGAAAACCCGCATGCGCCCGGCGCCGGCCATCCACGCAGGCCAGGGCAAGTAAAGCCGTCATCGCCGGGGCCGCAGTAAAGCTTCTAACCCAGATAGACATCCGAGACATCCGTCAGCGGCAGATAGGCTTCCGGCGCGTCCAGTTGTGCGCTCTCCTGCAGGCTGGCCGGTATTCTTTTTTGCAAGGGGTCGCAGTCTGACCATGCTCCCAGGGGTGGCAGGGATAGGCACGATCTGGCCGGAATTGATCGAAGCAAGCTTAGCGTAAGGATAAGAGAATTTCAAAATTTACAATAAGTTGATCTACTTGCAAGCCAGCGCCCCTGGGTTTGCATGGCCAAGAGGGCGGTTTTGCGGGAAGGTAGGCTGATTCTCACCATTTAGCCTCAATTGTGTGGCAAACTTATTTCCATGTGGAAACTAAAGGCGGTAAACGATAAAACCGGACTCTAGCCAGCGTGAGGCATATCTTTGTGAATACACCGACTACATCGACTCCAACCCGGCTTCGCAGGGCTGCACCGCAGGTGCTGCTGCCCGCCGCGCCCATCCCGGAACATCCCCATCTCGCCCCGTATAGCCTGACCGAGGCGGCAGACATCGGTGCGGCGCTCAATGCGCTGGTCATGGACGGCAATCCGGTGACGGTGTATCCGTCCGACGGTACGGCTTTCAGCATTGCGCGCGTGCTCAGCGTGGATAGTCAGGCGCAGCGCCTGGTGCTGCAATTTGCCGAGGGACGCCCTGTACCTGCCGGACACGCACTGTGCGTCGCAACGCCGCACGGCAATAAGCTGCAGTTCGTGCTGGAAGCCGGAGGCCCAGGCGGCAAGGGCCAGGCCGCACTGATGGAGGCCGGCTTCCCGCTGGAATGCACGATACTCGAACGGCGCGGATCGGTGCGCCGCGAGACCCCGCTCGGGCAATACTATGTCGCTGCATTCGTACAGGACGAGCAGCTGTATGAATTCCAGCTCTATGATTTTTCCCTGGGCGGCGTCGGCTGGCGCGCCGCTCCGCGCGATGTGGCCACGCTGCACGTGGGCCGGCGCCTGTCGCAAGTACGCCTGGAACTGGGGCGCGATGTCGTCTTGACGGCTGACCTGGAAATTCGCCTATGCCAGCCCTTCCGCTCTTTCTTGTTGGGACAGCAGGTGCAGATAGGCTGCCGTTTCGTCAACCTCACCACCGCCATGCAGGCCGAATTGCAGCGGGCGCTGGCCAGGCTGGAAAAGGGGCGGGGCGCGCGTTAGCTGCAAGGTGCAAGACGCAATAGCAGGGCATGGTAAAAACCAGATATTCTTAATTGCGGCCTGGTCCCCGGCTTTTCTTGAATATTTTTCATTCGCCGTAAAAAATATAAATCAAAGGTCGCGCAGTTGAGGAGCGCCTAAGATTCGTCATTGATTCCGTCGCTTGTTAAAAAATTTGGCGATTCCGGCACTAATCAAAACAATCATCGGTGGTCGCCCGCAGTCTGGCTGGCCCGGATGGCGGCCGTGGGAGGGCTTGCTATTTTTCGCGTGCGTTTCGCCGAGGATAGCGGTTGACAGTGCCTGCCTGTGACACAGATACTCCTTTTCTTTGAGGATTTTTTCCTCTCTTCCCGATATTTTTCAACAATTACCCAAAAATCCAATGAAGAAATCGCTATTGTTATTCACGGCATTAGGCAATCTTGCGTTCGCCAATGAAGGCATGTGGATGCCGCAGCAATTGCCCGAGATCGCTGCGCAATTGAAGGCTACCGGCTTGCAGCTCGATCCTGCTGCATTGAGCAAGCTCACCGAATTCCCCATGGGCGCGATCGTCAGCCTGGGCGGCTGCTCGGCTTCCTTCGTGTCGTCGCAAGGCCTGGTGGTGACTAACCACCATTGCGCCTACAAGAGCATCGCCCACAATTCCACGCCGGAGCGCAATTACCTAGCCAAGGGTTTCCTGGCCAGCACGCTGGAGCAAGAGTTGCCGGCATCGCCTGGCAGCCGGGTGTTCGTCACTACCGACGTCAGCAATGTCAGTGCTCAGGTGGTCACGCCTGCAGTCGCCAGGCTGAGCGGGAAAAAACGTAGCGATGCCATGGAGAGCAACGAAAAGGCAGTCGTCGCCGAATGCGAGAAAGACGCCGGACATCGCTGCAATGTGGCCAGCTACTACGGCGGTCTGGAGTTTTACCTGATCAAGCAACTGGAAATCAAGGACGTACGCCTGGTGCACGCGCCAGCCGAAGGGATAGGCAAGTTTGGCGGCGACACCGATAACTGGATGTGGCCGCGCCACACCGGCGACTACAGCTATTACCGCGCCTATGTCAGCAAGGACGGCAAGTCTGCCGACTACAGCCGGGACAATGTGCCCTATGTGCCCAAGCACTACCTGCGCCTGGCAAAAGAAGGCGTGAAAGAGGGTGACTTCGTGATGGTGACCGGCTACCCCGGCCGCACCAACCGCCATCGCCTGCCGTCCGAGGTGGCCTACACCTTCGACTGGAACTACCCGGCCTATGTCAAAGCGTCCGGCGAGCAACTGGCGATCATTGCCCGCGAAACCAGGGACAGCGAAGACAAGAAGCTGAAATATGCGAGCCAGGTTGCCGGCATCAACAACTACTATAAAAACCGCCAGGGCATGCTGGACAGCTATGCCGGCAGCGACTTCCTGCAGCGCAAGCAAAAAGAGCACGCCGAGCTGAAGGCCTGGGTCAACGCAGACGCCGTGCGCAAGCAGGCATACGCCGCCGATATTGAGCAGGTGGAAACTCTGATCGCGGAGCGTAATGCGCACAATCGCAGTGACTTCCTGCTGGGCTATTCTTCTCCGCATCTGTTGAATACCGCGCGTAGCCTGTACCGCCTGGCCAATGAATCGGCTAAGCCGGATGCGACGCGCAAAGTCGGCTTCCAGCTGCGCGATCTGCCGCGTTTCAAATCCAGCATAGCCGCAGTTGAACGCAGCTACGACGAAGCGGTCGACAAGGCCCTGGTGCTGAATTTCCTGACTAAATACCTAACGCAGCCGGCTGCCGACCGCAGCACCAGTTTCGATGCCGCGCTGGGCCTGAGGGACGGCATGCAAGAAGCCGATCTCAAAGTCTTGCTGGACCAGCTGTATGCGTCCAGCAAACTGGGCGAGCAGGCCGAGCGCGCCGCATGGCTGGAACGCAGGCCCGCCGATTTCCAGGCCAGCAAGGACGGCTTCATCAAGGCGGCAGTCGCGATGTATGAAGCCGGCCTGAAGCGCGAAGCGCGCGATGAGGAGCTCAACGGCAAGATCCAGCAAGCCTATGCCAATTACATGAAGGCGCATATCGCCTATATGAACAGCAAGGGCCAGGCCGTGTACCCGGACGCCAACAGCAGCTTGCGCGTGACTTTCGGCAAGGTTGCCGGACGCGCGGCGGGTGCCGATGGCACCAGCTGGAAGGCTTTCACGACCTTGAGCGGCATCACCGCAAAAGCCACCGGCAGCGGCGAATTCAATGCCCCCAAGGCGCAATTGGAGGCGATCAGGGCCAGGGATTTCGGCAAGTACTATGAACCCGGCTTGAATTCGGTGCCGGTCAACTTCCTGGCGACGCTGGACATCACCGGCGGCAATTCAGGTTCTGCAGCACTGAACGCCAAGGGCGAGCTGGTGGGGCTGGCGTTTGACGGCACCCTGGATTCCATCATTTCCGACTGGGATTTCAATGCCGAGAATACCCGCTCGATCCAGGTGGACTTGCGCTACATGCTGTGGCAAATGAAGCATGTCGACCATGCCGACAACCTGCTCAGGGAAATGCGCGTTGAATAAAAAATCAAATCCGGCCAGCCGGCTTTGATGCAAAGGGCGCCCGGCTGGCGCCCTTTTTTTTTATCCTGCCGCGCGCTGAACTTAGCCCGCTGCCAGCTGTCCATCAGAAGCTGGCGGACTGCCGGCCGGAACTCGAAAAAAAATCGCAGGCTTGCTGGAAGTAGTGATAAATTCTGGTTCGCGTCCTTGCCCGGAAGCATATTGCAATGCAATATACAGCGACCGCGTAAAACTAAAACACACACGGAGAGTACTAATCATCATGGGGAATACTATGTTGCTGAAGTTGTTAAGCGGACCGGCATTGGTCGGCGCGCTGCTGGGCGCCGGCATGCCTGCGCAGGCCGCAGAAACCACGCCGACGATGCTGTTGCGGCAGCCGGCCGTGTCGCGCGACCACCTGGCGTTTGTCTACGCCGGCGACATCTGGATGACCGACCGTGCCGGCCAGCATCCGGTGCAACTGACGACCCATCCGGCCTCCGAGTTTGCGCCGCAGTTTTCCCCCGACGGCAAATGGCTGGCTTTCTCTGCCAGCTACGACAATAACACCGACGTCTACGTGGTCTCGGTCGACGGCGGGCAGCCCAGGCGCCTGACCTGGCATCCGGGCCAGGATATCGTGCGCGGCTGGAGCGCCGACGGCAAGCGCATCCTGTTCTCTTCGTCGCGCGAGGTAGCCAACAACCGCAGCAACCAGCTGTATGAAATTTCTGTCGAAGGCGGATTTGAAAAGAAGGTGATGGAAGCGGTCGCCTATGAGGGCGCCTGGTCGGCCGACGGCAAACACCTGGCTTACAGGCCGTATCGCCAGGCCTATGCGGCCAATGCAGGCTGGCGCCAGCATCGCGGCGGCACCACCCCGCCGATCTGGATCATCGATCCGCTCAGCAATGCGGTGGAAAAAATCCCGCATGTGAATGCGACCGACAGCAACCCGCTTTGGGTGCAAAACGAGGTGTATTTCATCTCCGACCGCAACGACGGCGCCGCCAACCTGTATGCCTACAACCGGCAGAGCAAGGCGGTGCGCCAGGTAACCAGGGAGACCGTATGGGATGTGCGCAATGCCAGTGCCTACGGCCAGGCCATCGTGTATGAGGTCGGCGGCGTACTGAAAGAACTGGACACCGTGAGCGGCCAGACCAGGACCATCCCGGTCAGCATTGCCGCGCAGGCGCAACAGGTGCGCCCGCAATGGAAGGACGCCAGCAAGACCATCACGTCGGCGCAATTGTCGCCTACCGGCAAGCGCATCGTACTGACCGCGCGCGGCGATGTATTTACCGTGCCGGTGAAAGACGGTTCCACCCGCAACCTGACCGAGAGCTCCGGTATCCGCGAAAAAGATGCGCTGTGGAGTCCGGACGGCAAGCACATTGCGTATATCTCGGATGCCGGCATGCAGCATAGGCTGGTGATCAGGGACCAGGCCGGCCTGGAGAAAGCGCGCGATCTCAGCCTGGGCAAGAAGGGCTATTACAAGCTGCTGGGCTGGTCGCCGGACAACAAGACCATCGTGTACCAGGACTACCACCTGAACCTGTATGCGATCGCGCTGGACAAGGGCAGCTTCACGGCGATCGACAGCAGCCTGCGCCGCCAGGACTTCCATATCTCTTTTTCAGCCGACAGCCGCTGGCTGGCGTATACGGTGGCTGGCGAAAACCACTTCAGCCAGATCAGGCTGCATGATTTCAGCACCGGCAAGAATGCCAGGCTGACCGACGGCCTGAGCCACGCGGATAATCCCGCTTTCGCCGCCAAGGACTATTTGTATTTCACTGCATCGGTGAATTCCGGCCCTGGCCAGGTAGGCCTGGACATGTCCACCCAGGAGCGGCCGGTACGCAGCGGCCTGTATGTAGCCGTGCTGGCGGCCGACGGCAAGTCGCCGCTGCTGCCCAAGGAGGGCGATGAAGGCAAGAAGGACGATGACAAGAAGGATGGCGACAAGAAAGACTCGGATAAAAAAGACGAGGCCAAAAAAGACGACGGTAAGGAAGATGCCAAGTCCAAGGACGGCAAGGACGCCGACGGCAAGGATAAGCCGGCTAAGCCAGTCAAGCCGGTGCGGATAGACCTGGATGGCCTGGCCCAGCGCATTGTCGCCTTGCCGGTGGCGGAGCGCAATTACGATAGCCTGAGCGTCGCCGCCGACGGCGCCCTGTTTTACCTGGAACGCAAGCAGCCGGGTAGCAGCAATGAGCCACCGGAAGTGGAACGCAAGGACGACGCTGAATTGTACCGCTTCAATTTTGAAGACAGGAAGACCAAGTCGCTGAAACAGGGTATCGCCAGCTATGACATGAGCGCCGACGGCAAAAAACTGCTGCTGCAATATGGCAAGGGCATGCTGCAAACCTCGGATGCCAAGGAAAACCTGGACATCAAGCTGGTGGATCTGTCGCAGGTGCGCATGCTGCTCAATCCGCGCGAGGAGTGGGAGCAAATCTTCAATGAAACCTGGTGGATGGAGAAGGAATTTTTCTATGATCCCAACCTGCACGGCCTGGACTGGGATGCGGTCTATGCCCGCTATCACCCGCTGCTGAAGAGCGTGCAAAGGCGCGAGGACCTGAACGAGCTGATGGTGGAAATGATAGGCGAGCTGCAGGTCGGCCATAATCGCGTCGGCGGCGGCGATGTCTACAGCGAGCGTTCCGCCGGCGTAGGCTTGCTGGGGGCGGATTTCAGCCTGGAGCATGGCCACTACAAGATCAAGACCCTGTATCCCGGCGACCGCTGGAACCCCTTCCTGGTGGCGCCCCTGGCAGCGCCTGGCCTGGGTATCAAGGAGGGTGATTACATCATGGCGATCAACGGCAAGCCGCTGGATGCAGGCAAGAACATCTATGCGCTGCTGGAAAACACGGTAGGCAAGCAGGTAACGCTGGGCATCGGCAGCGATGCCACAGGAAAGAACATCCGCAACGTGGTGGTGCAGCCTGTCGCCAGCGAAGCCGGCTTGCGCCAATGGCAGTGGGTGGAAAAAAACCGCCAGTATGTGCAGAAACAGAGCAATGGCAAGGTCGCCTATGTTTACCTGCCCAATACGGCGGCCGACGGCTTCCAGTACTTCAACCGCATGTTCTTTGCCCAGGTCGACAAGCAGGCCGTGATCATAGACGAACGCCGCAACGGCGGCGGCCAGGCCGCCAACTACGTCACCGACGTGCTGAGCCGGCCTTACCTGTCCAGCTGGAAGGACAGGGATGGCCTGCTCTACGACACGCCGGGCGGCGCCATCTACGGGCCGAAAGCGATGCTGATCGACCAGGATGCGGGCTCGGGCGGCGACTTCTTGGCGTATGCCTTCAAGCGCCTGGGCCTGGGCATGCTGATAGGCAAGCGCACCTGGGGCGGCCTGATCGGCATTTCCGCCAATCCCGACCTGATCGACGGCGGCAGCCTGGTGGTGCCGCTGTTCCGCTTCTTTACCCCGGATGGCGAATGGCGCGTGGAAAATGAAGGCGTGGCGCCGGACCTCGATGTAGAGCTGGAGCCGGGCGAGGTCAATAAAGGCATCGATACCCAGCTGGATGCCGCGATCGCCAATGTGCTGCAAAAGCTGCAGGCCTACAAGGCCGTACAGCATACCACTGCTCCGGCATTTCCTAAGCAGATAGGCAAGTAACTTCAGCAATAGGCTAAGCTCGGGGGACGCGATGCAGCGTCCCCTTTTTTTCGTCCGGCCGCTTAGCTTAGGGAAGTCATTGCATGGACTGGTTTTCATCCTTGCTGGTGGCGCCGCCGCACATCATAGCGGTGGTCGGCATCCTGCATTCCGACAGCATTGTGTGTGTTAGCGCACAGAATTTCCCGGATGGAATCCGCTAATCTGATACAAGAGAAATACTGAAAAATAATTGAGGCCGGTAGTATTTTCGGTTGACAACAATCCGACCCCGGTGCCAACTGGAGGATCGAAAAATGCGCTACTTACTCATTCTACTGTCGCTACTGCTAGGCTTCGCGACTTCGGCCCTGGCCCAGGTGAGCATCAGCATCAACCTGCAATCCTACCCGGAGCTGGTGCGGGTGCCGGGTTATCCGGTCTACTACTCTCCGCGGCTGCATTCGAATTACTTCTTTTACGACGGCTTGTACTGGGTCTATCTGGACGACGCCTGGTACGAGAGCTACTGGTACAACGGGCCCTGGGAACTGGTGGGGCCAGAGTTCGTGCCGCTGTTTGTCTTGCGTATTCCTGTTCGTTATTACCGCGACCCGCCGGTATATTTTCGCGGATGGGCGCCAGAGGCGCCGCCGCGCTGGGACCGGCATTGGGGCCAGCAATGGGCGCAGCATAGGCGCGGATGGGACCAGTGGAATCGCCGGTCTGCTCCGGCGCCCGCCCCGCTGCCGGTGTACCAGCGCCAGTATGCAGGAAACCGCTATCCGCGAGCAGAGCAGCAGCAGGCCTTGCACGTCGAGAATTATCGTTATCAGCCGCGTGACGCCATAGTGCGACAGCACTATCAGGAGCAAATGGCGCGAAAAACGCCCGCACCACCTCAGCAGGGGCAGCAGGGAGCACCTCGGGAGCGAGGTCCGCGACAGCAGCAGGGGCAGCAGGGGCAGCAGGATATGCGTCGTTCTGAACCGCCGCAACCGGCCGCCGCACCGCAAGTCGTGCGCCCGTCCCCGGCTGCGCCGCCGCCCGAACGTCACGGAAGAGCCGAATCACGTGGAAACATGGAGCAACGCAGTATGGAGGGGCCGCGTGTAGTGCCACCCCAAGTGCCACCCCAAGCGCCACCCCAGGCACAACCGCAAGCTGTACCACCTGCACCGCAGGCGCAACGCAGGGCAAGGGCAGAGCCAGCCCCCGATGCGCAACAAGCCGAACGCCGCCCACCTGCTGTTGCGCCGCAACCGCCTGCGCCGCGACCCGAACCGGCACCCAGAGCGGAACCCAGAGCGGAACCCAGAGCGGAACCCAGAGCGGAACCGCGTGGCCATGAGTCAAGGCCTGCTGCGGACAAGCAGAATGACAGAAACAAAGGTAGCGACGAGCAGAAGGGCGAACAAGGAAACCGCAAGCAAGAAAGGTAGCATAGCCGGAGGCACGGCGCCCATGCATCGTCCGCTTGTCATTGCGGCTTGCCTGCCGGCTCCAAAGAGCGTCGTCTGCGTGCCGGCACGGTTTTTGAACCGATAGAAAAAGCATCGCTTACAAAATGAGCGTTTGAACGATAAGACAGTCTCGCCGGAGCATAGCGACGATGAACAGGCTCTACTTTTCACTTCTGGTACTGATCTTCGCGATCCTGAGCGGATGCGCATCGCTGCCTCCTGGTTCCGATTTTCCAAAGAACAGGTCTGCGGCACTCGCTCATCCGGAAGAGACCCGGCTCGGGCGCCAGTTCGACAATGCGGCGCGCAAGCACGGCGGTAATTCCGGATTTCGCATCGTGCCGGTAGGCGCCGACGGCTTCCTGATCCGGATGCAAATGATCAATGCCGCGGAACGAACCCTGGACCTGCAATACTTCATTTTTCGCGGAGACGAAACAGGTCGCCTGCTGACCGAGGCGGTACTGCATGCGGCCGATCGCGGGGTACGTGTGCGTATCTTGATCGACGACGGTGAAACCGTGGTCGGCGACGACCAGATCAGCGCGCTGGAAGCGCATACCTCGGTCGAGATCCGGATCTTCAACCCGTTCAGGTATCGCGGCCATAGCATGCTGTTTCGGGCGACCGAGTTCATGCTCAACTCTGCCCGCCTCGACTACCGAATGCACAATAAGTTGCTGGTCGTGGACAATGCAATCGCGCTCCTCGGCGGCCGCAATATAGGCGACCAATACTTCCAGATGGACCCCTCATCCCAATTCGCCGACGACGACGTCTTCGCGGCCGGCCCTATTGCCCGGCAACTCTCGACGACCTTCGACGAGTACTGGAACAGCGCGCTGGCGATCCCGACTGCAGCGCTTGCGGGCGACAAGGCGTCGGATTCCGCCTTGACTGAGCATCGCGAGGTCTTGAGCGAGCAGAGCCGGAAACTGAAGGCGGACGGCACCGACTATGTGAAACGGGTGGCGAGCGGCGAGCCATTTAACGGGATGATCTCGGGCCGCCTGCCTCTGATTTGGGCGCATGCGCAGCTGGTGTGCGACAGCCCGGACAAAAAGAAAGTGGAAAATGGCGTAACCGTGGGCCAGTTGATGCACAAGGCGGTGGCCAGCGTCACCAGCGCAGTGCAATCCGAGTTGCTGATGGTGACGCCCTACCTGATACCTGGACAGGAAGGCATGAAGCTACTCCAGGACCTGCGTCAACACCAGGTGAGGGTCCGCATCCTGACCAGCTCGCTTGAGTCAAGTTCGGTATTGCCGGCGCAGGCCGGTTATATGCACTACAGGAGACCGCTCCTTGAGAGTGGCGTGGAGCTGTATGAAGTTCGTTCACTGCTGGGCAACGCCAAAGGCAGCGGTGAGACGGCGGAAATTTCGCGCTATGGGAATTATTCGCTGCATGCGAAACTGTTTGTCTTCGACCGCCAAAGGCTTTTTATAGGCTCGATGAATTTCGATCAGCGCTCGATGCACCTGAACACCGAGATTGGCTTGATCATCGACAGCCCGGAGCTTGCCCGGCAGATTGCGGCACGCTTCGAAGCCATGGTACAGCCCGCTAATTCTTACTCCCTGGTGCTGCGCCCAGGCGAGGCGGGGAAACCGGCCGGTCTGGTATGGCGCACCCAGGAAGGCGGCAAAGCCGTTGAGTATGACGAAGAGCCGGCCCGCAGCAGTTGGCAAAGGACCAAGGTCAATATGCTGTCGCTGCTACCGATGGATAAAGAGCTATGAAGCGGAACTGTGAAGCACGAACATTGTCTGGCATGGAAATGCCGGCACGCAGGCGCGGGTAGCGCCGTGCGAACCTCAGGCAAGAGCGGCAACGCAGCGGATCTTCGATCGCCGCCCGGCTCAATTGGCTTCCAAATACGCCATATACAATTCGCGCGCCTGGCTGGCGACCGGGCCGATAGGTAGTTCGCGCGCTTCATAGCGCGTGCATGGCATCACCTTGCCGAAATTGCCGGTGTTGAATATTTCCATTGCCGTGTTGAGTTCTTCCGGCTTGACAGTGCGCTCGACGACGGCGACGCCGGCCTGGGCCAGTAGCGCTATCACGCGGGCGCGGGTGATGCCGGACAGGAAGCTGCCGTTGGGCGCCGGCGTGACTAGCTCGCCTGCGGCCGTCACCAGGAACAGGTTGGCGGTCGCAAATTCGGCCACGTTGCCGTGGATGTCGCACACCACCGCATTGTCGAAGCCGCGCTGCTTGGCGTCGCGCAGGGCCTTGGTGGTATTCGGGTACAGGCAGGATGCCTTGGCATCGGTGGGCGCCATCAAGGGATCAGGTCTGAGCAAGGCAGACCGGCAGGCAGAAAAGCCGGAAAACGGCGGCATGGGCGCATCAAACAAGGTCAGCGCGAATCCCGACTTGTCCGCTTCAGGGATCAGCAGGCCCTCGGTGCCGAATACCAGCGGCCGTATGTAGAGTTCGGCGTCGGCCGGGAATTGCCGGATGCCCGCGCGGCACAGCGCTTCCATTTCATCCACCGTGTACGGACATTGCAGGCCTACCCGGTCGGCTGACTGTATGACGCGCTGCAAATGCAGGCGCAAATCCGGCACATGCCCGCGTATCGAGCGGGCGCCGTCGAATACTGACGAACCCAGCCACACGCTATGGTCCATGGCGCCGAACAGCGGGGTATTGCCTTCGCTCCAGCGCTGGTTGAAATAGGTCAGGTGCATGTGTTTCTCCAGCTTAAAGTGGTTGAATTGCTTGAGTGGTGCTTGGATGGTGCTAGGGCGGTGCTTGGATGGTACTTGATATGGGGCCGGCCGCCGCTTGCCCCGGCCATCTCGGCTGGGCCGGGATGGCCGGCAAGTTCGCTGACAAAAATGTGTATAAATGATATTTTTTGTGCAAGGTATATATGCTACAGCAGCGCTCGCCGGCGCTGGTGTAACAATCTGTACCAAATAAAATTCTACGCCTTGTCAACTAAACCGTGAATTCGTACGTTCTTTGTCGTAATTAAACAAATCCTTGCAAGCGTCTTCACCAGCGCAGGATGATTTCCAATTACGGAGTCTTGACAAATGATCTACGAAATTCAAATCCGCAGCCAAGCTAATAATAAAAATATATCAGATCAATTGGTCTGGATCGAGAGCGACCTGCCCACCAGGTCCTTTGAACAATGGCTGCAGGACAGGTCTCTGCTCAAGCACGGCGGCCAGGCTCCGGTCATGCGCTGGAGCATAGTGCAAAGCCACAGGCCTGCGCATTTCGTGCTGGCCACCCAGGCCAAGGCTCTGGAGAATCGTATTGCAGAACTGATCAATGGAACGGTCGAAGTATTGGCAGTGCCTGACGCCAGCAGGGCCTTGAAGGCTTTCCAATTGAAAGCACCGGTACTGGAGCTGGCGGAAGCCTGATAGCCCGGCAAACGGCAGCGCCGCAACGCGGCCAGTGCAAGCACCTCCCGCCCCTAGTTTGCCGTAAACCTCGATAGCCTAAAAAATACCTCTCCATGCGAGCGCATGCGAGAGGCGTTTTTGTTTAGCGCATGCCGCCCACCCAAGCGATGGCGGTTTGGCCGCGTTCAGCCGGCCAGGATGTAGCGCTCGCTCCAGGTGGCAATCATCTTCGCCACATACACCGCATCCTCCTTGCGGCTCAGCAGGTGATCGGCATCGTCCAGCGAGATAAAGCTCTTGGGATGTTTGGCGGCAGTAAAAATATGCATGGCATTGGCAATGTCTACCGTTGCGTCGCGCGGCGCGTGCATCACCAGCAGCGCCCTTTTCAGTTTTGCTATTTTCAGATCCAGGCTGTGTTCGGCGGCGTCCAGCAGGAACTGGCGCTTGATCTTGAACGGCCGCCCGGCCAATTGTACTTCGGCCTCCCCGTCAGCATGGATCTGTTCCAGCTGCTCCTTAAACAGCCCGGTCACATGGACGGGATCGCTGGGGGCGGCAACGGTGGCGACCGCCTGCACCTCGGCGATGTCGGAGGCCGCCGCCAATACCGCCGCGCCGCCCAGGCTATGGCCTATCAATAACCTGGGCGCCTGGTGCTGCCGGCGCAGATAATCGGCGGCGGCGACCAGGTCTGCCACGTTCGAAGAAAAATTGGTGTTGGCGAATTCCCCCTCGCTGGCGCCGAGGCCGGTAAAGTCGAAGCGCAGCACGGCGATGCCATGGCCGGTCAGCGCCTGCGCTATCCTGCTGGCGGCGAATACATCCTTGCCGCAGGTGAAGCAATGGGCAAACAAGGCATAGGCGCGGATGTCGCCATCGGGGGCATCCAGCCGGGCCGATAATTTCTGGCCATCTGCACCGGGAAATTCGCTTCTTTCTATACGCATGGCCGTGCTCCTGTAGGTCGATCAATGTGGGCCGCGCCGGCGGCCGGCTCCCGCTGCTCGCCATCCCTCATTCTCCCCGTCATACCGCGCGCAGGTTTATTCGGCGCAGTATCGGCATGCCACGCTTGTCATGCGGCACTAATGCCGTCTCATGTCATGGCGTTGCTTGAATTGGCGATTCTTTCCTACTATACCGGTTAATGTCGCGCCGATGCTGGATGCGATAGCGCACCGATCGCCGCCGCGCCCAGGCACGGAATTCAGGCGGGCGGCGAGTTTATCGTTGGACCGGCGCGCATGCCATGTAGCCAGCGCGCTGCTTTTCACAGAAGGGGAACGATCATGGGTTTACGCAGAATAGCGGAGGTCGCGGCGCTGTCGGTGTTGGCGAGCATCTCTTATGCGGCGGCCGGCGCAGACGGCGAGGCCTCGCGCGCATCCAGCGCGTCCTTTCAGCAAATGGCCCAGGTTTTGCGCTCGCCACGCTGTATGAATTGCCACACGGTCACAGAATTTCCGCGCCAGGCCGACGACCGCCATCGCCATCACCAGATGATCATGCGCGGCCAGGATAATAAGGGGGCTGCAACATTACAATGTTTTGCCTGCCATCAAGCCAAAAACACCAGTGACGGCCAGGTGCCCGGCGCTCCCAACTGGCATCTCGCTCCTTTGAGCATGGGCTGGGAAGGCTTGAGCGACAGGGCCTTGTGCAGAGTCATCCTGGATAAAAACAGGAATGGCAACAGGGATGTGGCCGCCTTGGTGGAACACATGACTGGCGATCCGCTAGTGCAATGGGCCTGGTCGCCGGGCGGGCGCACCCTGCCGCCGCTGGCGCAAAAGGAATTCCATGACGCAGTGCGCGCCTGGGCCGATCAGGGCGCCGCCTGCCCGAAGTGACGCTGCACCGCAGTTGCACACTTGCCACATGGGATCATGCTTGCCGAGAGCCAAGCTCTCTCTGCGGACGGTTCACGCCGGCTGCATTCCTCTGTTTCCATCGACATTTCCGAGCTTGTTGCCTGGGGTAAAGGGGTGATGTAATAAATACATAATTCCCTGTTCTTAATGTTGATTTTTTTATAAACTATAATCAAAAATACATTGCCCCAGCAATTGCCATAGCATTTCATCATGGCAAAAATCAGCAATGACGGTGTTGAAACGAGATCCCTGTATCCAACCAAGCTAGTACTTGCGACAGGAGAAACAGATGGCCGTAGCCGCGCTACCGTCCGATGAGCAAGAAGGCCTTGCAAAATTACGGCTGTTCAAGGTTTCCGATATGCACGATCAGGCCATCTATACCGCCATTGCCGAACTGGCTGCCTATTATTGCGAGGCGCCGATGGCGCTCGTCGCGCTGGCGAACCAGGGCCGGCAATGCTTTCTGTCGCATGGCCGCTGGACCGAGGGGCCGCAGGGCGAACGCTGGATCGCCTTTTGTGCCCAGGCGATCCAGTTGCCGGATGTGCTCGAAGTAGCGGATATCAGCAAGGACCAGCGTTTCGCCGACAATCCGTTGGTGATTGCAGAACCCAGGATACGCTACTACGCAGGCATGCCCGTCGCCGCTCCGGGGGGCGGCAAGCTGGCAACGCTGTGCCTGCTCGATACCCGCCCCAGGAAGTTGAGCGAGGCGCAGAAAGCCGCGCTGCTCTGCCTGTCCGACCTGGTTTGCGCCCTGCTTGCGGCGCAGGTTTCGCCGGGGTTTGCGGCCCAGTTGGTGGCGATTGTCGATCGCAGTTTTAGCGAAGTCTTGCTGGTGCACGCGCAGACGCACAAGATAATCTACGCGAATGCGGCCGTCGGCAAGAACCTGGGCTATGCAAACCAGGACCTGACAGGAATGGACAGCCGCTTGCTCAGCGCCGATTACGATAGCGCCGGGTTTAGTTGCCTGCAGCATGCAGGGGAAAGCAGGGCCGGCGGCTATCACGTACTCAACACGAGCCACAGGCGCAAGGATGGCAGCGCTTATCCTGTAGAAGTAAGAATGCAGGCCGGGCTGGACCAGGACCATTCCATATGGCGCTCGGTGATGAGCGACCTCAGGCTGAAAAAACAAAACGAAGTGCATTTGTTGCGCATCCAGCGCTTCTATGAAGTGTTCGCCAGGATCAATCGCGCGATCATCCATTCCAGGAATACCGAAGAATTATTCCACAGCATTTGCGACACGGCGGTCGCGTTGAAGATGTGCGATGTGACCTGGATAGGCATGCTGCAACAGCGCCAAATCATTCCTGTCGCCAGTGCCGGCATGTCGCTGGCGAGTGTCAGCGCGGTCAGATATGACCTGGACGATGCGGGTATGCAGGAGAGCAGCGTCGCGGTCAAGGCCGTGCTGCAAGCCAGCCCCTGCCTGAGCAATGATTTTCTGGGTTCTGCCCGCGATGAACAATGGATCCGCGCCATGAGTGCGGCCGGCATCCATTCCACCGGGGCCTTTCCGCTGCGTTGCCAGGGGCAGATCGCGGGGGTGTTTGCCATAGGCGACGGACACAGCAGTTACTTCGACGATGAAAATACCGAACTGCTGGCCGAGCTCGCCAATGCCATTTCTTTTTTCCTGGACAAGGAAGTGCAGGAGCAGGCCAAGCTGGCGGCGGAGGCGGCGATACGCGAGACCGAGTCGCGCTACCGCACCCTGGTCGATCTTTCTCCCGACAGTATCTATATCTACCAGAACGGTTTCTTGCGCTTCATCAACCGGGCCGGGCGCAGGTTGTTCGGCACGGTCGATACCGACACCATGCAAAACTATTCGTACCAACAGCTGTTCCACCCGGACGACTGGCCCCTGATGCAAAGGCGCATTGCCAGGGCCGAACAGGATTTGCGCAGTCCGCCGGTGGTGGTGAAAGGGCGGCGCCTGAATGGCAGCTACTTTGACATGGAGGTTTCGTCTTCGCCCTTTGCTTATCAGGGGACTACCGCCGAGATGTGCGTGGTGCGCGACGTCTCGCTGCAAAGAAGGAGCGAGGCCCTGATCCTGGGGCAGGCCCGCATACTGGAGAGCGCCACGCGCGGCGAATCCCTGGCTTCGGTGCTGGAGCAGATCACTTACCTGATGGAGCAGCAATCCGGCAAGTCGGTCGCCACCATCATGTTGCTGGCGGAGGACGGTCAGCGTCTATACAGTGCAGCCGGGGGCAGCCTGCCGGAAGAATTTCGCAAGGCGATTAACGGTGGCAAAATCGGGCCCGCCGCCGGTTCTTGCGGCACGGCGGCATTCCGCCGGCAGACGGTAGTGGTCACCGATATCGCCAGCGATCCGCTGTGGCGGGATTATAAGGAGGCGGCGCTGGCGCATGGATTCAAGGCCTGCTGGTCGATGCCGATTTTTGTTTCCGACGGCGCCCTGGTCGGCACCTTTGCCAATTATTACCTGGAAAGCCGTCCCCCTACCGAGGCAGAAGTCGGTATTACCGCCAACCTGAACGGCGTAGCGGCGGTGGCGATAGAACGCGATCGCAACGACCACAAAATGGTGGCGATACAAAACCAGTTGCTGGAGGCGCAAAAATTGGCCGGCCTGGGAGACTGGAGCATAGACTGCGCCAGCCATTTGCTGACGATGTCGGCGACGGTCAGCGAGATGCTGGGAATCGACGCCGGCATCTCCAGCCTGGGTGTCGATGAATTCATGAAGCTGGTGCATCCGGTGGACCGGGCCAGGCTGGTGGCCGCGCGCCGCGCCTTGTTTGACGGCTGGCAGAAGGAAAGCGTGATGGATTACAAGCTGCTGCGCATGGACGGTAGCTTGCGCTATGTGGAAGAGCGCTGTGTGATGTTCAGGGATGTAGACGGTACGCCGCTCAGGTATGCCGGGGTGTTGCAAGACATCACCGAGCGCAAGATTGCCGAGCAGGCCTTGATACTGAACAAGCGCGCGCTGGAATCGACCAGCGACGGCGTATTGATTTGCGACGCCATGTCGGCCGACATGCCCATCATCTCGGTGAACCAGGCGTTTGAGAAGGTAACCGGCTACCTGTCGCAGGAAGTCGTCGGCAAGAATTGCCGCTTCCTGCAAGGCCAGGATAACGAGCAGCAGGGGTTGTTGGATATCCGCGCCGCGCTACGCGACAGGACTGAGGGCCGGGCGGTATTACGCAACTATCGCAAGGACGGCACGCCGTTCTGGAACAGCCTGAAGATTTCTCCGGTACGCGATACCGACGGCACAGTGACCCACTTTGTCGGCACGCTGACCGATATTTCAGACCGGGTCAACTATGAGCACGAATTGGCATTCCAGGCCAGCCATGACAGCCTGACGGGGCTGCCGAACCGTAACCTGCTGGAAGACAGGATGGGGCAAGCCATCAGTTTTGCCAAACGTGACAAACATCTGGTGGGGCTGGCGTTTGTCGACGTCGACCATTTCAAGAGCATCAATGACACGATGGGGCACAATATCGGCGACCGTTTGCTGAAGGCGGTCGCCGAGCGCTTTGTCGCCAGCCTGCGCGCCGGCGACACGGTATCGCGTTTCGGCGGCGATGAATTCGTCGTGATTTGCCCCGATATCGCCGCCATCGGCGAAATGCAGGAAGTCATCAGCAGGATGTTTTGCAATTTGCGGGCGCCGCTGTCGATTGATGGCCAGGAGATCAGTGTCGACGCCAGCATAGGCGTCGCCATCTACCCCGACGACGGCGAGACTGTCAGCGATTTGCTGAAGTCCGCCGACATGGCAATGTACAAGGCCAAGGCCTCGGGCCGCGGCAATTATCAATTTTATGCGTCCGAGATGGGTATCAAGGTGTCGCAAAGAAGGGATACCGAAACAGAATTGCGACAAGCGCTGGAGCGCAATGAATTCCTGCTGCATTACCAGCCCAAGGTCAGCACCCGTACCGGCGAGATTTGCGGCATGGAGGCGCTGATACGCTGGAATCATCCCGAACGCGGCATGGTGCCGCCGCTGGAATTCATCCACGTGGCGGAAGAGTCCAACCTGATCATCCCGATAGGGCTATGGGTGACCGAGGAGGCCTGCCGCCAGAACCAGCTATGGCGCAACCAGGGTCTGTCCAATTTTCCCATCTCGGTGAACGCGTCGATGGCGCAATTCCGGCACCAGGGTTTTTGCGAGATGGTGGAGGGGGCCCTGGCGCGCAGCGGCCTGCCTGCCGCCATGCTGGAACTGGAAATTACCGAATCCCTGGCCATCGAAAGCCCCGAGATGTTCATCGCCGCCTTGAGGCGCATCAAGGACATAGGGGTAAGGATCTCGATTGACGATTTCGGCACCGGCTACTCCAGCCTCAGCTATATCAAGCGCTTTCCTATCGACGCCCTGAAGATAGACCGTTCCTTCGTGCGCGATATCACCATCGATCCCGACGACGCGGCGATTTGCCGTACCGTGATCAATATGGCGCATAACCTGAAACTGCATGTCGTCGCCGAAGGGGTGGAGACCGAGGCCCAGGCAAATTACCTGAGGCGGCAGCAGTGCGACGAGCTGCAGGGTTATCTGCTATGCCGTCCGGAATCGGCGCAGGCGATGACAGCGCGCCTGGCAAGCCCGCGGCAGCTGTTCCGTATACCGGCCAACGATGGGGCGGGCTCCAAAACCCTGCTCCTGGTGGATGACGAGGAAAACATCTTGCGCATCCTGACCCGCCTGCTGCAGCCTGACGGCTACCGGATACTGATCGCCAGCACCGCCGGCAGGGCGCTGGACATCCTGGCGCAGAATGATGTGGCGGTCATCATCGCCGATCAGCGCATGCCGGAAATGAGCGGCACCGAGTTCTTGCGCCTGGCGAAAGATATCCATGCGGAAAGCGTGCGCATGGTGCTCAGCGGGCACGCCGATTTCGATGCTATTTCCGAGGCGATCAACCGCGGGGCGATCTATAAATTCATGGTCAAGCCCTGGGATGACGACATGCTGATTGCCTCGGTCAGGGAAGCCTTCCGGCATCATGAACTGCTGCTGGAAAATCGCCGCTTGCGCCAGCGCATGGGGGACGATCTTGCCTTGGTGAGCAATTGAAGCGTATGAAAAAAATTTCTGCCCGGTTGTGGGATACCTACAGCGGTCCGTTGCTGACCCTCACGCTGATACTGGCGATGCAGCTATTGCAGGCGACGCCTTACCGCATCCCCAACCCGCCGCCTATCCTGGCGGTTGCCGTCGTGTATTCCGCCTTTGTCGGCGGCCGCTGGAGCGCCGGCCTCAGCTCGGTCTTGTCGCTGTTGTATATCGCCGTCTATTTTTCCACACCCGGGCAGTTATTCGTCTATACGGAAGAGGTGGGGAAGCGCTTCCTGGTGCTGTGCGCCACCATTCCGCTGACCGCATGGATAGTCGGCAGCCTGCGCAACCAGCTCAGCAAAAAAGCGGACGCCCTGGCACGGGCCAAGGAGAAATTGCAAACCACGCTCTTGCTGACATCCAATGCGCGCGACATCATCTGTGCGATCGATGCCGACGGGCGCCTGCTCGAGGTGAACGATGCCTGCCAGCGCATGCTGGGCTACACCCAGGCCGAACTGCTCGGCTACCAGTACCTGGATTTTGTCTTCGACGAAGACAAGGTGGAAACCAGGCGCCTCGCTGCCGCGATCATGCAGGGCGCCGCGCTGCTGGGATTTGAAAACCGCTATGTGCATAAAGAGGGCAATCTGGTGGACGTCAGCTGGTCCGTGCACTGGTCGGCTGCGGACTGCATGATGATAGCCGTCGGGCGGGACATCACAGACCTGAAGCTGACACAGCGTAAGTTGCAGGAGAGCGAGCAGCGCTACCGTTCCCTGTTCGATTTCCATCCCGATGCGGTGTATTCCTACGATCTGGATGGTAATTTTTTATCGGGTAACGCCGCAGTGGAACGCATCACCGGCCATCCGGTCGGCCCTTCGCTGGGCCAGCCCTTCCTGCCGGTCGTGGTCGGCGCGGATCGCGAGCGGGTGACGGCCCTGGTGAAATTGGCGATGCAGGGCATGCCGCAGAATTACGACATGGCCGGCTACCGGCCGGATGGCAGTCGCTTCCATGTCAACGTGACCAACCTGCCTATCGTGGTAGACGGCAAGATCGTCGGGGTATTCGGAATTGCCAAGGACATCGCGGCCAGGATGCAGGCGGAGGCGGAATTGCGGACGGCGCAAAACCGCCTGGCCCAGTCCGAGAAGCTGGCGTCGATAGGCCAGCTGGCCGCCGGCATGGCGCATGAAATCAATAACCCCCTTGGTTACGTTAATTCCAACCTGACCGTATTGTCCCGTCACTCCAACAAGCTGTTGCAGCTGCTGGACGCCTATCGCGGCATAGAGATGCAACTGGACCCCAATCTGACCGCCAGCAAGCATTTGCAGGCAGCCAAGGCCGGCATTGATGTGAATTACGTACGCGCCGATTTGATAGAGGTAGTCGCCGACGCCAGGGAGGGAATAGGCCGGGTCAGCAAGATAGTGCAGTCCCTGAGGGATTTTGCCAGGACGGAACAGCAGGCGCACTGCGTCCCTGCCGATTTGCACCAGGCGCTCGACAGCACCTTAAGCATGGCGATGAACGAGATCCGCTACAAGGCGGACGTGATCAAGATGTACGGCGTGCTGCCGCTGGTCGAGTGCGTGATTGGGGAGATCAACCAGGTATTCATGAATTTGCTGGTGAATGCCGCCCAGGCCATGGAAACGCGCGGCGTGATCACCATTCGTACCCGGCATCAGGGGCCGGTGGTCCTGATCACCATCGGCGATACCGGCCAGGGCATCTCGCCGGAAAACATAGGGCGTATTTTCGATCCCTTTTTTACCACCAAGCCGGTAGGCCAGGGTACCGGGCTGGGTTTGGCGATCAGCTACGGCATCATGCAGAAACACGGGGGCAGCATAGAGCTGGTCAGCGAAGCGGGCAAGGGCAGCACTTTTACCGTGACGCTGCCGGTGCACGCGCTGGCGGTGAGCCGGGCTACTGCCGTGGGCACCCTGGAAACAACCTGAGCCCGGCACAAGGGCGCGCAGTCCTCGAAATTATGCCAGCCGCCTCAGCCTGGGCGGGGGCATTGCCGGCCTGGCGCTGCCCCGATGGATTAGTACCGGTGCAGCCGTGGCCTGGGGCGCATTGATCCTGAATTGGCTGACCACGCCGGACAATTTATTCGACTGCTCGCGCATGCTCTCGGCCGCTGCCGCGGCCTGCTCCACCAGCGCCGCATTCTGCTGCGTCATCTCGTCCATCTGCGTGATCGCCAGGTTGACCTGCTCTATGCCCGAGCTCTGCTCCTGGCTGGCTGCCGTGATCTCGCTCATGATGTCGGCCACGTGCTGCACGCTGGTGACGATCTCGGTCATGGTCCGGCCGGCCTCATCCACCAGCTTGCTGCCCTGGTCTACCTTGTCGACCGAATCGCCGATCAGGGTTTTGATCTCTTTGGCGGCGCCGGCGCTACGCTGGGCCAGGTTGCGCACTTCGCTGGCGACCACGGCAAAGCCGCGGCCCTGCTCGCCGGCGCGGGCCGCTTCCACTGCCGCATTCAGGGCCAGGATATTGGTCTGAAAGGCGATGCCGTCGATCACGCCGATGATGTCGACGATCTTGCGCGAGCTTTCCTTGATCGAACCCATGGTGTCCACCACCTGCCCGACCACTGCTCCACCCTTGACCGCGACGCTGCTGGCCGACACCACCAGCTGGTTGGCCTGGCGTGCATTGTCGGCATTTTGTTTGACGGTGGAGGTCAGCTCTTCCATCGAGCTGGCGGTTTCTTCCAGCGAACTGGCTTGCGATTCGGTGCGGCTGGACAGGTCGGCATTGCCGGAGGCAATTTCTTCCGATGCGACAGTAATGGTTTCGGTGCCGCTGCGTACCTCGCCTATGATTCCCGATAATTTATTTTGCATCATCTCCATATTTGCCAGCAGGCTGCGCTGGTCACCTGCCTGCAGGATGATAGGATGGGTAAAATCCCCGGAAGAGATGCTCTGTGCGACCTTGACCGCATAATCGGGCTCTCCGCCCAGCAGGCCCATCACATTGCGCGATAGCCAGTATGCGATGGCGGCGCTGGCAAGCACCGACAATCCGCCCAGGACTATGCTGGTGATCAGCATTTTTTGCGTGAAACCGATCACATCGGATTTGATGCCCGCGACTTCGGCATTCTTGCTCTTTGCCAGCTCCAGCAGTGTCGCCCGTATTTCCCGCCATACCGGGGTTTCATCGCGGTTCAGGGTTTCTATCGCGGCAGCCTGGTCGCTCTTGGCCAGGCTGACTATGCTGGTTTGCACCGCAGCCTGCTTTTCGCGCAGTTGCGCGATGTCTTGCAGTTTTTTCGAGGTGGCGGCTTCCGACTGGGCCAATTGCATGGCTTTCTTGTGCGCCGTGCTGAACTCGGAGGCGGCTGTCTCCAGGTTTTTATGGCCCTGCTGATTGCCTGGATTGAGTACCACGTTGCGCAAGGCCTGGCCCATTTGCAAACCCTGCGCATACATATCGGTGGTTGCCTGCAGCAGTGCCTGGTCTTGGTCCAGGAAATTTTCAAACTGGCTTTTGGCGCTTTGCATGCCTACCAGGGCGCCCAGGATAGCGATGGTAAAGAAAACACAAACGATACCCATGCAGGCGGCAATTTTTGCTCGTAATTTCACTCTTCATCCCCGTTGTCTGTGAGAAGTCCGCCCTTTGGATTGGGGTAGCCTCTTTTTGGTTTTATAAATACCGGGGAAAAGTATATGTTTTTTTGATCGCTGATAGAAAAAATTTCTTCTGATTAAGATATTCGAGGCAATGAATTGCCAGATAAGAAATTTTCTACTGGCTAGCCTCCCTTGCTGGCAAGGTGGGCGAGGGCGCAGTTCCGGGGCAAGCAGTTTATTTTTAAATTGGGGCCAGAGTAGTGGCCGCCTGATTTACAATACATGACCGGGATCCTATCCATCCACTATCTTTTTTCTTTATTCTCGCTATGGCGCGCTTGTCACGACTGGTTATTTCAAATCAACAACATCACATCATGCAGTGGGGTAACGACCGTCAAGCCATATTCAGGGATGCGGACGACTACGCTAGCTTCCTGTCCTGGCTGGGCGAGGCCGCTAGGCAGTTCAAGGTAGCTATTCACGCCTATGCGCTGCTGCCCGACCACCTGCATTTACTGGCCACACCCAGCGATGCAGAGGGCCTGAGCCGGATGATGCAATGGCTGGGTCGCCACTATGTCCCTTATTTTAACCGCAAGTACCAGAGAGCCGGCACCTTGTGGCAAGGGCGGTATAAGGCGACCGTGATGGAGCCGGAAGCCTATTTCCTGAAGTGCTGCAGCTATATAGAGCTCAGTCCGGTGCAGGCTGGCTTGGCCAGGGAGCCGGCTGACTACGCCTGGAGCAGCTATCTGCATCACATCGGCGCCCGCCACGACGCCGTGATCACCGATCACTCCCTGTATTGGGGCATGGGGAATACGCCGTTCCAGCGTGAAGCGGCCTATAAGGACTTGCTGGAGCAGGGGGTATCCTCAAAAGACCGCGAAGCCTTGTTGCATGCCACCGAAAAAGGCTGGTTGCTGGGTTCGGCCGCCTTCAAACTGGACATGGAAAAACTGACTACGCGCAGGGTGGTTCCCGGCAAACGCGGCCGGCCGCGCCTGCAAAAACCGGCATCCGCCGATCCCGCTCCTTAAGTCTCAAGCCAGCCTGGCTGGCTTGAGGCCTTCATCCGTCGGATGCAACTGGCTCTTCGGGCAATTCCCCCGCGCCCGGCGCATACCCGCTGCAGGAGAGAAATTGGCATGCTAATTGCTGACTACTTGCTGATCAACGGCTTGTGCAAACTTTTATTTCGGATAATTGCTTATCAGCTTGATAAAAATGCTCTAATTCACTATGTCCCTAATTAAAATTGTGTGAATTTCTCCCTGACTTAATTTGACTCCGACCCTTATTATTCTTGTTGAATAATATTTTGCACTGCACTATTCTTCGGAATAACCTTATTTCTGAGTGGAGAATTTGTATGCATGCGCAAGGCCTGTACGACCCAGCTAACGAACACGACGCCTGCGGTGTAGGCTTTGTGGCACATATCAAGGGCAAGAAGTCCCACGCCATCATCGAACAAGGTTTGCTGATCCTGAAAAACCTGGATCACCGCGGCGCAGTCGGCGCGGACAAGCTGATGGGCGACGGCGCCGGCGTGCTGATCCAGATCCCGGATCAATACTATCGCGAAGAAATGAGCAAGCAGGGCGTGGAACTGCCACCGCCGGGTGAGTACGGGGTAGGCATGATCTTCCTGCCCAAGGAGCACGCGTCCCGCCTGGCCTGCGAACAGGAGATCGAGCGCGCGGTCAGGGTGGAGGGCCAGGTGGTGCTGGGCTGGAGGGATGTGCCGGTCGATCGCGACATGCCGATGTCGCCTACCGTGCGCGCCAAAGAGCCGCTGATACGCCAGATTTTCATCGGCCGCGGCGCCGACATCATGGTGACCGATGCGCTGGAGCGCAAACTGTACGTGATCCGCAAATCCGCCGTGCATGCGATCGAGGCGCTGAAACTGATACACGGCAAGGAATATTTCGTGCCTTCGATGTCGGCCCGTACCATCGTCTACAAGGGTTTGCTGCTGGCCGACCAGGTCGGCGTGTACTACCAGGATTTGCAAGACCCGCGCTGCGTCTCTGCGCTGGCGCTGGTGCACCAGCGTTTTTCCACCAATACCTTCCCTGAATGGCCGCTGGCCCACCCGTATCGGATGATTGCGCACAATGGCGAGATCAATACCGTCAAGGGCAACTTCAACTGGATGCGCGCACGCGAAGGCGTGATGAAGTCCGCCGTGCTGGGCGAAGACCTGCAGAAACTGTATCCGCTGATATTTGAAGGCCAGTCCGACACCGCCAGTTTCGACAATGCGCTGGAGCTGCTGGTCATGGCCGGCTATCCTATCGCCCAGGCGATGATGATGATGATTCCCGAAGCCTGGGAAAATCACACGATGATGGACGACAATCGCCGCGCCTTCTATGAATACCATGCGGCGATGATGGAGCCCTGGGACGGCCCGGCCGCCATGGCGTTTACCGACGGCCGCCAGATCGGCGGCACGCTGGACCGAAACGGCCTGCGTCCGGCGCGCTACATCGTCACCGACGACGACCTGGTGGTGATGGCCTCGGAATCCGGCGTGCTGCCCATCCCGGAATCCAAGATCATCAAGAAATGGCGTCTGCAACCGGGCAAGATGTTCCTGATCGACCTCGATGCCGGCCGCATCATCGACGACAAGGAGCTCAAGGATACCTACGCCAACGCCAAGCCCTACAAGCAATGGATCAGCTCGGTACGGATCAAGCTGAATGAGCTGAAGTCGGGCCAGGAAGTGGCTGCCAGCGCAGTATCGCTGCTGGATCGCCAGCAAGCCTTCGGCTATACCCAGGAAGACCTGAAGTTCCTGATGGCGCCGATGGCGATCGGCGGCGAAGAAGCCATCGGTTCCATGGGCAATGATTCGACCCTGGCCGTGATGTCCAACAAGCTGAAGCCGCTGTATAACTACTTCAAGCAGCTGTTTGCGCAGGTGACCAACCCGCCTATCGATCCCATCCGCGAAGCGCTGGTGATGTCGCTGGTGTCTTTCATCGGCCCCAAGCCCAACCTGCTGGACACCAATAACATCAATCCGCCGATGCGGCTGGAAGTGGCGCAGCCTGTGCTGGATTTTGCCGACATCGCCAAATTGCGCAATATCAGCGCCAATACCGGCGGCAAGTTCAAGTCCTATGAACTGGATATCTGCTATCCGGTAGCCTGGGGCAAGGACGGCATAGAGGCGCGCCTGGCTTCGATCTGCGCCGAAGTGGTCGACGCCGTCAAGTCCGGTCACAACATCATCATCATTTCCGACCGCAAGCTGGACGCCGAGAATGTCGCGATCCCGGCGCTGCTGGCGACCTCGACCGTGCACCAGCACCTGGTGACCAAGGGCATGCGCACTTCCGCCGGCCTGGTCGTGGAAACCGGCTCGGCGCGCGAAACGCATCATTTCGCCCTGCTCGGCGGGTATGGCGCCGAAGCGGTACATCCCTACCTGGCGATGCAGACCTTGCAGGACATGGCGAAAGACCTGTCCGGCGACTTGTCGCCTGAAAAGGCGGTCTATAACTACACCAAGGCGATCGGCAAGGGCTTGATGAAAGTCATGTCCAAGATGGGCATCTCTACCTATATGTCGTATTGCGGCGCGCAGATTTTCGAGGCGGTCGGCCTGAACAAGTCGTTGGTCGACAAATACTTCAAGGGCACGGCTTCCAATGTGGAAGGCATAGGCGTGTTTGAAGTGGCGGAAGAAGCGCTGCGCCTGCACAAGCTGGCCTTCGGCCAGGACCCGGTGCTGGCAAACGCGCTGGATGCCGGCGGCGAATACGCTTTCCGCATCCGCGGCGAAGACCATGTGTGGACCCCGGATGCGATCGCCAAACTGCAGCATTCGACCCGCGCCAATAACTACAACTCGTACAAGGAATACGCGCAGATCGTCAACGAGCAATCCACTCGCCATATGACCCTGCGCGGCCTGTTCGAATTCAAGATAGACCCGGCCAAGGCGATTGCGCTGGACCAGGTCGAACCCGCCAAGGAAATCGTCAAGCGCTTTGCGACCGGCGCCATGTCGCTCGGCTCCATCAGCACCGAAGCCCACGCGACGCTGGCCATCGCCATGAACCGCATCGGCGGCAAATCGAATACCGGCGAAGGCGGCGAAGATCCTGCACGTTACCAGCAAGAATTGAAAGGCATCCCTATCAAGCAGGGCCAGACCCTGGCATCGGTCGTCGGCGAGGAAAACATCGAAGTCGACATGCCCCTGCAGGACGGCGATTCGCTGCGCTCCAGGATCAAGCAGGTGGCATCCGGCCGCTTCGGCGTCACGACCGAATACCTGGTGTCGGCCGACCAGATCCAGATCAAGATGGCGCAAGGCGCCAAGCCCGGCGAGGGCGGCCAGCTGCCCGGCCATAAGGTCTCCGACTATATCGCCAAGCTGCGCTTTTCCGTGCCTGGCGTGGGCCTGATTTCGCCGCCGCCGCATCATGACATCTATTCGATCGAAGATCTGGCGCAACTGATCCACGACTTGAAAAATGCCAATCCGCGGGCCTCGATCTCGGTCAAGCTGGTGTCTGAAGTCGGGGTAGGCACCGTGGCCGCCGGCGTTTCCAAGGCCAAGGCCGACCATATCGTGATCGCCGGCCATGACGGCGGCACCGGCGCTTCGCCACTGTCTTCGGTAAAGCATGCCGGTACCCCGTGGGAACTGGGCCTGTCCGAAACCCAGCAGACGCTGGTCTTGAACGGCTTGCGCGGCCGGGTGCGGGTGCAGGCCGACGGCCAGATGAAAACCGGTCGCGACGTCGCGATTGCGGCCATCCTGGGCGCCGACGAAATCGGCTTTGCCACCGCTCCGCTGGTGGTCGAAGGCTGCATCATGATGCGCAAGTGCCACCTGAATACCTGTCCGGTAGGGGTGGCCACGCAAGATCCGGTGCTGCGCGCGAAATTTTCGGGCAAGCCTGAGTATGTCGTGAACTACTTCTTCTTCGTCGCTGAAGAGCTGCGCCAGATCATGGCCCAGCTCGGCATCCGTACCTATGACGAGCTGATAGGCCGGGTCGACCTGCTGGACAAGTCCAGGGCGATTACCCACTGGAAGGCCAAGGGCCTGGATTTCAGCCGTATCTTCCACCATCCTGAAGTCGCGGCAGACGCGCCTATCCGGCATGTGGAAACCCAGGATCACGGCCTGGAAAAAGCGCTGGACAACAAATTGATCGCACAGGCCAAGAGTGCGCTGGCCACCGGCGAAAAAGTATCGTTTATTTCGCCGATCAAGAACCTGAACCGCACCGTCGGCACCATGCTGTCCGGCGAGGTCGCCAAGAAATACGGCCACGCCGGTTTGCCGGATGACACCATCCATATTCAGCTGCAGGGCACGGCCGGCCAGTCGGCCGGGGCCTTCCTGGCGCACGGCGTCACGCTGGACCTGGTCGGTGAAGGCAATGACTATGTCGGCAAGGGCTTGTCCGGCGGCCGCATCATCATCCGCCCGAACACCGAGTTCCGCGGCTGGGCGGTCGACAACATCATCTGCGGCAATACGGTCTTGTACGGCGCGATTTCCGGTGAGGCTTTCATCAACGGCGTCGCCGGCGAACGTTTTGCCGTCCGTAATTCCGGTGCGGTGGCGGTGGTAGAGGGCACCGGCGACCATGGTTGCGAATACATGACCGGCGGCACCGTGGTGGTCTTGGGTGAAACCGGGCGTAACTTCGCGGCCGGCATGTCGGGCGGCATCGCCTATGTGTACGACCCGGATGGCGAATTTGAAGAGAAGTGCAACCTGTCCATGGTGAGCCTGGACCAGGTGTTGGCCGGCGACGTGCAAACTGCGACGGTGGACAGGTCTTTATGGCACAGCCGCTTGCGCGGCGATGAGGGCGAGACCGATGAAGCGATCTTGCGCAGCCTGATAGAGCGTCACTTCAAGCATACCGGTAGCACCCGTGCCCGCAATTTGCTGGATGACTGGGCACGCGGCAGGGCCAAGTTTGTCAAGGTCTTCCCGACTGAATACAAGCGCGCGCTGGCTGAAATGTATGCCGCCAAGCAAGCTTTAATTGCCAAAGAAAAAGTCGCTGCATAGGCACTGGGGTGGCATGCCGTTCAACGCGGCGTGCTGCCCAAGCTGTGCAGGACTAGAGCGACCAACACCACGGAATTTTGGGCAAGGCCCACACCAAGACAGAGGGAAACATGGGTAAAGTAACTGGCTTCATGGAATATCAGCGCTTGCAGGAAGCGAGCGAAGCGCCGCAATTGCGCAAAAAGCATTACAAGGAATTTATTGTGCACCTGGACGATGCCCAGGCCAAGATACAGGGTGCGCGCTGCATGGACTGCGGCATCCCGTTTTGCAATAACGGCTGCCCGGTCAACAATATCATCCCCGACTGGAATGACCTGGTATATACCGGCAATTACCAGCAGGCGCTGGAAATCCTGCATTCGACCAATAACTTCCCCGAATTCACCGGCCGCATCTGCCCGGCGCCGTGCGAAACCGCCTGCACGCTCGGCATCAATGACGATCCGGTCGGTATCAAGTCGATAGAGCACTTCATCATCGACAAGGGCTGGGAGAATGGCTGGGTCAAGCCGCAACCGGCCCTGATCAAGACCGGCAAGAAAGTCGCCGTGGTCGGCTCGGGCCCGGCCGGCATGGCGGCCGCCCAGCAACTGGCGCGGGTCGGCCATGCAGTCACGGTATTTGAAAAGAACGACAGGGCCGGCGGCTTGCTGCGTTACGGCATCCCCGATTTCAAGATGGAGAAATCGCATATCGACCGCCGTATCGCACAGATGGAGGCGGAGGGCGTGGTGTTCCGCACCAGCGTGCTGGTCGGCAAGGATTTCCCCGAGACCGTGACCAACTGGTCCAAGGAAACCGTATCGCCAGAGCAATTGCAAAAAGACTTTGATGCGGTGATCATTGCCGGCGGCGCCGAGCAGCCGCGCGATCTGCCTGTGCCTGGCCGCGAACTGAAGGGCGTGCATTTTGCGATGGATTTCCTGCCGCTGCAAAACAAGGTGAATGCCGGCGACAAGGTCAAGGACCAGTTGTTGGCAACCGGCAAGCACGTGATCGTGATCGGCGGCGGCGATACCGGTTCCGATTGCGTCGGCACTTCCAACCGCCATGGCGCAAAATCGGTGGCGCAGTTCGAATTGCTGCCGCAACCTCCGGAACAGGAAAACAAGGCGCTGGTCTGGCCGTACTGGCCGACCAAGCTGCGTACCTCGTCGTCGCACGAAGAAGGCTGCGAGCGCGACTGGGCGGTCGCTACCAAGCGTCTGGAAGGCAAGAACGGCAAGGTCGACAAGCTGATCGCGGTGCGCGTCGAATGGAAGGACGGCAAAATGCAGGAAGTGCCGGATTCCGAATTCGAAATGAAGGCCGACCTGGTGCTGCTGGCAATGGGTTTCGTGTCCCCGGTACAGCAGGTGCTGGACGCTTTCGGCGTCGACAAGGATGCGCGCGGCAATGCCAAGGCCAGCACCGACGGCGCCGGCTGCTACAAGACCAATGTCGACAAGGTGTACGCTGCGGGTGATATGCGGCGCGGACAATCGCTGGTGGTGTGGGCGATACGCGAAGGCCGCCAGTGCGCGCGCGAGGTCGACGCGGCCCTGATGGGCGATTCGGTTTTGCCTAGGTAATCGTCTTTACATAACTTTGCATGAGGCTATTTAGCCTCATGCAAAAGCTTGCTGACTCGCCGTTCATTAATTTTTTGTTTGTTAAATAGCGATATTTAAAATAATCTCAGGCAAAACCAACGGTTTTGTAGTTGAATATTCTGTCCCGTCATTTTTTTCCGAAAGAATGACGGGATTGTCGTTTTTATAATATTATGCTCGGTGCAAACTTTGGAACCGGTTCTGCATTACAATCTCAGTTTTCCTAATATAGATCTCAGCGTGCCCAATCTCGTCGAAATCCGCAATCTACACTTTGGCTATGGAGAACGGTCGATTTTATCTGGTCTCCAGATGGACTTCCCTCGCGGCAAAGTCATCGCTGTCATGGGTGGTTCAGGCTCCGGCAAAACCACTATCCTGCGACTGATAGGCGGGCAGATACAGCCCCAGCAGGGCGAAGTCACCGTCGATGGCCAGGTGGTCCACGCATTGCCGACCCAGGGCCTGTATGACTTGCGCCGCAAGATGGGCATGTTGTTCCAGCACGGCGCCTTGTTCACCGACCTGAGCGTATTTGAAAATGTGGCCTTTCCCTTGCGCGAGCACACGGACCTGCCGGAAAGCATGATACGCGACTTGGTGCTGCTGAAGTTGAATGCGGTCGGTTTGCGCAATGCCGCGGCCCTGAAGCCTTCCGAGATTTCCGGCGGCATGGCCAGGCGGGTTGCGCTGGCCAGGACGGTGGCGCTGGATCCGCAACTGATCATGTATGACGAGCCCTTTGCCGGACTGGACCCGATCTCGATGGGGGTGACCGCCAATTTGATACGGAACCTCAACGATGCTTTGGGGTCAACGTCGATACTGGTTTCGCATGACGTGCACGAATCCTTTACGATTGCCGATTACGTGTACTTCCTGTCCCAGGGCAAGATCGTTGCGCAAGGTACGCCTGAGCAAATGCAGGCGTCGACCGATCCGTACGTGAAGCAGTTTGTGCATGCGGAAGCAGACGGCCCCGTGCCCTTCCATTATCCGGGTAAATCCCTGGCGGAAGACCTCGGTGTCGGCAAGACAGTCGGCAACCCTGGGAGGCAGCGATGATTAGCCGCCTGGGACAGATGGTGCTTGAGTTGGGCCGGGATCTGGGTTACGCGACGCGTACCTTTTTCGCGATACTGCTGAGTGCGACGGGATTGTGGCGGCGTCCGCGCCTGGTGACCGACCAGGTCCACTTCATCGGCAATTATTCGCTGGTGATTATTGCGGTGTCGGGTCTGTTTGTCGGCTTTGTCCTGGGTTACCAGGGCTATTACACGCTGAACAAATACGGCTCGGAGCAAGCGCTGGGCCTGCTGGTGACCTTGTCGCTGGTGCGCGAGCTGGGTCCGGTAGTGACGGCTTTGTTGTTTGCCGGCCGTGCCGGCACTTCGCTGACTGCAGAGATAGGCTTGATGAAGGCCGGCGAGCAGCTGGCCGCCATGGAAATGATGGCAGTCAATCCCTTGCAGCGCGTGATTGCTCCGCGTTTCCTGGCGGGCATCATCGCCATGCCGATCTTGGCGGCCATCTTCAATGCCATGGGCGTGATAGGCGGCTACCTGGTCGGGGTGCAATTGATAGGCGTGGATGAAGGCGCGTTCTGGTCGCAAATGCAGAGCGGCGTGGATGTCTGGCAAGATATCGGCAATGGCGTGATCAAGAGCATCGTGTTTGGTTTTGCCGTGACCTTCATTGCCTTGTTCCAGGGCTACGAAGCCAGCCCTACGCCGGAAGGCGTTGCGCGGGCGACTACGCGCACGGTAGTGATTTCTTCCTTGCTGGTATTGTGGCTGGATTTCCTGTTGACGGCTTTGATGTTCAAGTAGGCCGACCGCGGCGCCGGCCAGGATGCTGGTGTTAATTTGCCCGGCATGCTGAGTACTGCCGGTTGTTTTGAAATTATGCAGGCGCCCCCGGTCGGATTGTGGAGGCTGTCTTTAAAGATGCATTGAGAGGTGGAGTATGCAAAAAAAATCACTGGATTTCTGGGTCGGGCTGTTCGTATTGATCGGTGCGGCGGCGCTGCTGTTCCTGGCCTTGAAGGCCGGCAACATGAGCTCGCTTTCGACCGAAAAGACCTATGATGTAGTAACGAGTTTTGACAACATCGGCGGTTTGAAGCCGCGTGCTCCGGTCAAGAGCGCGGGGGTAGTGGTCGGACGCGTGGGCGAGATCAAGTTTGACGACAAGAGATTCCAGGCATCGGTCACCCTGCAACTGGAAAACCGCTACAAATTTCCCAAAGACAGTTCAGCGAAAATCCTGACCTCGGGTTTGCTGGGCGAACAATACATAGGCTTGGAAGCTGGCGGGGATATCAACAATCTGAAAGCCGGCGACAAAATAACCATGACTCAGTCCGCTGTTGTGCTGGAAAACCTGATCAGTCAGTTCCTGTTCAGCAAGGCGGCCGAGGGTAAGGACGATAAAAAATGAAATTGAAAAAAAACACTGCAGCCCTGACGGTGGCTGCTTCCCTGTTGTTGACGGCCTGCGCCAGCACCGGCCCTACGACAAGTACTGCACAGGCTGGCGGCGCTGATGCCGGCGCTAGCGCAAGCTCTTCCCGCAACCCGCGCGACCCGTTTGAGGGTTTTAACCGCGCGATGTTCAGTTTCAATGACACCCTGGACCGGGTGGCTTTGAAGCCGGCGGCGCAAGTCTATCAATCGGTGCTGCCTTCCTTCGTGCAAACTGGCATAGGCAATTTTTTCAGCAATATCGGCGACGTCTGGAATGCGGTCAATAACCTGCTGCAAGGCAAGGGCGGCGACGGTATCAGCGACGTTTTCCGGGTAGCGGTAAATACCACCTTTGGCCTGGGCGGCTTGCTCGATATCGCCACCGAGGCCGGCATGCCCAAGCACAAGGAGGATTTTGGCCAAACCCTGGGAACCTGGGGTGTAAAATCCGGTCCGTATGTGGTGCTGCCCATTTTCGGCTCATCCACTTTGCGCGATGCCTTGGCGACCCCGGTCGATATCTATGGCGATCCCTGGGCTTATGTCTATCCGATCAGCTATCGCAATACCGGCACCGCGGTACGCCTGGTCGACAAGCGCGCAGCGGTGCTCGATGCAGGCAACCTGATCGAAGAAGCCTCACTGGATAAATACGTGTTTTTCCGTGATGCCTATTTGCAAAGACGCGCCGCCCAAATCAATGGCGATGACGAATGAACTGTTGTCGTCCTTGCATGTCTGAATTGTAAGCAAGTATGACGAGAGTCAACCACGCTGCGGTTGGACTGGTTAATTGCTTGCTGCGAAAAAAAGCGCTTTGCGCATAGAGAAAGTAAAAAATGGTGAAACTAATGAATAAATTCCTGGTATTTGCATTCGCTGCGCTGGCCTTTTCCGGTAGCAGTATGGCGGCGGACGAGCCGGCGGACCAGTTGGTCAAGCGCATCAGCATGGAAGTGATCGACACGGCCAAAAACGACAAGGACATCCAGTCCGGCAACCAGAAGCGCATCAACGACCTGGTTGAGAGCAAGATCTTGCCTTACGTGAACTTCCAGCGCATGACCTCGCTGGCGGTCGGCAAGAGCTGGCGCGAAGCTACTCCCGAGCAGCAAAAGCAATTGGTGGCCGAATTCCGCACCCTGCTGGTGTATACCTACTCCGGCGCGATCGCCCAGATCAAGGACCAACAGGTAGAATTCAAGCCTTTCCGGGCTGCGCCGGAAGACACGGAAGTGGAAGTGCGCACCCAGGTTATCCAGAAGCGCGGCGAGCCTATCCAGCTCAACTACCGCCTCGAGAAGCAGCCTAGTGGCTGGAAGATATTCGACATCAATGTGCTGGGTGCATGGCTGGTGGAAACCTATAAAGGCAGCTTTTCCGCAGAAATCAACAAATCCGGCATCGACGGCCTGATCAAGACTTTGACGGACAAGAACAAGAAGCTGGCGTCGGCTCCGGTTAAAGCGGCGAAATAAGGCTGCAAAATACAATGTCAGCAAAGCTCATCATGGAACAGTCGGCTAGCGACCTCAATGTGCATAGTGGAAAGGCGATCCTGGAGGCAGGATTGGCGGCGATTGCCGCCGGTTCCACCGATTTCGACATGTCGCGCTACACGGTAGTCGATTCGGTCGCGGTGACGGTGATGCTGGCCTGGCAACGCGCCGCCGCTGCGCTGGGCAAGACTGCCAGTTTCCGCGGCGTGCAAGACAATTTGCGCAGCCTGATCAGCCTGTACGGCGTTGCCGATTTGCTGGCCCTGCCAGACCAAGAACGACATTGACCCCACCTCTTCGGGCCTTCCTGGCCCGAGCCTGGTAACCCGCCCAGGCCGCCTGACGGCCTAACGGGTTTCATCTGTATCCCGAAAATCCCATATAATCAAGGGTTTTCGCCCATCCTGGGGCGAAAACACCGCGATGAACTCGCTACCAAATTGAGTAAAGTGCACCAGCCACCATGGCCGCCATCCAGATCACCAATGTAGAAAAACGCTACCAGTCGCTGCAAGCGCTGGGCGGCGTCTCGCTTTCCATAGAGGAAGGTGAGTTTTTCGGTCTATTAGGCCCTAACGGGGCCGGTAAAACCACCCTGATTTCCATTATCGCCGGGCTCAACCGGCCGGACGCCGGGCAGGTCAAGATACAGGGGCACGATGTGGTCACCGAGTATCGGGCCGCGCGCCGCAACCTGGGCGTAGTGCCGCAGGAACTGGTGTTTGACCCCTTCTTTACGGTGCGCGAGACCTTGCGCATGCAATCCGGCTATTACGGCCTGAAGAATAATGACAAGTGGATAGACGAGGTGATGGAGCACCTGGACCTGACCAATAAGGCCGATACCAATATGCGCGCGCTGTCGGGCGGTATGAAGCGGCGCGTGCTGGTGGCCCAGGCACTGGTGCACAAGCCACCGGTCATCGTGCTGGATGAGCCCACCGCCGGGGTAGACGTGGAGTTGCGCCAGACCTTGTGGAAATTCATCGCCGGCCTGAACAAGGAAGGTCACACTGTGGTGCTGACCACCCATTACCTGGAAGAGGCGCAGGCGCTGTGCAACCGCATTGCGATGCTGAAATCGGGCCAGGTGGTGGCGCTGGATTCCACCGCGGCGCTGATCAAGCGCATCTCCGGTTCGCAACTGGTGTTGCGCCTGTCGCAGGGCGGCTTGCCGGACAGCCTGAAAGAGTTGTTGATGCATCACGACAACAAGGATGAATACGTGCTGAGGGTGAACGATTACGCCGAAGTGGAGCCCATCCTGAGCGCCTTGCGCATGGCCGGCTGCGTGCTGGAGGATATGCAGTTGCAGCAGGCGGACCTGGAAGATGTCTTCCTGCAAATCATGGACGGTGGCAAATGATAGGCTTTCAAACCCTGTTTTATAAGGAAGTCCTGCGTTTCTGGAAAGTGGCGACGCAGACCATTACCGCGCCCATCATGACGGCCCTGCTGTATTTGCTGATCTTCGGCCATGCGCTGGATGAGCACGTGCAGGTCTATCCCGGCGTCAAATACACGGCCTTCCTGATTCCCGGCCTGGTGATGATGAGCGTCTTGCAAAATTCCTTTGCCAACTCCTCGTCCTCGCTGATCCAGTCCAAGATCACCGGCAACCTGGTATTCGTGCTGTTGCCGCCCCTGTCGCACTGGGAATTGTTTGGCGCCTATGTGCTGGCCTCCATCGTGCGTGGACTGGCAGTCGGCGCCGGCGTCTTCATCGTCACCGCCTGGTTGGCCAACCTGTCCTTTGCGGCTCCGTGGTGGATAGTCATTTTTGCATTGCTAGGTGCGGCGATGCTGGGTACCATGGGCTTGATTGCCGGCATCTGGGCCGAGAAGTTCGACCAGTTGGCGGCCTTCCAGAATTTCCTGATCATGCCGGCCACTTTCCTGTCCGGGGTGTTCTACTCGATCCACTCGTTGCCGGGCGTATGGCAGACCGTATCGCATTTCAACCCCTTCTTCTACATGATAGACGGGTTCCGTTACGGTTTCTTCGGCCAGTCCGACGTCGATCCTGTATTGAGCCTGTCGGTAGTGACAGTCTCCTTTGCCTTGCTGGCGACGGTAGCGGTACAGATGCTGAAGCGCGGTTACAAGCTCAGGCACTGAGCCGGATGAAAGAATACTGAAGACGTTTTGCTTAATATTTGAAAGAATTAACCGTGTTTCCTACCCCTGAACAGATCAAGACCTATATCGCCGCCGGCCTGCAGTGCTCGCACCTGGAAGTCGAGGGCGACGGGCAGCATTTTACGGCCGTCATCGTGTCGGATGCGTTTGCAGGCAAGCGCCTGATCCAGAGGCATCAACTGGTGTATGCCGTATTGGGCGACCGCATGCGTGAAGAGATCCACGCGCTGTCGATGAAAACCCTGACTCCTGACGAATTTAAAAAATAATGGATAAATTATTGATTACAGGCGGTACCCGCCTTGCTGGCGACGTCAGCATTTCCGGCGCCAAGAACGCCGCGCTGCCTATCCTGTGCGCTGGCTTGCTGACCGCCGACGACGTGGTACTGCACAACGTGCCTGCGCTGCAGGACGTGGCCACGATGCTGAAGCTGTTGCGCCAGATGGGTTTGCAAGTGTCGCAGCAGGATGGCGTCGTGACGCTGAACGGCAGCGGCATCGACCAGCTGGAAGCGCCGTACGACCTGGTGAAAACCATGCGTGCGTCTATTCTGGTGCTGGGGCCGCTGGTGGCGCGCTTCGGCGAGGCCAAGGTATCGCTGCCCGGCGGCTGTGCGATCGGTTCGCGCCCGGTGGACCAGCACATCAAGGGCTTGCAGGCGATGGGCGCCGACATCACGATAGAGGCCGGTTATATCCACGCCAGGGCCAAGAAACTGAAGGGCACCCGGGTGGTCACCGACATGATCACCGTGACCGGCACCGAAAACCTGCTGATGGCGGCCACGCTGGCGGAGGGCGAGACGGTGCTGGAAAATGCCGCGCGCGAGCCGGAAGTCACCGACCTGGCGAATTTGCTGGTGGCGATGGGCGCCAAGATTGAAGGCATAGGCACCGACAGGCTGGTGATCCAGGGCGTGGAGCGGCTGCACGGCGCCACCCATACCGTGATTGCCGACCGTATCGAAACCGCGACTTTCCTGTGCGCGGTGGCGGCTGCCGGCGGCGACATCACCTTGCGCAATGTACGCAGCGATATCCTGGATGTGGCGCTGGACAAGCTGCGCGAAGCGGGCGTCATCCTGACCAGCGGTCCCGACTGGATACGCGCGCAAATGAGCAGCCGCCCCAAGGCGGTCAGTTTCCGCACCACCGAATACCCGGGCTTTCCTACCGATATGCAGGCGCAATTCATGGCCCTGAACTGTATCGCATCCGGCAATAGCCGCGTTACCGAAACCATCTTCGAAAATCGTTTCATGCACGTGCAGGAAATGAACCGCCTGGGCGCAGCGATAGAAATCGACGGCCATACTGCGCTGATCACCGGTGTGGATAAGCTGGTGGGCGCGCCGGTGATGGCGACCGACCTGCGGGCCTCGGCCTCGCTGGTGATTGCCGGTCTGGCGGCGGAAGGCGAAACCCTGATCGACCGCATCTACCACCTGGATCGCGGCTACGACAGGATGGAAGTCAAATTGTCCGGCGTGGGCGCCAATATCCGGCGCATCAAGTAGGCAGCAATAAGTAAAAGCAAGCAAACCAGCGAATAGAAAAGAGTTTCCCATGTCTCAGCAACTGACCCTGGCCCTGTCCAAAGGGCGCATCTTTGAAGAAACCCTGCCGCTGCTGGAAGCTGCAGGCATCCGGGTGACCGAAGATCCGGAAACCTCGCGCAAGCTGATCCTGCAAACCAGCGACGCCCAGGTGCGCGTGATCATCGTGCGCGCCTCCGACGTGCCGACCTATGTGCAATACGGCGCGGCAGACTTTGGGGTGGCCGGCAAGGACGTCTTGCATGAACACGGCGGCGAGGGGCTGTACCAGCCTATCGACCTGCAGATCGCCAAATGCCGCATGTCGGTCGCGGTGTCGGCCGGTTTCGATTACCAGACCGCGGTACGCCAGGGCGCGCGCCTGCGGGTCGCCACCAAGTATGTGGAAACTGCACGCGAGCATTTTGCCGCCAAGGGCGTGCATGTGGACTTGATCAAACTGTACGGCTCGATGGAGCTGGCGCCGCTGGTCGGCTTGTCGGACGCGATCGTCGACCTGGTCAGCACCGGCAGCACCTTGCGGGCCAACAACCTGGTCGAGGTCGAGCACATCATGGAAATTTCCTCGCGCCTGGTGGTCAACCAGGCGGCGCTGAAATTGAAACGCGAGCGCCTGCAACCGATACTGGAAGCTTTTGAAAATGCTTCCCGGAATAAATAGGCTCGTGTTCGTCACGAACACATCCTGCACCTGATCGAGAATATTATGTCTTTACCCATCTCCAGACTGGATTCAACGCAGCCAGACTTTGCCGCCAGGCTGACAGCCTTGCTGGCCTTTGAAGCCAGCGCCGACGAGGCCATAGAGCTGGCCGCTGCGCAGATCCTGGCGGACGTGAAGGCGCGCGGCGACGCCGCCGTGCTGCAAGCCACCAATCGCTTTGACCGCCTGAGCGCGACGGCCATGCAGGAGCTGGAATTGTCGCAAGCGGAAATGCAGCAAGCCCTGGCGTCGCTGGCGCCCGAGCGCCGCGCCGCGCTGGAGACGGCCGCAGCGCGCGTGCGCGCCTATCATGAGCGGCAGAAGGACGAGTGCGGCTCTGCCGGCTTTACTTACACCGAAGCGGATGGCACCGTGCTGGGCCAGAAGGTCACGCCGCTGGACCGGGTCGGCATCTACGTGCCGGGCGGCAAGGCCGCCTACCCATCCTCGGTGCTGATGAACGCGATCCCGGCCAAGGTGGCCGGCGTGCAGGAAATCATCATGGTGGTGCCGACCCCGGACGGCGTGAAAAATCCGCTGGTGCTGGCGGCGGCGGCGATCGCCGGCGTCGATCGGGTGTTCACGATAGGCGGCGCGCAGGCAGTCGGCGCCCTGGCCTACGGCACCGCGACGATACCGCAGGTGGACAAGATAGTCGGTCCCGGCAATGCCTATGTGGCGGCAGCCAAGCGCCGGGTATTCGGCACCGTCGGCATAGACATGATCGCCGGCCCTTCCGAGATCCTGGTGATCTGCGACGGCACGACCGATCCCGACTGGGTGGCGATGGACCTGTTTTCGCAAGCCGAGCATGACGAGCTGGCGCAGTCGATCCTGCTCTGTCCGGATGCGGCGTATCTCGATGCGGTGCAGGCCAGCATGGAAAAATTACTGGAAGACATGCCGCGCAAGGACGTGATCCGCACCTCGCTGGTCAATCGCGGCGCCCTGGTCCAGGTCAGGGACATGCAGCAAGCCTGCGAGATCGCGAATAATATCGCCGCCGAGCACCTGGAAATCTCGGCCGAAAACCCGCAGAAGTGGGCCGAGCTGATACGCCACGCCGGCGCCATGTTCCTCGGCCGCTACTCGTCCGAGGCGCTGGGCGATTATTGCGCTGGCCCCAACCACGTGTTGCCGACTTCGCGCACTGCGCGCTTTTCATCGCCGCTCGGGGTGTACGACTTCCAGAAACGTTCCAGCATCATCCATGTCAGCGAGCAGGGGGCACAGACCCTCGGCCGCGTCGCCGCGGAACTGGCCTATGGCGAGGGTCTGCAGGCGCACGCACGCAGTGCTGAATACAGGCTGAAATGAACATAGTGGACGCCGACTGGCGCAACCGGATTTTTTGCGAAGACGCGCTGCAGGGGCTGGCTCGGATTCCCGACGGCAGCGTGGACCTGCTGCTGGCCGATCCGCCGTATGGCCTGGGCAAGGACTACGGTAACGACTCCGACAAGCTGGAGTCGGCGCAATACCTGGCCTGGATGGAGCAATGGATAGACCTGGCCCTGCCCAAGCTGAAGCCCAATGGCAGCCTGTATATCTTCCTGACCTGGCGCTACTCGCCCGAAGTCTTCGTGATGCTGAAGCAGCGCATGATCATGGTCAATGAAATCATCTGGGACAGGCGGGTTCCCTCGATGGGTGGCAGCACCCGCAAGTTTTCATCGGTGCACGACACCATAGGTTTTTTCGCCAAGGCCAAGGATTATCATTTCGACCTGGATGCGATACGCATCCCTTACGATGCCGAGACCAAGAAGGCCAGGTCGCGCAAGATTTTTGAGGGGGCCAAGTGGCTGGAGATGGGTTTCAATCCCAAGGATGTATGGAGCGTTTCCAGATTGCATCGGGAACACCCGGAACGCGAAGAGCATCCTACCCAGAAGCCGCTGGAAATCATAGAGCGCATCATCAAGGCCTCCTGTCCGGCCGGCGGCGTGGTGCTGGATCCTTTCATGGGTAGCGGCACCACGGCAGTGGCGGCTCAGCGTTGCGGCCGGGACTATGTCGGCTTTGAGCTGAATCCCGAGTATTGCGCGATGATAGAGCAGCGCCTGCTGGATGACGGCCAGGAACAGGAAAACGAACTGGGCGTAGCTTGAGGCCTTAGATCGCTGGCGAGCGGCGCGCGAGCATCTCGGGCCGGTCGATGAAGTACAGGGGTTTATCCAACCCCGTTTGCACAAGGGCTTACCCAGGCTCTTCATGTTAGAGGCTGTTGCGAAATTACCCTGGCGTTGTTGCGCCTCCTAGCCGTGCTAAAGCACTGTCTTCGTCGGCGACGCCTAGCCAGACTAATTTCGCAACAACCTCTTAATTTTCGGGAAGCGGGTTGAGGTCTAGACCGGCTTCCAAGATATTTATTGCCAGCAATCAAATTGCGGCGTGGAGCATATTTTGTCCCTGATAGAAAACATCATTCGCCCTGAAATACGCAGCCTCTCCGCCTACCACGTGCCGGATTCTTCCGGCTATGTGAAGCTGGATGCGATGGAAAATCCTTACACGCTGTCGGACGAATTGCGGCAGCAACTGGCGCAGCGCCTGTCGGAGGTGGCGATGAACCGCTACCCGGTGCCTTCGTATACGGCATTGAAGCAGGCGATCAGCGACAAGCTGGGCGTGCCGGCCGGCTTTGGGGTCGTGCTGGGCAATGGTTCGGATGAACTGATCTCCATGATCTCGGTCGCCTGCGCCAAGCCTGGCGCCAAGGTGCTGGCCCCCGTACCCGGCTTCGTGATGTATGCGATGTCGGCCCGCTTTGCCGGACTGGAGTTTGTCGGGGTGCCGCTGGCGGCTGATCTCGGCCTGGATAAAGCGGCGATGCTGGCCGCCATCGCGCTGCACCGGCCGGCCGTGGTCTACCTGGCCTACCCGAATAATCCTACCGGCAACCTGTTTGATGAAGAGGCCATGCTGGAAATTATTGCCGCCGTCGGCGATAGCGGCATTGTGGTGGTGGACGAGGCTTACCAGCCGTTTGCGCAAGCCAGTTTCATGCCCCGCCTGCCGGAATTCGCCAACCTGGTGGTGATGCGCACCGTCTCCAAGCTGGGACTGGCGGGGATACGCCTCGGCTATATGTCGGGCAGTGCGGCGTTGATGGCGGAATTCGAGAAAGTCCGCCCGCCTTACAATATCAATGTGCTGACCCAGGCGGCGGCCGAATTCGTGTTGCAGCACGCACAAGTGCTGGATGCCCAGGCGGCGCAATTACGTGAACAAAGAAGCAAGTTATCGGCCGCGCTGGCGGCTTTGCCCGGCGTCACCGTGTTCCCATCTGCGGCAAATTTTCTGTTGATTCGCGTGCCAGATGCCGAACAAGCATTTGTTAAATTGTTGGAACATAAAATTTTAGTCAAAAATGTGGGTAAAATGCATAGTCTGCTGGAAAACTGCCTGCGCATTACCGTCAGTACTCCGGAAGAAAATGCTTCCCTGCTGGATGCGCTGGCCGCATCGCTTTAGGGTCTGTTAACAGGCCCTAGTGGCGTGCTGCGCCATTGCCGTAGCAACTGCTCAGCACCACATTGGTGTTAAACTCGTTTTACAAACCTAGTCTTCTACCTATCATGCAAGCCCAACGCACCGCCGAAGTAAGCCGCGACACCAACGAAACCAAGATTCGTGTTGCGATCAATCTGGATGGCACCGGAAAACAAAAGCTCAATACGGGCGTCCCTTTCCTCGACCACATGCTGGACCAGATCGCCAGGCATGGCCTGATCGACCTGGAAATCGAAGCTGACGGCGACTTGCATATCGATGCACATCACACCGTGGAAGATGTAGGCATTACGCTGGGCCAGGCTTTTGCGATCGCCATCGGCGACAAAAAAGGCATACGCCGCTACGGCCACTCTTATGTGCCGCTGGACGAGGCGCTGTCGCGGGTCGTCATCGATTTCTCCGGCCGTCCGGGCCTGGAATTCCACGTCCCTTTCAAGCGTTCGATGATAGGCGGATTTGATGTCGACCTGACCCATGAATTTTTCCAGGGCTTCGTCAATCATGCGCTGGTGTCGCTGCATATCGACAATCTGCGCGGCGAAAACGCCCATCACCAATGCGAAACCGTATTCAAGGCCTTTGGTCGCGCGTTGCGCATGGCGGCGGAGCTGGATGTGCGCGCAGCGGGAACCATACCCTCCACCAAAGGCAGCCTGTAGGCCGGAGTTTCATAGAGCCGCAACTGTGCGTTGACAGTGCGCTTTGACAGTTTATTATCTGAACATGAAAAAAATTGTTGTAGTCGATTACGGTGTGGGCAACCTGCGCTCGGTGGCGCAAGCGCTGCGCGCCGTTGCCCCGGAAGCCGACGTGCGTATTTCCGGCGAACCCGCCGATATCCGGGATGCCGACCGCATCGTGTTGCCGGGCCAGGGGGCGATGCATGACTGCATGCGCAGCCTGCGCGAGTCCGGTGTACAGGAGGCGGTGCTGGAAGCTGCGCTGAACAAGCCGCTGTTCGGCGTCTGCGTTGGTGAGCAGATGCTGTTTGAGCTGAGCGAGGAGGGCGATACCCCCGGCCTGGGATTATTGCCCGGCAAAGTGCTACGCTTCCAGCTGGATGGCCAGTTGCAGCCGGACGGCTCCCGTTACAAGGTGCCGCAAATGGGCTGGAACCGGGTGCAGCAGGCGGTGCATCAGGGCAAAGTCCATCCGCTGTGGCAGGATATCGCCGATCAAAGCTATTTTTATTTCGTGCACAGCTATTATGCGATGCCGGCAGAATCCAGCCATACTGTGGGCGTCACCGACTACGGCACGGCGTTTGCGTGCGCCGTGGCCAGGGACAATATTTTCGCGACCCAGTTTCACCCGGAAAAGAGTGCCGCTGCCGGATTGCAACTTTATAAAAATTTTGTACACTGGAATCCCTAGCCTGAGATTTATCGTTTCAAGATCCAGCCAAGCCGACGATTTTATATAGTCAAACTCATTAACTTCATAAGTATCCCATTCAGCCATGCTGCTCATCCCTGCCATCGACCTGAAAGACGGTCACTGTGTTCGCCTGAAACAAGGCGATATGGACCAAGCCACTGTATTTTCCGAAGACCCCGCCGAAATGGCGCGGCACTGGTTAAAACAAGGTGCGCGACGTCTGCATCTGGTGGATTTGAACGGCGCCTTTGCCGGCAAGCCCAAGAATGAAGCGGCGGTCAAGTCCATCATCCAGGCCGTGCGCGATTATGCCGAAGAAACCGGCACCGAAGAAATCCCGGTGCAACTGGGCGGCGGCATCCGCGACCTGGACACCATAGAGCGCTACCTGGACGACGGCCTCAGCTACATCATTATCGGCACCGCAGCGGTAAAAAACCCCGGCTTCCTGCTGGATGCCTGCAGCGCCTTCCCGGGCCAGATCATCGTCGGCCTGGATGCCAAGGACGGCAAGGTGGCGACCGACGGCTGGAGCAAGCTGTCCGGCCATGAGGTGATCGACCTGGCGGTCAAGTTTGAAAGCTACGGCGTCGAATCCATCGTCTACACCGACATCGGCCGCGACGGCATGATGGGCGGTGTGAATATAGAGGCCACGGTCAAGCTGGCGCAAGCGGTCAAGATCCCGGTCATCGCTTCCGGTGGCGTGCACAATATCGACGACGTCGAAGCCTTGTGCGCGGTGCAGGGCGAGGGCATAGAGGCGGTCATCTGCGGCCGCTCCATCTATGAAGGTACCCTGGACCTGTCTACGGCGCAGGACAGGGCCGACGAACTGAGCGGCGATTTCGATGAAGAGTAGTCCATTATGAGCTTGGCCAAACGTATCATCCCCTGCCTGGACGTTACCGCAGGAAGGGTAGTCAAGGGTATCAATTTCCAGGAATTGCGCGATGCCGGCGACCCGGTGGAAATCGCTCGCCGCTACGATCAGCAAGGCGCCGATGAAATCACTTTCCTGGATATCACCGCATCTTCCGACGGCCGCGACCTGATCCTGCCCATCATAGAAGCAGTGGCCTCGCAGGTCTTCATTCCGTTGACGGTAGGCGGCGGCGTGCGCGTGGTAGCCGATGTCAGGCGCCTGCTGAACGCCGGCGCCGACAAGGTCAGCATCAATACATCGGCGATCACCAATCCGCAGCTGGTGGCGGATGCAGCGCAAAAATACGGTTCGCAGTGCATCGTTGTCGCGATCGACGCCAAACAGACTGCACCGGGAAAATGGGAAGTGTTCACACATGGCGGCCGCAACGCCACCGGCCTGGATGCGGTGGAGTGGGCCAGGAATATGGCCAGGCTGGGCGCCGGCGAAATCCTGCTGACCAGCATGGACAGGGATGGCACCAAGGTCGGCTTCGACCTCGGCCTGACGCGCGCGGTGGCGGACGCGGTCAGCATTCCGGTGATTGCCTCGGGCGGCGTCGGCGGCTTGCAGGACCTGGCGGACGGCATCAAGATAGGCGGCGCGGACGCGGTACTCGCCGCCAGCATTTTTCACTATGGACAACATACCGTGCAAGAGGCCAAGCAGTTCATGGCCGCACAACATATCCCGATGAGGTTGGCATGATAACGGGCATACACACAAAATGGCTGAACAAGGTCAAGTGGGATGAACACGGTCTGGTGCCGGTGATCGCGCAGGAAGCAAAGAGCAATGACGTGCTGATGTTCGCCTGGATGAACCGCGACGCGCTGGCCAGGACGGTGGAGTTGGGCGAGGCGGTTTACTGGAGCCGCTCGCGTAAGAAGCTATGGCATAAGGGCGAAGAGTCCGGGCATATCCAGAAGGTGCTGGAAATCCGCCTGGACTGCGATGAAGACGTGGTCTTGCTGAAGGTGGAGCAGGTCGACAGCATCGCCTGCCATACCGGCAGGCATTCCTGTTTTTTCCAGAAGTTTGAAGGCAACGCCAGCGACGGCGAGTGGCAGGTGGTGGAGCCGGTCTTGAAAGATCCTGAGGACGTGTACAAATGAGTGTAACTTTGCAGCGCCTGGCCGAGGTGATCGAGTCGCGCAAGCTGGCCAATGGCGGCGATCCGGACAAATCCTATGTGTCGCGCCTGTTTGCCAAGGGCGACGACGCCATCCTGAAGAAAATCGGCGAAGAAGCGACCGAAACCGTGATGGCGGCCAAGGACGCGCGCGTGTCCGGCGACCACTCCAAGCTCTTGTATGAGTGCGCCGACCTGTGGTTTCACAGCATGGTCATGCTGGCCCACTATAATTTGACGCCGCAGGACGTGCTGGATGAACTGGCCAGGCGGGAGGGCATCTCCGGCATAGAAGAGAAGGCCGCGCGCAAGGATGAATTGCGGGATCAGCAAGAAGCCGACAAGGCAAAATAATTAAATCTTCATTTGAACGGGTCTAACGTGGACAACTGTATTTTCTGCAAGATTGCTGCCAAACAAATTCCTTCCGCTACGGTTTACGAGGATGATGACTTGCTGGCCTTCAAGGATATCAATCCGGCTGCGCCCGTGCATATCCTGATTGTGTCGAAGAAACATATCCCTACCCTCAGCGATGCCGATGCGCAAGATGGCATATTGCTGGGTAAAATGCTGGCTCTCGCGCCCAAGATCGCCAAGGAACAGGGTTGTGACGTGCATAAGGGCAGCGGCGGCCAACTGTCCGGCGGTTACAAGACCCTGATCAATACCGGGCCGGACGGCGGGCAAGAGGTGTATCATCTACATATACACGTCATAGGCGGACCTAAGCCTTGGCGCGGACAGCGCTGACAGTAATAGCGTAGCGACTGTCCTTTCATATTGACCGGGGAAGGCAGCTTCCCTATTAGGAGAAAACATGGGTTCATTCAGTATTTGGCATTGGCTGGTGGTGTTGGTGATCGTGATGCTGATTTTCGGCACCAAGAAACTGGGCAATATCGGCTCCGACCTGGGCAAGGCGGTCAAGGGTTTCAAGGATGGCGTCAAGGGCAGCGAGGATGAGGAAAAGCCTGTGCCTGCCGCTCCTACGCAAGTAGCGGACAAAACGACGATAGACGTGGAAGCCAAGGAAAAAGCGAAGCACTGATGCCGGCGAATTTATTGGCTGATACTGTCCCCAGGCAAACTCTATGATCGATCTTGGTTTAACCAAACTGGCATTGATCGGTGTCGTTGCGCTAGTAGTGATAGGCCCCGAGAAGCTGCCTAGGGTGGCCCGCATGGCCGGTTCGCTGTTTGGCCGCGCCCAGCGCTATATCAATGAAGTGAAGTCCGAAGTCAGCCGCGAGATCGAGCTGGAAGAACTGCGCAAGATGCAGAAGGACGTGCAGGACGCCGCCCAGGAAGTCGGGCAGTCCATCTCGCAGGGCATGTCGGAAGTGGAAAACGACCTGCATTCCGCATGGAATGGCGAACGCGGCACGGATGGGCTGGGCGAAGCGCCGACCAGTGACGAGCTGGCGCGCAAGGCCAAGGACTTCCGCCGTAAAAAACTGGCGCGCACCTCGGCCGTGCCCGGCTGGTACAAGAATCAGACCGGCCGCCGCGCCCATGTGATGTCCGGCGCCGCGCGGGTGGCCAAGCACAGGCCCAAGCGCGCTACTTCTGCAAGTTTCTTTTAATACAGCCTTAATGTTCCCGACTACCCCACCTGTGATGGACCTTGCATGAGCGATCAAGAACCGCAGGGGCCGCAAGACACCTTCATTTCCCATCTGGTCGAATTGCGCGACCGCCTGGTCAAGGCTTCCATCGGGATAGCGATAGTCTGTGCCGCGCTGTTTGCCTGGCCCGGTCCTTCCGCGATCTACGATTTCCTGGCCCAGCCCATGATAGCTTCGCTGCCGGTCGGCGCCAAGATGATCGCCACCGGCGTGATTTCCCCTTTCCTGGTGCCGATGAAGGTCACTTTGCTGCTGGCCTTCATGCTGGCCTTGCCCTGGGTCTTGTACCAGGCCTGGGCTTTTATCGCGCCCGGCTTGTATACCCATGAAAAGCGGCTGGTGGCGCCCCTGGTGATTTCGTCTTCGCTCCTGTTTTTTTGCGGTGTGGCCTTTTGCTATTTCTTCGTGTTTGGGCGCGTGTTCAAGTTCATCAACGACTTTGCCCCCACTTCGATCACGGTGGCGCCCGACATAGAAAACTACCTCGACTTCATCATGACCATGTGCCTGGCCTTCGGGGTCACCTTTGAGGTGCCTATCGTGGTCGTGGTCCTGGTGCGCATGGGCCTGATGACGATAGAGCAATTGAAGGCGGTACGCCCGTATGTGGTGGTGGGCGCCTTCGTGGTCGCGGCGATCGTCACGCCGCCGGATGTGGTCAGCCAGTTTTCGCTGGCGGTGCCGATGTGGCTATTGTTTGAGCTGGGTTTGCTGGTCGCACCTATCTTCGTCAAGGCGACCCAGGCGCCCAAAGAGGACCAGGCTTCCTGATCCCCCGCGGGCGGGCTGTCAGGAGAGGGCGGCGGTGCGCAACCAGCTGGCGAGCGGGTATCCGCTCTTGAAACCCTTGACCAGGGTGGCTTCCAGGGTCTCCGGCTGCATATCCTTGGTGGATATCTCGGTCCATACCATGAAGCCCTTGTGCTTGATGTACTCGATATGCGGCAAGTCTTCGCTGAAACCCTTGGGTGGCCGCGTCAGCTTCCCTTCTTCCTGTAGTCCGCCGAAAACGCTCTTCATCGTCTTGTTCTTCACCATTTTGCCAAAGCCGTCCGGGTCGGCCACGATCTGGTTGCGGATGTGTTTCAGCCGGTCCGACGGCGGCATGTACTCTCCCACCGCATACAGCAAGTCTCCTTGCGCATTGATCTGGAAATAATAGGCCGGCCCGCCGCCGTCGCTCGGTTTCTTGCGGCCGCTGGGCAGTATCGACGCCGAGAAATAGGTTTTATACGGCGACTTGTCGGCCGAGAAGCGCATGTCGCGATTGATGCGGAACAGGGCTTTCTTGGGCTCGCAGCCGAGGATGGCCGGGTCGAATTTGCTGATGTCGGCAATCAGGCCGGTCACCAGTTGCAGGAATTCCGCGCGCAGTATGTCGTAGCGCGGCTTGTTCATGACAAACCAGGCGCGGTTATTGTTTTCCGATAATTCAAATAAAAAACGGTTCAGGTCGCGGATATGCATGTTTTTCGTTCTAAGTTAGGGCGTTAGCTTCAGGGTGAATGCACAAAAGCAAAGCATGATCCACGAGATACATGAAAGGCACGAGAAAAATTCGCCCAAAACGACCTTTTGATCAGTTTTAATATTGGGAGTTTCCCTGTTTCTATCCGTTCGCACTTTTCGTGTATTTCGTGGACAAGAAAAAACTGTGGCTAGCTTATCATTTCTTTATGCAAGCGCCACGAAGCTGGATTACTCCTCGCGCTTGGCTTTCTGGCGCTTGCCTATCAGCACGCTCAAGGCTGTTTCGTGGCCGTTGCGCAGCACCGTGATCTTGGCTTTCTGGTTGGGTTGCAGCTGGGCGATCAGGTTCAGCATGGCCGTGGTGTCCGCCACATCCTGGCCTTCTATCGTCACCAGGATGTCGCCGGGCTTGATGCCGGCCTTGTCTGCCGGGCCGCCGCGTATCACGCCGGCGATGATGGTGCCCGATTTTTGCTTGATGCCGAAACTGTCCGCCAGTTCAGGCGTGATGTCTTGCGGTTCCACGCCTATCCAGCCACGCACTACCTGGCCGGTGCTGATGATGGATTCCATCACGGTCTTGATGGTGGTGACTGGTATCGCGAAGCCTATCCCCAGCGAACCGCCGCTGCGCGAGTAGATGGCCGTATTGATGCCGAGCAGGTTGCCGTTGGCGTCGATCAGCGCACCGCCGGAATTGCCGGGATTGATCGCGGCATCGGTCTGGATGAAATTTTCGAAGGTATTGATATCCAGGTGGTTGCGGCCCAGCGCCGAGATGATCCCCATGGTCACGGTCTGGCCTACGCCGAAGGGATTGCCTATCGCCAGCACCACATCGCCGACACTGGCCTTGTCCGAGTGTCCCAATGTCACGGCGGGCAGGTTACCCAGCTCTATCTTGATCACCGCCAGGTCGGTTTCAGGATCGGTGCCGACCACTTTGGCGACCGCCTTGCGGCCGTCCGGCAGCACTACATCAATTTCGTCGGCCGCCTCCACCACATGATTATTGGTCAGGATATAGCCTTGCGGGCTGACGATCACGCCGGAGCCCAGGCTGGACTGGCGCTCGGGCTGCTGGCGATTCAGCTGGTCGCCGAAAAAACGGCGGAAGAAGGGATCGTTCAGTAGCGGGTTATTCGGCTGCCGGGCTTCCTTGGTGGTGTAGATATTCACGACCGAGGGCATGGCCCGTTTGGCCGCTTCGCGATACGAGCCCTGTACCGGCGCACTATTGGCCGGTGCTTCCTGCATGGACACGGTAGAAGCGACCCGGATACCCTGGCTGCCTATGGCCGATTTTGCCCAATCGGGTTTTAAGGTGGTTACAATGAACCACAGCGCCAAACCGACAGTGACGGTTTGTGCAAACAAGAGCCATAGACGTCGCATGAGATCAGATACCAGGTGAAATATGAGTAAGGACTTTATTAGCGAGCTGGGAAATACGCCGGCTGATCAGATAATAGATAGGGATCAATTAGCAGAATTTCTAGCCTCCGAGCTACAAATATCGCGCTTCCGTGATTATTGCCCAAATGGGGTGCAGGTGGAAGGGCGCAGTGAGATTAAAGTGCTGGTCAGCGGCGTGACAGCCAGCCTGGCCCTGTTGCAGGCCGCGCTGGAATTGCGGGCGGATGCGATCCTGGTGCACCACGGCTACTTTTGGCGCGGCGAGGATATGCGGGTCATAGGGCAAAAACAGCGCAGGCTGAAGCTGCTGCTGCAAAACGATATCTCGCTGTTTGCCTACCACTTGCCGCTGGACATGCATCCGCAACTGGGAAACAACGCGCAATTGGCCGCTGTGCTGGATCTGGTGCCGGAGGCCAGGTTCGGCGAGGACGAACTGGGCTGGCTGGGCACCCTGGCTAGTGGCGGGCCGGCCACCCTGGCCGAGCTGGCCGCGCATGTCGAGCAGAAACTGGGAAGGGCGCCGCTATTGATCGGCGACCCGGCACAAAAGCTCGGCGCATCGACCAAGATAGGCTGGTGTACCGGCGCCGCCCAGAATATGCTGGGCGATGCGATCACGGCCGGGGCCGCGGTATATCTGAGCGGGGAAATCTCGGAGCCTACGGTGCACCTGGCCAGGGAATCCGGGGTCGCCTACCTGGCTTGCGGGCACCATGCCAGCGAGCGCTACGGGGTGCAGGCGCTGGGGCGGCATGTGGCGCAGCAATTCGGCATCGTCCACCACTTTGTCGATATCGATAACCCGGTCTGAGCCGGGGAAAGCCGGCCGTCGGACAGGCCGGCTTTAATGTAGGGCTATTTTTTCAGGGAATCGCGAATTTCACGCAGCAGGATGACATCCTCGGGCGTCGCGACTGGCGCCGGCGCGGCGGCCGGTTCTTCCCGCTTCATTTTATTGAACAGGCGCACCATCTGGAAGATGATGAAGGCCAGGATCACGAAGTTCAGGGCAATGGTGATGAAGTTACCGTAGGCCAGCACTGCGCCAGCCTTCTTTGCCTCGACCAGGGTCATGCTGGTGGCCTGGCCGTTCAGCGGCAAGTAATGGTTGGAAAAATCCAGGCCGCCAAAAATCCTGCCGATCACAGGCATCACGATGTCCGCCACCAGGGAATCGACGATTTTGCCGAAGGCTGCGCCTATGATGACGCCGACAGCCAGGTCGACCACATTGCCCTTGCTGGCGAAAGCTTTAAATTCTTGCATCATGCTCATAACAGCTCCTGTGAAAATTGAGAATTACCAGTGAAGTCAGGCGGCCTTGCCTGTTCTGCGGCCCCTTGCTCAGGCCTCGTATAGCAAAGTAACAATATTCTAACGTCCAAACGCTGGAAAGCGCGTTGACGCTTGTTAAATTTAGTTTCCAAACAAGAAAATAACGATATAAATGGGAATCATTACTAACAAGCCGTAAATTGGCCCTTAATTTGTGAAAAAAAATGCTTCTTTATCTTCCTCAGAAATGTTTTTCTTTAAAACCACACTCCGCTCCTTTATAATTTAGGGTTGCTAGAAGTTCCGTTTAAGCTTCATAAAAGTTTTGAATTTTGACAGATTGGGGTTGGTATGAGTATCGAAAAGCAGGTCGATTCCGGCCGTCGCGGCTTGCTCGTCGCCACGTGTGCGGCGGGTGGTGTGGCTGGTTTGGCAACTGCAGGAGCGCTGGTAAGCACTTTTCAGCCATCTGAGCGCGCAAAAGCCGCCGGTGCGCCTGTGGAAGCGGATATCTCGGATTTGAAGCCGGGTGAAATGAAGGTTTTCGAATGGCGCGGTAAGCCGGTCTGGATCCTGAAACGCACGCCTGAAATGATGGCCAGCCTGGCCAAGACAGAAGACAAGGTCGCCGATCCAAAATCGGAAAAGCCTTACACCCTGGAAATGCCTGAGTATTGCAAGAACCAGGCACGTTCACGCAAAGAACACAGCGACTTGCTGGTCACCGTAGGTATTTGCTCCCATCTGGGTTGCTCCCCTAGTTCCAAGTTCCAGGAAGGCGCACAGCCTTCGCTGCCGGACGATTGGGCGGGCGGCTTCCTGTGCCCATGCCATGGCTCGACTTTCGACCTGGCCGGCCGCGTCTACAAAAACAAGCCAGCGCCTCAAAACCTGGACGTTCCGCGCTATATGTTCCTGTCGGACACCAAAGTTATCATCGGTAAAGATGAGAAAGGCGAGGCTTAATCATGGCTTTTGTTGAAAAGAAATTGCCAGCGGATGCGCCTGTCGCTGCCAAGGCCCTGAACTGGGTCGACTCCCGCTTCCCGCTGACCAAGCTGTGGAATGATCAATGGGGCAGCTACTATGCGCCCAAGAACTTCAACTTCTGGTACATCTTCGGCTCGCTGGCGATGCTGGTGCTGGTGATCCAGATCGTGACCGGTATTTTCCTGGTCATGCACTACAAACCGGACGCCAACCTGGCGTTTGCTTCGGTTGAATACATCATGCGCGATGTGCCCTGGGGCTGGCTGGTGCGCTACATGCACTCGACCGGCGCTTCGGCCTTCTTCATCATCGTGTACCTGCACATGACCCGTGCGCTGCTGTACGGTTCTTACCGCAAGCCGCGCGAATTGATCTGGTTGTTCGGTTTCGCGATCTTCCTGTGCCTGATGGGCGAAGCCTTCATGGGCTACTTGTTGCCATGGGGCCAGATGTCCTACTGGGGCGCGCAGGTTATCGTCAACTTGTTCGGCGCCATTCCTTTCATCGGCCCCGACCTGTCGCTGTGGATACGCGGCGACTATGTAGTCTCCGATGCGACACTGAACCGTTTCTTCGCCTTCCACGTGATCGCCATCCCGCTGATCCTGCTGGGTCTGGTAGCTGCGCACTTGATCGCCTTGCATGAAGTAGGCTCCAACAATCCTGACGGTATCGAAGTCAAGGACAACCTCGGCCCTGACGGTCATCCCGTGGATTCGATTCCATCGCATCCTTACTATTCCGTGCACGACATCTTCGGCGTGACCGTGTTCCTGGTGATCTTCAGCGCAGTGGTGTTCTTCGCGCCGGAAATGGGCGGTTATTTCCTGGAGTATAACAACTTCATCCCTGCCGATTCGCTGAAAACGCCTCCGCATATCGCTCCGACCTGGTACTTCACGCCGTTCTATTCTATCCTGCGTGCGACCACCACCGAGTTCCTGTATGTAGTGATGGCCGCCATCGTTGGTTACGTCAGCCTGGTGTATCTGAAATCCAAGCTGCCGGCGCTGGTGAAAGCCGCGATTGCAGCGCTGGGCTTGCTGATGATCATCGGCATGATGCCTTTCGGCCTGGAAGCCAAATTCTGGGGCGTGGTCTTGTTCGGTTCTTCGGTGGTCATCCTGGGCGCCTTGCCTTGGCTGGACCAGTCGCCGGCGAAGTCGATCCGCTATCGTCCTGACTGGCATAAATACATGTTTTTCGTGTTTGGTCTCGCCTTCATCACCCTGGGCTACCTCGGCATACAGCCGCCATCCCCAGGCCGTGAACGCCTGTCGCAAGTGTGCACCGTGATCTACTTCGGCTTCTTCCTGCTGATGCCATGGTGGAGCACAATGGGTACGTTCAAGCCTGTGCCGAAGCGCGTGACATTTTCTGCACACTAAGCGTCAAAAGGACTGATAAGCATGAAATTAATTAAAAAAATGATCGCGGTGCTTGCCTTTGTTCCAGTGTTTGCGCTGGCCAATGAAGGCGGTTATCCGCTGGATCACGCGGAAAATCGTACTACCGACCTGGCAGCATTGCAAAACGGCGCCAAGCTGTTCGTCAATTACTGCCTGAATTGCCATTCGGCATCGGCGATGCGCTACAACCGCTTGCGAGATATCGGCTTGACCCAGGACGAGATCAAAGCCAACCTGTTGTTCACCGGCGAAAAAGTCGGCGACCTGATGAAAAACACGATGGCGCCGAAAGACGCGAAAGCATGGTTCGGCGCGGTTCCGCCGGACCTGTCCGTGATTGCCCGCGCCAAGGCTTCAGAAGCAGGCTCCGGCGCCGACTGGCTGTACACCTACCTGCGCACCTACTACAAGGACGACAGCCGTCCAACCGGCTGGAATAACATGGTATTCCCTAACGTCGGCATGCCGCACGTATTGTGGGAATTGCAAGGTGTCCGTAGCGCCAAGTTTGTGGAAGAGGAAGATCCGCACGAACACGGCAAGACTGAGCATAAGTTTGCCGGTTTTGAAACAGTCACCAAAGGCAAGTTGAACGAAGCGGAATTCGATAGCGAAGTGACCGATCTCGTTTCTTACCTGCAATGGATGGGCGAACCGGCACAAAATGACCGCAAACGCCTGGGCGTGTTCGTTTTGCTGTTCCTGGCTTGCCTTAGCGTATTGGCATGGCGCCTGAACGCATCGTACTGGAAAGAAGTAAAGTAATTGGCGCAAGCCAAACGGCATTGATTTTGACGAAAAAAACCTAATATTCAGTCAGTCAACGCCATTCTCAAGTCATCCGCTTTTTATCGTCGTAGGCGGATGTTTTATCCCAGGGTGAGGCGCATAAGAATGGGCGCCTCGCCCTAATTGTTTCTAAGGAACTATAAAAATGATGGTTCTCTACTCGGGCACTACCTGCCCATTTTCACAACGCTGCCGCCTCGTCCTGTTCGAGAAGGGCATGGACTTTGAAATCCGTGATGTAGACCTGTTCAACAAGCCGGAAGATATTTCCACCATGAATCCCTATGGGCAAGTGCCCATCCTGGTGGAACGCGACCTGATCTTGTATGAATCCAACATCATCAACGAATACATCGACGAACGTTTTCCGCATCCGCAATTGATGCCGGCAGACCCGCTGATGCGCGCCCGTGCGCGCCTGATGCTGTTTAATTTCGAGAAAGAATTGTTTGTCCACGTGCATACGCTGGAAAACGACAAATCGACCGCTTCAGCCAAGGTGCAGGACAAGGCCCGCGCAGAAATCCGCGATCGCCTGACCACCCTGGCGCCTTTGTTCGTGAAGAACAAATATATGCTGGGTGACGAGTTCTCCATGCTGGACGTGGCTGTCGCTCCTCTGCTGTGGCGCTTGGACCACTATGGTATCGAGCTGTCCAAGACTGCCGCGCCATTGATGAAATACGCAGAACGCATCTTCTCGCGTCCGGCCTATATCGAAGCGCTGACGCCTTCCGAGAAAGTCATGCGCCGTTAATTGTTGCGCACACCAGAAAGCAAGGCTGACCAGGGTTTTCACGTCAGCCTTGTTGTTTTTGGGGGCAGGTACTATCCTTCAACAATCAAATTTAAGAAAGCCTGCATGGCAGGCCATTCTGCAAAAGCCCGGTATTATTTATGTCAGAGATCTCTACCAAACCGTATTTCATGCGCGCCATTTATGAATGGTGCACCGACAATGGCTACACGCCTTATCTGGCGGTGAAAGTGCATGGCACAACGGTGCGCGTACCGATGGAATTTGTCCGCAATGGCGAAATCGTGCTGAATATCAGCTTTGGCGCGACCAGTGGCTTGAAGATGGACAATGAGGCGGTAACCTTCAAGGCCAGGTTCGGCGGCGTCTCGCGCGATATCTATGTGCCCATAGAGAATGTGCAGGCCGTGTACGCCAGCGAGAACGGCCAGGGCATGGCGTTTGACGTCGGCCCGGCGGAACAGCTGCAAGCCGAAGAAGAGGCCACGGAGCAGGCCGCCAAGCCCGCGCTAGGCTTGGCCGCAGTGCCGACCAATAGCAGCGACGAAAAGAAAACGGCTGAAACAAGCAGTGCATCGGAACCACAAAAAAAAGTTGGAAAACCCTCGCTAAAAATAATAAAGTAGCCTATAATGTTGTTCTTCGAGATTGATTGAGAAATCGTTCAATTTCAAAAGTTTCGCCGGCTTAGCTCATTTGGTAGAGCAGTTGACTTGTAATCATCAGGTGGCCAGTTCGATTCCGGCAGCCGGCACCATTAAAAACCCATCGTTAGCAATAACGGTGGGTTTTTTCTTTTGGCCTTCGGGAAATGGCGCCGGCAAGGATTGCCGTAGCAGTGGCAAATATTTAAATCTTAAGCTTCCATTGCTTTATTGCGTAGAGCTATTCGGCTTCCTTCATGCCGTTCCAGCGCGGTGCCAGATCATGTGGCACTGAAAACAGGTCCAGCACCCGGCCTACCGTATGGTCGACCATCTGTTCTATGCTTTGCGGGCGGTGGTAAAAGCCGGGCAGGGGAGGGAAGATGATGCCGCCCATCTCGGTGACGGCGGTCATGTTGCGCAGGTGAGCCAGGTTGAACGGGGTTTCGCGCACCATCAAGACCAGGCGGCGGCGCTCCTTCAGGGTGACGTCGGCGGCGCGGCTGATCAGGTTGTCGGACAGGCCGTGGGCGACCGCGGCCAAGGTCTTCATCGAGCACGGCGCGATGATCATGCCGTCGGACTGGAAAGAGCCGCTGGCGATGGAGGCGCCGATGTCGCGTACATTGTGCACGACGTCGGCCAGCGCTTCCACGTCCTTGCGCTTCAAGTCCATTTCCTGGTGCAGGTTCAGCACGCCGGCTTCAGAGATCAGCAGGTGGGTCTGGTAGCCCGGGATGTCGCGCAGCGCCTGCAGCAGGCGCACGCCGTACACGACGCCGGTCGCGCCGGTAATGGCGACCACCAGGCGTTTGTCTGTGCTCATCTTGGGGTGCAGTTCGGGGGGAGTGTTGCTTACTCGGACTTCAGCAAGGCTTGCAGCTCGCCGTTTTCAAACATTTCGTTCATGATGTCGGAGCCGCCGACGAATTCGCCGTTCACATACAGCTGCGGCACGGTAGGCCAGTTGGAAAAGTCCTTGATGCCCTGGCGTACAGCGGGGTCTTCCAGCACATTGACGGTCACCATATTGGAGATGCCGCTGGCTTTCAGCAGTTGTATTGCGCGGCCGGAGAAGCCGCATTGCGGGAATTGTGCCGTGCCCTTCATGAACAGCACTACAGGGTTTTGGCTTACGGTTTCTTTGATCCAGCTTTGTACGTCGTCGCTCATGATGCTTCCTTGATAATTAAATTGTGGGCAATGAATCCGGCGCCTCGCTGCGCCAACCGTGCCCTTTTCTCCATTATAAAGGAAACTGGCCTTATGCTCATGCGCTTGCTGCTTGGCACAAAGGCTAGGCCGGATGGAATAAACCCCTCCGGGCGCAAGCAGCGGAGGGGTTGACCGGCTTAGCTTAGATTAACTGCGCAGCTTGGCGAAAGCCGCCGCCATCGCGTTGTTGGCCGGCGTTGCCGCCTGCGGCTGGCGCTGGTGTTGGGCCAAGCGCTTGGCGTCATTCCTGTCGCCTTTTTGCTCGGGCTTGCTGCCCGGCTGCGGGGCGGCGTCGGACAGGCGCATGGTCAGCGCGATGCGCTTGCGTTTCTCGTCCACTTCCAGCACCTTGACCTTGACCACCTGGCCGGCCTTGACCACCGTATGCGGGTCCTTGACGAAGGTATTCGACAGCGCCGAGATATGCACCAGGCCGTCCTGGTGCACGCCGATGTCGACGAAGGCGCCGAAGGCGGCCACGTTGGTGACCACGCCTTCCAGTATCATGTCCGGACGCAAATCGCGAATCTCTTCGACGCCGTCCTTGAAGGTGGCGGTAGTGAACTCGGGGCGCGGATCGCGGCCCGGTTTTTCCAGTTCCTTCAGGATGTCGGTAATGGTAGGCACGCCGAACTTGTCATCGGCATACTTGGCCGGATTCAGCGACTTCAGCAAGCGCTCGTCGCCGATCACGCCGGCCACATCCTTCTTGATGTCGGCCAGGATTTTTTCTACCAGCGGATACGATTCAGGGTGGACCGCCGAGGCATCCAGCGGGTTGCCGCCGCCCATGATGCGCAAAAAGCCGGCGGCCTGCTCAAAGGTCTTGTCGCCCAGGCGCGGCACCGAACGCAGTTCTGCACGCGAGCTAAACATGCCCTTGGCGTCGCGAAAATTGACGATCGCCTGCGCCACGCTGGCCGACAAGCCGGACACGCGCGCCAGCAAAGGCGCAGACGCAGTATTGACGTCGACCCCGACCGCATTCACGCAGTCTTCCACCACCGCATCCAGCGAGCGCGCCAGTTGCGACTGGCCGACGTCATGCTGGTACTGGCCCACGCCTATGGATTTGGGATCTATCTTGACCAGCTCGGCCAGCGGGTCTTGCAAGCGGCGCGCGATGGATACCGCGCCGCGGATCGAGACGTCCAGGTCCGGCAATTCCTTGGAGGCGAATTCCGAGGCCGAGTAGACCGAGGCGCCGGCTTCCGACACCACGATCTTGGTCAGGTTCAGCTCAGGACGCATCTTGATCAGGTCTTGCGCCAGCTTGTCGGTTTCGCGCGATGCGGTGCCGTTGCCGATCGAGATCAGCGACACCTGGTGCTTCTGCGCCAGTTGCGCCAGCACGTGCAGCGAACCGTCCCAGTCGTTGCGCGGCTGGTGCGGGTAGATGGTGGCGTACTCGACCACCTTGCCGGTGGCGTCCACGATCGCCACCTTGACGCCGGTGCGCAGGCCGGGATCCAGGCCCATGGTCGCGCGCGGTCCGGCCGGCGCTGCCAGCAGCAGGTCTTTCAGGTTGCGTGCAAACACATTGATCGCTTCGACTTCGGCGCGTTCGCGCAGGCTAGTCATCAATTCGGTTTCCAGGTGCATGAAGACCTTCACGCGCCAGCTCCAGCGCACCGTGTCGGCCAGCCACTTGTCGGCAGGGCGGCCCTGGTTGCTGACGCCGAAGCGGCCGGCGATGCGGCTCTCGCAAGGGTTCAGTGGCGCATCCCATTTTGGTTTTTCTTCTTCGGTATCCAGCCGCAGCACCACGGTCAGCATTTCTTCGCGGCGGCCGCGGAACAGCGCCAGCGCGCGGTGCGAAGGGATGGTGCCCAGGGTTTCGGAGTAATCGAAATAATCGGAGAACTTGGCGCCAGCGTCTTCCTTGCCTGCCACCACCTTGGATTCGACGATGCCGTGTTCCAGCAGATATTCGCGCAGGGTTTGCAGCAGGCCGGCATCTTCGGCAAAGCGTTCCATCAGGATCTGGCGGGCGCCGTCCAATGCGGCCTTGACGTCCGCGACGCCGGGGTTGTCGCCATTGTCGGTCTTGAATGCCGGTTTCAGGTAGGCAGCAGCTTCTTCTTCAGGATTTTTGTTCGGGTCGGCCAGCAGCGCTTCGGCCAGCGGCAACAGGCCGGCTTCCACCGCGATCTGGGCCTTGGTGCGGCGCTTCAGCTTGTACGGCAGGTACAAGTCTTCCAGGCGGGTCTTGTCTTCTGCGTGCGTGATCGCGTCCAGCAAGGCTGGGGTCATCTTGCCCTGTTCTTCTATCGAGGACAGGATCGCGCTGCGGCGGTCTTCCAGTTCGCGCAGGTAGCGCAGGCGTTCTTCCAGCAAGCGCAATTGCGTGTCGTCCAGGCCACCGGTCACCTCCTTGCGGTAGCGCGCGATAAAGGGCACGGTAGCGCCTTCATCCAGCAGGGTGACGGCGGCGGCAACCTGGGCCGGTTTGGCGGCAAGTTCAACAGCAAGGCGTTGTTCAATAGAAGGCAGCATAGACATTCAATGGGAAAAAGAAAACAAGTCGGTGATGATACGCACTCTGTACGATTGCGCCAGTCTTGACAGCCAAACCGACTAAGGGTAAGACAGGGCCATTCAAGGCTTAAATTTGTAACAAGTGTGTCTAAACCTCCATTCTTGCTCATGAAGCATGATTTCCAGGCGCCAAGCTATGCGCGCCTGCGGCTGTGCGTGCTGACGGGCGTACTGATGCTGTGCAGCGCGTGCAGCCACCAGGAGTTGACGGATTTGACGGATTTGACATACGGCAATCTTCGGCAGCAGGCGCAACAGGCGCATGAGTTTCAATTTCGCGACCAGGGCCGGGCGATTTATTTTCGCTTCGATAAGTCTAGCAGCTTCCATCGCCAGGGCAGCCCTGTGGCCACTTTCCTGTTCGTCATCGCCGGCTCGGAGTGCGGCAGCATGCAGTCCTATCTGCCGGACTATTTCCGTGGCCTGGAAGGTGAATCCGGCCCGCTCAGAATTTTCATCCTGCACAAGCGCCATATAGAAGCAGGGCAAGAGCCGGGGCGCAGTTGCAGCGCAGCCTTCGTGCGGGACGATTATCCCGAGCGCTGGCTACAGGACCAAACCGAATTCATCCTGGCCAGCCTGGCGCAGGCTGCAGCAGAAGGCCGGCCGCAGCACGCGCCACCTGCACGCGTGGTCGTGATGGGGATTTCCGAGGGCGCCGAAATCGCGCCCCTGCTGGCGCTGCGGATACCGGCCGTGACCCACCTGGTCTTGCTCGGCAATGGCGGCATGCAGCCGCTCGACAGTTATCGTCTGCTGGCCACAAAAACGGCCACGAAGGCGGCCAACGCCGATATCTCGCGGCAACTGGCCGCACTGGAGCTGGCCTTGGCCCGGCCTGCGCCGGCCGATCCCGATGCGCCCGCGGCGCTGGTCAACGGACGCAGCTGGCTTTACTGGAGCCAGTTGCGCGAGCTGCGGCATACCGACAACCTGCTGGCGCTCAGCCTGCCGATCTTCATGGGGATGGGGGAGGCCGACGCCTCGGTGCCGGTAGAGTCGGCCTACTATCTCCAGCGACGCTTTGCAGCGGCCGGCAAGCATAATCTCAGCCTGCACGTCTATCCCGGCGCCGATCACGGCTTGCGTAGCGCGTCGCGCTTGTATTTGCCCGACTTCATGCACCAGCTGGATTTATGGCTGCAATACTCGCCCTGAGGGCGGCATGTGAGCAAAAGGCGCGGGCAAGAGGCGGCAATTAATTCCTTAAAGAATCATGCTGTAAATAAACATCGTAAAGTTGCCGGCAGCTTCTAGAATAGGTGAAGCAGTGTTGTTTGATAGTATAAAAATAATGCCTAAAAAATAATAAAAATGCATATACTGTGCTTGATTGCCAAATGTGCCAAGACGTATGCATCGGGACTGCTCCATCACAGCGGCAGGTAGCAGCGAGACTGATCACCTACGACATCAATCACACTATGCGCTCACCCTCAAGTGTCCTCGCCTTTACGCCGCTGGTCGCGTTCTTGTTAGCCGCGGGCTGCGTCACCACCCCCACCCATGACAGCAAGGTCGCCTCTTCCTTGAACGTCGCCCAGCAGGGACGCATAGAGGATGCGATCCAGCAGGTGGAGGCGCAGACCAGCGGCGCCGACAAGGGCGACTTGTTGCTGAACCTGGAAAAAGGCGAGCTGATGCGCATAGGCACCCGCTACAAGGATAGCCAGAGCGCGTTTGAAGTCGCCGATGTCAGGGTCAGGCAATGGGAAGATACCGCGAAGAGCAATCCGGCCAAGCTGATGGGACAACTCGGCGCGATCCTGCTGGGCGACAATAGCCGCGACTACGAGGGCCAGGATTATGAGAAAGTCATGCTGACCACGCGCATGGCGATGAACCGGCTGAACCTGGGCGACCTCGACACTGCGCGGGTGGATATCAAGCGCACCCATGAACGGGAGGCGGTAATCGCCGAATTCCGCGCCAGGGAAACCGTGGCCGCCGAACAGGAAGCCAAGGACAAGGGCATCACTACCGGCACCAAGGAACTGAGCGGCTATCCGGTCGAGACCCTGAACGATCCCGAAGTCCTGAAGCTGAAAAACGGTTTCCAGAATGCGCTCAGCCACTACATGGCCGGCTTTGTGTACGAGGCCCTGAATGAACCCGGGCTGGCGGCGCCCGGTTACCGCAAGGCGATAGAATTGCGTCCCGACCTGCCGGTGCTGGAAGACGGCTTGAAGGGCCTGGACCAGCGCACCGGCTTGCGCCGCAAGAAGGGCGTCAGCGATGTGCTGTTCATCATCGAGGCCGGCAATGCGCCTGCCAGGCAATCGCAAAAGGTCACGTTCCCGCTGCCCACGCCGAAAGGCCTGATCGTGGTGTCCTTTGCCTTCCCGGCGATCTACCCGGACCGCAATGCGCCGGCGGTCAACAGCATCCGGGTCGGCGGCCAGGTGCTGCCGACGGCGCTGGTGGCCGACTTCAATGTGATGGCGCGCAAGGCATTAAAGGATGAATTGCCGGGGATACAGTTGCGGGCGGCGGTGCGCGCGGTGGGCAAGGGCGTGGCCCAGGACCAGGTCAACAAGAATTTCGGCATCTTCGGCGGCCTGCTGTCGAATGCCGCCGCCATCGTGACCGAGAGCCCGGCCGATGACCGCATGTGGCGCAGCCTGCCGGAACGGGTATTCGTCGCGCGCGCCTTCATCCCTCCCGGCGAGTACGAAGTGAATTTTTCCAATCGCCCCGGCGAAAGTCGCAGGATCACGATAGACGGCCGGTATATGATGGTGCCGGTGCGCATATACCAGGACAAGACCTATTTTGGCGAAACCGCGAAGTTCGGCAGCCTGGCAGCACCGGCCCAGTTTGCGGAATCGGAAGCCGTCAAGCCGGCGGCCAAGAAATCGCTGGCCAGGGACAAGGCTGAGCTGCTCAAGAAAACCGGCATCAGCAAGGAATGAGAGTCGCCCGCTAAATAACGTAAATAACGTAGAAAACTACTATGGGGGTCGTCCATGTCGCCACACTCCGGAAAAATAATCCTTGCCTCGGGCCTGATGGCGCTGGCGCAGGCAGCCTGCGCGGCCGACCCCGTGCCGCCGGCGGTTTCGGCCGGCATTGCGGCCAAGCTGATCGTCAGGGGCGACCTGCAGGGCTTGCAGGTGGTCGACCTGCGTTCGCAAAGGCGCAACGACGTGATGGTGGTGCAGGCCGAGGTCAATAATAACGATGTCAGGGACCTGAGGCTGTATTACCGTTTCCGCTGGACCGATGCCTCGGGCATGCAGGTGGGCGACGGCGAAGTATGGAAGCCCATGGTGTTCCTGGGCAAGCAAAGCCAGATGATCAAAGGCACCGCCTACGGTCCGCAAGCGATAGACTTCAAGCTGGAAATGAGTTCCGAGCCCCGCTAAGGCGGCCGTGTCCGCCCCGTACGGTAGGAATAGTAGATGGCAGATAAAATTGATCCACCTGGAATAGGGAAAAACATGAAATCTACCCCCGCTTCTTTTTCCTCGTTTGCGCTTGCCTGTTGCACGCTGGCCGTGGCTGTCCTGAGCTTGACCGCTTGCCCCACCCAGCCCTTGTCGCAGCCTACCGTCAGCTTTGCGCGCCAGACCACCTATGGCGACAGCAAGTCGGTAGAAACGGTGACCAATGAGTTTGGCTCCACCGACCTGCAAATGATTGCGGAAAAAATGGTGGGTTCCTTGCTGGAAGACCCGGTGCTGCAGAATCGCCCCACCATGACCCTGGCGGGGATACGCAACAAGACCAGCGAATATATAGACACCAAATCCATCATGAATTCGATACAGACCGCCCTGGTCAAGAGCCGCAAGGTCAAGTTCACGCGCAGCGCCGATGAAATGCAAACCGGCGTCGACGAATTACAAAGGCAAAACCAGAGCGGCTTGTACAAGGCGCAGGGCAAGGCCAAGATAGGCAATATGACGGCGGCCAAGTATTCGCTGGAAGGCGAGATTGTTTCCATCGTCAAGCAAACTGCCAATACCAAGGACGTGTTTTACAAGATGACCTTGAAACTGTATGACGTGGAAGATGGATCGATAGAATGGCAGGATGAAAAAGAAATTCGCAAGACGTCCAAGCGCTGATACTCCGGCCTGCCTATGCCGGCCATGTTAAAACTGGATGAGGAATCCAAGATGTTACTAAGTCAAATTTACGGTAAAAAATTAGCGGCCGGCCTGGCGTGCGTGTCTTGTGCCGCGGCGGTATTGAGCACGCTGAGCGCCTTGGCGGCAAGCCCGAAAATAGCGGTGACCGACCTGACCTACGAAGAAAAAGTCAGCGAATACTTCCGCGTCGTGCGTGCCAATAGCAAGAGCAGTTTCAATGCCCACGACAGCGAGCGCGAGACAGAGCGCGGCTATGCGATGCGCAGCAGCCTGAACGCCAGGAACGAAAGCAATTACTACGAATCCGAAGGCAGCTATACCTATATCAACCGGGGCGAGTTGCGCACGTATACCGCGGACCTGAAGGGTGTCATGCTGAAGGGCGGCGGCATACGCCTGATTAACGCCCGCCCCTATCTGGGCAGGCCGACCGACCAGATCTACGACATCATCAGCCGCATCAAGCAGGGCAGGTATGCGGGCGCCGATTATGTCTTGTTCGGCACGGTCAGCAATATCGATTTTCGTCAGGAAAGCAATGCGCTGGCGCTGGGAAGCTCAAGCACTGCCAGCCTGTCGCTGGACCTGGTGGCCGATTTCAGCCTGATCGATACCCGCAGCTATGAAGTCAAGGCGGCCTTCAGCGCCAGCGGCTCGGGCGCCGATACCAGGATACTGACGCGCGCCGGCGACAGGGTGATATTCAACCGCGGCAAGGTCATGCAAGAGACTTCGCGCAGCCTGGCCGACGCCGCCTATGCGGAACTGATGACGCAGCTGGGCATGCCGATGGCCGATCGCAAAGTCACCACCACCACGAACACCACGACCAACCGGCCGGCAGCAGCAGCGCCGGCTCCGCCGCCGGTCAGCGAGCCGGTGATCATCTATAAATGAGATTAACAACGGCCGCTGAGGCTGTTTTCATCATTGCTGATACATATTCGGCTTATTAATTTCCATCAGTATTTCCGGTTTGGCGGGCGCCTGGAAACCGAATTGCGCGTACAGCCCGCGCGCGTCGCTGCTGGCCAGCATGAAGCGGCGCAGGCCCTGCAAGTCGGCATGCGCCATCACCGCCTGCATCAGCTGCTTGCTATAGCCCTTGCCGCGCTGCTCCGCCACCACAAATACATCCACCAGATAGGCATAGGTTGCGTAGTCGCTGACTACCCGCGCAAAGGCGATTTGCCGCCCCTCCAGGTAGCCGCCAAAACACAGCGAGTGCCGGATCGAGCGTTCTACCAGTTGCAGCGGGATACCCCTGGCCCAGGCGCTTTGCTGGGACAGGAACTGGTGTATCAGCGGCAGATCCAGGGCGGACGGGTTGGTGCTAATTTCCATGGGCAGATAAAGGAAGAGTGAATAAAGGAGGAAGGACAGCCTTTATTATGCGTGAGCTTGCGCGCAGAGGGAAGCGCAAGCGACGGCGGGCTTAGAATGCGCCTGGATAAAAATACACCAGCAAGCCGGCAGCGCAAATATTCAGGGCTAGATAAAAGCTCATGCCGGGGTTGTATTTTCGGCTATGGGGCTGGTGGCGCTCTTCAAGTTCTTGCGCAGCGCTAGGATATTCTGGATTCATCTTCATCATGGTGCAATGGGCCGCCGCCCGCTCAGCGGACTGCGGCTCATCTGTTTACCGGTAAGTAATAATCGTGCAAAAAACTCTCATGCAAAAAAACCTTAGGCCGCGATGCTGATATTCAGGCTGGCGACATATCCATTCGTCGTATCGCCGGCCAGGCTAAGCAACTGGGTGCTGCTGCCGTCGCTGAAGATCCCGTCGCCGGCATTGGTCGGCACCGACGTGTTTTGGCCATGCGTATACAGCACCGTGTTGTACACCGCGGTAGTGATGGTTTCCGGGAAGGCGAACTGGGTGGTGGCGGTTGCGGTCACGCTCAGGTTGTCGTTGATATACACCTGGGCGTGGATATGTGTCACCCGCCCGGCATACCAGCCGGGATAGATAGTCGTGAAACTGACCTGGCCGCTGCTGTCGGTGACCTGGATGCCGCGCAGATAGGTTTCCCCCTGGTGGTTGCCGTTTTGCGTGCTGCTGTACCCAGAATATTCGCCGTCCTTGTCGCAATGCCAGATGTATACCGCGGCATTGGTGATCGGTGCGCACAGGTTGTTGACATTAGTCAGCGTCAGGTTCAGCGTCAGCGGCAAGCCGGTCTTGCTCTCGCGTACGTCCTTGCGCACCATTGCCGAGTTGCTGAGTATGGCCAGCAGCGGGTAGGGACCCTGGGTCTCTTGCGGGATCACCGCGCAATTGCCGCCCGAGGTCACCGCCGCGCGTGTCGCGGCGACGGTGATGGTCTTGGTCGTCGTCCCGTCCTGGGCGGTGACCACGATGCTGATGCTGGTTGTGCCGACCGCCAGGCTGATGGCGCCGGAAGCGGCGCCGCTGGTGACGGTAGTACCGTTGAGCTTGATGGTGGCGGCTCCGCTGCTGGCAACGGGTGTCAAAGTGATGCTGCTGACGCTATTGCTGACACTGACCGTATAGCTGCTGCCGGCTGCGGTGAAGATCGGGGACAGGCTGCCTGCAGAGAGCGTCAGGGCGCTCAAGGTGGCGTCCGCGCTGGTGACGGTGGTGGTAGTGGTCGTGGTGGTGCCGTCGGTGCCACCGCCGCAACTGATCAGTGTCGTGGTGCCAAATGCTCCAAGCAGGCCGATAGCCTTGCGACGAGAGAGTATGCGGGAGTCTGGGGTCGGGGATGTCATTGGGCGTGTTCCGGATGGTATGGAGGGACTGGATTTTTGCACTACTGATAATCTTGGACCGGCCTGTAAGGCCGGTCCCGCAGGCGCGCCTGCTCAGGCAGACGTATTGATGAGGTTGCCAGAACTGCTATTGCTGCCCAGGTTTTGCGACAGCGCCTGCAGGAAATTGCTCAGGCTATTGCTACTGCTGGAGCTGCTGCTCGATTGCCCGAGCGCGCTCAGCAGGTTTTGAAAGCTGGACTGCAAATCGGAGGTGCTGCTGGTGCTGCTGGTGCTGGTGGTCGTGCCATCGGTGCTGGTGGTGCTGTCGCTGCTGCTGGCGGCCGTGAGTTGGCTGATCAGGCTTTGCAAATCCGATTCCATTTGACCGGGACCGCCGCTACCGCCGGGCGGCGGCGGTGGTGGGCGGCTGCCGGAGGTGCCCGCTACTTCCGAGGTGGCGGAGCTGCTGCTGTCGCTGCTGGTGCTATTCGAGCTGGCGCTGGTATCGCTTTGCGCATGCAGGCTCTGCATCAGGTTTTGCAGGAAGGCGCCCAAGGCCTGGCTGATGTCCTCGGTGCTGGAAGCGGTATCGCTAGTCGAGGCTGAGGTAGAACTGCTATCGCTGGTGCTGGAGTCGGCGCTGGTGCCAGTGCTGGAACTGGAGCCGGTCACGCCGATTTGCGCCAGCGCCTGCACGATCGCGTCGACCAGGCCGCCACCGGCAGGCGGTTCCGGCGGCGCGCCGCCGTCCACGCTGCGGGTGGAGGAACTACAGTGCCGGGTGCTGCCGACCTGCGTCAGTTGTGCGATGGAAAAGCTGTTGGATATGCCGCTGATAGTCATACTGATCTCCTGTAAGAGGGGAAGCTATGGGAGCTGGGCTCATAGGTGCCGGACTGGCGCTAAAACATTCAAGATTGCTTGCCCCGTGTTGCTGGGGCCTGGTTTTATTTCGGTTGGATTGCGGGTGGCGGTGGGGGTTGTTCCAGGCCGCGGCGGTGGCTATCGTGCGCCCTGGATTTTTCTTGCAGGTCTTCCAGTTGCTTGCGCTGTTCTGCCGTCAGCAAGGCATAGATTTGCTGGTCGCCGCGGGTGCGCAGCAAGGCCGTGTCCGCCATCGCGCGGGCGGCGGCATCAGCCAGCGCCTTGGCCTTGTGATCGTCATACTGGGCGGACAGGCTCATGGCATGCAGGGCCTGGCGGGCTTTATGCGCGGCCTTCATCTGTTCGCGCAATAGCGGTTGCTGGGCATGCACGATGGCAAATACCTTGTCCTCTTGTTCTTCGGTCAATTTGATGCCGTGCAAGAAATCCGCGCAGGGCGCATGCTCGAAAGGCGCGGCAATTCCGCCCGGCAGGCCGCGAGTTTCCATTTCAGGGTCGCCCTGCGGCATGCCTTGCGCCTGTACCGGAAAATGGGCCGCCAGCACAAGGCCGGCGGCGAGGATCAGCTGTGCGACTCTGGTGGTATGCAGTTTCATCAGTGGTTTCCTTATTATCATTTATTGTTTTTCCGCAGCGCACTTATGCAAGGTACTTATGCAGCGGGTGGGATGATTGTCTGAGGATTTACTGTAAAGTTCGGTTAACATCATGTAAATTTGGGTAAAGACGGGCTTTGCATTCCTGGAAATATTGCTACGCGCCCGAGGTGTAAAACTGGGTAAATATGGCCTGCAGTGCCTGTGCGCAGCACCCGTTTCTCGTTAAGATCGGTCTTCTTGATAAGAAGATGAGATGAAGAAATATGACTAGGGTTCTACTATGACCAGGGTTTTGCTAGTAGATGACGACGTCGAGCTGGTCGATATGCTCAAGCAGTATCTCGAGCGCGAGGGCTTTGAAGTCACGGTTGCCTACAATGGCGAGGCCGGCGTCGCCGAAGCCTTGACCGGCATCTATACGATAGCCGTGCTGGATGTGATGATGCCGCGCATGACGGGCGTGGAGGCCCTGCGCCGCATACGCGGCAAGAGCCGCATGCCGGTGCTGATGCTGACCGCCAAAGGCGACGATATAGACCGCATCATCGGCCTGGAGCTGGGCGCCGACGACTACGTGCCCAAGCCCTGCACCCCGCGCGAGCTGGTGGCGCGCATCCGCGCGATACTACGCCGTACCCAGGTCCCCGACCAGGAAAAAATGTCGGACGCGGTGCTGACCGTGGGCGCCCTGAGCGTCTGGTCGGAACAAAGGCGGGCCGAATGGAATGGCAAGCCGCTGGAGCTGACCAGCACCGAATTCAGCTTGCTGGATATCCTGGCGCGCAACGCCGGCCACAAGGTCAGCAAGAATGAATTGTCGGAACAGGGTCTGGGCCGTCCCCTGGCCAGGTTCGACCGCAATATCGACGTGCACCTGAGTAGCATACGGCAGAAGCTGAATAATCTTTCCGGCGACAGGGTGATTATCCAGACCGTCTACCGGCAGGGCTATATGCTGATTAAAGAATGAACCTGGGGTTCATGAACCTCTAATGCAGGCTAAACAGGGTACCTAGTGGGACGATTATTCTGGAAGTTCTTCTTCTTTATCTTGCTGGCGCAGGTGACCGCGATCGTCGGCATCAGCGGCACCTTGTGGCTGAAGCACCGTACCGAGGATAAACTGACCCGCAGCAGCGACCGTCAGGCGCACGTGGCACTGGTGATGGAGTCCGCCGAGATCGCGCTGCAGCAGGGCGGGCCGCAGGCATTGCGCCGGCTATCCGGCAATCTGCGCCGCTTCCAGGTCTATGTGATCGATGAGCACAACCACGACGTGCTCGGCCGGCTGGTCAGCCTGGCCAGCATAGAAAAAATCAAGGCCAGCATAGAGCAGGGCCCTGCTTCGCCCCTGATGCGTAAGGTGACTGCGCCCGACAAGCAAACCTACCTGGTATTTTTTTCGGCGATGGAAGACGCATGGGACAGGGAATTTCCCGAGCATCGCTTCGAGCAGGGTTCCGGCGGCCGGCCGCCGCCGCCATTTGAGCACGACCAGCCCGGGGCCGGCGGGCTTGGTCCGGAGCGCGGACCGCCGCCGCACGTCGACGGCCCAGGCGGGCCCGGCGAAATGCGAGCACCCGGAAACTATTATCCCGTGATCCCGCTGGCGTCTGCCCTGGTCGCCAGCCTGCTGTTTGCGGCCTTGCTGGCATGGTATATGTCCAAACCGATACGCAATTTGCGCAGCGCCTTCATTGCGCTGGCCAGCGGCAAGCTGGAGACCCGCGTAGGCAGCAGCATGGGACGCCGGCGCGATGAGCTGGCCGACCTCGGGCGCGAATTCGATTTGATGGCGGAGAAGCTGCACGTGCTGATGGAGAGCCAGCGCCAGTTGATGCATGACGTATCGCACGAGCTGCGTTCGCCGCTGGCCAGGCTGCAGGCGGCGATAGGCCTGGCGCGCCAGCAGCCGGAAAAGATGGAAGCGACGCTGGATAGGCTGGAGCACGAGAGCGTGCGCATGGATAAACTGGTCGGCGAGCTCTTGACCTTGTCCCGCATCGAGGCCGGCGTTACCGGCGCCAACGAAGAAATCAGCATGGCCGACCTGATCGCGGAAGTGGTGGAAAACGCCAGCTTTGAAGCCGAGGCCAACCAGCGCAAGCTGGAATTTTCCGGCGATATCGAGGTGGTGGTGATGGGCCAGTTTGAACTGCTGTACCGCGCGCTGGAAAACGTCGTGCGCAATGCCATCAAACATACCGCCGAGGGTAGCACCGTGACGGTGCAGGCCAGTGCAGACCGGGCCCGTGGCTTGCTGAACATCGCGGTGCTGGATCAGGGCAGCGGCGTGCCGGAAGTAGAACTGGCGGCGATCTTCGAGCCGTTTTTCCGCGGCAGCCAGATTACCCGCGCGCAACAGGGTTACGGCCTGGGGCTGACAATTGCGAAACGGGTGCTGCTGGCACACGGCGGCGTGATTCGCGCCTCGAACCGCGCGACCGGCGGGCTGTGCGTGGAGATCGTGCTGCCCTGCAAATTCCCCTGAACCTGCCGGCTAGTTTTCTAGCCGGCGCTTAAGATGCCGCCGGAAACCCGCTCTATCCCCGCCAGGTCGCGCCAGCTTTGCACCTGGTCGTAGCCATGCGCGGCCAGCAGGCTGCGGACTGCCTCGGCCTGGTCGTAGCCGTGTTCCAGCAATAGCCAGCCGCCCTGTTTCAAATGATGCGAAGCGCCGCCTATGATGGTGCGGTAGGCGCTCAGGCCGTCGCCGTGATCGGTCAGCGCCGTCATCGGCTCAAAGCGCAGATCGCCCTCGCCGAGGTGATGATCGTCCTTGACGATATACGGTGGATTGCTGACGACGGTATCGAATTGTTGGCCTTGCAATGCGGCATACCAGTCGCTCTGCAGCAGGCTGAGGCGGGCCGGACTTAAAATCCGCTGCGCATTGCGTTCCGCTATCTTGAGCGCCGCCGGACTGACGTCCAGCGCCGTGACTTGCAGGTCCGGCCGGCTATGCGCAACTGCAATCGCGATCGCACCGGAACCGGTGCCCATGTCCAGTACGCTGCCGCCTGCCGGCGCGTGTTGCAGCGCCAGTTCCACCAATAGTTCGGTGTCGGCCCTGGGGATCAATACATCCGGACTGACCTCGAAGGACAGGCCAAAGAACTCACGCTCGCCGATGATATAGGCGATAGGTTCGCCGTTGAAACGGCGTTGTATCAGGCTGTCCAGCTGTTGCAATTGTGCTGCACTTAACACCTGCTCGGATTGGGTAATCAGCTGGATGCGGGACAGGCCCAGCGCATGCATCAGCAAGATGCGGGTTTCCAGCTTGCCCACAGGCGAGCTGGCTTCGCAGGCGGCTATCGTGATGTCCTTGGTTCCCACGGCTGCTAGCGCGAGCGGCCAAAAACATTGCGTTCGCTGGCTTTGCGGTGGAGCAGCGCAATGATGAGGAAGCCCAGCGCGAAGACGGCAAACCAGACCAGCGACCATTGCGGTATCGACAGGCCGAGGATGGGCTCGTATTCGGTGCTGCACATGCCGTCCGCCTTGAACAGCACCGGCAATAGCTGCGCGGTAAAAATCTTGTTCAGCGTGATTTCCCACGGATCGACGCCGCAAGACAAGGCGGGATGGGCCTTGACCCACAGGTGGCGCAGGGCGACTCCGGCACCCGCGAGCGCGGTGATCATGCCTGTCCACGCGCCCACCTTGCGCGCGGCAACCGGCAGCAGCAACAGCAGCACGCAGATCAGCGCAATCGCCGCAAACACATACCTCTGCACCACGCATAGCGGGCAGGGCAGCATGTTTTCACCTAGTTGCAAATACAGTGCGATGCCTAGCAAGGCAACACAGGTAGTGGCAATCGTGATCAGCAGGGTTTTGGATATATTCATAGGTACGCTAGTTTTGTGCAGAGGATGGTATGAGGCAGCATACAGGCTATTGTTGCTGCACATGCAAATGTGCAATTATGAGCACTACTGCGGGCTTTGGTTCCGATTGGTTACAATTTCGCCAGGTTCTTACATATTGCCACAATATGTCCTGACAGATACGTTATCGCCCGTGCACAAAAATACCCGGGTATACATTAAGTCCTCAATAAAAACCGGTAAACCTCGTTCAATATTCTCGAACGTCGCCCATCTGCCTCACTCGTCTCCCAGTTGCGCCAGCAATTCCGCCTGATGCTCGGCGATCAGCGCATTGGTCAATTCCGTCAGTTCGCCATCCATGATGAAGTCCAGCTTGTACAGGGTCAGGTTGATCCTGTGGTCGGTCATGCGTCCCTGCGGGTAATTATAGGTGCGTATGCGTTCGCTGCGGTCGCCGGAGCCTATCAGGCTCTTGCGGGTCGCGGCTTCCTTGGCTTGTTTTTCGCGCAGTTGGCCATCCATGATGCGGGTGGCCAGTACGCGCATTGCCTGTGCCTTGTTCTGGTGCTGGCTGCGGCCGTCCTGGCATTCCACCACGATGCCGGTAGGGATATGCGTCAGGCGTACCGCGGAATCGGTCTTGTTGATATGCTGGCCGCCGGCGCCGGAGGCGCGGAAAGTATCGATGCGCAGGTCGGCTGTATTGATGACGACGTCAGCCAGCTCATCCGCTTCCGGCATCACCGCTACCGTGCAGGCAGAAGTATGGATGCGGCCCTGGGTTTCCGTCGCCGGCACCCTTTGCACGCGGTGGCCGCCGGATTCGAATTTCAGTTTGGAATAGGCGCCCAGGCCGGCGATGCGGACGATCACTTCCTTGTAGCCGCCCAGTTCCGACGGCGATTCGGACATCATCTCTATCTGCCAGCGGTTGCGTTCGGCAAAGCGGGTGTACATGCGCAGCAGGTCGCCGGCAAACAGGGCCGCCTCGTCGCCGCCGGTGCCGGCCCGCACTTCCAGCAGGATATTGCGTTCGTCATTGGGATCCTTGGGCAGCAGCATTTTTTGCAGATCGCTTTCCAGCGTTTCCATGGTGGCCTTGGCGGCGGCGATTTCTTCCTGCGCGAACTCCTTCATCTCGGGATCGGCCATCATTTCCTGCGCCGCATCGATGTCGGTCTGCGCCTGCTGGAAATTTTGGTACAGCTCTACCAACGGCCCCAGCTCCGCATGTTCGCGGTTCAGCTTGCGGTAGTTGTCCATATCATTGGTGCTGCCTTCCTGGTTCAGCAGCTGGTTGACTTCGACCAGGCGCTCGGCCAGTTGGTCGAGCTTGGAAAGCATCGATGGTTTCATGGGATTGCCTATAGTGCTAAGGTATTTATGAGGGCAGGGCGCTGCGTGTGTGCTGGCGCCTGGAGTCAAGGGTAAGGATTTGCGCCGAGCTGTTCACAGGCTGGCGCGGCAGGCAGGTTCGCTAACGCTTGGTGCGGAATAATTGCGGCAGCAAGGTGGCCAGGCGGGCGCGTTCATCGCCCTTGGCCTGGTGCAGGGCCTGTTGCGGGCCGTGCAGGAATTTGGCGGTGATACCCTTGGACAGCGCTTCCAGTACGGCGTCTATGTCTTCGCCCCTGGCCAGCATCTTGCGCGCGCGCTCCAGCTCCATCATGCGCACGATTTCGCTGCTTTCGTGCAAATCCTGGATCACCGGCACGACCGCGCGGCCGTCTACCCAGTGCATGAAGGATTGCACGCGGGTTTCTATGATCGCCTCTGCCTGGGCCACCGCAGCCTGGCGGTTTTCCAGGCCGGTCTGCACGACGCTGCCGAGATCATCCACGGTGTACAGGAAGACGTCGTCCAGGGCGCCGATTTCAGGTTCTATATCGCGCGGCACGGCCAGGTCCACCATGAACATAGGGCGGTGGCGGCGCGCCTTGACCACCCGTTCCACCAGGCCCAGGCCGATGATAGGCAGCGACGAGGCGGTGCAGGAAACGATGATGTCGAATTGCGCCAGTTGCTGCGGCAATTCCGCCAGCCGTATGGCACGGCCGTTAAAGCGGTGGGCCAGCGCCTCGCCGCGTTCCAGCGTGCGGTTGGCGATGGTCAGGCTCTTGGGGTTTTGGGCGGCAAAATGGGTCGCGCACAGCTCTATCATCTCGCCGGCGCCGATGAATAGCACGTGCTGGTCGGAGATCTTGTCAAAGATGCGCTGCGACAGCCTGACCGCTGCTGCCGCCATGGAAACGCTGTGGGCGCCGATTTCCGTGGTAGTGCGTACTTCCTTGGCGACCGCGAAGGTGCGCTGGAACAATTGGTGCAGATAGGTGCCCAGGCCGCCGGCGGCGTCCGCCTGGCGTACCGCATCTTTCATCTGTCCCAGTATCTGCGGCTCGCCCAGCACCATGGAGTCCAGGCCGGAAGCGACGCGGAAGGCGTGCCTTACCGCATTGTCCTGCGGCAAGGTGTACAAATGCGGGCGCAACTCGGCATACGGCAACTGGTGGAAATCCGCCAGGAAATGCGCGGTAGCGTCGACGGGGTTGTCTACCCGGTTGGCCGCATACAGCTCGGTGCGGTTGCAGGTCGACAGGATCGCCGCTTCATTGCCGAAATCCAGGCCATCCCGTCCAAACCATGCACGCGCAGCAACCACTGCCTGACTGATCTGGTCAGGAGCAAAGGCGACCTTTTCGCGCAGAGAAACGGGCGCAGTCGTATGGTTGAGGCCGACGGCTAACAGTTGCATGGAATAGTTTCGGGGGAATAAGTCGCTATTATAGCGCGCTCCCGGCTTTGCGTTATGCGGCTTGCTGATAGAGACTATAGATAGACGCTATTGTGACCGGCTCAAATTGCCTGTCATGTTGCCTGTTATACATCAAATGCCGGCAATTTAATATGAAATGTTGTTCCTTCGTTAAGTACGCTATGGAAGCTGATCTGGCCGTGGTGGCGGTCTATGACAGTTTTGACAAACACCATGCCCAGGCCTATGCCGTCGGCCTTGGCCTGGTCGGCGTGCTTGAAGCGTTGGAAGCGCTGGAATAGCCGGGCCTGATCCGCCCTGGTAATGCCGTAGCCCTGGTCGCTGATGCTGCAGATGACCGCAGGCCCGGCCATGCCTTGCTCAAATTGCAAACTACAGGTGACGGTGGTATCCGCCGGGCTGTACTTGATGGCGTTCGACAGCAGGTTGCCCAAGGCCCTGGCCATCAGGCTGCGATCGACCATCACCGGATAATAGTCGGCCGGAGTATGGCTGAGGATGCGGATGTTCTTGCTCCTGGACAGGGCCCACATTTCTTCCGTGGCATCCAGCAGGATGTCTTGCAGGTCGGATTCTTCCAGCCGGTAATTCTGCGACTCGGCGCGCACCAGCTGCACAAAATCGTCCGCTAGGCCGAGGGTGGCGCTGGCCGCTTTTTCTATGCGCGACATGAATTCGGCCTGGGGCAGCGCGGTGGCCGCATCCTGCTGCAACTCCAACAAGGCCAGGATGGATGCCTGCGGGGAGCGCATGTCGTGCGAGATGAAATGCAGCGATTCGTCACGGCTGCGCTCGGCATTGCGTATGGCGGTGATGTCGATCACGCTGACTATCCAGCCTATCAATTCCTTGCTGCCCGAATAGCAGGGCGCGCTCTTGATGATCAGGTTGCGTCCCTGGCTGTCGCCGACTTCTATACCCTGGCTGATCGTCGCGGTGTGCTGCAGGTCCAGCAAATTCCACCAGCTGAACGCCACATTCGGGGTCTGGTCCAGGGCTTTGGGGTTGCTCATGCCGGCAAACAAATACGGCATCAGGGCATCCTGCACCTGGGGGTAGCCTATGCTGGCAAAGTAGACGCTGGCCGGCTGGTTGGCCAGCAGCACATTGCCGTCCACGGTGGTGACCAGGGTCGCGTCCGGCAGGCTGCTCAGGCTATCGGTGACAAACTGGCGCAGGTCCCGGACCCGGCGCGCGGCGACCTGCATCGCATTGATGCGCTGCTCCAGCGCATCCTGCAGCGGGGCAGCCTTGGCCTGGTCCGTTACTGCCAGTTCGGGCAGCAGGTGCGGCTCCTTGTCCAGCAACATGAACTCTTCCGCCAGGTAACGGATGGCCGCTTCCAGCCTGCGCCAGCTCCACAGGGGGTAGGCCAGCACTAGCGTCAACAGTGCAGCAGATGGCGGCAGCCAGTGGCCGGCCGCCTGCGCCAGGTAGCTGGCCGCCAGCAAGGCCACGCAGACGGACGCCGTTACCAGCAGCGATATGCGCGGCGACAGCGTCAGGTAACATAACAGGGTCAGGGCCACCGGCAGTAGGCAGAACAGCCATGCCTGCCACGCCGGGGCGATGCTGATAGCGCGGCCGTCGAGCAGGCTGGCCAGGATATTGGCATTGATCTCCACGCCGGAGATCACGCCCTCATTGCCGGATACCGGGGTAGGAAAGGAATCCGCCATGCCTATCGCCGTGGGGCCTATCAGTACATACTTGTTCCTGAAAAATTCCGCCGGCACTTCGCCGCGCAAGACGGCGGCATAGGGCACGGACTTGAAGTGGCCGCTGCTGCCATAGTAGGGGATGTACATCTGGTAGTCGCGCTGCCAGGCTGCTTGCCCGCCCGCTGCCGTGTTCGCCGCCGTGTTCGCCGCATATTGCGAGCGGCGCAAGCCGGCCGGCAGCCTGGCGCCCGGCATGCCTGCGTCGGTCCCTGCCGCTGCCGGCTGGCCCAGGTCCCTCATCGCCAGCGCAAAATGCGACCACCAGTCTCCCTTGATGCCTTCGCGTAAAAACACGCTGCGGACGACACCGTCCCTGTCTTGTTCAATATGGATGTGCCCCAGCTGCCGGGCGGCGCCGGCCAGGACAGGGATGGGCGGGGTCGCCGCCAGGCCGGCCCCGGTGTTTTCCGAGGTGAGCGGCAATACTACCTGATTGCTGGCGGCGATCGCGCCGGCCAGCAGGGCGTCGCCATTTTGCGCGTTGTCCGTTGCCTGGTTTTCCGGTTCCGAGAATGTGATGTCGATGCCGATCGCCAGCGGACGGGCTGCGCTGATCTGCTTGAGCAAGGCTGCGTGGCGCGCGCGCGGCCAGGGCCATCGGCCCAGTTCCGCCAGGCTATAGTCGTCGATGGCCACGATGATCACGTCGTCACGCGCCGTTTGCGTATGGGCTTGCATGAACCTGTCATACAGGCCGAGGTCCAACCTGTCCATCGCATGGAACAGGCTGAGGCCGCTCACCAGCGCCAGCATCAGCAAGCTGATGACCAGCCACTCCCGCAAGGCGATCCGCTCCACCCTGGAAGAGGTATTGGCCTTCGCATCCGCTTTCTGCATCATATAGGTTGCTCTCTCCAAGTGGTGAGCCAGGTGGCGACGAGTTTTCCGGTGCGGCGTCCGGCTCTTAGTATCCGGCCCTGACCACGCCGCCGGCCGACATCAGCGGTGCGCCGTCGCCGCTGGTCCAGCGGCTGTAGATGTTGATTTTTTGCGTCGCTGAAAATGCGCCGGTATAGCCGTCCGGGTCGGTAGCGCGTACCCGGATGAAGTACTGGCCGCTATCCGGGCGCGGGATGCGCAGTTGCGGGCTGTCCAGTTGTTGCGACAGGTACAGCGCAGTGAATCCGGCATCGCGCCCAATTTGCACCTGGAATTTCTGCCCCGCTTCCGATGGCCACTGAAACGACAGCTCCTGGTCGCCATTATCGATAAACGCCGCCACCGCCGGCTGCGCCGGCATCAGCACAAAGCGCTGGGCGTCGCTATACGGTCCCTGGTCGGCTGCGCCGTTTTTTTGCGTGATGGTCGCGGCGCGCCAGAAATAGCTGCCCGGTTGCAGGGTGTCCGTGCTCAGCTTGAGGTCGCTGATGCCGGTCTGGTTCAGCACGATGTCCTTGAACCCGGCGTCGCGGGCAACCTGCAAGCGGTAGGTGGAGGCATCGCTAGCCTCGGTCCAGGCGAAGTCCACCCGGTCGGCGCGCAGCTTGGTCTTGGGCTGCACGCTGAACGGCGGTTCCGGGCGGGCCTTCAGCGTGAAGGCCTGGATCACCGGCAGCCCTTCCAGCCCGGCGGCATCGATCGCCGTGGCGCGCACAAAATACCGGCCGTCCGGCAAGCCGTCAAACTTGAAGCGGGTATCCGTATCGAGGCCGCTGATGCGTCCCTCCATCAACAACTGGTGCGCCTCGGCGTCACTGGCGATCTGCGCGCGATAAGCGGCAGCGCCCGGCATTGCCAGCAGGCCTAGCTGTATCGTCGGACGTTCTTGCAATTGATAGTTGCCGCTCAGCGCGGGCGGCGCCAGCAGGGGCCGTGGGTGGCCCACGTCCTTGCTGCTGATGAGGTTGCCTTGCCCGGCGGGTAGCAGCACGGCGTTGGGCTTTTCAGGTTTGCCCACGGCGACCTTGCCGCTCAGGACTTCGTTGCTGATGCCATTGTCATTGATGCCGACCCGGAAATGCGTACCGCGCACGCCGGCGACCGCCAGCGGCGTACGCACCTCGAAACGGCCCTTGCTGGCCTCTAGCGGAGTGACCGTGGATTCGACGCGGCCCTGCATCAAGCTAAGCTCGGTGCGCGGGCTACCGGTATATTTCGCCTGCCTCAGCTTGCTCAGCCTGACCTGGCTATTGGAGGGGAGAGAGATGCGTGAATTGTCTGGCAGCACCAGCGACAGGAAGCCGTTCTTGCCGGTGCTGACCTGGCTGCCTTCGGTCAGCGTGGCGCCGATCTGCAAGGTGGATTCCGTACCATCGGCGTTTCTCACCGTTGACTGGCCGGCCAGTGCGGCGACCCTGGCGACGCTCATTTCTTCGGGCAATAGCTCGAGCGGCACCAGGATGGCGGAACCGACAGGGATAGTGCGGTCGTTGAGAATATGATTGCGCTTGCCGAGTAGCTGCCAGTTGCTGCTCTTGCCGGTAAACCGCAGGGCGACCGTGGACAAGGTGTCGCCCTTCAAGGCGTAATAGGTCATGTCCGGCGGGGTGTTGGCCACGCTGCCGGGCTCGCCTGCCGGGACTGCCGATTTTGTCGCGCCGGCCGCGTTGGCCAAACTGATGCCGGGCCCCGCAGCCGCCAATGCCAGAAGAAAGATAAAGCGAAAAGCGGGGTACATGCGATCTCCTGGGTCTTGCGCGTATTGCGACTGTTGCGACTGTTGCGATTGTTGCGATTGTTGCGAGTGGGGTGGCGGCAGATGCGGTCCGGGCCGCAGCCCGGAGATGTGGCCTGGAATTACTCTGCGGTGACCTGTTCCAGGCGGTAGCCGTAGCTATACACCGGGGCCAGGCGGTAACCGTTTTCCGGCCGCAGTTCCAGCTTGCTGCGCACGCGCGAGATATGGGTATCCATGGTGCGCGAAGGGATGTCGATATCGCGCGACCATACCGCTTCCAGGATGTAGGCGCGCGACAAGGGGCGGCCGAGGTTGCGGAACAGCAGCAGGGCCAGGTCGAATTCCTTTTGCGTCATCTCTACCGGCACGTCATTGATGCTGACGCGGCCGGCGCGCGTTTCAAACTTGTAGATGCCGAATTGCAGATGCTCGGACATGGCCTGAGCCGGATAGGCACGGCGCAGCAATGCCTGCACGCGGGCGACCAGTTCGCTGCGGCGGATGGGCTTGATCATGTAGTCGTCGGCGCCGGCGGCCAGGCCGGCCACGATATCGTCTTCACCGGAACGGCTGGTCATGAACAGTACCGGCAAGGTAGGCGACAGCTTTTCCCGGACCCATTGCAGGATTTCAGTGCCGCTCAGGTCGGGCACCTGCCAGTCCAGGATCAGCATGTCGTAACTGTCGCGCCTGAGGTGGTGCAACATTTCTTTCCCGCTCAGGAAAGGGTGGCAAGAGTGGCCGGCGGCACTGAGTATGGTGCAGACTAACTCGAGCAAGTTGTTATCATCGTCAAGTACGGCAATTCTCATAGGAGCCCACTGTATAAGGTTATGCAATAAGGTCAGGCACAAAATGCAAACTGTGCCATTTTACATATTGATAAAAGCGCCATTGTACCTAAGGATAAGTGAAGTTTTCTATACTGAAACAATAAAGTTCAAAAAAACCACTGAATATTGCCTTAAAGAATTAATTTGGCCGAAGTTAAGCTAAGTTCTTAGAGTTTACGTAAAAATGATAGTTAAAATCTATCATCCCTGTAAAGCGGCGGGCGCTGCAGCACGGCTAGGAGGGAGGCTAGCGCCGCGGCATACGGCGCTAGCTTGAGGCGGGATTAAGCAAAAAACAAGTTTTTTAGCTACGCAGTTCGACTTCGGGCAAGACCACGTTCACGTCCAGCACTTCCAGGTTGCCCTGGCGGTCCAGCGACACCTTGATGTCGTCGGCATTGACCTTGGTGTATTTTGAGATCACGGCGATCAGTTCTGCATGCAGGGCCGGCAGGAAATCATAGCCGTCGCGGCCGCTGCGCTCGCGCGCGATGATGATCTGCAAGCGTTCTTTCGCGGTATTCGCGCTCTTCGGCTTGGTATTGAATAAAAAAGAGAGCAAGGCCATATTACTTCCCTCCAAAGATGCGCTGAAGCAGGCCCGGCTTTTCGTATGCGATAAAACGTAGCGGCAATTCCTGGCCCAGGAAGCGGGACACTACATCTTCATAGGCATCGGATACGTCGCTGCCCTTCATGTGGATGGCCGGATTACCCTGGTTGGAGGCGTGCAGCACTGTTTCGGATTCCGGGATGACGCCGATCAAGGGGATGCGCAGGATTTCCTGGACGTCGGTATACGACAGCATCTCGCCGCCTTCTACCCGTTTCGGCGAATAGCGGGTGATCAGCAAATGCTCCTTGACCGGTTCGCCGCCGTTTTGCGCGCGCTTGGACTTGGCCTGGATGATGCCGAGGATGCGGTCGGAGTCGCGTACCGACGAGACTTCGGGATTGGTGACGATGATCGCTTCGTCGGCAAACGCCAGCGCCATTACGGCGCCGCGTTCTATGCCGGCCGGCGAATCGCAGACGATGTATTCGAAATCCATCTTGACCAGGTCGTTCAGCACTTTCTCCACGCCTTCCTCGGTCAGCGCATCCTTGTCGCGGGTTTGCGAAGCCGGCAAGATAAACAGGTTGTCGCAGTGCTTGTCCTTGATCAGTGCCTGGTTCAGCGTCGCCTCGCCGCTGATCACGTTGATCAGGTCGTACACCACGCGGCGTTCGCAGCCCATGATCAGGTCGAGGTTGCGCAGGCCGACGTCAAAGTCCAGCACTGCAGTTTTATGGCCTCGTAGTGCGAGGCCAGAAGCAAAGCTTGCGCTGGAAGTGGTCTTCCCCACGCCGCCCTTACCGGATGTCACAACGATGATTCTTGCCACAAAGAACTCCTTTTAGATATATATGCTGGTTGGGCGACGGATATTTCCGTCTCAGCCCGTTGACTTGACCGATGATACTTCAATACTGTCGCCGATCAGCTTGATTTGTACCGGTTGATTGGCCGCCAGCGCAGGCGGACCGTTTTCAAAAGTTCTATAGATGCCGGCAATCGACACCAGTTCCGCTTCCATTCCCATTGCGAAAATACGCGCCTCGGTATTTCCCATCGCGCCGGCCAGTGCCCGTCCGCGCAGTGGCGCATAGATATGGATGCTGCCGTCTGCAATCACTTCTGCGCCGTTATTCACGGAGGCGGTGATGATCAGGTCGGTGCCGCGCGCGTAGATGCGCTGCCCGGCGCGCACCGGCGTATCGATCACCATGGCCGGCAGATGGCCGGCTGCCGGCGCAGGAGCCGCTACGGCAGGTGCAGCAACAACAGGAGCCGCAGCAGGGACGGCCGCCGCCGGCTGTGCCGGCAGATCCACTTCCTGGCGCGGTTTGCTGACGACATCCAGGCTCAGGCCATGGGCGCTGATGTCGGCATGGTCTTCGGCGCGGGCATTGCGTACCGCGACCGGGTTCAGGCCGAAGGACTTAAACAGGGGAATGAGTGTTGCCCAGTCCAGTTTTTGCTCGCTGACGGGTTCCACGTCGATGACCGCAAATTCGTCATCAAAAAAATCCGGCGTGCCCGCCGTCATTTCTTTCAGCGCGGTTTCCAGCGCCGCGGTGGATGCTTCATGCAAAATGACGGCGACCGCCACGACTGTTGATATCTTTATTTCTATGGGCTTGCGCGTCAGGCTGTTTTGCATAAATGGCTGGTCAATAAATAACTGAAGAGAAACTGCGAAAAAACTGAAAGCGCGTTTAAAAAATGCCCGCAATTCATTGGCTGCCTGGCAAGCCAGGGCAGCGGCAACAGTATTTGCTTAAAAAGCAGTCATCGTACCAACTGGCGCGCAAGATTGCAAAAAAATAGCTGCGATTACGCGTATTAATCGTCCTTGCCCCATATTAGCTCGCCGCATACCGCCGGATAAATGACTTGCCGCCTCTTATCGGCCGCCCGCCTATCGGGAACGTTTCAGCGATAGCGTGATTATTGTAAAAATGACTACTGACATATTCTGTCATTCTACAACGTCAAACTGCCTGCACCTCAGCAGATGAGCCAAAGCAGCAGCTAATTCAGCAAATATGCCACGAAACCAAACAAGGAGTCCCATCATGCGCCTGTACCACCATCCCTATTCCGCCAGTGCCCGGCGTGCCGTCATGACGGCTATCCACCTGGATTTGCCGATAGAACTCGTGACCATAGACCTGACCAACTTGCAGCAACGCCGGCAATTGACGGAGCTGAACGCCAATAGCAAGGTGCCGGTATTGCAGGACGGGGATTTCATCTTGTGGGAATCTTGCGCGATCATGCAATACCTGGCGGACCAGACGCCTGGCCAGGCTATTTACCCTGTCGAAGCCCGCGCCCGCGCCGATGTCAATCGCTGGTTATTCTGGTCTTCGCAACACTTTAGCCCGGCCTTGGGCATCGTCGTGTGGGAAAACATGATGAAGGCGATGTACGGCGTCGGCCAGCCGGATGCGCGCGAACTGGAGCGCGGCAAAATCCTGATCGAGCAATTTGCCCAGGTGCTGGACGACCACCTGCAAGGGCGCGAGTGGGTGTGCGGTTCCGGGGTGAGCCTGGCCGATTACGCGATCGCCTCGCCGCTGACCTATATGCTGCAAGCCAAGTTGCCCTTGCAGCAGTATGCCCATATCCAGGCCTGGTTCGCGCGCGTGCAGGCGCTGCCAGCCTGGCAGCAAACGGCATTCTGACATGGCGCCGGCATTCTTTCAGGGCCGTGCCAGGCTTCAGTCGGGCAATAGCCGGTTCACCGTAGCGGCGCCTGCGGCCCTGGCTTGCGCACTGCTCTGCAATAGCAGGCTGCGGGCGGTGGCGCGTATGCTGTCCTCCCCTATATTCGCCCAGGCCTGTTCGCTGGCTTCGATGTGCTTGCTGCCCAGCAGCTGTTCGCTGAGATGACGCGCCAGCCAGTATTCAGCATGGGGATGCGGGGCGGCCCGCCCGGCCTGGGCGGTGCGTGCAAATTGCAGTAGCAGCGCGCGCGTTTCGTTTTTGGAGAGGGCCAACTCCGTCAATTTGGCGCGGTATTCCAGCTCCGCCTGTTCCAGCTTGGGGAAATTCTGGTAGTCGGCAAAATGCTGGCCTTCGTGGCCCAGGTAGCTGACCAGGAATCTCTCGCTGCTGCGCTCGTATCGGTCGCTGACGGCAAACAGCCTGTCGCTCTCGGCCCAGCCGCCGGTGCTGTAGCGATCGCAGCTGGCATAGCTGAGCCAGCCCTTGGAGGAAAAATCATCCATGAATACGACGGTGACGGTGACTGCTTGTTCCGGCAACTGGACCTTGAATTTTTCCACCGACTCCCGGTTCCACAGCATTAATTCATAGAACGGGTTGGTGCGGCCGGTCAGGGCGTGCACGCCCTGGCTACCCAGGTAGCGCTTGACCTCATCGGTGGCGGCCTCCAGGCTGGAGTGGTCCCAGCTGGCGCTGTCGCCCGCCGTTAGCCGCGCATTCAGGGCCTGCAGCAGGGCTGCTTCTCCCTCCTTGACGCTGACCTGCTTCAGCATGAGGGACTTCCAGTAGCGCCTGTAGATCGCCAGGATGTCGGCGGCCGGGCCGCTCAGGGTGGCCGGCAAGTCGACGCCATCCGCCGTAGCAAACCGCTGCGGCACGCAAGGGCTGACGGCCAGGTCTTTGCCAGCCAGGCTGCCGGCTGGAAGCTGTGCCAGCGCCTGCAGTGCGGCCGGCATGTCGCCCTGCAGCAGCGGGCGGCGGAACGGGCCCAGTAGGTCGGCTTGCGCCGGCGCGGGCGCGATGGACAGAACCGGGGCCGGGACCGGGGCGGTAGTCGGCATATGGCTGCAGGCAGCCAGCAGGCAGGGCGCCAGCAGCTTGCCGCAGGCAGAAATCAGGCGGTAGTTCAAAAGGTGATCGGTGTTTGGTTTTTTCATCGCAGGCATCCAGAGTGAAGTTGGCTGATTGGCTGATTCTGGCCGATGGAAAGCCGTGCGTCTTGAACAGGATTTGCATTTTTGACGCGGCTTTGCATGCCCAGACGATAGGCGGTCGGCGTCAGGCCGGTGGCTAGCCTGACTGTACGCGCCAGATGGGCCTGGTCGGCAAAACCTGCGGCCAGGGCCAGTTCGGCCAGGGGCTCTGCGCTGCGCGCCAGCCGCTGCAGGGCACCCTCCAGCCGCCTGCGCCTGACAAAACTGCCTATGCTCTCGCCGCGCCAGCGGCGGAAGGCGCGCGCCAGGTGGGCGGGGTGTACGCCGGCATCGGCGGCCAGCTCCAGCAGGCTGGCGGCATACGGCAAACCTGCTTCCAGCTGCTCCAACACCCGTTTCAGCCAGGCCGGCACCGCCTGCAAGGATGCCTGCCGGCGGGCGCTTGCCAATAGTTCAAACAGTGCGGCGGCCACCGCCAGCGGCTGCACGTCGTCGGCCTGCGCGATTTCCCTTTGCAGGCGCAGCAAGGCGGCGGCCGGCGAGTCGAGCTGGCTGAGCGTGTATTCATGTAGCCACTCGGCCCACAAGGCATTGTCCTGCCAGGCCCCGGTAGGCGTCAGGTTGAGGCAGCGGCCGCCTAGCGCCGAAAACTGGTTCGCATGGCGGTTGCCGGCCGGGTGTCCGAGCAAGGCGCCGGGGCCGGCATTGAGCGTGCGCGACATGCTGGTTTCCTGGTAGCTGCCACCCAGCACCAGGCACAGGTAGGGGGCTTCATGCTGGTGCAGCGGCAACTGGGCAAACGGCGCATAATGGGTTTCATTCAGCAGCAGGCCGCCCAGCGAGAGGGAAAAGCGGGATGTGCCGTAAGAGGAGGGGGGCGATGTTTGCATGTGCTGGTCACCTATATGAAGGGGAAGGCCTAGCGCATGGACAGTAATGGCAGGCTTAAGTTGCATAGGCGCAGGCTATCGGGTGATGTTGCAGCGGAAAAAGAAATGAATACGCCTATTGCGGATTCGAGCGATACTATGGGATAGTTTAGTTGCCGTAGTGATGTTTTTGCCTATGGCCGCGCTTCTCGCTTTATCAGGTTCATCGTATATTGAAAGGAAAAGTATGAAATATATTGAAGAAAATAGTGCCTTACTGAAGCAGTTGATGACAGTACCACCGATGAGCGCCCAGCAATACGCAATCGTGATGCGGAAACGCACAGATTCCCGTCGAAAAGCAGAAGATGCGCGCGATGCCAGTCTGGCCAACGCCCAGGCAAAAAAATCAGCACAAGGCATTTGAATTTACCAGCTTGATGCCGGACCTGTAGCGGTTCCGCATCTGGCAAGCAACGGTAAGCAATAGCGGGGAGAGAGGCGTGGAGTGCCGCCACTGGGTACTTGTATCTTCTCTGCTAATTCCCTATCAAGTACAGGGGCAGTTCCCTGTACGCAAGTCCCTGTCGGCCATGCGCAAGCATTGCGGTCGGCGATCCTTCCTACTATCCCATCCGCCTACGCTGGGGCCTTGAATTGAAGCAGGTCGTAGCGACGTCAATTCCCATTAGTCACGTCCCATTAGTCACGTCCCATTAGTCACGTCCCATTAGTCACGTCCATGAATCGTGTCCACCAAGCCCGGTGTCTATTCCCGGCGGGCGCATTTTCATTGAAGAGAGTAAGCTTGGAAGACTGAGAAAACCGGCCTTGGTGCGGCCGTCCCCTAGCTTCAAATACGGCCCGGCATTGGGTATTTCAGCATGGAAACCGAACTAAAACTGCTAATCGATCCGCGCCATGCCAATGCGTTGCGCAAGCATCCGCTGCTGAAGAAATACGCGCTCGCAGCGCCGCAGGAATTGCACATGTCGGACACCTATTTCGATACGCCGGACCTGGGTATCTGGCGTCAGCACGCCGGGCTCAGGGTCAGGCATGTCGATGGCGGCTGGGTGCAGACCCTGAAGGGAGGCGGCGGCGCCGCCGGCGGCCTGCACCGGCGGCACGAATGGGAATCGGCGGTGGCTGGACCTGCACCGGATTTTGCCATGCTAAAGAAATTAGTGGACGGCCACAAGCCATGGGCCAAGCTGCTGCGTTCCACGGCCGCGGGCCAGGCTGTGCAGGCAATTTTTACCACGCAGGTAACGCGCACGATATGGAATTTGCGGCTGGCCACCGGCGACGAAGTCGAGTTCGCGCTGGACCAGGGCAAGCTGCAGGGTGACAGTGGGCAGGAGCCTGTCAGTGAAATCGAGCTGGAGCTGAAATCGGGCCAGCCTGAGCAACTGTTTGCATTCGCGCTGCAGTTGCAGCGCAAGATACCGCTGCGCATCGCCAATCTGAGCAAGGCGCAGCGCGGTTATGCGCTGCATTCGCAGCAGGCAGCGGCGCCGGCGGCGGTCAAGGCAGAAAAACTGGAGCTCTCCAGGCACATGAATACCGAGCAGGCATTCTGCGCCATCCTCGCCAATTGCGTCGGCCAGATGCAGGCCAATGAAGGCTGCGTGATTGGCAGCCATGATATGGAAAGCCTGCATCAGTTGCGGGTAGGCCTGCGCCGGCTGCGTTCTGCGCTGGGGCTATACCAGGAGCTGATTTCCGTTCCCCTCCAGACCCAGGAAGACCTGGCGTGGCTGGCTACCCAGCTTGGCCCGGCGCGCGATTGGGATGTGCTGGCGCATACCACGCTGGCCGCCGTGGCGGATGGCGCGGCAGAAGATATACCGCTGGCGCCGCTGAATGCGGCCGCGCTGGAGCGGGTCGCCAAAGAACACGACATTGCCGCCGCCGCCGTCAAGTCGCCGCGTTATGCCCGGCTGATGCTGAGCCTGAGTGCGCGCGCGCATGGTGTCGCCTGGAGCGGGTTCGGCCAGGAAGCGGAGCAGGGGCTGGGCAAGCCTGCTGCCAAATTCGCCGCAAAGACGGTAGCGCGAGCCGGCAACAGGCTGCACAAGCGCGGCAAGCACCTGCACCAGGCAGATGCGCAGGCGCGCCACCGGCTGCGCATCGCCGCCAAAAAGCTGCGCTATGCGACGGAATTTTTTCAATCGCTGTTCCCCTCCAAACAGGTGCAGCAATACGTAAAGGCGCTGACCGGGCTGCAGGATGGGCTGGGGCAGCTCAACGATGCGGCGATTGCAACGGGCTTGTTGAAACAGCTGCAACAGGCGGATGCAGGTCTGGGGATGGGCGTGAGCTTTGTCAGGGGTTATCTTGCTGCCCGCGCCGAGCGGGCAAAGGACAGCCTGGAAAAACGATGGCAAGAGCTGGAGGCGATGCAGGCGCCGGGCCGAACCTGAGGCTTTTTGATCAAATAGCTTGCATGGCGATACTGCGGGGCGCAAAAATAAAAAGGCTTGCAAGCACAAGCTCGCAAGCCTTTGCCATTTCTTAGTGGCCCGGCATCAGGCAGAGGGGGCGTGGCTCAGAAAGCGACCTTGTCGCCCGGATCGATCGCCATCACCTTGGTCGGCGTTGCACCCAGGGCGCTGCTATACTCGGCCGGCGTGCCCTTCAGCACAGGTGTGGTGCCGTAGTGGATGGGAATCGCGAAGCGCGGCTTGAGGAATTCGCGCGTCGCCATGGCGGCGTCTTTCGGGTTCATCACGAAATGGCCGCCGATAGGGATCAGGACCAGGTCGGGCTTGTAGTAGTCGCCGATCAGCTTCATGTCGCCAAACAGGCCGGTGTCGCCCATGTGGTAGATCTTGAAGCCGTTTTCCAGTTCTATGATATAGCCGACCGGCTCGCCGCCGACATGGACTTCCTCTTTATTGGTGGCGGGATTTTTCCAGCCCAGTTCGGAACTGTGCTCGGCATGCACGGCGGTGATGCGGATATCCGGCCCCAGCGGCGTGACGGTGCCGCTCTTGCCGAAGCGTACCGCCTGGCTGGCCGGCAGGATATCGAGCGCCGCCACGGTTTGCATCAAGCCGGCCGGGCCATATACCGGCACATTGTTCAGCTTGGCCAGTGCCGGGGCGTCGGCAAAATGGTCGAAATGGCCGTGGGTCACCAGGATCAGGTCAACCTTGCCGAGTGCCTCGAGCTTCTTGTACGGCTCCGGGGTCTTGGGATTGGAGGTCAGCCACGGGTCGACCACGATCACCTTGCCGCCCGGGGTGGTGATCTTGACGGTCGCCTGGCCTAGCCACTGCACCTCGGCCTTGCCCTCGGCGAAACTGGAAACGGAGGCACCCAACAGCAGTATTCCGAACATGAACCGCAACGCATTCCTGATATGAGACATAGTCTTCTCCTGGGTGTGATGGGCGAGCGATGATCGTAACATGATAGTCATCGGCGGAAACCTGGTAGCTCTGCCCTTTGGGTCAGATAATTTTTCAGATGCCGGATACCGGATATGCGGCGATGGGCTTATCTCCTTACCAGACAATTTATCAAGCAAATCGGTCAAACGGTCATAGAGTGGCACCGATACAGATGATAAGATTTCCAGCGAGAACTCTCAGCCAGATCACGCGACCAGATATCGCAGCAGCAGATATATGACGACACGCTCTGGCTGCCGAGCTGTCCAACTCCCTCACTCCGAAAGACTTTGATGACAATTGATCGAAAGTATTGGCGCGCAATAGCAGTGATTTTCGCAACTTTCATCGCGCCGGCGCCGGCGGTCTTTGCACAGGGCAGCGGGGCGCAGGCGGTGGGTGGGAGTTCTGTACCGCCCGAATTGCCCAACTGGATACGCCGCGGGCTCCCAGGCGCAGGCCATGCGGCGGTCGCGCCTCTCGTCGGCACATGGCGCGTCCAGATGGGTATCTATGGGACATTGGGGCGTAGAGACGATGAACCGCCAATTACGTCTGACGATATTATCGCCCGCCGCGAATGGGTTGCAGGCGGGCGCTATCTGGAAGACACCACCGAAGGCACGCTAGAAGGATCACGCTACTGGCGGCGTGGCTGGTTGGGTTACAGCAACATGGACCGCTGTTACGAATGGGTCACGATAGACGGAGTCAACTCGGAGATGATGAGTTACGCCAGCAAAAAGGGATCGGGTCCGGTAACGACCATCTCCTTGAACGGCGTATTCACCGACCAGGGCGTGGCGGGCGAAGCCTATGCCGGGAAAGCGATACGGATGCGCACATTGATCCGCATCGAAAGCAATGACCGCCATACGATTGAGCTTTACTTTACTCGCCCGGGCGACAAGGAGAGGCTCGCGACTCGGGCCGTCTACACCCGCGCCGCGCCGTGAACGCGCAAGCCAGAAATAACGCCGCACTGGCCGTGCTGGCGTTGAGCGCATTCGTCTTCGGCACGGCCGAGTTCGTCATCGTCGGGGTACTGGACCTTGTGGCCCGCGACCTGTCGATATCGATAGACACGGCCAGTCATCTGGTAATGACTTATGCGCTGGGTATTGCCATTGGTGGCCCCATCGCCACAGCGCTGACGACACGTTTTGAGCGTCGTTTTGTGCTGGCACTGTCGCTGATGGTTTTCGTCGCGTCCAACATAGTCGTCATCGTATCACGCCAGTTCGGTTGGCTCATACTTGCGCGATTCCTGCCCGGCGCCATGCATGGACTCTTCGTGGGTGCGGCGTCGGTGATTGCCGCCGGTCTGGTGCCGCCGGCCCGGCGAGGGCAGGCGATGGCCATGGTATTTGGTGGCGTTGCGGTGGCCACGGTGCTGGGCGTACCGCTCGGCACCTGGGTCGCGCAGGCGTTGGGCTGGCGGGCAGTATTCGTTGCGGTAGCTGCACTTGGCGGGCTCGCATGGCTAGCGACACTGGTGATCGTTCCCCGGCGCGAAAGCGGGCCGCCAAACGGCATAATGGTGCAAGCCCGGGCCGCGTTGGCGCCTCGCGTCCTGGCTGTGCTGGCCGTTGCAAGCTTGCTGATGGGCGGACAATTCAGCGCTTTCACCTACATTGCTCCTTATCTCAAGCAAGTCTCCGGGGCGACGGACCAATCGGTCGCCGCCTACCTGTTAGCCTATGGAATCGCTAGTGCCATCGGCATGTTTGCAGGCGGACGTCTGGCGGATCGCAACGCGAGTTTGACCTTGGTGGCTGCCAATGTCTTGCTGGTGCTCATTCTGGGTGCGCTCTACCTTTTTGGCAGCACGCCATTTATGGCGGCGTTGATCCTGGCGGCCTGGGGACTGGTGGGATTCGGCATGGTTCCTGCCATTCAGCTGCGCGTCGTCGGACTCGCGGGACGCGGCGGTGACCTTGCCGCCTCGCTGAGCGCTTCCGCTGTCAACGCGGGCATCGCCGGTGGAGCCCTGGCCGGCGGCTGGGCATTGACAAGATATGATGTGAGTGCGGTTCTGCTGATAGGAATGGGTTTGTGTATACTGGCCTTGCCTGCCACGTTGGCAACGCGAGGCATCGAAGCGCCTATACTGACCGACAGAGCATCTGAGATGAAACCCGTCACCATGCACGCCGCCACCTCTACTTCCAAGCGCTGAATCCCAGTCGCATCGCCCAATGACCAACTTCTTCCAGCCAGTTGCTTCAAAAGGGGGGCCGGATCATCTTAGCCCCGTGCTCCAGGACTTGAGATTGACACGTGCGTCGTATTGCCGGACAGATATGACCGCGCCGTGGGGAATAGAGATTCCGAGGCAAGACGGCGTGTGCCTTCACTTTGTCGTCGAAGGTGGATGCTGGCTACGCTTGTTGTCACAGGAGCCGGTCTGGATCACGGAGGGCGACCTGGTTTTTTTGCCGCGCGGCACGGGGCACGCCATCGCCGACTCCCCCGGCTCGCCGACCCGCCCGCTGCAAGAATTCGATCAGGACATTATCGGTCCGACCACGCATAATATGCATGCGGGCGGCGGCGGCAAGCGATCGCTCATCGTGTGCTGCGCCGTCGAGTTCGAAGAACCCGCCGTACATCCCCTTACCGAGCTGATGCCGGATGTTTTGGTGCTGCGGGCTAATGATACTACGGACCCGGCGCTGCCAATTTTATTGGCTCTGATGGCAGAAGAAGTGGCAACGCGCCGCATAGGCTCTGCGACCGTCATGGCGCGCCTGGCAGACGCGGTGGTGACGCACCTGGTGCGAGCCTGGGCCGAAGCGTATGACACCGACCCCCAAGGTTGGCTCGCCGCAGTACGAGACCCACGGATAGGGCGTGCTGTCGCCGCCATTCACCGCCAGCCCGGCCATTTGTGGTCGGTGGGGGCGCTTGCGGGCGTCTCCGGTCTTTCGCGTTCCACGTTTACCGAGCGGTTTACCGCAGCGGTCGGATTGTCGCCAGCGCGCTACCTTGTGCATTGGCGCATGCATATTGCCGGTGTCTGGCTGCGGCACGGCCAACTGACCGTCGCCGATGTAGCGCAGCGACTCGGATATGAATCCGAAGCCTCTTTCAGCCGCGCCTTCAAGCGCATTTTTGGCGTGCCCCCAGGGACACTGCGTCCGCAGTCTGGGTGAGGAGCGGAGAGACCGGCAGCAAGGTCAGGTGCAATGGGTCTATCTATTTGGCTGTATGCCTGCAGATAAAAAATGATCATAGGAGCGATACGTTCCAGGAGAATTGCCGCCGTTAGACATGGTTTTCCCCCGAGTGTGATGGCTAGGCGTTGATCATCGCACAATCATTTTTGGCAACAAGCTGCTCCCGTGCTCCCGTGTTCCCGTGTTCCCGTGTTCCCGTGTTCCCGATTAACGTATGCCCACCATGCCACGCACTGAGGCGTTCAGCTTGGCGGGATCATAGCCGTAGCCGTCCTTGAAAACGATCTCGACGTTTTCCACGTCCGCGATGCGGCGGGTCGGGTCGCCCTTGAGCACTATCAGGTCGGCCTGCTTGCCGGCCTCGATGGTGCCGATGCGGTCCAGCCGTCCCATATAGCGGGCGCCATTGGCGGTGGCAATGCGGATCGCCTCGACGGGCGTAAAGCCGGCCTCGACCAGCAGCTCCAGCTCGCGCTGGTCGCCGAAGCCGGGCAGGGTGCCGCCGTTGCCGGTAGGGTCGGGCCCGGCCTGCAACAGGCCGCCGGCGCGCACGAAGGCCAGCTCAAAAGCCATTTCCTTTTTCAGCGCCGCTTCCAGCTTGGCAGCGCGCGCGGGCGAGGTGGCGCTGGCGGCGCGGGCGGCCAGGTGGCTGCGCAGCGACTCGGACGACATCATCGCCATCTGCTGTTTGGACAGCAGCGGGCGGGTCGTGACCATCGCCTCAAACACCGGCAGGGTCGAGGTGATCGCGACCTTGCGCGCGACCAGTTCGCGGATCAGGGCCCGTACCGGTTCGCTGTCGACCTCGAGTTTCTCCCAGGATGCGGCAATCTCGGCGCTGGAGGGGCAGCTGTCTTTTTTGCGGCCCGGAACAAATTCAGAGTCGGTGAAGACCGGCCCGTGCTCCAGGTTGTCAATGCCGAGCGCTGCGGCCTGGCGAAAGTCGACCGCGCACAGGTGGCCGGTGATCTTGGTACCGCGCTTATGCGCCTCGGCGATCGCCGCGCCCAGCACCGCTTCCGAAATATTCATATAGGCCTTGAACGAGGTCATGCCCTCGGCGGCCCAGAAGGCCACCGTCTTGCGCGCGTGCTCGCGTTCGTCCAGTATCGCCATTTGCGGGAAGAAGCTGTCCTTGCCTTCCAGGTAGGGGCCGGTCACGTCGATGTGCGGGCCGGGAATCTGGAAGGCGTCTATCTGGCGGCGAATGTTGAGGTCGGTGTACGGCTCTATGCTGCCGGTGGTGCGCATGGTGGTCACACCGGCGGCCAGGTACAGGCGCGGCGCGCTGAACGCGAGCTCGGTCACGAAAAAGCCGGGCGGCGGAATCTTGTCGTCTTCGTCCAGATTGATGGAGGCGGTGTACATCAGGTGGTTGTGCATGCCGACCAGGCCCGGCATGATGCTGTGGCCTTCGAGCTGGAGCACCTGGGCGCCGGCCGGCGGTGGCGTCGCGGCGTCGGTGATGGCCTCGATGCGGCCGTTGCGCAGCACGACGGTGCGGTTCTCCTGCGCCGGACCGCCGGTGCCGTCGATCACGCGGACATTGCTCAGCGCGATGAGCGGCTGGTCGAACTTGATGAACTTGCGGACTTCGGCCGACGGCGTTTGCGCCAGCGCGCCGCCGCAGATCAGCCAGGCCAGGAAAACCAGTGTGCCACCTGTACGCATTGCATCCTCCTACTATGGTAGATGCAGCATGCTGCCATGGAAACTTTGGCAGGGCAAGTTGGCGTCCTTTTGGGGCTCAGTTCAAGTGATGGTGCGCAATAGAGGAAAGCCCTCTAGCATTCGCTACCCTTAAGCATAACTTGACCAAGAATGGGGACGATAGCTTCGCCTGGCCCAAATGGCTTCCGGTGCAGGCGATGACATGCCACGACGGAGAAAAAAACGCTGATTCGCTGAATTGTCGACACATGGGCACTCATGCATCGAAAAAACATGACCCAGACAACGCCTGTTCAAAGCCACTTCCTGATCTATTTCCTATCGATGGCAGCCCCGGCCGCATCCTGGATAAGAGCGCAAATCGCTTCCGCAGTTCTCTCTTGCGCAAGCATTCGAAACATGGCGAAACTCGTGAGGGCGAAAATCAAATCGACGGCATCGCGCTTGGCCGGACGGGACTTCACGTCCACCGTCATCCGTGCGACAAGAACTTCTATCAGTTGCCGCCGGCGTTCATTCCGCTCCAGCAATGCCTGAGCAAATTCAGGGTCGACCGCCACCGCATCATGGAGCCGGCCGATAGCAGGATCGCTGCTCCAGAAATCACAGAAGATTTCGATCAGATGATCGAGCCCGCTCCGTGGATCCGCCATCGCCATCGCGTCCTTGATCCGCGTGAGACGCCCCCTTAACGCGATGTCGTCGAAGACGGCTTCCAGCAGCCCGCGCCTTGAGCCGAACTGGTTGTAGGTCGTTAGCCGCGTCACGTGCGCCGCCTTCGCTACCGCATCCATCGAGAAGCTGGCGACGCTTTCCGCCTCGCGAAGGAAGCGAGCCGCAGCCTGAATCACCCGTTCGCGCTTCTCGGATGCTCCAGCCGAACGCACCGCGCTGACATAGGAACGCGTCGACATCATCATCCTCTTGTAATTTAAATATACATGTTGTATATTGAATTATACACGCAACTCGGGAGCCACGTCATGCAATATGTACTAATGATAGTTTTGTCGCTTCATGTCCTCACCGCTGTATTCTGGGCAGGGTCCACATTTACTCTTGCCCGCACAGCGGGAAGCGGCAGCGAACGGCTGTTTCGCCCTCAGATGGGTGCAGCCGCTGTCGTCGTACTGACAGGCGGATACCTCTGGCATGCCGTTCATGAAGGAGGGGTTGGCCCGATGGAGCGATTCCTGTCGGCAGGGGCACTGTGCGCACTTGCTGCTGTTGCTGTCCAGGCGATTTTTGTGGGCACCGCGCTACGGAAGTCGCGCAACAGCGAAAACGACAAACCTGCTCTTGGCTCGCGCATTGCGGTTGCCCAACGCGTTGCCGCCGGCCTGCTCATTGTGGCGACAGTGTGTATGGCGGCAGCGCGCTATGCCTGAGCTTTCCGGCAAATCTAGCCGAGGAGTCATCCAAGGTGCGAACGAGCCGCCCGCGTCCTGGCGCAGTGCGCCACTAGATGCGGTAGTGACGTGGATGCTGAGCGAGACCCCGATGATGGAACTCTTCTGCATCTCCTCTATTATGGCTTCGGGCCTGACGATGGATTCACGCATGATTTCCTCGCCAAAGGCTGGCAGGGAAAGGTGGCAGAATCGCTGCGGCGAGAGATCGGCGACTGGAGCGCAGGCGGTTTGCGGCCATATGCGCCGCGCTGGTTTTCAACCTCGGATGGCTTGTTGCGCTATGTGGACGAAGGTCCGCGCAACGCGCCTCCGATTGTACCGCTGTACTGCTGCACGGCAATCCGTCTTGTGGATTCGCCTATCGCAACTTCATTGCGCCACTCATCGCTGCGGGGTGGCGCTCCGACTTGGCCTGCATCTCTTGCATAAGACCACGGCCCAAGGCGATCATTATTCATTCTTCGATAGCGACATCCAAATCGACGGCGATATCCGCGACAGCCGATTGCATCCATGTGGCTAGCGTTGTATCCAGGCTGTTGAAACTCTCAGGATAGGCCACAATCTCGCGCGCCGGAATCAGGGTAGGGTGGAAACTCTCCGTTACCAGTTGCGCGCGGCGTCAATCAGCTGCTGGCGGCAAACACTGACGCGTTCGGCGGCGCTGCCTCCCTTGGCGCGTGCGAGATAGAGTGCGAACTGCGGCGCGCGTTTCGGCAGCGGCAGCGCGATCAGCTGGCCGGCATGTAGCAGCGGCCGGCACAGGCATTCAGGCACAACCGCCAAGCCGCCGCCGGCGGCTGCCGCTTCCAGCGCCATTTGATAGTCCGGCACGATGGCGGACGGCAGCTCGGGACTGCCGCCGAACACTTCGCGCCAAAAACTTGCCAGTGGTGGCACTGGTCCCTGCAAATCAATCAGCGGCAAGCCCTTCGGTGCAGCCGACTTGGGCAGGCGGTCGCGCAAGCCCGGCGCGCAGACCATCTGCTGGCGCCCCTCGTGCAGCAGTTCATAGTCGACGCCTTTGTGCGGTATGCGCGCCAGCGTGACCACCATGTCGAGCTCATGTGCGACTAGCGCCGTCACCAAGGCTGGTGGCGGCATCGAGCGCAGGTCAAGCCGGATTGCGTAGCGTGGCAGCGTACTCAATGCGGACAGTAGCAGCCGGGAGAAGCCACTGGTCGCGCCCACGTGGACCACGCCGGCAAGGGCATCGCGCTGACCCGTGCCGCTGCCGATGAGGGTCTCGAGCGCGTCAAGGTGCGGCCCGGCCTGCCGCTCGAGTTCGATCGCGGCCGGCGTCGGCGCCAGCCCACGGGGCAGGCGGGTGAACAGCTGCGACTGTAGGCGCGCTTCCAGTATCTTGATGTGGCGCGATACGGCAGGCTGGGTCAGTTGTAACGCGAGCGCCGCGCGCGAGATCGAATTGTGCCGATAGACGCTGAGGAAGCTGCGCAGGTGAGGGAGGTAAGACATCAGTTTATTTATGGATAGGCCAATAATCTATGATTTGATTTTATCCTAGCTACTTTGTAATCTGGCGTCAAGCATTCACCGAGGACTAGCCATGACCGAAGCAAACAGCCTGATTCCCACCTACACCGACCTGCGTGGCAAGGTGGCCCTCGTTACGGGCGGTTCGCGCGGGATCGGGGCCGCGGCCTGCCTGGCGCTGGCCCGCTGCGGCGCACGGCTGGCCGTCAATGGCCGCGACCACGATGCCGTCGGCGCGACCGTGGCCTCGGTCCGCGCACAGGGCGGCGAGGCCTACGCCGCGGTGGCGGACTGTGCTGACCTGGGCGCCGTCGAACGCATGCGCGCCGCGATCGAGGCGGACTTCGGCGCACCCGAGCTGCTACTGGCATTTGCCGGCGGCGGCAGCGGACGTCCCGCGCCCCTGGCCGATATCACCGAACAGGAATGGCGCTCGAGCATCGACAACAACCTGACCTCAACCTTCTTCACGCTCAAGTGCTTCTTGCCGGCGATGATCGCGCGCGGCGCCGGCAGCATCGTCACGATGGCATCGGCGGGAGGTCGAGTCGCTTCGGGTGCGCCTGCGGGCTACGGGGCAGCCAAGGCCGGTGTAATCATGCTGACGCGCCACGCGGCCAACGAGGTGGGACGGCATGGCGTGCGCGTGAACTGCATTTCGCCATCGGCGGTGCTGACCGAACGCACTGCCCAGCGCATGCCGATCGGGCAGCAGCAAGGTATGCTGGAGGCGTTTCCGCTGGGGCGGCTTGGGCAACCCGGTGACATCGCGTCGGCCGCACTTTTCTTGCTGTCCGCGTCGGCGTCATGGATCACCGGCGTCACGCTGGATGTGGCGGGCGGCCGAGTCATGACCTGAGCAATTCTTCGAAAGGCACATCATGGTAATTCTCGACCACCTCATCTTGCGGGTACGCGATCCCGCCGCGTCAGCCCGTTTTTATCAGGAAGTGCTCGGCTTCCGCCACGAAGGACGTGCGGGACCGTTCGAACTCGTGCGGGTGAACGAGGGCCTCACGCTCGACCTGATGGGCGAGGCGCCACGCGATCCGGTGCACCTGGCATTTTGTCTTAACCGCGCCAACCTCGATGCGGTGCACCGCCGCCTTGTTGAGCGGTCGATAGCGTTCGGTAGCGCACCGTTCGATCGCAGTGGCGGGCCGCTGCAGAAATCACAAGGCGCGCGCGGCATGGCCGACGCGTGGTACTTCTACGATCCGGATGGGCACAATCTCGAAGTGCGCAGTCATGAGCCGGCAACACATGCTCGGCAAGAACTGCCTTCGTTGGTCGCAGGGCAGCACCTCGGCTGCATTCTCAATCCCTCCCAGTGCAAATCCCGATCGGATTGACCTAAGCTCAAGCTTGCTCCTGATCCAGAGCGTCCAGAAAAAGATCGAAGGCAGCACTGGATATCTTGAATATTCCCTGGTATGGATGAGTCAATTCCAAGATGAGAAAATTTGCGCTCGCGACGGCGACGGACCCCAAAAGCAGAAAAAATATTGCAAATACATTTCCGTCACTTAGACTCCCATACAGAAAAAACAACAGGCAAGCCCAACTAAAGACGACAACGAGAAGTAAAGTCGGCACCAGATTTGAAAGACTCCTGATAATATTCGACTGAATAGTTACAAAACTGCTGGAAAACTGCCGAATAGCATTCAAATCATCACGAGTAACGTTTTCAAATTTCTCAGAAATATTATTTATTTTCAATATTATCTTCACGTCATCGGAAAGATGATTATAAGTTACGTCCGCATGATCAGCTCCATGTTCGTCGGGCCAATATCGCTTCAACAAACGAATCACCACATCCTTCAAGAGCGCCCTAGGCTCATCCGACACTCCAGGAAATTGTTTCAGCAAAAGGTCCACGTTCGCTAATGCACTGACCAGCGAATTAAAATCAGCCTGATGCGCATTAAACGCTGCATAAGAGGACGACACTAGCAGACCTAAAACAATGGCAAAAAGTGTACCTATCAATCCCGAAACAGCTTTTATCAACTCCCCTGAAAGATGAACCTGGGAAGGAAATAGTTTATGTACGCAAATTCCAGCGATGGCGCACATGAAAGTAAAAATTGCGACTACTATGCAACGTCCAACTATCCTCATTCGTATCACTCACAATAAATTACAAAAAACACCCCAGAATTAAGCGGCGGCCATGCGCTCCCTACAATTTGTAGCGCCGGGCGCTTGCCATTCAATGGAATACGCGGTAAGGACGTTGCCGGCATGCTCCGAAAATACGCGAGGTAACCGCTGAAGAACGCAAGCATCCGCTGATCACATAGCCCCTCCGCGCTGGGTCTAGAATAACGATAAATTACCGATACTATTGCTACTGAGGAACCTCCAAGACGGAGGGCTTAAATTGCTTAGCCGCTTTAGTTGTGCCGAACAATGCAAGAGCTTCAGCAACGACAGCGTCGACTTTATCCAATGGACCATCATGTAGTACGGTTCGATCCGGTCGAACGACTGCGACCCATCCGACTGGAGCAGCGCCGGGTACGAGGGCATCGGTTAGATCCTCCCAGGAGTTTTCGCCGGATCCGCTCTGTCCGCGATGACGCAGTTGCACGAACGTACCGCCAGCGCGCAACCATTCTCCGCGTAGTTGCAGACTAAGCGGTTTTATGGGATCGCAACCAAAGCCGATCAATGTAAGCTGCTGTCCGATTGCATCATCGCTTTTTTGCACCGGGGAACCTACAGATTGGCGCACTAATCCTTGCGGCAGAAGGCCGCCGCGTACCAGGCTCGAGCGAGACCTGCCTTGCACGAATAGTCCGCGATCAAATTGGTTCTTCGGCTTGATGCGTAATTCTTCAAACATTGCTCGTGCCGACGGAATAAGCCGCATCAGCCGCATCAATCCGTGAATTCCAAAGGCTTTCAGGCGGTTGGCGGGCATCACAAGGGATCCCATGAAAAGTGCAAGCTTGATGATGGATTTTGCATGTGGTCGACGCTCAATGTCGTAAGTATCCAAAGTCGCCTCCGATGCGCGCCCGTGCACGACCCAAGCCAGCTTCCAACAGAGGTTGGCGACGTCGCGCAGGCCCGCAACCAGACCTTGGCCGGCAAACGGCGGTGTGATGTGCGCCGCGTCACCGACAAGAAATATTCTCCCGCGAGAGAATCTGTCAACGATTCTGGCGTGAAAGCGATACACCGCAGTGCGTTCAATGGTGATATCTTCAGGCTTGCACCACGGCGCCAGCAATTTTCGGATGTTTTCAGGTTTTTCCATCTGCTCGGGAGTTTCTCCCGGTTGCAGCTTAAATTCCCAGCGTTGACGGTTTCCGGGAGCCGGCATGTGTGGTGTGGGTCGAGAAGGATCACACAGGAATTCGACATGGTCGATAGGATTGGGAACGTCTCGCGCATCGACTATCAACCAATCCTGCTCGAACGTTTTCCCTTGGAAATCTAATCCTGCGTGGCGGCGCACGCAAGAGCTGGCACCGTCTGCGCCAACAAGGAATCGAGTCTGAATGGTTTCACTGTGACCGTCGGCCATACGCACTTCGACGTGAATGCCTTGGGCATCCTCTCTGATGTTAATCAATTCGGCGCCGAGTGCAACTTGGACGTCAGGATATGCCGCTAGCCGCGTTCGAAGCGTGCGCTCGAGATCCGGCTGATAAAACGTCACGAGGCGAGGATGACCGTCGAGCGGGCCGGCGGTATTTGCACGAGCGTAGTTACCAAAGAGTGGCGAGCGCATCTGCACCTTGGCGATTGCTTGTGTTTCAAAAGCGCCTTCTTCCAGGCCAGCCATTTGCAGTATTCGTAGCGCCTCATTGTCGAGCACGATGGCGCGAGGCGCCATGAAGATGTCGAGGGATTTTTCGAGGACGAGTATGCGCACTCCGTAGCGGCCTAGTAGGTTAGCTGCGGTCGCACCGACTGGACCAAGTCCAACGAGCAAAACGTCGACTGAGGAGGGTAAAGTTTGTCTCATGATAGTATTTTTTATTTAGGCTACAGAACCCGGTCACAGACCGGGAGGGGATAACTCTATGGGGATTACAAAGTGTCCAAGCAGATCGTGCACCTGTGCTGCGTGCTGGACGGCACATTCGATGAAAGCAGTCGTCCCACGCTTGATGTCAGCGCGCACTTGAACCTTGCCAGGAATGTTGCGCGCTGCCAGCAACTGTTGAAATACGTGTTCTGCTGCTCGCATTCGCAGCTCTGCTTTCGCCACCTTACCGATGGCGGTCAGAGGCATTTGTTCTAAGATTTCTATGCGTACCGGAATGGCAGCACGTTCTGGAACAAGCTCGCGCGCAGCGATGAGTAATTGGTCAGCAACTGCGACATATCCTGGCTTTATGGTGACGTAGGCTACCGGTAGCTCGCCGGCGTGCTCGTCAGGTTGACCTACTGCGGCGACGGCGGCCACGACTGGAAGCCTGAGTAAGGCATCTTCTATCAATGCCGGGTCGATATTGTGTCCACCTCGAATGATTAATTCCTTTGCCCGGCCTGTTAGGTGAAGATAGCCTTCGCCGTCAAAGTAACCAAGGTCACCGGTGTTAAGCCACCCCGGACTGAGCCAGATGCCATGATTATCTATGTTGCGTAGATACCCTGGAAAGACATTAGGACCACAGATGCCTATCACGCCGATTTCGCCGTCGCCACATTCCTCAGTGGCATTGCCTGCGCTATCTATCTTCCAAACTTTCATCAGTTGATGTGGCAGGCGTATGCCTACAGCTCCTAGACGACGTTCTCCTAGCGGCGGGTTGCAGGAGGAGACGCAGGCTCCTTCCGTGAGTCCATAGCCTTCAAACAGGTGCACGCCGGATGCTGCTTCAAAGCGACGCGCAACTTCACTGGGAAGCGGAGCTGCTCCACAGACTGCATATTGTAGTGACGAGATATCAGCGCCGCCAATTGGCAGGTCAGCTAGTGCGGCATAGATGGTCGGAACAGCGCTGAAACTGGTCGCCTTAAAACGCTCAACCAATTTCCAGAAATTAGGCAAGACACCCTGTCCTCGATAGCCTGACGGTGTCAGCATCACTACTTCGGCACCGCTATGAAAAGCCGCCAATCCGGTAACCATCGCACCATTCACATGGAATAGCGGCAACCCACACAGCAGTACGTTGCCGGAGGGGAGTATGGCGCCAAGTGCCCAGGCAACAAAGGCTTCATTCAAATGCGTGTGCGCCGCGATCTTCGGTAAACCTGTCGTACCGCCAGTATGAAAATATGAACACACGTCGGACTCGTGGAACTCGCGCGCCGATACTAGTCGGTCTGACCGTTCAGCATCGAGCGCGGTATCGAATTCCACGATGGAAACATCGCTTCGCTTAGGTTTCCTGCCCCCGGCAAACATGTCTTCGATCAGCGCCTTTCCAGGCTGGTCGAGATACTGTCGCGAACTGATGGCGAATACAACGCGAATCCCTGGACACCTATCGACAACGTCCATTGCCTTGTCCCACATGTCTGTCCCCGGCAGCGGTGCAAGTGCAACCAGTACCTCAGCGCCGGTTTCATTGACAATTCCCGCGATGTATTCAGACTCGAGCATGGGGTTGATCGGACTGGCAATTCCAGCTGCCTGTGCGCCGAGCAAGGCGTAATGAGTTTGGGGCAAATTGGGCAGCAATAGCGAAACTGCTTTTCCCTTTAATATGCCTACACGATGGAAAGCGTTTGCGGCTTGCGTCACCCGGCACCTAAGGTCGCGATAGGTGACAGGAAATTCTGGAGCAGCAGGGTCTCCGTTCATCAAAAAGCGAAGCGCCGTGCGGTCCGGGTGGCGTTCACATGCTTGGCAAAGCAGGTCGTAGGTATTGCGTGCCGGCATGCATTGACGCCATGGCGTTTGTTCAATTTCCAGCACATCAGTCAGGCTGCGCACAGCGGCGCGGATCTGCGCGCGAGGATGTAACGATTCAGACATATTGCTCTCGTGGTTTTATGTGGGATTTCAGGGTTGTATCGGCAACAACACGACGCATCCCGGGCGACGTTGTTCGACGTGCCTGTGCGCGAGTGCAGCGTTGGCAAGCGGAAAACAAGTGTAGTTTGCTGACGCGGTGTATATGGCTGCGCGTTCGGACAGATATGCCAGAGCCTGTTGGTTTGGTGCGTACACCGTCCATGCATAGCGTGCAGCTTTTGGTGCGCGTGCGCGAATAGATCTTTTTTCGCGCATTATATTGATGGCGCCGCGCAATAAGCCATGTTGGTCGAGGCTCGCCAGCATAGGATGAACAGTAGTAGCGTGGCCGATCGCATCGTTTGCAAGCAATTTTAATAATGCTGATTCGTCGTCCCAATTTGCAAAATTGAGGGTGGCCGCAAACTTAGGTGTTATTTCGCTTAGCGGCTGCGCGTGACGATCAATAATGCATACCGCGCCTGCACTGCGGCAGGCCGCTGAGCCAGCGGCACTGGATATGGCCGTAACGTATGCTCCCCAATTAGCCAGGGTACGCACTGCCAGCAAACCCAGTCTGCCCGAGGCTCCGTGTATCAGCACATTACGTCCAAGAGCATTCTTCTCGCTTAGTCCTGCGTCGGCGAGCGCACGCAATACGGTAGTGAAGTTATAGGGCAAGGTCGCCAATGCACTTGCCGGAATAGTGCGCATATCTCTAGGCTGTGGCACTGCATGCTTAGCCCGCACTACGACATGGCTTGCGTGCGTCCCGGCACTTGACGGCGGCATCGCGCCAAACACGGCATCGCCTTCGCGAAAACGGGAAAC
>JAZJYH010000007.1:0-61460 GCA_040390485.1 Pseudomonadota bacterium
CCATGGGAGCGGCGCCGGCGTCTGGGCTTCACCACTTCGGCATCGGCAATGTCCTCTGCGCTTCCTATACACCAGGGCAAGACCCATCCTGCGAATCCCAGCATGACCTGGGTGATGTCGCCATAGCGTCCCGGCACGAATTGCTGGTACCACTCCTCGCAGAAAATAATCGCGAGCACGGCCAGTCCGCCAAAGAAAGCGGCTTCCGTGTGGCGGAAGAAGGGCACGCTGTAACGGGTGAAATAGGCCAGCGCCATGAAGGGCCATAGCAGTTCGAGGATATTCTCCAGGCCGGACAATGAGGACATTTGCCCGACAAACGGTATCCAGTTGAACGGGTAGCTGAACCCGCCGTCGACCGGGGCTAGTTCGAACACAGTAAAGCCCGCCAGTATCAGCATAATGCCGGTGGCAGCCATCAACCGCGCCGACAGGTAACGCAAGGGCAGCAGCAGCACTAGCGCGACGACGGCCCCTAGCAGCGCCTCCAGCGCCAGCTGGCGATTGACGATCACGACCTTGCAGCACAGTACAAAGCCGACCAGGGCCACGAACACCAGCAGGGCCGGCTTGTCGCGCCTGACTATGGTCACGGTCAGCAAGCCCAGCCCCAGCAGGTATAAGCTATAGGTCGCCAGCTTGGCGTAGCTGAAGGATTCCGGATACAGGAAGGCGTGTTTCAACAAGGCCAGCCCGTGGCGCATGTGGGCGAAATCCAGCGAGGGCACCAGCGGCGAGGTCTGCGACAGCACCCAGATCGCCAACACGGCGATACCCACGTTGGCGAGCGCACCGGCGCGTAACCACAGGTTGCGGTAAGCCAGTAGTTTCTTGCCGGTGAGCGTCTCGGGGCTCATGAAGATCGCAAACACGCCGCCCAGGAAGCTGCCCAGGAAATTCATCGCCAGGTCCGACAAGGAGGCGACCCGGCTGGGCAGGAATTGCTGGATGCTTTCTACGGTAAAGCTGAGCAAGCTGCCCACTACGCTGGCAACGATCACTGCCGACCAGAATCGCATGCCGCGGTTCAGCCTCAGCACCAGCAGCAGGCCCAGCGGCGCATACACCAACACGTTCTGCACCAGGTCGGCCCGTTCAAGGGACGGCCTGACGCTAAGGAAGGTATACAAGGGCAGTTGCGGATAGGTCCAGTCGTTGAAAGGAAACAGGCTGCCGTACAGGATCAGCAGCGCATAGGCGAAGCTGGCATAGGAGATGAATTGATACGAGGCGGAGCCCGTCGTATCCGTCGTGTCATTAGCGAGGTGCATTCGATTATTCATGGCAATGGCGGATTTTATCCATATTCAGGCAATTCGGGCGCAAGCGCCGGACGGTAGGAGCGCCGCACTGCCTGAAACGCAGAGCAGGCGCAGGTTATCTCGCATTCGCCGCCAGCGCCTCGCTGGATTTGAACATGGCATACCAGGCCAGGCCTAGCCATTCATAGATCGCGTAGTGCGAGCGGCGCAGGTTTTCTACGCCGGGCAGCAATGCGGCCGGGCGAATATCATAGTCATTCAGGAACATCGTCGGCGCGGCGACTACCTGCAGGCCCTGTTGCTCGAAAGCGAGTTTGGCCCTGCGCATATGCATCGCGTCCGTGACCAGCAAAATGCGGCTGACGCCCGCCGGCAAAAGTATTTTGGCAGATAGCCCTGCGTTCTCGGCGGTATTGGACGATTCTGTTTCCAGCCATTTGACCGGGGTGGCGAATTCGTCCTGCAAGCCCCTGGCCATAAGCGTCGCCAAAGACTCCTTGTTGCCGATTTGCGATCCGAATCCGCCGGAAACCAGCACCGGCAACTGGTTTTCCCTATGCAGCTTGGCGGCGTACCGCATGCGCGCCAGTGCAATGTAATCAGGGATATCCAGGCCGCCGTATTCAGGCGCCCCGACCACCCGTCCTGCGGTCAGCACCACGATGGCCTGCGCCCCCGTGCCTTTGGCAGAGCTTAAAGGCGGCTCCAGGTTTTCCAGCGCGTTGCCCAACAGGCAGGCGCCGATATCGGTGCTGATTATAAATAGAACAAGTACGGAGCCGACCTGCAGCCTGCGGCCGCAACGGGGAAATTTGTTTCTGACGGCAAAGCCCAGCGCAAACAGGATGAACAGGCTGGCGGGCGGGAGAATCGCGCTTCGGACAACAGCATAGATCATCCCACTTACATTCATAGGTATATCCTTTTGCTTTAGAATAGGCAGGGCAGCGAGTGCCGCATCACCTGCTTTTGCCCCAAGGCGCCATTATATGTTGTCATTTTATTCTTGGCTCAATTTGCAGTCGGGTGCCGGGTAAATCGTGGTTAAATAAAGCATTTTGTTTCTCGCCCGGTACGTGTTGTTGCCGTCGTTTTCCCTCTCGTTTGATCATTGTGCCCAGCAAGGGCATGGGACCTTTTTGTGGTATTTTGCAAACATTGATGAAAAAATCGCCGTCGCCGAGCATCAATACCGAAAAATCGGTAGATGCGCTGGTGAAAACCATAAGAATCCCGCCTCGGCCTAGCCTGCTTGCTGACGTACAGCAAGAATTGTCTGCACACGATCCCGACCCTAAAAAATTGGCAAAAATTATCGCCAATGATGTAGCGCTGTCTGCCTCCCTGATGAAGCTGGCGAACTCCCCTTTTTTTGGCTTGAGGCTGAAGGCCGGCTCGGTCGAACATGCAGTGGATTTATTGGGCTTGAATCAATGCAGCATGCTGCTGACCGGCATCATCGCGCGCCAGACCATAGGCAGCGGCGGTGCGGCGATGGCGCGTTTCTGGGATTTTTCTACCAAGCGGGCGCAGGCGATGATCTACCTGGCGCGGCAGATGCGGGTGTGCCCGACCGATATGGCGCATACCTTCGGCTTGTTTTGCGACATCGGCGTGCCCTTGCTGATGGAGAAATTTCCCGACTACGGCAAAACCCTGGAGCAGGCCAACCAGGACTTCATCAACAAGATTACCGACATAGAAGACCAGCGCTATAACACCAATCATGCGGCCGTCGGCTCCCTGCTGGCGCGCACCTGGGGCCTGCCCGCCGAAGTGTCGGTCGCCATCCTGTTACAGCATGATTATCGCAGCTTGCAGGACCGGGCGACCGAAGAAAGCGTTCGCACCCTGATCGCCCTGGCCTTGCTAGCCGAGTACGCGATACATAAATATCATGGCGAGGATGTGTTCGCCGAATGGGAAAAGGGCGGCGAGATAGCCTGCCATTTTCTCGGCCTGTCGCAGCATGAAGTCGAGGACAGGTTTGAGGAGCTGCACGAGATGTTCAACGGCAGCAGTTAGCGTAGCATTGACGCTTTCCCTGACATTCGGCCCGTATGGGCCCAAGACAGCGGGCTAGGCTAGGGCCGGCCGCCGAGTACCCGCGCCGGCAGCAGGATAAGCGCGCGCAATAATTCAAATACCCCTTCCAGCGCGATGCCCACTAACCTGAACGGCAGCAATAGCAACCAGGCCAGCGGATACAGCAGCAGCGCAAGCAGCGCCAGCGGCCAGCACAGGAACAGCAGGACTAACCATAATAAAAATGCAAACATGGGATGAGCCTTCATCAGGGGCGGGTGGCAGGTAGATTCAGGGGGGGGCAGCTTGATGCAAGCCGCAGGATCGCACTATCGTACGATGGGCATCGGCAGAAGCACCAGGCAATTCGAAAGCAGCAGCCTGCTCGACAAACTGGTGGTCCCGCCGGCCATTCCGGTTCTCGGCTCGGTTCTCGCCTCGTTTAAGAGTCCGATAGCCGTTTGCCAGTGATTACTACGGTATGTACTTCATTATCGACGGCAGCAGAGCTGCTCATAGATTCAAATGAGGGAACGATCGCTGCCATGAAGCCTGAGGCTATCGCAGCTGCAATTGCAGCGATGACAATTCCATCCATATTTTCTGCGAGTTTCATGATCTTTCCTTTCGGTTGCAGCGGTGTATGACTTCACTTTAGTCCTACCTCGCACTCTTTTCCAATGGAATATGATGAACAGCATTTTTGGGGAGACAGAATACGTAAATCCGGGATAAACCGGCAATTTTCCGGCTCTTGCCGGCGTTTTTTTTGCGGGCCTGCGAGAGAGTTTTGATGCCCTGGTCCAGCCCGAAACACGCCGGCCAAGCCGACCTGCAAATAGCTTAATAAAACGCCAAGTCCCCCCTCAAACCATGAAGATGGCGTCACGATTATGACCGGCGCCGGCAGCGATAAGTTCCAATAAAAAAGCGCAATTTCAATCCCTTGCCGCCTGCCTGAACAGGCCGCCGCAGCGCCGGAGTCCGGTCAAAATCCATATTGCCATTCGGAATCTTTCTTGACACAGGCCATTACTCGCAAGGATACTTGCCCTCGCTTTGCATGCCCTGACATCCATCAGCAATGCTGACTGGCCCCCTACCCAGGGTCCGGCTATCGATATACATCTTACGGAGATACGATGAAGATTTTCCCTATTTTTCGGATGACGCTGCTGGCGGCGGCAGTCGCTTCCCTGGCCATGACCGGCCTGGCTGCCGACACAGGAAACGACAGCCACAGGGACGCCAATAAGGATGCCAATAAGGACGCCAAGGACGCCAATAAGGACGCGGACAAGAAAAAATGGGATGTCAATCATCCGCCCGGACCGAGCGCGAGCGTGGCGCTGGATACCCGTAGCGGCACCTGGATGACGGTGGACGTCAGTCCGGATGGCCAGCAGATCGTGTTCGACCTGCTCGGCGACCTGTACCTGCTACCGATAGCCGGAGGCGAAGCAAAACCGCTGACCCATAGCATGGCCTGGGAAATGCAGGCGCGTTTTTCGCCCGACGGCAAACAGCTGGCCTATATGTCGGACGCCGGCGGCGGCGACAATATCTGGGTGATGAATGTGGACGGCAGCAACCCGCACGAGGTCAGCAAGGAAAATTTCCGTTTGCTGAATAATCCGGTATGGCACCCGAACGGCCAATACATCGCGGCGCGCAAGCATTATTCCGGCACCCGCTCGCTGGGTTCTGGAGAAATCTGGCTATTCCATGCCAGCGGCGGCGCCGGCGTGCAATTGAATGAAAAGCCGAACTGGCAAAAAGACCTCGGCGAACCGGCGTTTTCGCCGGATGGACGCTATGTCTATTATTCGCAAGATACCACCGCCGGCACCTCGTTTGAATACAATAAGGATTCCAACAAGCAGATCTACCAGATCTTCCGCAAGGACCTGCAGGACGGCAAGAGCAAGGCCTTCGTCAGCGGCCCGGGCGGCGCCATCCGACCCACACCTTCGCCGGACGGCAAATACCTGGCCTTTGTGCGCCGGGTCCGCAACCAGAGCACGCTGTTCCTGAAAGACCTGAAAACCGGCGTCGAGACTGCCGCCTGGGGCGAGCTGGAAAGGGACATGCAGGAAGCCTGGGCAGTGCAGGGCGTGTACCCGGCCTTTAGCTGGCTGCCCGGCAGCAAGGAGATCGTGGTCTGGGCCAAGGGCAAGATCTGGCGCGTAGATCCTTTCGCCAGGAGCGCCAGGGAAATCCCTTTCCACGTCAAGGACAGCCGCGAAGTGCGCCAGGCCGTGCGTTTTGAAACGGCAGTGGCGCCGGACCAGTTTGACGTCCATCAACTGCGCTGGGTGAACGTCTCCCCGCAAGGCGATAAAGTGGTGTATTCGGCCCTGGGGCATCTGTACGTACGCGATCTTCCCAACGGCACCCCGCGGCGCCTGGGCAAGCAGGACGATCATTTTGAATTCTTCCCGAAATTCTCGCGCGACGGCCGGCATATCGTGTTCACGACCTGGGATGACGACAAGCTGGGTTCGGTGCGCACGCTGGACCTGCGCAGCGGCAAGGAAAGCGTGCTGACCAGCGCACCGGGAAAATATCTGGAACCGAATTTTTCGCCGGACGGCAAGCAGGTGGTATTCGTCAAGGCGCGCGGCGGCTATTTGACCACGCCCTGGCATGGCATGGAGACCGGCGTCTTTGCGGTCAATACCGACGGCAAGTCGGCGCCGCGCCTGGTAAGCGAAGAAGGCAGTGCGCCGCAATTCGGCAGGGATAGCGAGGCCGTGTATGTGACGCGCACCAAGCGTAGCGGCGAAGTGGACTGGAGCACTGCGCTGGTAAAAGTAAAACTGGATAAATCCGAGCCGGAGCAGGAGCTCGCCAAAGGCGAGTTCGTCAGCGCGTTTGCCCTATCGCCGGACGGCGCCTGGCTGGCCTACCAGGAACGCTTCCATACCTATGTGATGCCGCTGCCGCTGGCCGGCAAGCCGGTCGCGATAGGCCCCAAGGCCGATGCCTTGCCGGTGAAGCAGCTGGACGTGAATGCCGGCGACTACCTGCACTGGTCGGGCGACAGCAGCAAGCTGCATTTCGCGCTGGGCGACGAGCTGTATGTCAGCGAGCTGAAAAACGCCTTTGCCTTCGTGGCCGGCGCGCCGAAAGAATTGCCCAAGCCGGCAGAGGCGGGCTTGAAGATAGGCTTTCGGGAAACTGCCGACAAGCCGCAAGGACTGACCGTGATTTCCGGCGCCCGCATCGTCACCATGAAGGGCGACGAGGTGATAGACAACGGCCGCATCGTGGTCAAGGATAATCGCATCGTGGCGGTAGGCAAGGCGGCCGAGATCGCGATCCCGGCCGGCGCCAGGCAGATCGACGCCAGCGGCAAGAGCATCATCCCCGGCATCGTCGATGTGCACTGGCATGGCGGTATGGGCGAAGATGAAATCATCCCGCAGCAGAGCTGGATCAATTACGCCTCGCTGGCCTTTGGCGTGACCACTTTGCACGATCCCTCCAACAAGACCTCGGAGATCTTCACGCAGAGCGAGCTGCAGCGCAGCGGGGCTATCGTGGCGCCGCGCATCTTCTCCACCGGCACCGTGCTGTACGGCGCCAAGTCCAATTTCAGTGCAGTAGTGAATGGCCTGGACGATGCGCTGACCCACCTGAAGCGCCTGAAGGCGGGCGGCGCGATCTCGGTCAAGAGCTACAACCAGCCGCGCCGCGACCAGCGCCAGCAGATACTGGAAGCTGCGCGCCAGACCGGCATGATGGTGGTGCCCGAAGGCGGCTCGCTGTTCGAGACCAATATGAGCATGGTGATCGACGGCCATACCGGCGTAGAGCACGCGATACCGGTGGCCAATGCCTATGACGACGTCAAGCAGCTATGGTCGCAGACCAAGGTCGGCTATACGCCGACGCTGATCGTCGGTTACGGCGGGCTGGACGGCGAGACCTACTGGTATGCGCACAGCGATGTCTGGCGCCATCCGCTGCTGTCGCGCTATGTGCCGCGCTCGGTACTGGAGCCGCGCAGCGTCAGGCGCGAGCTGGCGCCCGAGGAAGACTACAATGTGTTCAAGGTGGCCCGCACCGCCACCGAATTGCAGCGTGCCGGCGTGCCGGTCAATCTCGGCGCCCATGGCCAGCGCGAAGGCCTGGGCGCGCATTGGGAAATGTGGACCCTGGCGCGCGGCGGCATGACGCCGCTGGAGGTGATACGCACGGCGACGCTGAACGGCGCCAGATACCTGGGCATGGACAAGGATATCGGCTCGCTGGAGGCCGGCAAGCTGGCCGACCTGGCGATCATCGACGGCGACATCCTGGCCGACATACAAAAATCCGACCGGCTGACCCAGGTGATGCTGAACGGCCGTCTGTACGACACCGCGACCATGAATGAAGTCGGCGCGAGGCCGAAGGCGCGCAAGCCCTTCTTCTTCGAGGGCGCCACTGGGGTGTCTGTGCCGGTGGAGGCGCGCGGCCACACCCATGGCGATGCGCACGCCCAGCAAGGCGAGCAGGACTAGCAGCGGGCTAAGCATGAAAAGGCAAGTCCCGGCAGCCGGGGCTTGCCTTTTTTTTGCGTTGCAACCGGCGGGTTTGGGGCCGCCATACCTGCTTGAAACAGAAGGTGTAATATATCAACGCTTTTACCCCGGCAGCTTTTTCCCAGGTTTTCACCCTAAAAGATTGAGGAGCTCAGGCATGGCAACGCTGAACGTCAATGGCAAGTCGCTGGAATTCGAAGCGGAGCAGGATACGCCGCTACTCTGGGTGTTGCGCGAGCAACTGGGCCTGACCGGCACCAAATACGGCTGCGGCGTGGCCCAGTGCGGCGCCTGTACCGTGCACATAGACGGGGTGGCTACCCGCAGCTGCGCGATGCCGGCCTCGGCGCTGACCGCCAAGCAAAAAATCGTGACCATAGAAGGCTTGTCGCCGACCGGCAGCCATCCTGTGCAAAAGGCCTGGGCCGCGATGGATGTGCCGCAGTGCGGTTTTTGCCAGAGCGGCATGATCATGGCGGCGGCGGCCCTGCTGAAGACCAAACCCAAGCCCACTGACGCCGACATCGACGATGCGATGACCAATATCTGCCGTTGCGGTACCTACAACCGCGTGCGCGCGGCGATCAAGGTCGTGGCCCAGGGCGGCGATACCAGGCGCGCCCATCTGGCGATCACCCATACCGACGGGAGCGTCAAATGAGCCGCGCTTCCACATTGCCGGCCGCGCCGGACCAATCCCGCCGCCGCTTCCTGGGCGGTTCGGCCGCCGCGCTGGGCGGCCTGGTGGTCGGTTTCCATATCCCTTTCATCGGTGAGGCGGTGGCCTCAACTGCGGCCTCAGCGGCCGAGATCCCCGAAGTGAACGCCTGGGTCGTGGTCAAGCCGGACGACACGGTCGTCATCCGCATTGCCCGCTCCGAGATGGGCCAGGGCACGCTGACCGGGCTGGCGCAACTGGTGGCCGAAGAGCTGGAATGCAATTGGGCCAAGGTCACCACCGAGTATCCGACGCCGGGCCAGAGCCTGGCGCGCAACCGGGTCTGGGGCAATTACTCCACCGGCGGCAGCCGCGGCATACGCGAGTCGCAAGACTATGTGCGCAAGGGCGGCGCCATCGCCCGCAGCATGCTGGTACAGGCCGCGGCCGACGAATGGAAGGTACCGGCCGGCGAATGCAGCGCAGCGAACAGCATCATCAGCCACGCCGCAAGCGGGCGCAAGACCAGCTACGGCAAGGTGGCGCTGGCGGCTTCCAAACTGACGCCGCCGGCGTCGGTGACGCTGAAAGACCCCAAGGACTGGAAGCTGGTCGGCAAGCGCCTGGCCAGACTCGATACCGTCAACAAGACCACCGGCGCGCAGGTGTATGGCATGGACCTGAAACTGCCGGGCATGCTGAACGCCGCGATCAAGGATTGCCCTGTGTTCGGCGGCAAGATCAAGAGCTTCAATGCCGCAGCCGTCGATAAACGGCCCGGCATCAGGAAGGTGGTGCAGGTGGGCGACAGCGCGGTAGCCGTGATCGCCGACACCTGGTGGCGCGCCAAGAGCGCCCTGGATGCGCTGCCGATAGAGTGGGACAACGGCCCCAACGCGCAGGTGTCCAGCGCCAGCATCGCCGCGATACTGAAGGCCGGGCTGGATGCCGGCGATGCGGTAGTCGGCAACCAGAACGGCGACGCCCGGGCCGCGATCGCCGCCGCGCCGCGCAAGATAGAGGCCGTGTATTCCTACCCCTACCAAAACCACGCGACCATGGAGGTGATGAACGCCACCGCCAAATGGACGCCCGAGCGCTGCGAAGTCTGGACCCCGACCCAGAACGGCGAAGCCGCGCTGGCCGCCGCCTCCGAGGCAGCCGGGCTGCCGCCGGCCAAATGTGAAGTCTATAAATTGCACCTGGGCGGCGGCTTTGGCCGCCGCGGTGCGGTGCACGACTGGGTCAGGCAGGCGGTGGCCATCGCCAGGGAAATGCCCGGCACGCCGATCAAGCTGATCTGGAGCCGCGAAGAAGACATGCTGCACGGCCGCTACCATCCGATCACCCAGTGCAAGCTCAGCGCCGGCATGGATGCGGACGGCAATGTGACCGGTTTCCATATGCGCATCTCCGGCCAGTCCATCCTGGCCAGCGTGTCGCCGCAAACCATCAAAGACGGCAAGGATCCGGTGGTGTTCCAGGGGCTGAATGCACCGGGGCCGGAGGCATCCATAGGCTATACCTTCCCCCACCTGCTGATCGACCACGCGATGCGCAATCCGCACGTGCCGCCCGGCTTCTGGCGCGGGGTCAACCTGAACCAGAACACGCTTTACCTCGAATGCTTTATCGACGAGCTGGCGCACGCCGCCAGGCAGGACCCGCTGGCCTTCCGCCGCAAGCTGATGGGCAACAGCCCCAAGCACCTGGCGGTGCTGAACGCGGCGGCCGAGCGCGCCGGCTGGGGCAAGCCGGCGCCCAAGGGCGTATTCCGCGGGCTGGCGCAGACCATGGGCTTCGGTAGTTATGTGGCGGCCTGCGCCGAGGTCTCGGTCAACAAGGAGGGCGAACTGAAGATACACCGCATCGTCGCCGCCACCGACCCCGGCTATGCCGTCAATCCGCAGCAGATAGAGGCGCAGGTAGAGGGTTCGTTTGCCTATGGTCTGTCGGCCGCGCTGTACGGCGAATGCACGGTCAAGGATGGCCATATGGAACAGCAGAATTTCGATACCTACCAGGTCATGAAGATGGACAAGATGCCGGCCGTGGAGACCATTACCATGCCGTCCGGCGGCTTCTGGGGCGGCGTCGGCGAGCCCACCATCGCGGTCGCGGCGCCGGCGGTATTGAATGCCATCTTTGCGGCGACCGGCAAGCGGATACGCGAGCTGCCGCTGAAGAACCATAGCCTGAAGGCCTAGCCATGCACCGGGCACGGGCCGGCAGATATCTCGCTCAGGCCCGCGCTTGCCTGGCAGTTTCATTCTGGACGCTAGCGCTGCAGCTGCCGGCCGCAGCGCAAGGCGGCGCTGGTGTAGCCTATACGGTACAGGGCGACGCCATCCCGCTGTCCCTGAGCGGTGCACCCGGCGATGCGGTCCGTGGCCGCGCGATAGTTGCCAACCGCCAGCTCGGCCTGTGCCTGCTATGCCATACCGGCCCGATCCCGGAAGAGCGCTTCCAGGGCAACCTGGCGCCGGATCTGGCCGACGCCGGCAGCCGCTGGTCCGAGGGCCAGCTGCGCCTGCGCATCGTCGATGCCCGCCATTTCAATGCCGCGACCATCATGCCTGCGTATTACCGTAGCGAGCAGCTGGAGCGCGTCGCTGCCGCCTGGCAGGGCAAGCCCATCCTGTCTGCACAGCAGATCGAGGACGTGGTGGCCTTTCTTGCCACACTGCGCAGCACTGGCAACCGCAATAAGGACGATCCAGCCAAATGAACATGACCGATAGCGGACTTCCCGTAGAGCAGCCGGCACACCCTGTACGCCGCCAATTGCTGCGGGCAGGCGCGGTGCTCGCCGCCTGGATCATCGTCAGGCCGGCGCTGGCCGCATCGGAAGACCTGGCTAGCGCCATCCGCGCCTATGCCGGCGGCGCCGTGGTGCTGCCCGGCCGGGTGAAGTTGGACGTGGCGGCCCTGGTGGACAACGGCAATACGGTGCCGCTCATGGTCAGCGTGGACAGCCCCATGACGGCAGCCGAGCATGTGACCAGGATCGCCGTCTTCAATGAAAAAAATCCGCAGCGCGAGGTGGTCAAATTCAATCTGGGCCCAAGGGCCGGCAAGGCAGAAGTATCGACCCGCATCCGGTTGGCCACCTCGCAACAGCTGGTGGCGATCGCGCAAACCAGCGACGGCAGGTTCTGGTCGCACAGCGTGGACGTGATCGTGACGCTGGCGGCCTGCATAGAAGGGGACGTGTGAGCTGATGGCCAGTACCGTGATCAATCTCCCCGGCAATGCCAGGCGCGGCGAAGTGATAGAAATCCGCACGCTGATACGGCATCCCATGGAAACCGGCTTTCGTCCCGGCGCGGACGGCCGCGTGCAGCCGCGCGACATCATCCAGCGCTTCAGCTGCCACTACAACGGCGAACTGGTATTCAGTGCCGAGCTGTACTCGGCAGTAGCGGCCAATCCCTACCTGGCTTTCCATACTGTCGCGACCGAGAGCGGCACGCTGAGCTTTCACTGGGAAGGCGACCACGGTTTTACCCAAACCGAGACCGCCAGCATTACCGTGGCCGGCTAGCGGGGGGGCCGGCATGAAATTCTCGCGCAAATACTGGGTGGCTTTGGCGGCGATGCTGGCCGCCTTGCTAGGCCCCGCATTTGCCGACGCCGCCGGGCAGGGCAGCACAGCCCCGCCAACGCCGGCTGATAGCCGTCGTTCCGGCTTTGAATTCATGGGCGCCTCGACACAGGCGATGCAGCTGAATGAAACGCAAAATCCCGGCATGCTATGGGTCAAGGACGGCGAAGTTTTATGGTCGAAGAAACTGGGCAAGAACCAGCTATCCTGCGCCTCCTGCCATGGCGACGCGGCCGCCAGCATGCGCGGCGTGGCAGCCCGCTATCCGGCCTTTGACGAAGGTCTGCAACGCCCCGTCGACCTGGTCCAGCGCATCAAGCTGTGCCGGGTGAATCAGCAGCAGGCCGAGTCCTTGCGGCCGGAAAGCCAGGACTTGCTCAGCCTGGAAGCCTACCTCGCCTACCAGTCGCGCGGCATGCCGCTGATGCCGACACTCGACGCCCGCCTGAAGCCCTACATTGCAAACGGTTTGCAGCTGTTCCGGCGGCGCATGGGCCAGCTCGACCTGTCCTGCGCCCAATGCCACGACGAGCGCGCCGGGCAACGCCTGGGCAGCAGCCTGATCCCGCAGGCGCACCCTGTAGGTTACCCGGTGTACCGGCTGGAATGGCAGAGCCTGGGTTCGCTGCAGCGCCGCCTGCGCGGCTGCATGAATGGAGTAAGAGCGGAACCCTTCGCCTATGATGCGCAAGAGCTGGCCGAGCTCGAACTCTACCTCGCTGTCAGGGCCAGGGGCATGGCCATGGAAGGCATAGGCGTGCGTCCCTGAATGCTGTGCGAGATGCTATAAAATAAATGATGTCTTTATGCTCTTTTTTTGCATATCCGCAGCCCGTTTTTTTCTTCGCCGAACCTGCAGTTTTTCATAGAGAAAACCTCCAGTCCCACACCAAAATTCCGGATTTTTCAGCGCTTTTCTAAAGCGTACAAATAGGGGCGTTTACCTACATTGTTCCACGTTTCTGTCTGGTAATAATGACGTTAGGATAGAAACATCGCTACTCCTCAACTCCTTATCCGGTGCAATAAAATGACTTTGTTTGCGCGAACCACCTCCGTCTTGACTAGCAGCTCTGCTGCGCAGATCGATCAACCTACACATCGCGATGTGGTGAAGGAAATGGCGACTTACGCCAAGCCGGATACTCGCAAAGGGCTGACGATTTTTTGCGCGGATTTCGCCTTGTTTTTTGCTGCGCTGGCCGGCGTCCTGTTCCTGCCTTCGCTGGCCTTGAAAATAGTCGCGTCTATCGTCGCCGGCGTCAAACTGGCGAACCTGGCGGCGATCGCGCATGAAGCGGCGCACAATAGCCTGACCCCATCGCGCCGCCTGAACTGGTGGATCAGCGTACTGTCCTTCATGCCCTGCCTGTTCAACTACCGGCTGTGGGTATATGACCACCATTCGCTGCATCATCCGCACACCAATGGCGAACACGTGGATTCTTTCCAGCCTTTGTCCAAGGCTGCCTACGACGCCTTGTCGCCGCTGCAGCAGCGCTGGTACAGGTTTACCCGCTCCGGCAACCCGCTGGCCTTCGGCACCTACTACATCCTGCAGCGCTGGTCGCAGGTCAAATTCATGCCGGGCGCCTTCCTGCCCCAGGCCCATCGCACTTCCGCATGGAAGCACACCGCCTTCGTCGCCGGCTATTTTGCGCTCATGATGGCAGCGCTGGTGGCGGCGCCCCTGTATGCGCCGATCAGCTCCCTGAATGCAGTGCTGCTCGGCTTCGTGCTGCCCTTCTTCCTGTTTCAATCGGTACTGGCTGCCTCGCTGTATATCAACCATACCCACCCGGATATTCCCTGGTTCGACCAGTCGTCCGCATTGCAGGCGAAAGTGCAGCCCGAATACATGACCGTGCATCTGCGCTTTCCCAAATGGTTCGCCACCCTGGTGCACCATTTCTATGAGCATCCGGCCCACCATGCCTATCCGGCGATACCCTGCTACCAACTGTGGGCGGCCCAGGCGCGCATGAACCAGATGCTGGGCGCGCGCGCCGTGGTGGTGGACTTCTCGCTGGCGGCGCTGGCCGAGATCTTTAATAAATGCAAATTGTACGACTACGAAAACCATTGCTGGCTGAGTTTTGAAGGAACCCCGACTACGCCGACATGCCGTTTAATTCTTGAAAATCAGGATTCTCTGATTCGCGTGTGAGGAGTATTGACATGGACTTCAAAAATCATCCCAACTGCCGTATTTTTACCGAGGCAGGCCGCCTGTCGCAACTGACCGCCTGGTACGAAGAGGGTCGCAACATCATGTGGATGATGTTGCATGGTTACCCGCGGCCTTGCTTCAATCCGGAGTTGTTGCAAGACATCAAGAAGCTGGCCAGCGCCGCCAAAAAGAGCGGCCTGCCTTTCGACTTCTGGGTGACCGGCTCTACGGTGCCGAATATCTACAATGTGGGCGGCGACCTGTCTTACTTCGCCGAGCATATCCGGGCCGGCCACAAGAAAGCGCTAAAGCAGTACGCGTACGAGTGCGTCGACGCGGTGTATGCCGCCATGATAGGTTTTGACGTCGGCGCTATTTCCATTGCGATGGTGGAGGGCAGTGCACTGGGCGGCGGTTTTGAAGCCGCGCTGGCGCATGAATTCGTGCTGGCCCAAAAAGAGGTGAAGATGGGCTTCCCGGAAATCGCCTTCAATCTGTATCCCGGAATGGGCGCCTATTCGCTGGTGACGCGCAAGGCCAATCGCGCGATCGCCGAAGAGCTGATCAGCAGCGGCGAAGCCCATAGCAGCGAATGGCATAAGGAAAGAGGCCTGGTCGACCGCCTGTTTGAACCCGGCAATGCCTATAAGGCGACCCGCGGTTTCATCGACGAGTTGCGGCCCAAGCTGAACGGCATCCGCGCCATGCTGCGCACCCGCCGCCGCGTGCTGCCGCTGGACAAGGCAGAATTGCTCGCAATCACCGAAGACTGGGCGCAGTCAGCCTTCAAGCTGGAAGAAAAAGACCTGGCCTATATGGAACGCCTGGTCATGCTGCAGAACAGGCGCGCCGGCGTGCCCGCCAGCGTGGCAAGCCATGCCCATGCACCCCAGCGCGCACCGGCGGGCATGGGGTCTATGCTGGCCGCCGCCTAGGGACAGAAATCAGGCAACCGACTTCAGTTGCCTGAACTGTTTGAACCATTCCTCGAACTCGGCCGCAGGCATAGGCTTTGCGAACAGGAAGCCCTGCGCCAGTTCCACTCCTATGCTGCGCAGGAATTCCGCCTGGTCCTGGGTTTCCACGCCCTCGGCAACGATCTTCAATTGCAGCTCTTGCGCGACCGCGACCATGGAGCGCAGCAGCCGTTGTGCGCGCACGTCGTTATGGATGGAACTGATGAAGCTGCGGTCCAGTTTCAACACATCCAGCGGCAGCCGCGACAATTGCGACAGTGAAGAATAGCCGGTGCCGAAATCGTCCAGGTGCACTTCCGCGCCTAGTTCCTTGAACTGGCTGATCAGCTTCAGCGCCAGCGACTCATCTTCTATCAGGCAGCTTTCGGTCAATTCCAGGTCCAGGATGGAAGGATAGATATCGGCCGCCAGGATCGCCATCTTGAAATCTTCCACCAGCTTGGGATGGCGGAACTGGCGTGCCGACAGGTTGATCGCAACCCGCAGGTTGAAATCCTGTTTTTTCCATAGCCCGGCCTGTTTTGCCGCGGTTTCCATCACCCACTTGCCGATCGGGGTGATCAGGCCCGATTCTTCCGCATACGGGATGAAATTCATGGGCTGCACCAGGCCGCGCTCGGGCGAGTTCCAGCGTATTAGGGCCTCCACGCTTTCCACCTTGCCGGTGGTCAGCGACTGTTTGGCCTGGTAATACAATTCGAACTGGTTTTCTTCCAGCGCCTTGCGGATATTCGTATCCAGCCAGACGTATTCGCTGACCTTCTGGTCCATCTCCCGGTTAAACACGCGATGGGTATTGCGGCCGCTGTCCTTGGCCGCATACATGGCCATGTCGGCATTGCGTATCAGCTCCTCCATCGACTTGCCGTGTTCGGGAAAGACCGCGATGCCGATAGAGCAGCTGGAATAGATTTCGGCCCGGTTCAGGTTGAAAGCCACCTTCATGCGTTCATGGATGCGCTCGGCAATCGCTTCGGCCGCGCGTTGCCCGGCATTCGGTATCACGATCAGGAATTCATCGCCGCCCAGGCGCGCAATCACATTGCCTTCCCGCAGGCAGGACTGGATCGCGGAAGCGGCGGCCTGGATCAGGCAGTCGCCCAACACATGGCCGTAGTGGTCGTTCACTTTCTTGAAATTGTCCAGGTCCAGGAACAGCAGGCTGAAGCTGGGCGCATTGGTCCTGGTCAGGGATTCGGTGATCAATTCCTGGATCGCGTGGCGGTTCAGCAGGCCGGTCAGGGTATCCTTGGTGGCCAGTTCCATCAGGCGTTCCTTGGCGCGGCGTTCTTCAGTGACGTCGGTGCCGGAACAGACCAGGAAGTTCTCATGCTCGCCGCTGCCGCTTTCCACCAGCTTGTTGCGCCAGATGACCTTGCGCACGCCGTTTTGGGTATTGATGGGCCGCTCCACCTCGAACGAGGATTGGGTCGTGAAGAAATTCTTGATGTTTTCCCGCGCCGCCTCATGCTCAGAGCTAGGCATGAACAAATCATGCGCGTTCAGGCCCAGCAGGTTTTCTTCTTTCAAGCCTGTCACTTCTTCGCACAGGCGGTTAAAGCGCTTGATCTTGCCCTTGGCGTCGAGTATCACGACCAGTGAATTCACTTCCGACACCACCTGCTCCGCAAACATCAGGCCATGCTCAAGGTCGCGCGCGACGGTATCGGTATCGTTGTAATCGGCGGCCGTGCCGGCCCAGGTCGCCCGGTCGGTCTTTTTGCCCACCAGGTGCAGCTTCACGGTATCGCTGAAAATCTTCAGGCTGAGGCTAAGGTGGGAAGTGATGCCGGTCAGCTTGCGGATGGCGTCGGCCTGGTCGGAGCTCAGGGCCACCGCTGTACTGGTCACCTCTCCGTCACCCGACAGTTGCAACGCGTCGCTGTCGTCCCTGAAGTACCAAAGCGGACTTCGGGTACCGAAATGCTTGAACAACAGTGAGCTTTCAATATCCTTGTTTTTCATTCCCAACCTTTGCGGCCATCATGGATGGCATTTTTATCTGAAACCGAAATTTACACCATTGGACTCCGCGCACCAAATAGGTTCAGTAAATTATCTTAATTGAAACAGGGCTCCAGGCATAGAGCTGGCATTTCTTGAGTCTGTTACCGTCTCGGTTTTATATCGTTAACGGCTAAAATAATTGAAAATCAACGACTTGTGTAAAAGATTTCATTCTTTTACTCACATAAATAGCCAATAAGCAGGCATTAGTAAGCATTCAGTAAGAAATAGTTTATGACGAGGCCTGGCGATTCGGTTTGAGCATGGGTTTTTTCCTTGGCGGCGTTGTTTTTTTGAAATTGCAAGCCGTCTCCTTTTTTCCTGGCATGGCGTCCAGCGATGGCCGCGACATAGCTGCCGGCCGCCGGCTCACATTTTTCCGGAGCGGGGGACCTGATGTCCGCCGACGGGAATGCAGCGAGCTGATTTTTTTAACGGCCAAGGGCAGCGCCATGCATCCAGGGCGGGGTATTTGCAATTTGCCCGCGCATCGCCTACACTGCGATTGTACTGATTGGTAAACTATGTTCTGATTGGTACAATAATTCCTTTCATTCCATATGGTGACCAAATGACTATTCGTCCTCCCTTACCCCCGTTTACCCTTGAAACAGCGATACAGAAAGTGCGTGCCGCCGAAGACGGCTGGAATTCACGCAATCCGGACCAGGTATCGCTGGCCTATACCGAGGACAGCTGGTGGCGCAATCGTGCCGATTTCGTGCATGGCCGCGCAGCCATCGTCGCCTTCCTCATCCGCAAATGGGTGCGCGAGCAGGATTACCGCCTGATCAAGGAGCTTTGGGCGCATGACGGCAAGCGCATTGCGGTCCGTTTCGCCTACGAGTGGCATGACGATTCGGGCAACTGGTTCCGCTCGTATGGCAATGAAAACTGGGAATTCGATGAAGCCGGCCTGATGCGCACGCGGCATGCCTGCATCAACGACCTGCCGATCAAGGAAGCGGAGCGCAAATTCTTGTGGGATGCCAGCGGCCCGCGTCCGGCGGGCCATCCCGGCCTGAGCGAGCTTGGACTGTAGCGGCAAGCGCCTTAAAATAGGCGCTTTTATCCATCTTGCAGAACGGGCACCATGGCAAAACTGATCGCGGAACGCGCCGACGTCATACCGCAGCTGGCAGAAATCTTCAGGACCTATGGCTTTGAAGGCGCCAGCCTGGCGCGCATCACCGAGGGCACCAAGCTGGGCAAGGGCAGCATCTACCACTTTTTCCCTGGCGGCAAAGAAGAGATGGCGGGCGCGGTGCTGGCCGAGATAGACGGCTGGTTCCGCCTGCGTGTATTTGCGCCCTTGCGCGAAGAGCCGTCGGCGGCGCAGGGGATAGGCCGCATGTTCGACGAGGTGCAGCGCTATTTTTTGTCGGGTCGCAAGGTCTGCCTGGTTGGCGTGTTCGCGCTGGGGAACGAGCGGGACCGTTTCGCCGCCGCAGTGAAGGCTTATTTCAAGGACTGGGCCGAGGCCCTGGCCGCGGCCCTGGCGCGCGCCGGCCGGGACCCGGCGTCGGCGGCGGACCTGGCAGAAGACGTGGTGGCCGGCATCCAGGGCGGGCTGGTGCTGGCGCGCGCCCTGAACCAGCCCAAGGCCTTTGCCCGCACGCTGGAGCGCCTGCAGCAAAGATGCCTGGGCGGCTGAGCAAGAGGGGCGGAAGACAGTAAGAGTCGAACTTACGAGAGAGCGATAGACGCCCCCTGACGGGTTTGAAGCCCGCCCGTATCACCGGATACGTGTGCCTTCCCTTTTCGTAGAGTCTGCTTAAAAGCTGCCCTGGTGTTGTTGCTTCTCCTCGCCGTACTAAAGTACTGTCTTCGTCGGCGCGCCTAGCCAGGACAGCTTTTAAGCAGACTCTGGAATTTCAAAGTTTGAAGAGTAGAGTGGGCACTTGTGCCCACCTAGCAATTTCTTATTCAGTGCAAGTTCAAGTTATATCAGGAGATAGTCAGCGCATTTCACCAGGCTGCCACTGGCTGTCCGTGCGCAGGATGTGGGTGTCCTTTAGCCGCCGAGTATAGCCGACGCGATCGAAGAACTCCAGCAGCTGGATCGCGCGCTTGCGGCCCAGGCCGCTGGCGTCCCTGAAGCTGGCGGCGTCGACCGCCTTATTGACGGTTGCGCCCGCCGTCTCGTCCCGTGCGACGTTGGCGATCAGCTGCGCCAGTTCGGCGATGCGCTGCGGATGGTAGAACAGGTCGCGCACCACCTGGTAGACCTGGCCGCGCATGGCCAGCTTGCGCAGCAAATCGCGTACTGCGGCCTCTGAGGCCGCTGGAGTCTGCTGCTCAGGTACCAGGTTACGCGCCAGGTCGCGTACCCAGGGCGGGTCGAAGCCGGCCGCGTGCAGCGAGGCCAGCAGCCGCTCGGCCAAGGCCTGTTCTTGCGGCCGCAATTCGGTCGCGTGTTCGGGCAGGCGCAACCATGGCCCTTGCTGCACCAGCGCCGCCGAGGCGCTCAGCGTCTGTATCAAGTGGCGCCACAGGCTGTCGTCCAGTTCAGGGTCGAGCATGCGCTTCAGGCGTGCAAGCTGCGGCCCTATCTCATCCGGGAAGCTGTCGTGGAAGCCGCGCAAGGCGGCCAGGCTGCGGGCCGCCAGCGCATCCAGCGCCGGCTTGCCTATCAGGATCGCGTCCTCGCCGCGCAAGTGCACCTCGACCACTTCGGCGAACTCGGCCATGGCCCCGAGCTGCGCGCGGATGCGCTCGGCCGGCAGATGGCTGAGCCTGACCAGCAAAGAAAGGCGCAGCCCTAGCGGGCTGTGCTGCAGCAGGATGCGCAGATCGCGCTCCTGCAGGTAGCGGCTGAGCGCCTCCAGCCACGCCAGGCGCGCCGCGCTGCGCCGCTTGCGCACCGGGCCGAAGGGGTCGAGTACGCGGCCGCCGGCGATGGTCCGCAAGGCTTGCGCATTGCGGATCACGAAGCGGTCGCCGGGCACCGCGTGCACCGGCTTGTCAAACACCAGTTGCGCCCGCGCCTGCTGGCCGGGGGCGAGGGCATCGCTGTCCAGCATCAAGACGCGCGCGGTGCGATGCGCGGCGCCCAGGTGCACGTGCACCGGCGACCACGGCTGCAGCGTGAGGCCGGCATCGGCTTGCATGCGCATTTCCACGTCCAGCCGCTGCGAGCATTCCGCCATGGCCGGCGCCAGCGCCCAGTCGCCGCGCGCGATGCTGTCCTTGTCTATGCCGGCCAGGTTCAGCGCCAGCCTTTGCCCTGCGTGACCGGTCTCGGCCGGCCGGTTTTGCGCATGGATGCTGCGCACCCGCAGCGCCAGGCCGGACGGCGCCAGCAGCAGCGTATCCCCGGCTGCGACCGTGCCGGCCAGCGCGGTACCGGCGATGATCGTGCCCTGGCCGCTCAGGGTAAATACCCGGTCTATCGCCAGCCTGAACAGGCCCTGCTGGTCGCGCTGCGGCATCGCTTGCGCAACTTCCTGCAGGTGCTGCTTCAGCGCCGCCACCCCGGCGTCGTCGTCAAGATGGGCGCGGGTGCGGAAAATCAGCGCACCGGCAAACACCGTATTGGCCAGCAGTGCGCCAATCTCGGCTTCGACCGTGGCGATGCGCTGCTCGTCCACCCGGTCAACCTTGGTCAGCGCCACCACGCCGCGGCGCACCCCCAGCAGCTCCAGTATCGCCAGGTGTTCGCGGGTTTGCGGCATGATGCCGTCGTCGGCCGCCACCACCAGCAATGCATAGTCTATGCCGCTGGCGCCGGCGGCCATCGTATGGATCAGTTTTTCATGGCCGGGGACGTCGACCAGTCCCAGCACTTCGCCGTTCGGCAGCGGCGTGTAGGCATAGCCCAGCTCGATCGAGATGCCGCGCGCCTTTTCCTCCTTCAGGCGGTCGGTGTCGACCCCGGTCAAGGCCCGTGTCAGCGTGGTCTTGCCGTGGTCGATGTGGCCAGCGGTGCCGACGATCATTGCCGCAGCAATCCCAGTTGCTGGACAAATTCCGCTTGCTGCGCGGCTTCCAGGCAGCGCAGGTCCAGCCATAGGGTGTCTTGCGCGATGCGGCCCAGCACCGGGCGCGGCAAGGCCCTGAACGCCTGTTCCAGCCTGCCCAGCGCATTGCTCTGCCGCTGTTCCGGGTTGGCGCGTATCGCCAGGCCATAGCTGGGCAACTGGTCCACCGGCAGCGCACCGCTGCCGATCTGGCTCAGCATGGCGGCGGCGCTGACCTGGTAGGCGGCTCCCAGCGCATCCTGTAATAGCGGGCCGATCTGTTCGGCCTGCTGTTGCATGGCGGCCCTGGGCCGTGTCAGCAGCCTCAGGGTAGTCAGGCGCTCTGGCAATAGTTCGGGGGCGCGGTACAGCGCCAGCACCGGCTGCAGCGCCGCCAGCGTCAGCTTGCCTACCCGGAGCGCACGCTTGAGCGGATTGCGCTTGATCCTGGCCACCAGGTCGGCCCGGCCGACGATGATGCCGGCCTGCGGCCCGCCCAGCAATTTGTCGCCGCTGAAGCTCACCAGGTCGGCGCCGGCGGCCACCGTCTCGCGCACGGTAGGCTCGCGCGGCAAGCCGTACTGGGCCAGGTCGACCAGGGTGCCGCTGCCCAGGTCCACCGCGGTAGGGATGCCGCGCTCGCGCCCCAGCGCCGCGATCTGCTCCAGTTCTACGCTCTTGGTGAAACCGCTGATCGCGTAATTACTGCAATGCACCTTCATCATCAGCGCGGTATGCGGATTGATGGCGTTGGCATAGTCGGCCAGGTGGGTGCGATTGGTAGTGCCGATTTCACGCAGCCTGGCGCCGGCGCGCTGCATGATGTCGGGAATGCGGAAGGCACCGCCTATCTCAACCAGTTCGCCGCGCGACACGATCACCTCGCTCACATTATGCTGCGGCGCCATGGTGCTCAGCAGCAGCAGTACCGCCGCCGCATTATTATTGACCACGGTGGCGGCCTCGGCCCCGGTCAGCTCGCATAGCAAGTCTTCCACCAGGTCGTCGCGGTCGCCGCGCTGGCCGCTCTCCAGGTCAAACTCCAGGTTCACCGGCGAGCCCAGCGCCTGCACCACCGCCTGCACCGCCACGTCCGGCAGCAGCGCGCGGCCCAGGTTGGTGTGCAGCACGGTGCCGGTCAGGTTGTACACGCATTTCAGCGGCGAGACGTCGGCTTGCGCCAGCCTGACGGCAACTGCGGCGATCAGTGCGGGGATGCCGTCCAACCCGCGTTGGGGGGCGGCCGCCTGCCCTCGGTGCTGCTCGCCCAGCTGCCCCAGCGCCTGCTCGCGCAACTCGGCCAGCAAGCCGCGCAGCGCGTGCAGGAAGCGGCTGCGGCCGTATTGCTCTATCAGCGCCAGGCTGCCGGCATCGGCCAGCACCTTGTCCACCGAGGGCAGGTCCACCGCCCTTTGCTTACCGCCCGCTGCCACTGCGCTGGCGCTCATGCGAGGTCACCAAACCACAGCAGCGGATTCACGCTGGCCCGCGCATAGCCGGCTTCGCTGACCAGTATATCCAGCGTCAGGCTGGCCAGGTCGTCGGCCAGCGGCTCCGCTTCGTAGTCATGCTCCTGGTTGAAGATCTTGCGATACCCGTGGCAATCGTCGCAGGTTTCTGCGCGGGCAAATTTCCTGGGGTCGTTGGCCTTGTTCGCCAGCGCCGTGGCGTCCACTGCCGGCGCGTCCTCCGCTTCTGCGAGTTTCAGGCTCTGATAGGCAATTTTGCCGTTTTGTTCGCAGCATGAACACTTGACGCGCACCATATGCCATTCGCTGGAGCACAGGCTGCATTGCAGGTAGCGGTAACCGTGCGACTGGCCGCCTATGCGGATGATGCTGGCCACCGGGGGCGAGCCGCACACCGGGCACAGGGTGCCGGTTTCCAGCACCGGCACTTGCTGCGCCTGCAAGCGGCTGGCCCTGTAGGTCCACAGCACCTGCAGGGCGGCCGCCACAAACGGCGCCCGGGCTGCATTCAAGCCGTCTATGCGTTGCTTCAACACGGCGTCGGCCAGGGCTTCCAGTTGCTTGCCGTCGAGTGCGCGCAGGCCGGCGATCACGGTGGACAGTTCAATCTGCCGGGCCGCCACGGCGTCCAGCTGTTCCAGCAGCGTGGCCAGGATGCCGCGCCAGGCAGCGTCGCGCGGCGCCGAGGCGGCCAGCGGCGGCATGTCGTGCTGCTGCGCCAGCGCCAGCGCGGCCGGGTCCGGCATGGCGATCTCGGCCGCGCCTGGGGTGGACAGGCTGGCCAGGGTGGCAGCCTGGGCCGCGACCAGTTCCACCATCAGGGAAAGGTAGCCGCTCAGGGTATGGTTGACGGGGATGCCGGCCACTTTGCCGGCTGCGAGCTGGCGCAGGCGGGCGGCGCGCGGCCCAAAGACGCCGCCGGCTTCCGGCAGGCGCAGCCGCTGCAGCGCAGTATGGTCCAGCGACTCGATCTCACCGCGTTCTAGTATGCGTTGTACCAAAAGATCCCCCATTCAAAAAAATACAGGTCTGATGGCTCACTAAGGGTGAGTCGTGTGCGGATATTGTAATACGCTTTGGCGCCGGCGCTCTATATAGCCAATAAGTCGCCAATAAAATAGCCGGCGACCAGGGCCGCCGGCTAGCTCTGCAGAATCTTGCAGTAGAGTTTTGCAGTTGAATCTATTTGGTGCGCGCGTTTTTTATCTCTTCCTCAAACCAGCGCCGGTGATGCTTGCGCGCCCAGCCATAGCTTACGGTGCCGCGCGTCATGGCCTGGATCGAGCCCTTGATCCACAGCGCGGCATACACATGCACGATGATGCCCAGGATCAGCACCAGCGCGCACACCGCGTGCAGCAGGGCCGCGGCGCGGATGATGTCGGCCGGAAAGTACAACGAAAAATAGGCGCGCCAGATCACCAGGCCGGACAGCAGCAGGCCCAGCATGCAAACCACCATCACATAGAACAGCAGTTTCTGGCCGGCATTGTAGCGGCCCACCTGGGGTAGCCGGTCTTCGCGGTTGTTCAGCACGTCGCCCACCTGGTTCAGCCATTGCCGGTCTTCCGGCTCCATGCGGTTGTGATGCCAGAAGCGCAACACCAGGATGGCGAACGACACAAACATCACGATGCCGATGAAGGGGTGCAGGATGCGCGTCCACTGGCCGCCGCCCAGCAGGTTGCTGAGCCAGAACATCGATGGATGGAACAGCGCCAGCCCGGACAGCGCCAGCAGCACAAAGCAGATCGCCGTGACCCAGTGGTTGCTGCGCTCGTTAGGCGTGTAGCGAACGATCAGCGCGTCTTTATCCTGGCTCATGCTAGTTCTCCTTCAGCTCGGCTGCCGCCTGCTTGGCTTCGCGTTCCTCTTCCTCGCTGACCTCGTTCGGGCCGATGCGGGTGTAGTGGAAGAAGCCGGCCAGCGCTGCCGCCGCGATGCCGGCCACCGCCAGCGGCTTGGCCAGGCCCTTCCACAGGCTGACCATGGGGCTGATGCTGGGATTATTCGGCAGCTTGTGGTAGATGGACGGCGTGTCGGCGTGGTGCAGCACATACATCACGTGGGTGCCGCCGACGCCGGCCGGGTCGTACAAGCCGGCCTTGTCGAAGCCGCGCGATTTCAGGTCGACGATGCGCTCCTCGGCATGGTGCTGCATGTCTTCCTTGGTGCCGAAGATGATCGCGCCGGTGGGGCAGGTCTTGACGCAAGCCGGTTCCTGGCCGACCGCCACCCGGTCCGAGCACAGGGTGCACTTGTAGGCGCGGTTGTCTTTTTTTGAGATGCGCGGCACGTCGAAAGGGCAGGCGGCCACGCAATAGCCGCAGCCTATGCAATGCTCTTCGTTAAAATCGACGATGCCGTTGGTGTACTGCACGATCGCGCCCGGCGCAGGGCAGGCTTTCAGGCAGCCGGGGTCTTCGCAATGCATGCAGCCGTCTTTGCGGATCAGCCATTCCAGGTCGCCCTTGGGATTTTCATGCTCGGTGAAGCGCATGATAGTCCATGAGTTCTCGCTCAGGTCGCGCGGATTGTTGTAGGTGCCGTCGGTATCGCCGACCTCGTCGCGCAAGTCATTCCATTCCATGCAGGCTGTCTGGCAGGCCTTGCAGCCTATGCACTTGGTGACGTCGATCAGTTTTGCCACGGTGCCCGTGATGGGCTCGCGCGCCGCCGGCGGTTGCACCGTGGTGGCCGAAACGCGCTTGATATCGAGAGACTGGTATGCCATATTATTCTCCTTGTCCGATCAGGCTCGTCGCCGTTAAGCTTTTTCCACCTTGACCAGGAAGGACTTGAATTCCGGTGTATGGGAATTCGCGTCGCCCACGGCCGGCGTCAGCGTGTTGATCAGATAGCCTGGTTTGGCTACACCCGTAAAACCCCAGTGCAGGGGCAGGCCGACGGTCTGCACTTTCTTGCCCTCTATCATCAGCGGCTTGATGCGCTTGGTGACCAGCGCCTTGGCGATGATATGGCCGCGCTTGGAACTGACCTTGATCCTGTCGCCGGCCACCACCCCCACCTGTTTCGCCAGGTCCTCGCCTATCTCGACGAACTGTTCCGGCTGGATGATGGCATTCAGCGTGGCGTGCTTGGTCCAGAAGTGGAAGTGCTCGGTCAGCCGGTAGCTGGTGGCCACGTGCGGATACTCCTCATGCTTGCCGAACTGCGCGCGGTCGCCGGCAAATACGCGCGCCGCCGGGTTGCTGGTCGCGCGCGGATTTTTCGGATGCAGGGGGTTGTAGCCGATAGGGTTCTCAAACGGCTCATAGTGCTCGGGGAAAGGCCCCTCGTTCATCGCCGCGCGGGCGAAGAAGCGGGCCACGCCTTCGGCCAGCATGATGAAGGGCCCCATGCCGTTTTCCGGCGGCTCGTCAACCTTGAAGTCCGGCACGTCGGCGCCGCCCCAGCTGCTGCCGTTCCAGGCGATCAGCTTGCGTTTCGGGTCGAAGGGTTTGCCGGCCAGGTCGCAGGAAGCGCGGTTATACAATACCCGCCGGTTGGCCGGCCAGGCCCAGGCCCAGTTCAGGGTCTGCCCTATGCCGGTCGGGTCGCTGTTGTCGCGCCTGCCCATGTTGTTGCCGGCCTGGGTCCAGGCGCCGCAAAAGATCCAGCAGCCGCTGGCGGTGCTGCCGTCGTCGCGCAGCATGGCAAAGCCCGGCAACTGCTCGCCTTTCTTGGCCAGCACCTTGCTCGGGTCTTTCGGGTCCAGCACGTCGGCCAGCGCGCGGCCATTGTATTCCTTGGCAATTTCTTCCGGCGTCGGGCTATCCGGTTTGGCGTACTGCCAGCTCAGGTTGACGATAGGATCGGGGAACTTGCCGCCGTCCTTCTGGTACATCTTGCGCATGCGCAAGAAGATGCCGGACATGATCTCCAGGTCGCTGCGCGCCTGGCCCGGCGGTTCCGCGCCTTGCCAGTGCCACTGCAATACCCGCGAAGAGCTGACCAGCGAGCCGCGCTCTTCGGCAAAGCAGGTGGTCGGCAGGCGGAACACCTCGGTCTGTATCTTGGCCGGGTCCACCACATTGAATTCGCCGTGCGCCTTCCAGAATTCCGCCGTCTCCACCGCCAGGGGGTCCATCACCACCAGGAACTTCAGCTTGGACAGCGCATCGATGGTCTTTTGCTTGTTCGGCGCCGACGCCAGCACATTGAAGCCCTGCGCGATATAGCCGTTCATCTTGCCCTGGTACATCAGCTCTATGCCCTGCATCAAGTCATACGACTTGTCCAGCTTGGGCAGGTAGTCGAAGGCCCAGTTGTTCTCGGCCTTGGCGGCATCGCCCCACCAGGATTTCATGAAGCTGACATGGAAGGCCTTGTAGTTTTTCCAGTAGCTGAGCTGGTTGGGTCGCAAGGGCTTGCTGGCGCGCGCGCCTATATAGGCTTCGAAATCCTGCTCGTTTTGCGCAGGCAGGGTCATGTAGCCGGGCAGCAGGTTGGACATCAGCCCCAGGTCGGTCAGGCCCTGGATATTCGAATGGCCGCGCAAGGCGTTCATGCCGCCGCCCGAGATGCCTATATTGCCCAGCAACAGCTGCACCATGGCGCCGGTGCGTATCATCTGCGCGCCGACGGTATGGTGAGTCCAGCCCAGCGCATACAGGATGGTGCCGGCCCGGCCCGGTACCGCGGTCGAGGCCAGCATTTCCGCCACCTTGGTGAACTTGTCGGCCGGCACGCCGCACGTGCGGGACACCATGTCCGTGGTGTAGCGCGAGTAGTGCTTTTTCATCAGCTGGTAGACGCAGCGCGGATGCTCCAGCGTAGGGTCGATCTTGGCATAGCCGTCCGCCCCCATCTCATAATTCCACGAGCTCTTGTCGGCGTACTTCTCGGTCTTTTCGTCGTAGCCGGAATACAGGCCGTCATTCAGCGCAAAGTCTTCGCGCACGATGAAGGGCAGGTCGGTATAGTTCTTGACGTACTCGTGCTGTATCTTGTCGTTGCTGAGCAGGTAGTTGATGACGGCGCCCAGGAACACGATGTCGGTGCCGGGCCGTATCGCCACGTAATAATCGGCGACCGAAGCGGTACGGGTAAACCGCGGGTCGACCACGATCAGCTGGGCCTTGTTATGCGCCTTGGCTTCGGTAACCCATTTAAACCCGCAAGGGTGCGCCTCGGCGGCATTGCCGCCCATGACCAGGACCACATCGGCATTCTTGATGTCGACCCAGTGATTCGTCATCGCTCCACGGCCAAACGTCGGGGCAAGACCTGCCACCGTCGGACCATGTCATACACGCGCCTGATTATCAAACGCCAGCATCCCCATGCTGCGCACCGTCTTGTGCGTCAGGTAGCCCACTTCATTGCTGGAAGCCGAAGCGGCCAGCATGCCGGTGGACAGCCAGCGGTTGACGGTCTTGCCGTCTTCGGTCTTCTCGATGAAATTGGCGTCGCGGTCCTGCTTCATCAGCTTGGCGATGCGGTCAAGGGCATCGTCCCAGGAGATATTCTTCCATTCATTGCTGCCCGGCGCCCGGTACTCCGGCGCCAGCAGCCGGCTCGGGCTGTGGATGAAGTCGATCAGGCTGGCGCCCTTCGGGCACAGGGTGCCGCGGTTGACCGGATGATCGGCGTCGCCCTCGATATGGATGATGCTGGAGGTCGCGTTCTTGGCGCCATCTCCCAGGCCGTACATCAGGATGCCGCAGCCCACCGAGCAATACGGGCAGGTGTTGCGGGTTTCCGTGGTGCGGGCGAGTTTGTATTGGCGTACTTCGGCAAGAGCTGCAGTCGGCGCGAAACCGAGCAGAGCCAGGCTGGAGCCTGCAACCGTAGAACTGGTTACCTTGAGAAACTGACGGCGTGACATGTGTATCATGCTGACCTCTCGTGGCAGTACTTCGATGGGTGTCTTTGAGTATATGCCGTTTTGCAAGCAATTTCCAAAAATCATGAGCACCCAGCGAGGCCTGCATCGCTGCAATGCAGCATAAGCCGGCTCTAGCCTGACTGCATGAGGATCAGGCCAAGTCGTCGTCCAGGTCGGCGTCGTGCGGTGATATCGCATCGCCCGGCTTGCTCAGCCCCTGCGCCGCCAGCCGCTTGCGCTTGACATGGTAGGGCGTCAGCACCGCGTGCGCGATCAGGTCCACCGCAGCGCGCGCATTGCCCTGCTTGTCTTCCCACACCTTGGGCGTCAGCGCGCCGGACAGGGCCACGCTGTCGCCGTCGCCCATCTCGCTCAGCACGTATTGCACGTGGTCGTCAAAGGCGATCACATTGCAAAAGATGTGCTCGCCGTCGGCCATCGCCACCTTCAGCTTGCAGGTGACGTATTCGCTGCCGGACTGGCCTGCGCGTTTTTGGGCCGGGCCGTACAGCTTGCCGGTGATCAGGGCGTCTATCATTTTTTTCAATGGCTATGGATGGGATGGATGGCTCGCATGGTACAGGCTATTGGCCGGCTGCGATAGCGAGGCCGGCCGTTCCAGCGTATCCAGGATAATGTCCCACAGGCGTTGCGTGGCCGTGTCCATGCCCGCCTCGGCGCGATGCAGGCTCAGGCCCAGCATTGGCAGTGCAGGCAGTGCAGGCAGGGTAGCGGCGGCCGGGTCCAGCGGGCGCAGATTGCCCGGCAGGCCGGCCTGCGTGCGCACCGTCACCCCCAGGCCGGCGGCCACTGCCGCCCAGATGCCGCCCAGGCTGGGGCTGGTAAACGCCAGCCGCCACGGAATGCCGGCCCGCTCCAGTTCCCTGATCGCTACCGTGCGCATCAGGCACGGTGCCTCCAAGGCAACCAGCGGCAGCGGCTCGGCAATGCCGGGCTGCAGGATGGGCAACTGGTCCGCCCCTATCCAGCGCAAGGGGAACTGGCCGAGTGCCTGCGAGTGGGGCGTCGCCACGCCGGCGTCCCAGGCCAGAGCCAGATCCAGCCGGCCCACCGCCAGCATATCGAGCAATTCTGCATTGCGCGCCACCCTGGCCTCTATCCTGACCTTGGGATGGGCCCGGGCAAAGCGCCCCAGGACATCGGTCAGGATGCGCTCGCCAAAATCTTCTTGCATGCCCAGCCGGATCCAGCCCTCCAGCTCCGCCCCGCGCACCGCGGTGGCGGCTTCGTCATTCAGTTCCAGCAAGCGCCGTCCGTAGACCAGCAGGGTTTCCCCGACGGCGGTCGGCAGCATGCCGCGCCCGGCCTTGCGCAAGATAGGTGCGCCGACCTGATCTTCCAGTTTTTTCAGCTGTGCACTGACGGCGGAGGTGGAGCGGCCCAGCCGCTCGGCCGCTTTGGCAAAACTGCCAAGCTCCACCCCGACCACAAAGCTGCGCAGCACGTCCAAGTCAAAAGTAATACGTCGCATCTTTACCCCAATGTTATTTCTAATCGTCCCGATTTTCTGAATTATTGCTTCAAAATTTCCTGATTTTATGAATCAAGATAAGCGCGTATCGTTGTCATGTCAATCAGCTTCACACCATGGGAGAACACAGATGAGCATGCAATCCGGCCTAGGACAACAAGCAATGGGCGACATCGCGCCGAAACTGGCGGACCTGACCGACGAGGTCCTGTTCGGCGATGTCTGGCAGCGCGAAGGTTTGTCCAAACGCGATCGCAGCCTGGTCACCGTCGCGGCGCTGGTGGCGCTGAATCGCAGCGAGCAGCTGCCTTTCCACCTGGGCCGGGCGCTGGAGAATGGCGTGAGTTGGGACGAATTGGTCGAGCTCATCACGCACCTGGCGTTTTACTCGGGGTGGCCGACGGCGGCCACCGCGGTGAACGTGCTGAAAACATTGAACGTTAAAGCGGAGTAAGCCGTCATGCCGATTGCCAGAATTTCCTTACTCAAGGGCAAGTCGCCCGACTACCTGCGCAGCCTGTCCGCCAGCCTGCACCAGGCGCTGGTGGAGGCCTTCGATGTGCCGCCGGATGACCGCTTCCAGATGATCCACCAGCATGAGCCGGGCGAACTGGTGTTTGACCGGCACTACCTGGGCGGTCCGCGCAGCGATGATTTCGTGCTGATCTGCATTACCGCCGGCAGGTTGCGCGATACCCAAACCAAGCAGGCCTTTTATCGCCGCCTGGTCGAATTGCTGGCCGAGGCGCCGGGGATCAGGCCCGAAGACGTGATGGTGGTCATCAATACCACCAGCGCCGATGAATGGTCGTTCGGCGCCGGCCTGCCGGTTTCAGGGACAATATTCAGGGACAATGTCAGCTAGGCTAGACTAGCACTGCATGACCACTACGCCACCACGGAGCCATCAACATGATCGCGATGCAATACAGTTATCCCCTGCCTGCCGACTACGATATGGACATCATCCGGCAGCGCATTGCCAGCAAGGGGCATTTGCTGGACCATTTCCCCAAGCTGATATTCAAGGCCTACCTCTGCGCCAGCAAAACCGCAGATATCGCCGGTTCCCGGGAAAACCTGTACGCGCCGTTTTACCTGTGGGACGGCAACGAGGGCATGAACAACTTCCTGGCCGGCGAGGCCTTTGCCGGCCTGGTGCAAGCTTTCGGCTGGCCTTCGGTAAAAACCTGGTCGGTATGGCAGGCCAGCCTGACGGCAGACATGGCGGCTGCGCGCTATGCCAAGTATGCCACGCGCGAGATCGTCGCCATCCCGGCGCATGCCGCGCTCGGCGCACTGCGGGAACGCGAAACAGCTGAAGCGCAAGCCGCAGTCGCTAGCGGCGGCGCGCTGGCCGCGGTGACCGCCTACGAGCCGACCACTTGGACGCTAGTCCGTTTCCGCTTGTGGCGCGATGCCGGCGACAGTGTCCAGGGGGAGGGGATACAAGGCTACGAGGTCCACCACATGTCCCTGCCCGGCCGGCATGGCTAAATGGCAGACTCAAGGCGCAGATACAAAATGGGCCGGTTATATAACCGGCCCATAGGCAATCTACTGCGAGCTAAGAGTCATAGCGACCATCAGAACAGGTAGTTGTAAGCGATGCCCAGCAATTGCACCTGGGTCTTGACGACGCCCCTGGTGGTCTCGCCATTGCCGGTGCAGCCCACTGTCAGCGGCGTGCAATTGTTCTTGTAGTTGAGCGACGCATTTTTAAAATCGATATAGCTATACGCCAGGTCGATAGAAGAATGCGGGCTCAGCTTGTAGTTGGCGCCGAAAGAAAACTGGTAGCGGTCGGCGTCAGGCAGGGCAGGGTGGGTCAGTTCGGCGCTGCGGACCGGCGACTGGTCGTAGGAAATGCCGCTGCGCAAGGTCAGCGCATCGTTATAGTGGTAAGCGCCGCCGACCGACAGCCGGTAGGTGTTTTTCCATTGCTGGCGGATAACCTCATCGCCCTCGGTGGTGCCGGGGAACTGGATGTGCAGATCGCCCATGCGCGAGTGGCGGGTCCAGGTCAGGTCCGCCATTGCATCCCATTTGGCATCGATCTGGTGGAACACGTTGGCCGACAGGGTTTCCGGCGTGCGCAGCGCTACCAGCGCGGCGGAGTTGGCGCGGTGCGAATTGGCCGCCAGCACCTGGTTCACTACCGCATCAGTGGTCGAATGCGAAAAATCCCAGACGGTAGAGCCTTCCAGCTGGTGCGAGATGGACGAACGGTAAGCCAGGCCGAAGCGGGTCGCCGGGTCCAGCTGAAACATATAGCCGAGGTTGAAGCCGTAGCCCCAGTCATGGCCGTCGTTGGCGCCGTGACCGTCCTTGACTGCGGCCAGCGCAGCCGGGTTGCCGCCCAGCGCGACGATCTGCTTGAGCAGCGCCGCGGCGACGGCCGGGTTGGCAGACAAGGCCGCCACCGAGCCCGGTACGTCCACCGCCTGGGCCAGCGAGGCTTTCATGTATTCGGCGCTGACGCCGAAGCCGAAGGAATGTTTTTCATTCAGCTTGAAGGCCACCGAGGGGTTCAGCGTTACCGCTTCCAGCTTGATATTGCTCAGCGCATAGCGGCCGGTCCAGGTGTCGCCGTAGTCCAGCTTGGCGCCGTAGGGTACGAACAGGCCCACGCCGGCGCTCCACTGCGCATTGATCTTGCTGCTAAGGTACAGCGACGGCGCGGTGACCGAATCCGGCGCATAGCCATGGGCTGCAGTGCCGCCGGCAGGCGTGCCGGTGAAACGGGTAGAGCCGGTGTCGGTGTAGCTGGAGTGCGGCACCACGACCGTGGCGCCGGCGGAAATCTGCGTGCCTTCCAGGCGTGACAGGCCGGCCGGATTGCTGAAAATGGTGGAGGCATCGGCTGCTTCGGCGCCGTTGGCGTCCGCCGTGCTTTGCGCCGCCACGCTTTGGGAACCGAAACGATAGCCGGAGGCGTGGGCAGTGGCAGACAGGGTGACCAGGGCGGCAGAGATGAGCAGGGTAAGGCTGTTGTACTTCAAAATGGGTCTCGCTTATTGATTTGGTGTGTTGTTAAGGTATTCGCTGCATTACTTACTAGCTTATTCCGGTGCTGCGCTGCCCGAGTGCGCATGCCAAACCGCCGTTTGGCAGGATGCAGTCGTGGCAGCCATTCCGTATAAATTATCTACCTACTGGTAGGTAGATAGAGTTGGGCATCATACTGGCAGGCAATTTAGACGTCAACCGATGGTGTCCGGGAATCCGGCAAAGCAGGAGTGTGGAGCTCGGTATGGATAACCATGGACACACCAGTTGCGCAGCAAAGATGCTTTAAGGAGTCTATTGCCTTGCAGTAAGAAGCAAACCGGCCCGCATTGTACCGATGTTTCGGCATCGGCGCAGAGCCGGCGCGCCGGGCTGGCGCCCGGCTATTTGCTACATGACGCCACACGACAGGAAGTAAATCCAGCGTTCTGCGCAGGGTGCAGAGCCCCGGCCGGCAAATTTAACGATTTAGACTTTTTCTTCTAATAGTGGATTCTGGCAGCAAATCCGGTGGCCCTTAATGATCTCTGGCCTTGTGGCAGCCAGGCCAATCAGCACCGGCCATCCGGCCAGCATGCCGCATCTCTTCCATTTCCTGCGCACGCCGGCGCTCGGCACGTGCATCTGGAATTCTAGCTATTCACACTATCCCAGGCGCGATGCCGGGCGGTGCTCGCTGCTGCTATTGCGATAGCAGCCCCATACGGCTCAGCCAAAGGCCGTGCCCGCCACCTGCCTGGTAACGACGTTGAGCCGGTTCCAGCTGTTGATGGTGGCAATGGCGATGACCAGGGCCGCCAGCGCCTGCTCGTCATAGTGGCGAGTTCGCACTGGGGAACTTATTGCACTTCGATGGTGCGACATTGATTGGGCAGGAGGGCGAGTTTGTATTCGACGGTCACTGTCAAAAAAAGTGTTGAAACTGCCGAAATTTAACAAAATCAGATGGATAAACAACGAGACATGGGTGTCGCTGGTGCCGGTAGGTGCCACGACGTGGCTCAAGGTGTAGCCATGGGCTTTTAAACGCATCAGCGAATTTTGAAGATGCACCGCAACTAGATATGTTTTCTGCGGCAGCGTTGGGTGCATCCATCATTATTTTTGTGACCCGGTTTTCTGAAGTCGAGCCTCTGCTCTACGTCTGGGCAACGAAGTGACCCCGCAAGGCAGGTTAATCGCTAGAGAGCCAATTTTATGGTGGGGGAGGACGGACTTGTTACTTGTACAATCGGGAAAGTAAAAGCTGTTGGCGGTGTTATGCAGAGGCTGGCATGCGTGCCAGGCTTGTTAGCGCAAGTATGACGGAGTAATTTTATGAACGGCGGGTCCTCGTGGCTCGCTTTTTTGTCTTGGCGAACAAAATAACACCGAGCCATTTGGCGCGGTGTCGAATTCAATAATTCAATTAGTTTGGTTTGTGTCCTGCAATTGCACTGGTCTTCATTGCTGCGAGCGCTGCCAATTCGTCTGGTACCACAATAGATACACCGACATCCTTGGCCACTATTGGCATTGCACCACGAAAATGTAACGCGGCCATCGCTGTACGCAGGGCGTAAGTTGTCACTTCGTTTGCAAGGCTGCCGTTCGTCTCAATAGAATGTATGGTCTCTCCGAGCGCAGCAAGAAGTGACCGTGATAGTGGGACGTGCATCAGGAACGCTTCCTCAAAATCGCCCCTTGCGAGTGACAAGTGCATCGTCCCAGCCTGTTGAGTAGACTCTAACCCGCTTTTAGCGCTTGAACCCGTTAGCGGAAAGATGAGATGGTGCCGCCAATTCTGAATTTGCTGCAAGAGCACCAAACGTCGAAGGCCGGAGTTTAACATCGCAATGGTCCCCTTGGATAACAACTTATCGTCAGTTGATGCTACCAATTTCCATAAAGACGGGTGAACTTCGGTGCAGATATGCCATCCATTCGCTGATGACTCTGGCCCCAGTCGTGTGGATACCGCTGCCCGGACTTCGGCAGGGCTCATGAGACGCGCTACCGAGAGCCGATTTGATTCGCTAAGGTGGTTGACAATATCAGTAAGTGAATTTGAATTTTGAGATTGCATTTTGTGTTGCATTCACCGGTTGAATCCGCAGTCCAGAGGGGGCATTCGAAATGCTTTGCAATAAGCCAGAATTTATTTGCCTTTGTAGATTGTCTCGGTTATTTTTGCAAATGAGAAATATATTTGGTAGGCTTTCTGGGAGTAATATCAAGTGGCTGGAATTGCAAAGGATTCGGTAGCTGAATTTAAGACTAGGGTTTTACGTTTTGACCAGAGGTATGTCGAAGACTGGAATAGTTGGCTGAACGTTCTACCGCAAAATAGACCGGAAGTAATGGGTATTATTTTGCGCCGCTGGCAAGCGTGTAGGCCGAACAGAATGCGTAGAACATCAAACGAGAGCAAACATGCGGCCCCATTTCTTGAGAACTTGCTACAAGCTGCCGAACCCCACGTAGAGACGTTACGGACATTTGATATTCGAAGTATCGGTTCATTTACGCTAGATGCTTGCAACGCATTGAATGAACTATGGTCGATATTTGAAAACCTCTCTCATTATGGGCGTGCTAGGGGAGGCCGGGCTGGTGTCGTTGGCATATCTAAGGCCGTTTTGCTGTTAACTGACGGGCGAGTAGGGCCAGCCTTCGATTCTAAGGTCAGGAGCCATTTAGGTGTCGGCAACATCGTTAACTCTGAAGAATGGGTTAACGCACTGCGCGTTGCGTCGGAAGATATATTTAAATTTGAATTTGCTAATCAGACGACGATTAATCTTTCCGTACCCGAGTTCGCAAATTTATTCGGCGGACGAATATATGACATGGCCCTTGGCCCAGGTGCGTAAAATAAATGAATCATCCACTAATATTCCATTGATTGGGGCTGGCAAGATGAATGTGAATTTAAATGTTCGCGAATTGCTGAATTTTTATGACTTTGAAAGGACCGCTCGCAGACATTCAAATTCGATAAAGACGCTTGCTGGCGAAGAAGTAGCGATTGCCCTGCTTATAAAATTTCTTGACACTAGAGGTCTTCAGCCGAAGCTTCTAGATACCGCCTGTACAACCAAAGGCGCATGGTTGGATGCGTGGCTTTCCATCCAAGAAAATTGCGAAGAGATTCATTTTCAAGTAGAAGTTAAAACTTGGTCATTTCATGGCTATGCTGGGGGAGATGAGCTTCGTGTGGACTGCGGCATTGATGAGCTTGTCGATTTTAAGAAAAAGGAATGGAAACGGTATTGGAATGACGATACAAGGCGGTTCAAAGACCCTAAAGTAGACAAAGTCCTTAAACGAATGAATTCAACCTACCAAGGTGAAATTCGCCCATTGGCATGTTTATGGGCTGCAGTGCACCCGGATGGCAAAGATGACGAATGTTTTGTGATTCAAAATGTTGCGGACGAGCATTTTAAAAAATTATGGGTCTTTTCTGTATCTTCTTACTTACGGAATTACCTCAAAGATAAACGTAATCCGGGGTATATCAAATTGGCGCTGCCGGATACTGCGGAGCGTATTGATATACTGAATAAGATTTTTGTATGACCAAACTGAAGACGCAATATATTCTTCTGCGAACGCTAAGTTCCAAGAGAGTCGATGACTAACTCTCTCTGCACAGTTAGTTTTACTCCACGCCCAAAGCCTTAAACACCGCATCCACAGGGTCCGAATAAAAGCTTGTTTGAAATTTGGCAAACAACTCCCCCGGCACTGAGGCAATGTCGGTTACGCTAGACATCGGTAGTAGGATACGCTTAGCGCCAGCATCAAACGCAACTTGCATGCATTCAGCCAGATTTCGAACCTGGACTATCGTGCCACCTAGACTCATATCGCCCATCACGGCCAATTGAGATTGCACCGGCTTGCCCAATGCAGCTGAGCATAGGGCGATGAAACTGGACAGAGTAAGTGCTTGTGGGGCACCGCTATTTTGAAGTTCGACTAGGTGCGAATGAAAATCCCGTTCTCCCGGTTTGATGGATGCGCTCACGCGGGATGAATTGGCTTTAAAATAGTCAAATGCCACGCGAACCGCTTCACGCGGTGCTACGCCCGAAACATTGGCTTTGCCAGTTCCGGGAATGGATTGAATCTCCAGCCTGTAGATACCGGGCATCTCAGATGAGCCCATGCTAATGGTGTGCAAGGTACCGGGTTGCAGGCGCCCTTCGGGCACGAGCGCACCGCCGGATTGTTCGGGCACAGTCACAAAGCGCTCTACTCCATCAGCCAGGTCGATGTAGCTGAAATGTACGTCATAGAACTCCATGCCACCAATTTTTTTGAGCTGCTCCTTGATTCTGCGGCGTGCCTCCAGCGCGTATTCCAGACATTTGCGCACGGAGTCCTTTGTATATTCACCATTGGGGCACACGAGCTTGAGCAGACCTGAAGTAGTTCTGCGAACAGCGATGGTGTCGCGTTGGTTCAGGTTATTACCCAGCTTGAACCATTTGTCGATGGCGTCTGCAAAGCTGTGCTTACGCATCTCGCGTAGGTATTCCGCAAGATAATCAACAATCAGGCCATATTGGTTGGTAAAAAACTCCGGCCTCATTTTGGGGATTTCCCAGCCGGGAACGTAGGCGTGAAAACGGTCAAAAAATGCTGAGTCAATCATGGCCTCTGGGAATGGTGCGAGCAAATGTGATGTTTTGACCAGTGATTCGACGCTCTGGTTTATGTTGCCCACGAATACCATGGCTGCGCTGGCGTTGATTGACTCCCTACCGCGGCTGAACGAGCCTGAGGCCATGTAGTCTTTCATGATTTGCACGCCATCGTGGTCTTTGAAGTTGATGCCGGCGACTTCATCAAATGCTACCACGTCCCACAAGCCGACCAAGCCCACTTTACGCGCGCTCATGTTATAGAATAGATTAGCTACCGTGGTTTGCCCTCCCGATACAAGAATACTATTGGGGCTAATTTCCTTGTAAATATGGCTTTTGCCAGTGCCGCGCGGTCCCAGCTCACAGAAGTTGTAGTTGTTTTCCACCAGCGGCACCATTCGCGCCAGTAGGTGCCACTTGACTCGTTCCTTGAAGTGACTGGGCTCCATACCGGTCGACCGAACTAGGGCGTCAATCCACTGCTCGTCCGTGAACGACTTGCGAGCTTCGAACAGTGCTTCCATATCCATATTGGGCATCTGGATGGGCTTAAGCTCCGTAACTGAAAAAGGTGAACCCTTCTGGTCTTCCTCAAATTGGTATTTCAACGTGACGATGCACCAGATGCCGCCTACCAATAATTTTTCGAACTGGCGCACATAGGTGTCGGAAATCTCAGCATTTTTCACCCCCAGGTTGGATAGCAACGCCTCATACACGTCTCTTTTTTCATTGAGCTTGACGGTTACCTTGTCGATGACCTTGTAGGTGCCGCTCTCACGAACCTTGGATTTGACCTTCTCCGCCTCGTCGGGGCGAACGTAGTTTTCCGTCAGAATTCGCTTGACGTTGACCAGCCCATTCTGAATGACAGCTTCATCATTGCTCGCGCAGTACATACCCAGCAGATACTCAAGTACATAAACCGGAACGTTCGCTCCTTCCTTAATTAGTTTGGTTAAGTCTTTACGTACGACCTTGCCTGCGAAATGAGTGTTGAGCAAGGTATCCAGACCGTTATCCGGCAACTCATGGTCCATTTTCTCAGTAGGTGTCTGAATTTGCATCATTTCAATTTTCAAAAGTCGTTGCCAAAAGCTAAGTCCACCTTGATAGGCAGGCGTAGCACTTCTACTTTGCTCATGGCATCGCGCACGACCAGGTCATAGCGTTTGTGCGGGTCATGCGTGCCCGCCAGCACCGTCAAGAAGACAGAGCGTTTGCGCTCATCTAGCAGTTGCGATGCGCTATCAAATGTAATGGACTGTACATCGCTGATGGCCTTGTCTTCATCCGCAACATCATGCAAAGCAACCACGACCGAACGTGCCAGCACCCGCTCAGACACCGCATCGGTCTGAATAAACTCAAAACGTTGGGTGTTGGTCACCACCTTATTCACGGTACCTAACAAGCTGATGCTTACATATTTGGTCTTGGCATTTTCCGCCTCGCTGACCCGCACCGTAATGACCGGCACCACTATCTCCTGTGGCATGGCGCTGCCATGGACGAAACGGGCACCGCCCGCAAAGTGGAAGCGGCTGGCCCCCTTGGGCACCCAGAAATCCAGACTGCCTTCCAGAGTGGTGCCGGCCGTCACCGCCGTGTTGCCGGACCAGGCTTTCGAGGTCGTACCGAGGTTACGGCCAATCAGGTAACGCTTCTTGGCCTTCAATGTACCAGTGGGCTTGTCGTCCAGCGAGGCCTTGTCCGAGTCATCCAGCGCCGATTCCTGATACATGAAACCGTGGTCAGCCGTGACCAATACCGCTGAACCATTAAGACCATTGATGATGAAGCCCAGCACGTTGGAGAGCTCCTGCACCGTTTGTGCCGCAGCCTCAAAGGTCTTGGTCTCTGATGCCTGTTTGTCGCCAATCATGTCGATGCGGTCGTGGTAGATGTAAATCAGCCGCTGGTCGCGCACCAGTTCACGCCCTTTTTCCTTGCCCAGTCCCATCAGGTCTTCGGCCTTGATGGCCAGGCCGCCAAAGCGCTGCAGATGTTCGCTGCGCTGCTCCAACGTCGCCACGGCATGCCCATCGGCCAGTACATCCAGGTTGGCACTCTCCTTGTACGCCAGCGTCTGGTGCGGCAGCAGCGCAGCCATACCCAGGGTGGTGTAGCTGGGCAACACGCCCAACATACCGTCCAGAGATGCTTTGAAGCGGCTCTTGCTGTTGGTGTGCTGCACCAGTTCTTGGGCGACCTCGAACCGGAATGCGTCAGAAATCAACACGAACACCCGTTTCACGCCACCATTAAACAGGGGCAGGACCCGGCGTTCATAGAATGCCTGTTGTGGCGTCACCTCTGGCAGCTTCCAATGATTTAGCAACCCCTGTGGCCCTTCCATCACGTTTGACCAAGCGGCGCTCAAGTGAGGGATGAACCAGCCTGAGTACACGCCTTCAATCGTTTCGCGCAGCTCGTGCAGCACGGCCCAGCCAGTGGGCTCGACCGCGTCAGCCGCCGTGTGGAAGTGCCGGTACAATTGGTCAAAGCGGAACAGCTCATCCCGGTATTGGGCAAATGCGGTGCCCGCATCGAGAAAGCTGAAGCCCGACGCATGGGCCGCCTTCAAGCTAAAGAAGTCGGCGGCAGCGGTTAACGCGTCGTAACACGCAGCCAAGGCGCGGGTGCGTTCATTGGCACTGGCCAGCAACGAGTTAGCCCAATGCCCGTCGCGGCGTCGCGCCATCAGTGTGCGAACGACATCCATATTGGCACCGGCGCCGGCGACGATGCGTTTCTTGAGGTCCTGCACCACTCGCAATTCGACGTCTTCAAACGTCATGCACTCTACCAAATGCTCGGCCGACTGGCCCGACAACAAACTCACCAGGTCCAGCTCGTTGGCCACGGCTTGCGCCAAGGCGTTGTAATTTGCAAATTGCGCAATGTCAGAGCGCCAACGGCCGACAAAGACTGATGCATTTGACGCCAGGCTGCGGTCAGGCAACACAAAATGTGCCAACTGACGAGGTGCATCACCCTGCAGGCTTCGGCAAAAATCCGTCACCAGAATGCGCAACAACAAGTCGCGCAGGCTCGGATTGCCATCTGTATAGCCCAGTTGAACTTGTACCAACTCCCAGAAAGCGGGAGTCAAATCATTGGCGTCAATGTCCTGCCAGGCTTTGGGTTGTGCCGACAAGTCAGCCAAACCTTCCTCGACCATGGCGCCGTACAGCCGCTGCAGCATGGCAAACAACTCAGGTTGGTCGGCACGGGTCAGCACCGTCAGCATTTTGCGGTCTAGGTCCGAGGCGTCATCGCCCGGCAGCACCAGGCGTTTGAGACGGTCCACACGGTCCTTGGCGCGGAGGAACTTGGCACGCTCCTTCAAGTGAGCACGCAGTCCTTGGGTGCTCAGGCCCAAATCCTCTAGCAATATGGAAGTGGTGTCCGCACGGAACGACTTGCTGCGCATTCGCACATCCAGTAGCCAATCCTTGGCCGGCTCCGGCTCCGGCTTGGCGCTGTAAATCAACCATCGCTGGTCCGGCGCCTGCTCAATGTCGAGTTTTACTCGTAGCGCAGAGCTGTCATCCAAGCGCACCAACTGTACACCATCCAGCTGGAGACCATCGACGGCAGTAGCAAACTCGGCCTCTATGTCATGCCAGAACACCACCGGGTAGGTGGCGAACAAGGTGGTCAAACTATCAAACAGGCGTTGTTGGCTCATTATCTTTTCTTGTATTGTTTTACGCAGGGGTATTGTGGCATAAGCCCTGTCTATTAAAAGTTCACGGTCTCACGCGGTGAGTCGATAGTTTTGCAAACGGTTGTTGGGCTTGTCTGGCAAAGTCATCTCGATAAATTCAAGTGTCAGCGAGCGCTTGAATTTTTGGGGAAGCTCACCAGAACCGATTTATGACCCAGGAACACGGCCAACTGAGTCTTACCCGCTTCAGCAACTCCAAGCATGATTATTACACTAGCCGCCAGATTCGACTCTAGCCCTGACTCTCGCTGTTCCGCTGATGCTTGCTCGACCACGGAGACAGAATCTGCTCTCACTGACTTCCCCGACCGTGTTGGCAAAAAAAACCAGCGTTTTTAGTAGCTGGCTTGGGTGATGACAACCCGAGCCTAAAATCCAGCGTCTTGCCCTCCGGTTGGCCCATCAGTTGGCTGAAAGAAGTCATCCGCCCCGGGTCAATCATCGCTACCCCCACCAGTCACCGCCTTCGCCTCCGACAGTAAATCACCAAATTTGGCGTAGTTGACCTTAACGCCATCATCTAGGTCAAGCATGATGCGCATGTCGGCGTAGTGACGTAGCTGTTCGTCGTAGGCCAGCAGCTCAACGTGCTTCTTTTTGAGCTTTTCAACTTCCTTGGTCAGTTTGTTACGGACCCCAGTGCTGGAAGCGGCTGCGGCGTCTTTCTCCAGCATGTCGATGCGAGATTGCATTTTGCCAGTGAGGGGCACCACATATTCGGCGCGCATGCGCGCCAGTGTGCCCTCATGATAGCGGTGCAGATAGACTAAGGCCTGGAAAGCACCTTGTTTGCCGCTAGAGAAAAGCCAGAAGATTGGACGCTTTTTATAGCTTTGCAGGTGGTCTTTGTAGAACTTGCTGGCTAGATAGCGGCGGATGGTTTCATCCGGGGTTTCGCCGGCCTTGACGCCTAGGCTTTCCGCCAGCCAGGCCATGTTTTCGGCCAGCGTGTCGCCCCCCCAGACGACGAGCAGGAATTCTCGGATGCGGCTAGCGGCTTCATCCTGGAACCAGAGGTCATCGGTGAGCGGCACGATGCCGTCGGCATCGACGGGGAAGCTGGCGTAGCGGGTGGCATCGAAGCCAACGTTGCCAGCGCTGGCATAAACCAGGCCTGGTTCGTCCAAGCTGTAGCGTCCCATCATGCAGCCGATGGCATAGGAAATTAGGCGCTGGCAATCTTTCTCGGGGTCGGCACGAGCCAGTGTGATTTGCTCTTCGGGGACTTCAGGGGAGAGTTCGTTTTGTAGCCCGTATGCATCTATGAAAATGTTGTTATTTTCAATTTCCAGGCTATGCATCTCATCAAAACTCTTATGAAGCGAAATTCGTTGAGAATCCCAGCACTTCTTTAAACTATTATTTTGATTCCCTCTGATTACCAAATCCAATGAATTAAACCCCCATGCTGTTTCGAATGAATTCCAGTCAGACTCAGCGATGCCAATTGCCCTCTCCGAATTTGTAATTATTTTTGAGCTTACGTTAATCTTTACTGGAATCAATTTCATTGGCCCCTCGTGAAAGTCTAGCGTTGGACTAACAAAAGATAATAAATAATTAAATACATTTGAATTTGCCAATGCGAGAAGTTGTTTTTCCTTTTTCTCGTCATTCACAAAACACATCGCCCCTTTACTTTCAAACAAGAATCCAGGATTGCTTTGACGCATGGAGAATTTTCCGGAAGACAAATTTGACCACGTTAAGCCAGGTCGGTAATAAAAATCACGATTAATAACTCGGCCACTTGACTTAACTTTTACACCGGGAGTGTTATCGATGTAGTCGCAAATGGTTTTTCCATTTTTTTCAAAATTTACAATCAATTCATTATTGCCAAACCAACGTCGATAAGACCCGCCCTTGTTAATTGGGAACCATTTCTCCGAATCGAGAAAATCAATATCACCCTGCCGCCGATTGAACGATATTTTCCCAAAGTCGACCTCAAACCACAACCTCAAAAACAAACCGTTATTTGTTGTTGCCAGTCCCTGCTTTGTTGAGGCAATATCTCCTAGCTTTTCTTCATTCTCAAATATTTTAAGAACGATTTGTGGCGCCCAATATGCCACGGGGCTTCCTGGGATTTTCTTAAAATCATCCTGCAGCGTCGTATCGAACCGATTTTGGCCGGCAAGCAGGGTAGCCTGCTTGTTTTCTTCGTTTCCTTCTATCAGTCGAATAAACACAGGTTTAAAGCCACTAATGTGTTGCCCCTGCAAAACAAATGCCGTCGTCTGAACCACTTCGCCGGAAATTTCACTGAAGGCCCTAGCGCCTAAGTGCGCCATAGTTTGAATTGTCCGTTTTTCCAGCAATTTTTCCCGCATTGATTCATACGAAGACAAGAACATCCAGCTCTGCATCGTCACCATACTATTAAAACCGGTCGGCTTGCACCAACCAAAACCCCGTTCGATGAACATGGCAAATAAATCCGATTTACTGTCCGGGAATGTGGCCTTGGCATAATCCTTGAGTGCCAAATTCATTCCCTTGCCACCCATATATGGTGGATTTCCCACGACAGCATCAAACTTCATCCCCAACACCCGCGCCTGCGTCATTAGCGGCCACAAAACCTGCGCGGCATCCTTCGCATACAGGTCGCCGTTCTGAATAGCCTGCTGCAAACTCTCAGCAATCACCTCCATTTGCGCATTCAACGCCTGCGGAATCTGAATCAGCGACCCAAACGTCTTTGCATGGGCAAAGGTGGAGACGAGTGCGGCAATAGCCTGTCGTACTGGGTTACCCACCGCGTCCGCTGCGCCAGCGTCGATGAGATTAAATTGCGGGCGAGTGCCGGGAAAGAGGTCGTGTTCTCCAAATCCGCTGCTGCCTGCACTGTCTGCAATCTCCGGGCGGACGCCACCTGTGACCGTTTGCAAGGCTTGGGTAAGCTCCTCTACATCCAGGCCTTTACTCTCCTGCAATGACAACACGTTAAGCTTAATGGGCTCGTTGAACAGGCGCCGGTCGTCCAAGCGGGCTTTCATCAGCAGGGCAAAACCGGCCATTTGCGCGGCGCGGTCGTCAATGTCCAGACCGAACAAGTTCTTTTCCAGAATAATTCGGGGAATGGAACGTGGCTGATAGCCGCGCTCCAAGTAAATGGCCTTGAGCACTTCGTAAGCTTCCACCAGAATGTGGCCGGAGCCACAGGCCGGGTCCAGAAGCGTGATGAGCTCAGGATTCAGGCTGTCGCCGTCTTCATCAATGCGAGTCTGAATCAGAGCGTCGAGCTGGGCTTGTACTTCAGGAGTCTGGTCTGCAGGCGCTATATAATATGGCCACTGAGCCTTCAGTGTGCTGGCCGGGTTGGTCATCAGCCACAGGCGACCGATGCTGTTTTGCACCAGGTATTGCACTATCCAGTTGGGGGTGAACAGCTGGGTGGCGGCAGGAATGTCCTCGCTTTTGACCAGCTTGCCGATAACTTCGTCTTTTTTCTCGCTAATATAGAACTGGTAAAGCCAGCCGATGATTTCGACCTCTTTCCAGTCTTCTTCGTCAATGGCGGCCACCAGCTTAGCAATTACGGAATCAGTGCGTAGCAGGTTGTCGGGCAGCAGCAGTTCGGTTTCGTCGTCGATGCGCTCAAACAGGAATGGCATGACGTTGCTGAGCGCATTGCATTGGGCGACGAGCAGCAGGCGATACAGCTCGCCGTCGCGGTTGCCGGCCAGCTTCATCTCGACGACTAGCGAAGATTTCAGTCCCGGCAAACTACCTTCACCAGCGCCACTTTGCACCAGGTCTGCGGCGTGCACAAGGATGTCCGGCAGCGTGCCTTCCACGCTGGAAAGTGCCCGGTGGCCATGGCCCAGGTAGTCGTGCAACTCCATGTAGCGCAGCGCCGCAAACCGATTGAACCAGGTGTAAGCGACAGCTTCCATGGTCTGAACAAAGCCGTCTTTCTGAATGCGGGTGATGAGTTGTTGACGCTGGCTGTGGACTTTAATGGGCCAGGCTTGGCCAGCAATCACGGTTGCGTCGCCCTGCGGTTGGCTGGTAGCCACTTCCAACTTGCCCGCCTTTTCTGATAAGCCGAGCAAATTGGCGCGAGCGGTGACGGCAGCAATGAAGTCTTTTCGGGCTTGCGGGGCGTAAGACTTAAGTTTGGCTTTGTTCATGAATCAGATAAGATTTCTCAGCTGCCCCGTGTTTTGCACGAGGACAGCCATTGGATAGGTTTAATGAGGGCTAACGCAGCCTATCGAATGCGTTATTGAATTCGCGCTATTTGACCAGCGCGCACTGCGGTCAGCAGCGCGTCTTTCAGCTTACTTAAATAAGCATCCACGTCAGCTTCAGTTTCCAGATACGTTTTGCTGGACAATTCGGCAGCACGGATAACGCGGGTGGTCTTGACCACAGGCGCCGGCACATTCGGCTGGCCTGTCTGCAGTGGTTTAGTTGTATTACCAGGCATCGCAACGTGGTCCGGGCGTTTGGCCGCAGCCGCCTCAATAATATTGATGGCGTCGTCCATTGCGTCGCCTCCTGCCGCTTGCATCAACATAATCTGTGCAATGCTGGTCTGGCTGGCAATACTCGCTTTCAACTCTTGCAGGGGGCGCAGTGCTTTGTTGCTGAGTTCGGGCATGGCTGCGGCTGTCTTGAGCTTCGCTTCCACCTCGGCTAGCTTGCCATCGATGGACAGCAAGGCTCTTTCTCGTTTTTCTTGCGCCAGTTGTTCATTGATGGCGGTAACGGAGGCCAGCAGTGGCTCAATGCGGTTGACCTGGCCATAGGGCTTGGGGTTGTCGCGGATGTGGGCAAGGTCAGCCAGAGCGGAGGCGGCTTGAGGCACTTTATTCAATGCTTCACGGTTACTTTCAAACGTACCCAGGCCATCGAGCAGTTTGCGCCAGGCAGTAATCTGAGTCTTGTAGAAGTTGACCAGGTCGTGAATGTCGTCAGCAGCATCCAGCCATTCGTTCTTGGCCGCCAGCAGGGCTTCGATAAAGGAAAAGCTGTCGCGCGTAGCAAGTTGCTGAGCAATTCGGGTGAGTGCGGCATCAATGTCGGACTTGCCTGGATGGTGCGGTGCCGCGGCGGTATGAGCGTAACTTTTGAGCTCGGCTTGCCAATCCGTTAACCGGGCACGGAAGTCGGCAACTAAGCTGTCTTCTTCCTCGCGTCCCATCTTCTGGAACAGTTCCTTATACAACTCGCGCGCGCGCTTGATTGCGGTGGCATCAGCCGTCTTGCGCTTAAGAATGGATATCTGCTTGAAGCGGACGGACTTGGTGAGTGTGTCGGCGGCGGATACGGGGTCAAGGTCGGAGCCTTCGAGCATGAGCTTGATTTCTCCGGAGATGAACAAACGGGCAATAAGCAGCACCGTTTCCCACTCGGGCTTCCAACCCCATGGTATGCCGGCAAAGCGCTCGACCACGTCTGACAGCAGTACCCGGTTCTGGCTGGCGGCCAGCTGCAGGTAGTCGCGCATTTCCTTGATGGCGAGAGCATTGCCGGCTTCGCCGACCAGACCCAACGAATGCTGGCCCAAGTCATCCGCATTGAGTACGGCCTTGATTTCGGCTATTGGGTCAACCTGGCGCACCTTGAGGTATGGCAGCTTACTGTAGGTGTTGGTGATGAGGTAATTGAGCAACTCATCGAGTACTTTGTCCGGGCTGGCAGTCTTGATTTGAATCGGCTGGCCCAGCGCGTAAAAATCGCCTGAGGCGATAAGTTCGGAAAGCTGATGCACCAAGCGCATACGGCGTTCACGGTTTTCGTCCTTGCGGTCGGCCAGGATACGCTTGAGCGATGGACTGGCCTGGTCGGCTTTGGGGCTGACGATATATTTTTCGATTTGCAGGTATAGCGCCAATTCGATATCCAGACGCTCACCTTCCGGCAAGCGCACCAAGGCGCGGCCGTTTCCCTCGCTACTACGCAAGATGCAGCGGGCTGGCTGGAGACGTTCGTATTCATCACCCAGCGGGGTGAGCACTTCAAAGCTCAGGGCATGGCTGGCCTGGCGCCACGGCGCGCCATCAAGCAGTCGGTTGAATTCGTAGTCGGCCTTGGTGTCGCGGTGGCGCACCTTGGTTTGGTCCTTGAAAATATCCTCAAAAATCAGCTTGGCCAGTTCGCGGGATTTTTCAGCGGCAGAGACCTCGACGTGACCGATTTCGCGGGCAACATCACGCTCTTCGTTGGTCAGGAAGAACCACAGGTCACCGTTGCGGCTGACCAGGCGCTCCCGCTCCAGGCGGGCCAGACTTTCCTGAATCTTGCGCTTGAGGGCGAGCTTGTCCGCGTCAATCTGGTCTATGCACAGCGTGGCAAGATTGTCGATGGACGGCTTGACGATGTCGGGGATGTATCGGATGAGGAACATCGCCTTCAGCAGCAGACTGTCGTAGGGCTGCAACCCGGGATTGCCCGGCGCCTGGTCTATCGAGCGCTTAGCGACGCCGTCGATGAAGCTCTCGATGGCGGGATAGAAGTCGTACAGCGGAATCAACACATCGATGCCGTGGTTCGCATTGCGCACGGCCGCCGACTGGAAGGCATCGAGCAGCGAACGTTCGCCGCGCGACAAGTGCTTGCCGGTAGCACCCACCTTCCGGATGGATTCGAAAATCTTTTGCAGCAGCGTGAACTGGTATGGCGCGAACGGGTAGCAGGTGACGAATTCGGCGGCGTCCTTGTAACCCCGCAGGGTCACTGAATTGCCCGAGAACCCGAGCTGATTGTTGATGACGTCGCTCTTGCTAGCGAAGGCATCGCGCAGCGCAACGTGGGCGGCCTCTGTCTTGGATAGCAAGCGCTCGCCGATGACTTCGTCGGTGTTGCTACTGGCCAACGACAAACGGGTGTGAAAGCGGGCTTGAATCTTGGAGAAGTCCTGGCCCTTGGACTTGTTGTCCTCGCCAATGGCCGCGTCGATATCTTCCTGGCTGGTGACGATGACCCATGCGCGGCCCTTGCACTGGGCACCGAGCTGCTCGGTGATTGTCTGCAGGTTGAGCATCAGCGGCGAGCTGGCACCGATGAACTGGCCCACTTCATCGACCAAAAAGATGACCTTGTGGCTGGATGGCCGAGTAGTCAGGTAATCGTTGACGACCTTGGCAAACCCTTCGAGGGTGATGCGATAGTCATCTCTTGCATTGTCGAACCACTTGCCAGCTGATTCAGGTGTCATTTTCAAGGCTTGGGCAAGAGCGGTGACGATGTCGTCGCGATAAAATGCGACCGCATCACTCTCTTGCTCCCAAGCGCCACCGTTGGAGGCAGCGAAGGCAGTCTTGAAGGTCTCGAACGCACCCTTGGCTATTAGATGACGTTCCATGTCTGCGATGTGCGGAGAGTCGCCCGATAAGCCCACTTTCTCATTGAATACGCGCAAGAAGACCTGCAAGATGGCGTCGGGGTCGGATTTGTTGGCTTTGGCGTCGATGTTAAACAGGATGACGTCGGCCGTGCCCTGCACCGCGCGCTGAATGTCAGCATGCAGCATGGCGTCTCTGATTTTTTGGTGGTCAAAGAACTGGGCAGCGTTACGTTTCTCCCCGATGTCGGGATTATGAGCCTCGATGTTTTCCAGCAAATAAGACAATATCTTGATGAAATGCGACTTACCTGAGCCGAAGAAGCCGGACACCCAGACGCCCATCCGGTCAGTGATGGCAGCGTCATTCGGACGGTCGATGGCCGCCAAGTAGGCGTCAAAGAACTTGCGCAGGTATTCGCTAATCTGCTTAGTTACGACGTATTCTTCCAACTCTTGCCAGACGCTTGCAGCATCCATCTGGTCGGCCTTGATTACGCCATTGATGGGGCGGTCGATGGGCTTGAGGAAAAGTTCACTGATTTTCATATTGTTTTATGTATCTCTGATTGTCAAGACTTTGGAGTTTGAGCTCGTTACTAAGTGTTTTCGGGGGCCAGACGGAAGGCCCGATAGTAGTGGTCATCCGCCAACGTGTTGAACAGGCGTAGTGAATGTCCGTCGTAACGACCTGGAAAGAACATTAATAGCGGTGTGTTACCCATGATGGGGTGCAGTGCCGACAGCAACGTGTGCGTGCGTAGCATGGGGTAAACGGAACCGACACCGGTCAAAATCAACAGATCGAGATTTGCGATATCGTGCTGGGAAGCGATTTTTTGAGCAATCTTGTCTTCTTTGAGAACCGAACGCAACGCGGTCAGCGTGCTATCGTCGCCTTTGCTGAGCTGCATGTCCATAGTTTTGTCGAGCAGGTTGCGCTCTTCCAGCAACCCTGTCGCCAGTTGCAGCAAGTCAATGGTGTCGGCATGGATAGCTGGTACGTGTCTTGTCAAAGCAGGCAAGACGGTCCCGGAGAGAAAGCTACGCATATCCAACTCGCGGTCGGGCGGGTAGTCAAAAATCCAGAAACCGATTTCATTGCCTAAGCCTTTGCTTTCCAAAAAGTCAGGCGAGGTCACACGTGGCAAGATTTGGTTGAGGCGTTCGTCAAAGCTTAGAGTCATTTCACGCGCTCCAGACATTCAAGGGCATAGGTTTCATCATGTGTGCTCAGGTAACGCCGCACATCAGGATGTAGGGATTGGGGGGTCAACTTCATCGAGCGGGGGCTTTCAATATACTTCGCTTCGGCCAAGATGCGCAAAATGACCTGGAACAGTTTTGCCTTGGTAGATTCGGACCAGCCCGCTGCGGCAGGGTCATGATGGGCGCACTCAGCCAGAAAATCGTGCCAGTCGGATGACGCCAAGGCTGGCTCCAGACGGCGTTGGCGGTCGTCGTAAACACGGAGGATGAAGTCACCCAATAATTGGCTATGCTTTACGGCGGCAGTCAATAGTAACTGAATGACAACTTCACTTTCGCGCTCAGCAATCATTTTCCAAGCCCCAGCATCCAGCGTCGTCAGACGACGGCGCAGCAGCGTTGCTTGCCGGCGGGCGGTAGCGGGTGTTTTCTTCTGCAGGATGTTTTCGGTCTCTATGGCACGAAGCCATGCTGCTTGGTCCGGGCTAGACAGTAATAATTTGGCGATTCGCCTACTTTCAAGCGGCAGCAGTGACCCGGCAGAGATTTCTGCGTTATACCGCGTCATGCGGACGCAGTAATTATGATGATTGCGACCTGCTTCATGGTTCCCAAAATTATTCTCCTTCAGCTTAACCCAGTCTAACTGAAGGTATTGAGCGAACGCAACTTAGTTGATAGTAATTTAACAGCAATTTGTTGCCAACTCAAGCGGGCGAAACCAAGTTATGGCTAGGCGCTTTCAAAACAAGCAGTATACCAAAGTTGATGACAAAGGGCTCCTTGCTGCTGGGCATTCTTGCGAGAGAGGTTATTCCGGCATTCACATCAAGGCGGCTGGTGCTGAAAAGAATGGTCGGGCATCAAAAAATACTCATAGTGTCTGCATACAGGTAACCCGTATCGATACCCAGTACTCTATCCTCTCTATCAAAATACGTGAGTTTAGGTGGTCCCCGACGCTGTAAGGCAGATTCACAAATGTTGCCAAAAAGATTCTGAAGTGCGATATTATCTTTTCAACATTCGTAACGGGAGACTGGCGATGAATAAGGGTGCGACGTGGGGTAAGTGGGACTTACATATTCATACGCCAGCCTCATATGAGTGGAGAGGTGGGCGACGATTTCGAGATATTCCCTCTGGCGACGAACGACAGGCGCTGTTACGCGAGGTCATTGAAGGTATCAATGCTTCAGGTTGTGTGGCTGTAGCGCTGATGGACTACTGGACCTTCGATGGCATTATAGCCCTTCGCGAGTACCTAAATCAGCCCGATGCTGTTGCCTGCAAGGCCGCTATTTTTCCCGGCATGGAACTACGAATGGTTTCACCTGGTGACTTCCGGTTGAATATGCATGTGCTACTCAATCCAGTGCTCTCCATCGAGAAGTTGCAAGCGTTCAAGGCCCAAATAAAGCTCAGCATTACTGGTAAACCATTGACGGATGAATACTTAATTGAGTTCGCTCGCGAGCATATTTCCGAGCAACGTCTAATCGATTTAGGAACCTCGAAAGCCGCGGTATTGGCCAACTCGGCCTCCGCATTGGAGGCCGCATCCAAGACGGTAGAGGTTACCCCAGAATCCGTCATTGCCGCACTAAAACTTTTTGGAAAGAGTGATGCGATATTATTTATTCCGTTCGACACGAACGACGGAGTGAAGAAAATCCGATTTCGTGAGCATCATGCCTTTCCCAATGAATTGCTGGCGATGGAGGCTATCTTTGAGGTTTCAAATCCTGGTACAAGGGACGCTTTTATAGGACTCCAAACGGAAGCAAACAAAAGTTACTTCAACGAATTTCAAGAGGCAATCAAGCTTCCTAAGCTCGCTGTCCGTGGGAGCGATGCTCACGCCATCTCCGATTACGGTAATTTTCCTAACGGTCGAATCACGTGGATTAAAGCCTCTGCAACCTTTGAAGGGCTTCTGCAGGCTTGTAAGGAGCCCGCGAATCGTTCCTATGTTGGGACGCTACCGCCGAAGGTCGATTTCGTCGCCAGAAATCCTCACCTTTTTCTCGGTTCGGTCCAGATACGCAAACGCGCAAACGCACCGGAGTTAGGTACTTGGTTTGATGGGACAGACTTGCCACTGAATGAGGACTTAGTAGCACTTATCGGTAGAAAGGGAAGCGGCAAGAGCGCATTGGCCGACGTCTTGGGTTTGCTGGGCGATACTCCGAACGGCCGCCATTTCTCTTTTCTATCTGAGCACCGATTTAGACTTCCAAAAGATAACAAGGCTTCGTCGTTTGAGGCCCGGCTGCAATGGAAGCAAAACACTAAAGCTCCTGAATGGAGACTGTTATCCGCGAGTCGCCCACCCTCCGCCGTACAGCGGATAAAATATTTACCGCAAAGATATTTCGAAGAACTTTGTAACGACCACGTTCAGGGCGATGACCAGCTTCTTCAGGATGAACTAAGAGAGGTCATCTTCTCGCACATTCCCTATGATGAGCGCGACGACTCACACTCGTTGGACGAGCTGATTAACAGGCGGAGTGAAGAAATCGAGCGTGAAATTGCTGATTATAGAAGTCGTCTTAAGACTCTAAATTCTAGAATTATTACGCTGTCGAATGACATTGCGCCGGATGCGCAGAAGGCGTTGCGTGAATCCGTACGTCTGGCCATAGTAAGACTCAAGGCTCTACGCCAAAATCGCCCAGATGTAACCGAAGCTCCGAAAAATACTGATGATGGCACGAGGCTCGCGGCTGAACGAATTGAGGCGCTAAACGCTGAAATTTTCACGTTAGAGGAGCAGAGCCGCGCCGCTGAGACACAGTTAGACACGTTAAAAGGTTCGCTTCGTACAATTGACGAGGTCACAAACCAGTTAAATCGACTAGAGAAAAACATCGGTACAGAAAAGGAACTGCTTGCGCCGAAACTGGTATCGCTACAGCTGGACGTGGATGACGTCATCAAATTCACTATCGAACGCGGGAAGGTTGAGTCGCTGCGGTCCGATACTGAAAGCCGACTGGCCGAATTGAGGACAGCGTTCGACCCTGCCAATGAAGGCTCAATTTCGTCAAAATTGGGATTGAAGCGGCAGGAAAAAGCCGAGGAACAATCGAAAATGGACGAACCAATGCGCCGCTATCAGGAGGCATTGACGAGAAGCGAGGCTTGGCAGAATGAATGGACAAACGCGGTCGGAACGCGAGAACGAACTGACTCGTTCGTCGGCCTATGGTCGCAGATGAGGGCGATGAGCGACCGCCGCAGCGAGCTGGCTCAGTTAGTTGAGCGCCGACTTTCACTAGCTGTGGATATCCTGAATTGCCTTAAGCGGCGAGCCGATTTGCTTAGGGCACTGTTCGCTCCGGTGCAAGCGCTCATAGATGAGGAGCCCCAAATTCGAGATGCCCTGGGTGTTCGGTTTTCAGTACGATTCTCATTCGATGCCTTTGCGGTAAGGCTTTTCGATTACATCAAGCAGAGCGTTGGCTCCTTTGTGGGTGCCGAGGAGTCCAAATCACTTGCACAGACGCTACTCGTGTCCTACGATTTAGAAACTGACGATGGCCTCCGTGCATTCCTCTCGGCGGTGCACGCTAAACTAGTTACAACAGGCGGCGGAAAACCGGTAGCGCTCGCCTCGCTGCTTAAATCCGGTAGAACAATTAACGAGATATTGGATTTCCTTTACGGGATACCGTATGCGGAATTGAGCTACGGTCTGAAGCTCGGCAACGTTGAGCTGGAGCGGTTATCACCTGGGCAGCGAGGCGCATTGCTACTCATTTTTTATTTGTTGGTCGACCGGGAAAGAATTCCAATTGTGCTAGACCAGCCTGAAGAAAATCTCGATAACGAAACAGTTTACCAATTGCTCGTAGGAGTCATTACGCGCGCGAAGCAGCATCGTCAGGTCATTATGGTCACGCACAATGCGAACCTAGCCATTGCATGCGATGCCGAGCAAGTGATTGTATGTTCGATGGATAGGGACGGTTCCAATCGAATAAAGTACGTTTCCGGCGGCATTGAAGACTTAGAATTGAACCGTGCCGCAATCGATATCTTGGAAGGCACAAAGCCCGCTTTCGAGAACCGACGAAGAAAGTATCAGTAGCTACGGCCAATTTTGACCGTTTGCTTCCTGCCGTCTCTTAAATTCGTGGATAGCTCTCGGGCTTAAATGGATTGAAAGTTTCCCGTCAGAGTTGCTCGAAATAGTATTAGTACCACCAAGCATTAAATTCAATAAACTTGTTTTCGTGAGAGGACAGTTGCTCAGGCCGGGAACGCCGCGAATAGCGCATTTGTCTGACTGTAGCGGGCACTCTGGTTGCCACGAGAAAATTCTCAATCTGATAGCATGGTAGCTCATAGCATCTTTTGCAGGAATGCATGTGAGCCCTTTATCAATTCATCCAAATATAGTATTCGCAGCCTTGTCCTCCAAGCCGGCGAGGTCTGAGCGCCGGCATGCCCTAAAGCGTATCCATGAAATATGCGGCAATCACTACCAAAACGGTGTCACAGATATCTCGGTTTCTTCTGTCGGCAAGGAATGCGAATCTGAAGGCATCTTGAAGGCACGAGCCCTCTATAACGCCTCGTCGTCCGACTATAAAACCCTGATTGATGCCTGGTCCTTATTTAGTTACAGCGGTAAGAAACCTGTCGATTCGGAAAATGGTAGTGAAAACAATGAATCAGGGGGAGGTAAGGGGCGAGATAGTTTTACATCTAAAATTGACGACCCAATCCTTCGTGCGAGTGTTGTGGCGCTGATTGAAGAACGAAATGCCCTACGAATTGGATTGAGTTGTGCAGAAGCTGAAAAGCTTGCGCGAGAGGTCGAGGAGGAGAAGAGGACAGCCCTTGACGCCACGGCCGCCACAATGCCCAGAGGGCGACCATTAAAAAATGTCTCTGAGTGGGTTTTAAAGCCAGGTGACCTTAAAGCGCTTAAGAAAGCAATTTCATCCGATTTTATGAAAAGCCAGGGCTGGCGTCTCGATGTTAAAGGGCAAGTACTGGACTCGCTCGGCAATACTGTCTACAACGCAGAGTACATGCAGGCCATAAAGAAGGTGCTGGCCAATGCAGAGGCTAATAAAAAATACCAAAAATAAGTATGTATGTGAAAAATTACCGTTCAAGGGACTTCATTCTGTCGCATTTTTGTCGCAATATACAGACCAAAACAGACCCCTCTAGTCCAGGTGTAAAAAATCTCTCGATTGATGAAGATTATCTAGTCTATTGATTTTATAGGGAAATTGTGGTTTGGAGTGGTCAGAAAAAAAGCCACCCTGGGGGTGGCTTTTTGTATTTTGGTGGAGACGGCGGGAATCGGCCATCCTGGGCAGACATTGCGCTTGCAAGCGCAATGTCGCTCACGGGCTCGCCGCGTGCGGCTCGAATTCCCCGTTCGCCCCGCGTCCGTACCGGACGCGGATTCGATTTCCGCCATCGTCGGCATCAAAATAAAAATGCCACCCCGAGGTGAACTGAACCCCAAAAGTTGGACATCAACTTTTGGGGTTTTTTCATGACGAAATACAATGAGAAGTTCAAGCTAGCGATAGTCCAGCAGTATTTGTCCGGCAAGGCTGGCTCTGGGGCTTTGTCGGCGCTCCACGGAATAGATGATTCGATATTGAGGCGCTGGCTGGCCGTGTACCAACTTCACGGGGCATCTGGGTTAGCTAAGAAATTCAGTCATTACAATGCCGAGTTCAAACTCGGCGTTTTGCGGCATATGTGGGACAAGCACCTGTCCTATCGCGAAGCAAGCGCGAAGTTCGATATCCGCAATCCGAGTAGTATAAGTCTATGGGAACGCTGCTATCATAGCGGTGGTATAGAAGCCCTCCATCCACGTGTTCGTGGAAGACCGAAGAAGATGCCTGATTCCCAGCCCCCAAAGCCTGATTTACCTACCGATGATGACCGTAGCCGCGAGGAGCTGGTTGCCGAGGTAAACCATTTGCGGATGGAGGTGGCCTATCTAAAAAAGTTGCAAGCCTTAGTTCAATCGCAGCGGCAACAGCAGGCGAGCGCGCGCAAAAAGCGCAAGTAATCATCGAACTAAGGCATCAGTTTCCACTGGCCGGCTTGCTCAAGCTAGCCGGCTTGGCTCGTAGCACCTTTTACTATCAGCAAAAAGCTATGCAGGCCGCCGATAAGCACCAGGCACTGAAGAAACAAATTCACTCCATCTTTGCCAAGCACAAGGGGCGTTATGGTTATCGTCGTGTGGCCGTCGAGATTGGCAAATTGGGCAGAACAGTCAATCACAAGACGATTCAACGCCTGATGGGCAAGCTCGGCCTCAAGTCACTGGTACGACCGAAGAAATACCGCTCTTATCGAGGGGACGTTGGGCTGGTAGCACCGAACGTCCTGCAGCGGCAATTTGAGGCGCAAGGCGCCAATCAAAAATGGGTGACGGATGTGACCGAATTTAACGTCGCTGGCGATAAGCTTTACTTATCGCCGGTAATGGACTTGTACAACGGTGAAATCATCGCCTTTGAGATGACCCGGCGTCCGTTATTTGAACTGGTAGGCTCCATGCTCAAGAAAGCGCTATCCAAGCTAAAATCGCACGAGACACCCATATTGCATTCAGACCAGGGGTGGCAGTACCGCATGCCGGCCTATCAGCGGGCGTTGCGGGAAAAAGATGTTACACAGAGTATGTCGCGCAAAGGGAACTGCCACGACAATGCAGCCATGGAGAGTTTCTTTGCCGTGCTGAAGTCTGAATTCTTTTATTTGAACAAATTTAGCAGTGTTGACGAGCTACAGACCGGCCTCAAAAAGTACATTCACTATTACAATCACGACCGCATTAAGATGAAACTAAAAGGGCTGAGTCCTGTGCAATACAGAACCCAGCCCTTGGCTTCCTAGCAAACTAAACCGTCCAACTAAATGGGGTCAGTTCAAGGGGTGGCATTTGTATTTTGGGGGACGGCGGGAATCGAACCTACCAGATGTTGAATATAATCAGACACTTATAGCCTCGCTGTGACTAAATTGTGACAAAAAGAGCATAACCTTCTCTCCACCTGATTGGTTCCGATTTGGTATCCAGCGAGCGTACCGCTTGAGCGTCATTTGCAAATTCTTATGACCCATTTGTACCGACACCCAGAAAGGATCTTCGCCAGCAGTAAGCATTAAACTGGCATAGGTGTGCCGCGTTTGATAGGGGTTGCGCAATGTGACACTAGCGGAACGAAGAAGGGGATACCAGGCACTTTTCCGAATTTGTCCATCGTCAATCCACGGTTTGCCGGTGTTTGGGTTAAGGAAAATTTCCTTATGTTCTTCGGATTTGAAATCACGTTGACGCGAAAGGGCTTCTACAGCATAAGGAAGAAGTTTAACTGTACGGCGGCCAGCAGCAGTTTTTGTGTCCTTGATTACCTTTCGTACTTTGGCTCGACTCACATAAATCTGTTTGTTAACTAAGTCGAAGTCATCCCATCGCAGAGAAATGAGTTCGGATGTGCGGAGTCCGGTGTAAAACGCAAATTGAAACAGATTTTTTACCTGTCCCGACGAGGCATTGAGTAATGTGTTGATTTCTTCTGGCGAAAAGGGATTCGGGTCTTCAGGTTGATTCCGCAGATTCTCAATGCGATCAAGGGGATTATGCGCAATACGACCATCTCGATATGCGAGTTTAAATATCTCACGAAGCGGAATCAGAATATTATTTTTGCGCTTTGGGCCGATAGCCAAGTCAGCCAGCCAAGCGCGAACCATCGAAGCGCTGACCTCCTGAAAAGACAGCTTTCCAAACTTTGGGCGTAAGTGAAAGTCAATTGCGCTTTTGTAGTCCCGTAGGGTGCTGTTGGCGCAGTCGAGGCGTTTGTATTTTAGGAATTCATCGAGGGCGGCATTGATGGAATCGGACGGTATGCCGGCAGCGTGGCGATTTGGAAAATACTTCTCAAGATTCAATGTGCCAGCAGCGATATCGAACAAGATGGCATTCCTCGTACGATCAGCATGCTTCAAATTCGCTTCAGTTGGCGCGATAGCGAGCTTTTCTCGGTATCTCCGACCCTGATAAACAAAGTCGATTTGAATGCCGCTGCCGTGTGGTCTTATGCCTTTGCGGGCTTTCCTTCGATCCATGATTGTATGGCCTCAACGTTGAAGTGAATACGCCCATCGGGAGCCTTGCGCCAGTGGTAGCCTTCCAACCAGACCCCTTTTTTAATTTTCGCCCGTATTGCGTTTTCTGTATAACCCGATTGCAGGGCTAACGGCTTAATTAGTGTCCACCTCATAAACCCCTCCTGAATATCCTAGACCAACGATGCGTTGGTCTAGGGGAGTTTAGTATTCCATTAGGGGTGTGTCAAGTTCCCCTATTCCAATTCAGGTGTTCGAATTCCTTTAGTTTCTCCTTTGACAGCTTTCCAGAAGTTGGTGACCTTCTTTGATAACCGCCAAGCCATAGACCGATCTGCGGATTGTCCAATTTCTGGGAACAGCGCCCTGGAATCAATATTTAAAATCGCGTCGTACTCACGGATGGTTTGCTGGCTATACATCAATAATGCTGGCCTCCAACCAATGCGCCGGAGAATCATCAAATATCCGATCGCTCCCTTTAGCTTCTCAGAGTTACCTCTGAATTTATCGAATGCAAGATCAATTACTTGCATCAATTCATCATTTGTTGGTGGCATTTGGGCTGACATAGCAACAGGTAGGGGATGATGATAATCCCTTATTCTAGTCCTATTATTTGCGGAGGGTAGTACCAATTTGGTACTTTCGTGCAGTATCACTATACTGCACGCATTGCCTGTGGGAACTGTAAAAAAGATCAGCGGGATTCGCGCTATGCGCGATTTCCCGCTGATCTCTTTACCGACCCAAAGACAAGCAATTGTTGTTAATCGGATATCAAATTCTCACCCATGAGCATTTGTGCCTGGGTATCTATCCATGTGCATTTGTGCCTATCGTTACCTTAAGGCAAACAAACTCAGTTAGATTTGTGAGAAAAACAGCTTGGCAGGGCGCGATTGAGGAAAAAATAGAATGGAAAGCAGAGCCGCGAATACGGTTACTTGATGTTGGCCAGTCACCACAGTCTTTATGGGGGCTTACGCGCCCCCATACCCCGCAATTTGTGTCAAACATCACGTTACAAATACAACCACCTCGGTTCTAGAGCTATTGCCATAGATTTATTTGATGATGGACATGTTCCTCAGTCGATACTCCATCGCAACGTTTGAAACATTTAAAACCCTTGCTAGCGCATCAATAAAGGGTGGAATTGGCATCTTCTCCTTTTGCTCTCGCTTGAGATAGGCGCCGACAATTTTGCTACCCTCCGATTTTACTAATTGCTCTGGCATTAGCAATTCTGCGGCAAAGCTATTAGCCTGAGATTCATAAACATCCCAATATGACTCGCTTCGGCTCATCGTCATTTTTGTATCAATGAATCCGGTTTTTGTTTCGGAGAGATGTAAACAGAAATGACCAATTTCATGAGCTATCGTAAACCTCCTTCTCGGAGCGTAGCTGTTTTCAAATGGGTTTACCCAAATCGTAACAGTTCCGTCATTCTCTGCGAAGATTTTACCAATCGCGTCCATGTGATCTGTCTCCAGCGTTTCACGAACTCTAATTCCAAGTAGACTCGCGATTCGATCAACGTCGACAGGTGCAGTCAACTCGAATCCATCACTAGCTTTTAAATGATCTAAGAGTTCGGTTACAGAAGAAATTTTCAACTTAGGTTCTGTAGTGGGAGATGGACTTTTTTCGGTAATCATTTGATCTACCTTTCATCTAATGGTTGTTGCCGAGGCTATTTTGCAAACTGTCAACAAGCGCATTTTCTTTACTGTTATTTTGTTTCTTTTCGTCAAGAAGTTGGCGAATTTTATTCTCAATCTTTTCTTGAAGATGCCGACTAACATCTGCGTTCTTGAGCGCAGCATCAATGAACTTTATACCCATATCGTCTTTGTTTTCGACCAATCGTTCTTCAAGTTCTTTCATCAAATGTGTCGTTTGTAATTCCTTGCTCGAGGCGAATTGATAAGTAAACCAAAGACCAGCCACCGCCAAGAAAATTGTCGTCGCGACAAAGATGATTGTTGTGAATACGATGTATGTGTTCGCAACAGAGATTGCATCGCCTAAGCTTGATATCTGGGAGCTTTTGGAAAATGAGTTTATTGCCACAAAGCTGACTACGCCCGACAGAATACCTCCGAACAAGCCGGATAGCAGTCCAGCTTTACTAATCGTCATACTCTTCTCCAAATTATACTGTATTTAAATTCAGTTGTTTTTTTTACTCGTAAGAAATGATAGCGTACAAATAACTGTCAGTCACCTTGACGCAAGTATCTCAAGTTCATCATGCCGCTTTGAAAGGCTCAAAATATAAATCTGTTCCTTTGGCCCAATCAGGTACCCCCGCAATTGCCTGAGGTCGTAATGCCCTTACAAGTGGAACGACATTTCCAAAAACATTTGGTTGAACTATCGCAATATCAATATCGTGTTCAAGCAACTGTCTGCGATAGCGATAAAAAGTATTCTTTGGATACATCGCTCGTAAATCTTCGCCGTTCTTCCAAAGCCGATATACCGCGACTAACCTTGCTGGAAGTCCGCTAATTTCACTTGCTGCTAATGTGAATTGATTGCTCATATCAATTGACTCAAGGTAGAGAGAATGTAATTTAGCTGGTGTAGTGTTGCCCCAGTCGCTGGCTTTTTTCAGAAAAAGGTCGTCAAGTTGCATCGAGCGGAGAACTAACTCCAAGCGTAATTTATCTTCAGCATAATCGAGTAATGCCGTTCTATTCAAGATTTCATCTGGAAGTTTGTGATCCTTTGTGGAGCTTACTTCGTCGGCCTTGCCATAGGCTTTCATAGCCCAGCGGCGCGAGTGTTTTCCCCAATATAGCGTGCCCCCCTTGGTCATTGGGCGACCGTGCCGACTCTTTGATTGAAATTCGGCGGAGCGAATCCATGATCGGACGTTCGCTCGATTATCCAGGCTGTACATGTACGCAATATCAATCCGCTGCAGAAGGTAGTCGCCGTTACTCCAAGCTAAGAGATCATGGCCGGAAATCGGAACATCAAATATTTTGCATAAACGTAGCATCGTTTCCAGAACCAGTCCGCGTAGATCATCCGACCCAAAAAGATTATGGCCTTGTAGAAACTTACATGGATTTCCTGAGATGTTGAGAAAGCCATCTCCTTTTGAGACCACATGCATCTTGGAGTCAAATGAGCCGACAACTGGAAGTCGTTTTTCTGTCTGCCATTCAACAGCGCCATCGGCGTTACAAGAGACAACCCGACCGCCTGTGAATCTCATTTCGGATGAAAAGGGAAGTGTCGCTGTCACCCAATCAATCATAGCCTACCTCGGGCTATGTGCTTGCTGTGACTAATTTGTGACGAAACGGAGACCGGAACAGACCTCCCAAGACCATTTGCTAGTGATCTTGGGCGCTGCTTAAACCCGCTTAAAAGCAGGTACATACGTGGTCTAGAGGGGCCTAGACCAGTTTTGAATTTGGTGGAGACGGCGGGAATCGAACCCGCG